>NZ_CP197226.1:8470000-9123100 GCF_052075915.1 Bradyrhizobium sp. 1200_D9_N1_1 | reverse complement strand
CGTCAAAACTTCTCTTGAGAGATAATAGTTGCGTTGTGAGCGCCATGCAGGGTTCCTGCCATAGGGTTCCTGGCATGGCGCGACCTCAAAGCGAGTCCATCGTCAGGCATGGCTCGACCGTTCGGCGAGAACGCCGCGTCCGATCAGCGATGTCAGAGATGGAGGGGTCGCGAGGTCAGCGCGTACTCGGCGCTCCGTCACACGCGGGAGGCTGGGTGTCCGACGGATTTAAAACGGCATCGTTGGAATGGGAAACCTGTTTCAATACCGCGTTCTGTCCGTAAGACATGATACCTCCCCGTCCTGCCGTGATTGCTCACGGCAAGGTCCTGCGTGTCCTGAAGACATCCGCGGCTAAAGTCGCCGATGTCCTGCCCGTCTGCACTGTTCGTTCGCCCGGCTTCGCCAATCACGCGTGTCGGGGTAGTCTCAAGATGTCTCTCGTTTGCGCTTGGATCTCGCTTGGAGACATTCAGACAAAGAGCTACCATTCCCATGTTGCTATGGGTTTTGAACCGACAATCGCTTGTTGAAGCGTCGCCAACGTGCACACCGCCGCCGATTTGCACGCTCGCCCCGTTTCCAAAACCGCGCTGGTCTCAAGATCGTGGGCGCCGCGAACGACTTAAGGAATACACTAAGCGGAAAGACTCGCAACGAAATTGATTCACACTCGATGCATCAAAAAACTTGACCAGCGTTAACGCCGCGCGCGACTTGTGCACAGGCTCGTGACCAAGTTTTTGGATTCGTGCACAGAATCGAAAATGCGCCGCGTCATGTGACAAATCCTCGTCACAGCCAAAAATTTTTTACAGAATCGTCACGCGCGCGACGTGCAGACGAATTTTTCAAATGCTTGCGATCGCTATGTCGATAAGTGATTAGCGAGACACCGTTTTTTGAGTCTCGTTTCACAGGGTAACTCCATCGCACGATGTGTCCCGGTGAAACTACGGTGTGCAGAACCTGGCGCGCGTGCAGGTGCGAGTTGGGCCCGCCTCGCAAGGGTTTTTCGCAGCGCAGCGCAGCGAAAGTTTCCGCTGTTGCAATATCACCCGCAACGAGGCTGGAGGTAAAATTGCGGAACGCATCATAGTGCGGAGATGCAAATCCTCCAATCGAGGATTGGCGCGTGACTGCTTGCGTGAATATGACAGGCAGCAAAAAGCCCGGCGCGAGGCCGGGCTGATTGACGAACGTGATGTCGAGCGGATCAACCGATCGGATGATTGCAACCAGTCGCTTGGCGAGCCTGGTCAGCGAACTTGCTTCGCCAACTTACTTGGCGAGCTTGGCGATCTGCGCGGTGAGCCGCGAGACTTTGCGGCTGGCATTGTTCTTGTGAATGATGTTGCGCTGCGCGGCGCGCATCAAGGCGGGCTCGGCATTCGCCAGCGCCTTCACGGCGGCGGCGCGGTCGCCGGTCTTGATGGCTTCCTCGACGTTGCGCACGGCGCCACGCATCTGGGTGCGGCGCGACTTGTTGACGGCGGTGCGGCGGGCGATCTTGCGCGTCGCTTTCTTGGCGGAGGTGGTATTGGCCATGGTCTCAATGTCCTTTGCGGGTACCGGTCGCGTCTTGGTCGGGTAGCGCCGGCTTGCTTGACCGCGTAATCGACGCTCGGATTTAGGGTGTTCGGTTCAAGGCTGTTCCCGGAACATGAGGCCTCAAAGAGCCTGCAACTGCTCAAAGAACAGCGGCGGCAGGATTGCGCCCGCCGCCAGTTGGCGCCCTTATAGAGAGGGTCTTTGGCACCGTCAACGCTTTCAAGACCCGGAAAACCGGCTCTGGCGGCCTGAATGGGTGCCGTAACGCCCTGAAGAGGTTGAATTTCTGCCGTCGCCCGGCTATTGGCTGGCGGCGTTTCTTTGGGTCCTCCGACCGGACGACCATATAAGGTGAGGCATGATCCGCGGCTTTTTCCGACTGATTGGGCTGTTGCTGCTCGCCGGCGGGTTCATCTTCATGGTCTATGACGGCGCCCGCTGGGTGGCCGACCAGACCCTCAAGTTCACCCGGTTCGGCCAGTTCTGGAACGACATCAATCAGGCCAGCCAGTCGGCGTTCCGGACCTGGGTCGAGGCCAAGGCGCCCTGGCTCTGGACCTCGGTGATCCGCCTTGTGCTGGATCAGCCGGTGTTTGCCGTCCTCGGCATCCTGGGCATCCTCCTGATGATCCTGTTCCGCCCGCGCAAGCCGCTGATCGGCTATTCCCGGGACTGAGTCCCGCGCGCGGCGCCGCGTAACAAGGCTGCCCCTTCGCGCGTAAACGCCTATATTCCCACCTGATCGCGAGCACGCCGCCTGAGCGCCTGGCTTTTCGAGTCGGCACAAGCGACGGACAGCTCGTTCTTCGGAGATCCGACCATGCTGTTCATGCGCAAGACCACCGCATTGCCGAGCGCAACTGAGGCGCTGCCGGGCCGTGCGCAAGCCATCCCGACCGCGAGCACCCATTTCGTCAACGGTAGCAAGTTGCAGCCGCCTTATCCCGCCGGCCTCGAGCAGGCGGTGTTCGGGCTCGGCTGCTTCTGGGGCGCCGAGCGCAAGTTCTGGGAGCTTGGCGATGGCGTTTACACCACCGCCGTCGGCTATGCCGGCGGCCACACGCCGAATCCGACCTATGAGGAGACCTGTTCGGGACGCACCGGCCACACCGAAGTGGTGCTGGTCGTGTTCGATCCGAAGAAGGTCTCCTACGAGAAGCTCTTGAAGACGTTCTGGGAGAGCCACAACCCGACGCAGGGCATGCGCCAGGGCAACGACGTCGGCACGCAGTACCGAAGCGCGATCTACACTTACTCGGATGCGCAGAAGAAAGCGGCCGACGAGTCGAAGGCGCTCTACCAGAAGGCGCTCGCGGCCAAGGGCCTCGGTGCCATCACCACCGAGATCGCGCCCGCCGGCGCATTCTATTTCGCCGAGGACTACCATCAGCAATATCTGGCGAAGAACCCCGCCGGCTATTGCGGCCTCGGCGGCACCGGCGTGTCCTGCCCGATCGGCGTCGGTGTGAGCGCGTAAGTCAGCTCCGGACTCGCTGCACCTCTCCCGCTTGCGGGAGAGGTCGGCGTGCCCGGGCGATGCGAAGCATCGTCCCGCGCGCCGGGTGAGGGCTCTATCCCCTGGGGGACTGTCCCGTTGTGGAGACACCCTCTCCCCAGCCCTCTCAGCGCGAGCGAAGCTCGTCGCGCCCCGCATCCGCCTTCGCCAAGGCTTCGGCGGACAAGAGCGGGAGAGGGAGCGCAGTGTGCCCGTTGCTCGCGGCGCTCCAGCCCCCTCAACGCTTTATTAACCATAACCGGTGCATCACTGGAGCCGTCTCGTTTCGAGGGATAGGTCCGGTGCCGGTTGCACGCGCGTTTCGATGGTCGATGTTGGCAGCGTCCGCCGCGCTTGCCCTTGGCGGCTGCATGCAGACCGCCGGCCCCGTCGCGGTGATGCAGCCGCGCGCCGATCTCGATTCGATGGCCTACGGCCAGCCCTACAACGCGCCGCAGCCGGTTGTCGTCGCCGACGGTGGCGGCGCCATCGGCGCGCTGCGCAACTCCTTTGCCTCCGCGCCTGCGCCGATGCCGGTCGGCTACGCCGCGCCGATGGGAGCGCCGGTCCGTTATGACGCCTCCTACCATCTCGATGCCGGCGACAAGCTGCGCGTCGTGGTCTATGGCCAGGAAGGTCTCACCAACAGCTACGCGATCGATGCCGGCGGCTCCATCACCATGCCGCTGATCGGCGCGGTGCCGGCCCGTGGCCGCACCACGGCGGGCCTCGCCGGTGAAATCGCCGCGCGCCTGCGCAACGGTTACATCCGTGAGCCCTCGGTCGCCGTCGAGATCGAGGCCTATCGCCCGTTCTTCATTCTCGGCGAAGTCTCGGCGCCCGGCCAATATCCCTACGTGCCGAACATGACGGTCGAAAGCGCCGTCGCCATCGCCGGCGGCTTCTCGCCCCGCGCCAAGCGCGACGTGGTCACCGTCACGCACACCGAAGCCGGCGGCTCGATGCGCGCCGTGGTTCCGCTCGGCACGCCGTTGGCACCGGGCGACACCGTGTTCGTCGGCGAGCGCTGGTTCTAGCTCTCTCGTCATTCCGGGGCGCGCGTAGCGCGAGCCCGGAATCTATTTCTCCACCATCTCTGACGCACGGTGGATTCCGGGCCTGCACCGCTGCGCGGCGCATCCCGGAATGACGGCAGGGATGATGTCGTCGACCTCGCGACCTATCTCCTGAAATCCAGCCGCCCTTCCGGAAAACATCCGTCGATGCGCGCGGCATCGACCACGCGCCCGACCCACGGCCGCGTGATCGCAGGGTTGGTCAGGTTGATGTACTTGCCAACCAGGCGATCCGCGCCCTCGCGCGCCGCATCGATCAGCCCGTGTCGGCGGCCATTGTCCCAGTCGAAACGCAGATAGATCCGGTTCTCCGCAACGCGAACGTCGGCGCGGCCCCGCTTCCATGTCTCCGGCGTGTCGCCGGCAATGGTTGGATCAGCGCCGCCGTTCCAGCGGCTTGCCCAGATGCCTTCAAGCGGATCGGCGCGCGAAGAAATGTCTGCCCAATGCGCCGCATTGCCGTCGGCTGCATCGCCGGAAAGCGTGGCGGCCGCGGCGTAGCTCATGACGTCAGAATCGTCCGGACCCGGGACGTCCATCGTGCCGAAAGGATTGCGGATGACGCGGTTCGTGTTGATCTGCTGCATGACGATCTCCCGGCGTGTGTTGGCTTGATCGGCCAGCTCTATCGCCGGGGGGGCAAGGTGCGGCCACCCGATTCCCGCTCTCTCCTCTGGTCATTCCGGGGCGCGCGTAGCGCGAACCCGGAATCCATCGCGCCACCATTTTCTGCGGCCCGATGGATTCCGGGCCTGCACCGCTTCGCGGCGCATCCCGGAATGACGGATGAGAGATGTGCGCCTTACGTCAAATGCTCCGCGAAGAATTCCATGCTGCGTGGCCAGGCGATGTCGGCACTCGCCTTGTCGTAGCTGGCGCGCTCGTCGCAATGAAAGCCGTGCTGGGCGCCGGGATAGATGAAGACCTCCACGTCCGGCCGTTTCGCCTTGACGGTCTCGACGTCGGTCAGGGGAATGCCGGCATCCTTCTCGCCGAAATGCAGTTGCGTCGGCACCTTCGGCGTCTCGTCGGCAAAGCGCACGACCGCGCCGCCGTAATAGCCGATCGCCGCCTTCAGGCCCGACAGCCGCGTCGCCGCGACGAAGGCGACGCTGCCGCCGAGGCAAAAGCCGATGATGCCGACCGGTCCGACGCCCTTCACCGCATCGATCGCGGCTTGGGTGTCGCGCAGCATCGCGGCCCAGTCGGGACTGGCGACGAACTTGCGCGCCTCGGCGATCTCGTCGGGCGTATAGCCCGACTGGAAATTGGGCGAGGTGCGGTCGAAGATCGACGGCGCGATCGCGACATAGCCTTCGCTCGCCAGCCGATCGCAGACCGAGCGGATGTGATGATTGACCCCGAATATCTCCTGGATCACCACCACCGCGCCCTTCGGGTTGCCTGCGGGATCGGCGCGATAGCCGCCCAGCTGGAAATTGTCGGAGGCCGTCAGTCTGATGTCTTGTCCCACGCGGGTTGTCCTTCTTTGTTATTGCGAACTCAGCTCTCTCCCCTCATCCTGAGGAGCGCGCCCTTCGCGCGCGTCTCGAAGGATAGAGGCCGAGCTGCGAGAGGCGGGCCTGCATGGTTCGAGACGCGCGTTCCGCGCTCCACACCATGAGGGGTGACAGTTATTCCCACATCCAGTTCTCGCCGTAGTCCTCCTTCCATCCCGCCAGCCGTCCGTGGCGGAATTGCAGGAACAGGCGGTGGCGGTAGGGGATCAAGCCGCTGCCGCCGATGTTGCGAAGCGCGAGGTAGATTTCGTTGCCGGGACGTCCCCGCACATATTGCAGCGGCTGCCCCAAAGCGCGTGCGGATTGCTCGGCGTCCATGCCGAAGGCGAGCGGTGTGTTGTTCGATAAGGTCGCGACGAAGGGCCGGCGCGGCGGCACGGTGCCAAACGGTTCGGCCTGAACAGGCGCCGAGAAAAGTGTCGCCACGACGCCCGCAACCAACATCGCTTGCTTCATCGGCTCAAATCCTCGTTCGGCCGGCCTATTGCGGCAAGTTCTTCAGGAAAGGCACGACCGCGTCAACAAAAGCCTTGGGCTGATCGATGTTGACGGCGTGTCCGGCGGCGGGGATCACGACCTTTTGTGCGCCGGGGATCTTGGCCGCCATGTAGTCGGATGCGGCCAGGAACGGCGTGTCGTCGGCGCCGACCACGATCAGCGACGGCACCGTGATATCGGGAAGTAGCTCGATCACCTTCGCATCGCGCTGGGTCAGCATGCCGCGTGCGGCGAGCGCCAGCCCGCTGGCGTTGCGATGACTAGCGGAGGCGCGCTCGCGCGTCGCCGCCTTCAGCACGTCGAGACCTTCGCGCTCGAGCCTGTCGGCGGTGGCAAGCGCCCGTGCGTTCCAGGCCTCGCGCGCATCGTCCTTCTTGAAGCCCGGGCCGGTGTCGATGATCAGCAGCGCGCGGACGCGTTGCGGATAAGCGCGCGTGAAGGCGAGCGACATGTAGCCGCCGAGCGACAGCCCGCCGATGACGGCGCGCTTCGAGCCGACGGCATCGAGGATCGCCGCCATGTCGCCGACGGTGAGCGCTTCGCTATAAGCCTTGGGGTCGTCGGGATAGTCGGACTGGCCGTGGCCGCGCATGTCCCACAAGACAAGCTTGTGGTCCTTCGCCAGCGCGTCGACCTGCTCACGCCACATCGCTGAGGTCGATGAGTAGCCGTGCGTGAGCAGCAGCGGCGGCCCGTCGCCATGGACCTCGTAATAGATTCCGACGCCGTCCCGATCGATCTTCGGCATTTCTCCCGCCTTTATTGTTTGTTTCGTCGCGGCCATCCTAGCCGCCGGGTTACCTCGAAGAAACCGCCTGAAGGCGATGGCATGCATGCTTGACGCGAGGTCTGCCGCTTTCCTTTGCATCATGCGCGCTGCGTCAGTTCCGTTCTCGCAACGCACAACATGCAAAGGCCGAGATGGCTTCGATCAATTCCAGATTGCATTTGCCTCTGCGGCGGAACGCGATCATTCTTGCGATCAAGGTCGACGCCAGCCCGGTGGGCGTCCGCCAATACAAGTTGCCGCCGTAAGCGGCTTCATGCACCGGCAGGGGAAGACGCCTATGCCAACTCTCACCATCAACGGGCGGAGTCTGTCCGTGGATGCGGCGAACGACACGCCGCTCCTCTGGGCTATCCGCGAGCAATTGCAGATGACCGGCACCAAGTTCGGCTGCGGTGCCGGCCTGTGCGGTGCCTGCACCGTGCACGTCAACGGCGAAGCCGTGCGCTCGTGCCAGACCATGGTCGGCGATGTTGCCGGCAAGAAGATCACCACCATCGAAGGCCTCTCCGCCAAGGGCGATCATCCGCTCCAGAAGGCATGGATCGCCGAGCAGGTTCCGCAATGCGGCTACTGCCAGTCCGGGCAGATCATGCAGGCAGCCTCGCTGCTCGCGAAGAATGCCAATCCGACCAAGGAAGAGGTCGTCGCACACATGGACGGCAATCTCTGCCGCTGCATGACCTATTCGCGGATCCAGAAGGCAATCATGCGTGCTGCAACCGAGATGCGCACTGCATCCGCCTCCGGCAATGAGCGGAGGCCCACATGAATAAGCACGTGAACAACGTCGCCCCCGGGACGACCGATCTCAGTCGCCGCTCCTTCCTCGTCGGCGCCGCCGCGACCGGCCTCGTGCTCGGCTACGCCGGCGTGCCGGGCGTCGGCGAAGCGCTTGCTGCGCCTTCGAACTTCGAGCCGAGCGTCTGGTATGCGATCTCGCCTGACGGTCTCGTCACCGTGACCTGCGGCAAGGCCGACATGGGCCAGCACATCGCCTCCACCATGGCGCAGATCGTCTGCGAGGAGCTGGGCGCGAAATGGAGCGACATGCGAGTGCAGCTCGCCTCCAACGATCCGAAGTTCAACGATCCCGTTCTGGGGGCGCAGATCGCCGGCGGCAGCTGGTCAACCATGATGAATTTCGAGGCGATGAGCCGGGCGGGCGCTGCCGGCCGTATCGCGCTGACGGAAGCGGCGGCCGCAGCCATGGGCCTGCCGCCCTACTTCAAGGACCAGCTGGTGGTGCGCGACTCCATGGTCTCGCATCCGAAGTCGAAGAAGCAGATGTCGTTTGCCGACATCGTCAAGAGCGGCAAGGCGACCAAGACCTTCACGCCGGACGAGCTCAAGGCGATCAAGCTGAAGACGCCGGATCAATACACCATGATCGGCGTGTCGGTGCCGCAGCTCGACATCCCCTCCAAGACCAACGGCACCGCCAAGTACGGCATCGACGTGATGCTGCCGGGCATGGTCTACGGCAAGGTGGTGACCCCGCCGGTGCGCTTCGGCGCCACGGTGAAATCGGTCGACGACAGCGAAGCAAAGAAGGTGCCCGGCTTCATCAAGGCCATCATCCTCGACGACAAGACCGGAACCACCTCCGGCTGGGTGGTCGCAGTGGCCGGCACCTATGCCAACGCGCGCAAGGCGGCGGATGCGCTGAAGATCGCCTATGACGGCGGTCCGAACGCCAAGCTGTCGAGCCAGTCGCTGCTCGACGAGGCCAAGCGGCTCCAGGGCCTCGAGGATTCCGGCCAGTTCTTCGTCAAGGACGGCGATCCCAATGCGGCCTTCGGTTCGGCGGCCAAGGTGGTGGAGGCCGAGTACACCACCAGCATCAACATCCACGCGCCGCTGGAGCCGATGAACGCCACCGCGGAGTTCAAGGGCGACATCCTGCACATCTATTCCGGCAACCAGTTCGCGACGCGCTCCGGCGCGATCGCCGCGGGCGCGGCCGGGATCGATCCGAAGTTCGTGGTGATGCACCAGCATTGGCTGGGCGGCGGCTTCGGCCGGCGTCTCGATGCCGACATGATGATTCCGGCCGTGCAGGCGGCAAAGGCGGTCGGCAAGCCGGTGAAGGTGATCTATTCGCGCGAGAACGACATGACGATGGATTTCTCGCGTCCGCTCACCTACCAGAAGGTGAAGGCCGGCGTGGACGGCGACGGCAAGCTCATCGCGCTCAGCCACGACGTCGTCTCCGCCTGGCCGACCGCGCGCTGGGGAATCCCCGATTTCCTGACGCCATCGGTCGACAAGAAGGGGCCGCTCGACAGCTTCACGGTGAACGGTGCCGACTTCTTCTACACCGTGCCCAACCATTATGTGCGCGCGATCAAGAACGAGCTCGCGCACAATGCGACGCCGTCCGGGCAGCTTCGCTCGGTGGCGCCCGGCTGGACCTTCTGGGCGGTCGAAAGCATGATCGACGAGATCGCGGCTGCGACCGGCAAGGATCCCGCGCAGTTCCGCATCTCGCTGCTCGACGGTGCCGGCAAGAACGACGGCGGCGCGCAGCGGCTGCGCAACACGCTGCTCGCCGCGATGGGACTGTCCGGCTACGGCACCAGGCAACTGCCGAAAGGCGAGGGCATGGGCGTCGCCTGCGTCTCGTCGCAGGAGCGCGCGACCGCAAGCTGGACGGCGTGCGTCGCCCATGTCGCGGTGGCGCCGTCGGGTGAGGTGACCGTGAAGAAGCTCACGGTCGCAACCGATGTCGGCACCCAGGTGCATCCCGACAACATCCGCGCCCAAGTCGAGGGTGCGGCGCTGTGGGGCCTGTCGCTGGCGATGTACGAGAAGGCGACGCTCAAGGGCGGTGGCATCGAGCAGACCAATTTCGACAGCTACACGCCCTTGCGCATGAGCCAGATGCCCGAGGTCGCGGTCACCGTGATCGCCAATGGCGAGAAGGCCACCGGCGTCGGCGAGCCGGCGGTGACGGTGATCGCCCCCGCCATCGGCAACGCCATCTTCAATGCTTCCGGCGCCCGCGTGCGCGCGCTGCCGATCACGGCCGAGGCCGTGAAGGGCGCAATGAAGGCGTAAGCCGGTCGAAGGCTGCCAGAGATCATCCGCCGGAGGGCAACTTCCGGCGGATTTGTTGTTATGCGGAACGCCGCATCCACATATTCGCTGTCATGCCCCGCGCAGGCGGGGCATCCAGTACGCCGCGGCCTTTCCGTATCCTCACGCTGCCTCTGGAATACTGGATCACCCGCCTTCGCGGGTGATGACAGTGGGACCCAAATTCCCCTTTATCTTCAATGGCCGTTCTACTGTGCATGGGGTTGTTTTTGACTGTTTTGCAGTTCCCGTCTCGGGAACAGAAATCCGTAAAATTGCGCGCAATTCCGGAAGGTTCCATTGAGCACGCCTCTTAAGGGCCGGAGAACCTGATCCGGCTTAGGCTTTCGCCCGAAACACTCCCGTTCTCTTGGGGAAGCCATGAACGCCTCAGTGAAACCCGCCGCCAAACGCCGGCTTCTGCTCGCCTCTGACCGGAGCGACGAGAGCACCGAGCTTGCCAGCATCCTGAAGGCGGTCGGCGACGTCTCGACGGTGACGACCCAGGACATCCCCGAGAAGCCCTCGCGCGATCTCTCCGGCCTCGTGGTCGACATCAATCTGCGCTCGCCCGAGAGCGTGCAGCGGGTGCGCAACAAGCTGCGCGGCGATGCCTATCGTTCGATGCCGCGGCTGTTCGTGCTCGCCGATGCCCTGCACCACGGCACCATGCAGGCCTGGGCGCTGGGCGCCACCGACACGATCTCGCGGCCGCTTCAGGCCGACGCGATCCTGCAGCGCATCCGCGCCGCGTTTCCCGACACCGCCACCTATGACGCGACCGATCGCGGCAAGACACTCAACCGCGGCGTCGAGGCGGCGCACGCGGTGCTCGCCAAGATGTTCGAGAAGCTGCCGCTCGGCGTGCCCCTGACCTTCGACGACGTCATCGCCGCCGAGAGCAAGATCCTGAAGGCGATGAAGCACTCCTCGCTGCGCGAGTGGCTCACCACGGTCGGCTGCCACCATGTCGGCAGCTATCGCCACTGCCTGTTCGTCACCGGATTTGCCGTCGCCTTCGCGCAGCATCTCGGCATGCGCGAGGACGACCAGCGCCGCCTGACCCGTGCCGCGCTGCTGCACGACGTCGGCAAGGCCTTCGTTCCTTCCGCGCTGCTCGACAAGCCCGGCAAGCTCACCGACGAGGAGATGGACGAGGTCCGCCAGCATCCGCGCCGCGGCTATGACGCGCTCGCAGCCCAGGGCGGCTTCCCGCCGGAGATGCTCGACGTCGTGCTGCATCACCACGAATTCCTCGACGGCAGCGGTTATCCCAACGGCCTGTCGTCGAACCAGATCAGCGACATCGTGCGGCTGACGACGATCGTCGACATCTACGCCGCCCTGGTGGAGAAGCGCGCCTACCGCATGCCCTTCACCCACTCCCGCGCCTTCACGATGATGGAAGGCATGGGCGGCAAGCTCGACCAGCAGCTGCTGCAGGCGTTCAGGCCCGTGGCGCTGGGGTCGTTTTGACTTCTTGACGAGTCATTCCGGGGCGCGCGCAGCGCGAACTATGGTGCGCAGTTGCGCACCTGAGAATCTCGAGGTTCCGGGTTCGGTGCTTTGCACCGCCCCGGAACGACTGTGGTCACCCCACCATCTTCCTCAGCTCCGCCTTCGCCACCTTCTCTAGCGTCGAGCGCGGCATGTCGTCGACCAGCCTGATCTCGCGCGGCACCTTGAAGTCGGCGAGGCCTTTGCGGCAGGCGGCCATCACGCTGTCATGCAGGTCCGGCGCTGCGCCCGCGACGCCGCCGTGCGGGATGATGAAGACGACCGGCACCTCGTCCAGCATCGGGTGCTTCTTCGCCACCACCGCCGCCTCGCGCACGCCGGGGACGAGCGCGATCACCTGCTCGATCTCGGAGGCCGCGACGTTCTCGCCGCCGACCTTCAGCATGTCCTTGGCGCGGTCGCCGAACCTGATGAAGCCGTTCGCCAGCCGCTCGACGCGGTCGCCGGTGAGGAAGAAGCCGTGCGCGTCGAAGCTCTCGCGCGTGGCTTTCTCGTTGTGGAGATATTCGGCGAACAGCGACAGGCCGCGGATGCCCTTGATCGAGAGATTGCCGGTGTCGCCGACCTCGGTCGGCCGTCCGTCATCGTCGGTGATCCGGATCTGGTACTCAGGCGCGGCGCGGCCGATCGACATCGGGATGTTGGGCTGATCGACCTCGCCGACGATGCCGTGGGTGATGGTCTCGGTCATGCCCCACCAGCCGATGATCTTGACGCCGAACGCGGCAAAGGCCGGCGGCTCGTTGACGGCGCTGCCCCACAGGCGGAATTTGTGGTCCTTCGGGATCTCCTGCTCGAGCAGCGCCTTCATGCAGAAGGGAATGGTCGAGGTCCAGGTCGAGCCGTGCTCGCGCGCGACGCGCCAGAACCGGCTTGCGGAGAAGCGCGGCTGAATCACGCAGGTCGCCCCGACCCAAAGCGTCGCCAGCATGGAGTAGGCCAGCGCGTTGGTGTGAAACAGCGGCAGATAGGCCTGGTGCACGTCGCCGGCGTGCAGATCCTCATGCGCGGCGTTGACCTTGGCGCCCCACAGCGCGTTGGCGTGGGTCCACAGCACCGCCTTCGGCCGCGATGTCGTGCCGGAGGTGTATTGCACGCTGCACGGCGCGAGCGGATCGGCCACGCGCCTCGGGCGGTCGGCGCTGTCGGCGAACAGCGCCTCGAAGCTGTCGCCGTGCGCGACGGGCTGTGCCGGCGCCGCGCCCGCATCGTGCGAGGTCACCGCGATCCAGCGCAGATTGCGGCAGTGCTTTGCAAGGATCTCGGCGTAGGACGGTTGCGTGATGGCGGCAACCGCGCCGCAATGATCCGCAAAATATTCCATCTCGGCCGGCGCCGAACGCGTGTTTGTGGTCACTGCGATGGTGCCCAGCTCGACGCAGGCAAACCAGGCCAGCAGCGCCTCGATGCAATTGTCCAGGTGAATGAGCACATATTCGCCCGGCCTGACGCCGCGCTTCGCCAGCCCCGCCGCGAGCGCGCCGACCCGCTCGTGAAACTCGCCATAGCTCCAGTGCCGCGCCGGCGCGTCGAACGGCGCCCAGATCAGGAACGGATGTGAGCTGCGCACCTCGGCGCGCATCTTCAGGAGCCAGGGCACATCCAGCCCGTCAAACGGGCCCACGATTCCGGCTGCGGTCTGTTGATTGGGCATGCGTCCTCCCGTGCAGCCTGCATCTTGATGGCGGCTGCCTTTTGATTATTGCGTCTTCCTGCCACCGGACGGCGCGGGGAGCAAATCGGGGGCGGTGTGCGCTGTGCAGTGGCCGCGCGCTCGTTCTCTCATTCGTCATTCCGGGATGGTCCGAAGGACCAGACCCGGAATCTCGAGATTCCGGGTTCGATGCTTCGCATCGCCCCGGAATGACGAGTCTAGTTTTCGTACGACGAGATCTCGATCAGGCTGCCGTCCGGATCCCTGCAATAGACCGAGCGCAGCGTGCCGCGGGCGCCCTGCTTGGGAACCGGGCCCTCCTCGATCGCGACGCCATGTGCCTGCAAATGCGCCACCACCTCGTCGGGCGCGGCGGAGGTGAGGAAGCACAGATCCTCGCTGCCGGCGGTCTGGTGATCGGCGGTGAACCACTCGACCTTGTCGGCATCGCGCGGCCGGACGTTGATCTTCTGGTTACCGAATTGAAGGGAAGTCCGCGGCGCTTTGCCGCCGCCGGGGTCGAACACCTTGACTTCCATGCCGAGAATCTTGCGGTACCACTCCGCGGTCACCGCGACGTCGGCGACGTTGATCACGAGGTGATCGAGGGCCTCGACCTTGACCGGCATGCCTTATCCTTTCGTCGCCATGTGCGTTGCGCACTTTCCGCGTGCTTCCGGCTTTGTTACAACGCCGCCGACGACGCTTTCAAGATATCTGGCTTTCAAGAACAACACGTTGGGAGAACCCTTGAAATGATCACTCGCCGTACCGCGCTGGGCCTGCTTGCCGCCACTCCTCTTGCAGCCAGCCCGCTGTCGAAGGCCCTTGCCGCCGATTATCCGGCTCGCCCGGTGAAATGGGTGGTCGGCTATCCGCCGGGCGGTGCCACCGACATCCTGGCACGGCTGATCGGCCAGCGGCTGTCGGAAAAGCTCGGCCAGCAATTCGTGATCGAGAACAAGCCGGGCGCCGGCAACAATATCGCCACCGAATCCGTGATCAATGCCGAGCCCGACGGCTACACGCTGCAGCTGGTCAATCCGGCCAACTACATCAACGCCTCGCTCTACACCAACCTGAAGTTCAACTTCGTGCGCGACATCGCGCCGGTCGCCTCGTTCCAGCGCGTGCCGAACGTGATGACCGTGAACAAGGACGTGCCGGCCAAGACCGTCGCCGAGTTCATCGAATACGTGAAGGCCAATCCCGGCAAGGTCAACATGGCCTCGTCAGGCAACGGCACCTCGGTGCACCTGTCCGGCGAGATGTTCATGGCGATGACCGGCTGCAAGATGCAGCACGTGCCCTATCGCGGCGCGGCGCCCGCGATCACCGACATGCTCGGCGGTCAGGTGCAGGTGATCTTCGACAACATGCCCTCGATCATCCAGCACATCCGTTCGGGCAGCCTGCGTGCGATCGGCGTCACCACCGCGCAGCGCTCGCCGCAACTGCCCGACGTGCCGGCGATCGGCGAGACCGTGAAGGACTACGAGGCGAGCGCGCTGTTCGGCATGGGGGCGCCGAAGAACACGCCGAAGGAAATCATCGCCAAGCTCAACGATGAGATCAACACGCTGATGAAGGAGCCCGACATGACCAAGCGTCTGGTCGAGCTCGGCGGCGAGCCGCGGGTGCAGACCCCCGAGGCGTTCGGCGAGGAGATCAAGGCCGAGACCGAGAAGTGGAAGAAGGTCGTCGAGTTCGCCGGCCTGAAGGTCGAGTAGCGATCTTGTGATGATCGGAATTGGAGCCCTGCCGTTCGGCAGGGCTTTTTTTCTTGCGCGCGTTGTCTCGTTGATCTGGAATAAAGCGGCCCGGCGAAACCTGATGATGTATGGCGCCGTATCTGGCGCCGTGAAGAGAGGAGTTGGGACATGCGCAAGACGCAACTGGTCCTGCTGACATTGGGTGCGACGGCCCTTGCCGGTGTCGTCACCGTCACGCCCGCCGCGGCGCGCGACTATCCCTGGTGCGCCCAGGGCGGCGAATATGATTATCCCGGCGAATGCGCCTACAGCACCTACGAGCAGTGTCTGGCCAGTGTGTCCGGCCGGCTATTGTACTGCGGCCCCAATCCGCTCATGGCCTATGGCCAGGTGCCGCAGCGCCAACCGCAGCCGCGCCGGCGCACGCGGCCCGTCGCGCCGTACTAGCCGCACGAAGTCATCGCGAAGCCCGCAGCGGCGCATTTTCGCGTGATCGCTCCGGAATAAACTGGCTCCGCGAGCCTTTCTCTCTGTGAGGTCGCATGTCGCGCGGCGAACATGGGAGGTCGGTCATGCGCAAGGCGCAATTCGTGCTGGGCACCATGGTCCTTGTGTGGCTCGCCGGCGGCAGCCCGGCGCGGGCGGACTATGCGTGGTGCATTCAGGATTCGGAATATGGCTATCCCGGCGACTGCTCCTATCAAACCCGGGAGCAGTGTCTGCTGAGCGCCTCAGGCCGCAAGGGCTTTTGCGGTCAGAATCCCGCCTTGGTCACGCGAGCGCCACCTCAGCCGGCTCCGCGAGCCCGGCACGCTCCGCCATACTAGCGGCGCCTCTCATTGACGTCTGCCTGATCACCTGATTGTGCAGATCCGGGCGCGCGGGTTCCTGCTTGACGCCTTCTCGTTCACGTCTATACTAAACCACATGGTTAAGTATCAGGACGAGACGCTGGACCGGACCTTTGCGGCGCTATCCGACCCGACGCGGCGTGCGCTTCTCGCCCGCCTCGGCGAGCAGGACAGCTTGTCGGTGAGCGAGCTGGCCGCGCCGTTTCCGGTCTCGCTGCCGGCGATCATGAAGCATCTCGATGTGCTCACGGACGCAGGCCTGATCGTGCGCGAGAAAACCGGTCGCACGGTCTCGTGCCGGCTCACCGCGCAGCCGATGGAGCAGGCGATGAACTGGCTCAATCGTTACGCGCAGTTCTGGTCCGACAATCTAGATCGTCTTGCCGCCTTCGTGGAGGAAGAGACATGGCCAACACAGCCGTCAACGCCGATTCCCGCAGCGCCGAGCGCCCGGCAGAACGTCCAAGCGAACGTCCAAGCCTCACGCTCACGCGCCGGCTCCGCGCGCGGCCGGAAAAAGTCTACGCCGCCTGGACGCAGGCCGCGCAGCTAGCGCAATGGTTCGGGCCGCCGAACATGAAACCGGCGACGCTGACCGCCGAGCTCGACGTTCGCAGCGGCGGTCGCTACCGCATCAGCTTCGTCAGCGACGACGGCGAATATTTCGAGGCCGGCGGCACCTATCGCGAGGTCGTGCCGAACGAGCTTTTGGTCTTCACCTGGGCCTGGCACTCGACGCCCGAGCGCGAATCGCTGGTCACGATCTCGTTCAAGCCGGATAGCGCCGGCACGCTGATGATCTTTCATCACGCCCAGTTCTTCGACGAGGCCGCACGCGACAACCATCGGCGGGGCTGGAGCTCGTTCCTCGACAAGCTCGATGCCTTCGTCGCCTGATTTCTGTCAGAGGAGACCGTCATGCAACCCCATCAGATCGTTTCGCGCGAGCAATGGATCGCGGCTCGCAAAACCCTTATGGCGCATGAGAAGGAGCTCACAGCGGCGCGCGAGCGCCTCGCCGAGGAGCGCCGCGCGCTGCCCTGGGTCAAGGTCGACAAGGATTACGTGTTCGACGGACCGAACGGCAAGGTGACGCTCGGCGATCTCTTCAAGGGGCGTCCGCAGCTCGTCGTCCAGCACGTGATGTTCGCGCCCGACTGGGAAGCGGCCTGCAAGAGCTGCTCGTTCTGGGCCGACGGTCTTGATCGCATGGTGCCGCATTTGGCCGCGCGCGATACCGCGACGGTCGCAATCTCGCTGGCGCCGATCGCAAAGCTCGAGGACTTCAAGGCGCCGATGGGGTGGACCTTCGACTGGGTCTCGTCGGGAAGCAACGACTTCAACCGGGATTACGGCGTGACGTTCTCGCCGGAGCAGATCGCCACGGGCAAGCCGATGTACAATTTCGGCACCACGAAGATCTACGGGCCGGAGCTGCCGGGCATCAGCGTGTTCTACCGCAACGAGGCCGGTGAGATCTTCCACACCTATTCCTGCTTCGCCCGCGGCCTCGACATGATGAACGCCGCTTATCAGTACCTCGACCTCACCCCGCTCGGCCGTCACGAGGAGGGGCTGCCCTATCCGATGGACTGGGTGCGCCTGCGCGACCAGTACGAGCCGCAGGCGACGAAGGGTGCGTGCTGCCACGGGTGAGGGGGGCGGGTACGCCCTGCCCACATCAAAGGTGTCATCGCCCGGCTTGACCGGGCGATCCAGTACTCCGAGAGGGGAGTGATAGAGACGAGAGGCCGCAGCGTACTGGATTCCCCGCCTTCGCGGGGAATGACAGCAGTGGTCGGCGCGGCAGCTTGCCTTGCTCGTGAGGGCTACCGCTTCGCGTCGGCCTGCTCCGTCGCGTTGCACGAGATCAGCATCGTATAGGGCCGCGCGTTGCCGGCGATGTCGGTGGTCTTGAGCTCGGCCTTAGGCTCGGCGGTCTGATAGGGCACCACGGAATTGTCGAGGAAGTCGCGCAGCACGCCGGTCTTGATGGCGAAGTTGATGTTCTCGGGAATGTTGCCGGTCGCTAGGGCGATGCGGAGCGCGTCGACCTTTCCGGTAACGACGCCCACGATCTGCCCGGTGGCGTCGAACAGCGGGCCCCCGCTGTTGCCGGGCTGCACTGGCGCACTGATCTGCAGGAAGCGCGTGTCGTTGCGCATGCCGCTGAGTGAGCTCACGATACCGGTCGTCACGGTGAAGTCCGAGGTCAGCATTCCATGGTAAGGAAAGCCGATCGCGATGACGGAATCGCCGGAGCGGATCGAGCGGTCGCGGATACGGGCAAAGTCCTTGAAAGCCGCCGTCGACGGCGCCTGCAACAAAGCGAGATCGTTGTTCGCATCGCTGGACACGACGCGCAGCGCCATCGAGGCCTCGCCGGTGAGGTTGCCCTTGATGTCGCCGACGCAGCCGTCGATCACATGGTTGTTGGTGACGACGTGGCCGTTGGCGCTGACCACGAAGCCGGTGCCGCTCTTGGTTCGAGCAGATTTGCCGCCGGTTGCCGGTGATGCCTGCTTGTCCGGCGCGGTCTGCGGCTTGGCGGCAATCTTTGTAAAATCGCCGGCCTTATCCAGGCCGTCGGCTTTGACTCTGGTCACACAATTGGTAATCGCAGCCACCAAAGGCGCAGTCGACGTCAGGCTGAACTGAAAGGGCGTACCTCTCGCCACCGCCACCATCAGACTCGCCTTCTGGAGCGCGCGGGCGACGTTGGTGGGCAGAACTGCCGAGACCATCACCTCCGAAAACGCGGTCGCGAAGAGTCTCACCTCGGCCTGACCGTCGAAGGTTACGTCGATCGTGAGGTTCTCACCCTTCTTGAAGCGAAATGCCGGATTGGCAAAGCCGAGCAGCCACGAGCTGTTTGCATCCTGGCCAACAAGCAAGGTAACGCCGTTGGCGTAAGGTGTGCTTGCGGCGCAGTGAGAGAACGCGCCGGTCGAATCATTGGAATAGGCGCCACCGTTCCAGTTGCCGACGCGGATCGTGCCGAAAGGCCCCGCCGCATGGGCCACACCGGCCAGGACCATCTGTAGCACGCACGCAACAACAGTCGTCTTGAACATCTCCACGCCCCCGGAACGCTATTGGCTCGTCTTATCCGGCCGGTCCCCATTGGTGCAACCGGCAGTTGTTCGGTTGGGGCGTGTTTCCTCGGGGCAGCCTTCGGGCTTGCGCTTACTTTGCAATGCTATATACTTTGCAATGCAAAGTAACGGATCCCGACAAGCGGGGTCGAGCGAGGTTCTGGCGTTGCCGATGCGCGATCTCGACAAGGCACTGGCCGACATCGTGGCGATCCGCAGCCAGATTGCGGCCGGCACGGCGTTCCGCGGCTACGGCCCGGCAACCATGGTCGCGACCGGCGGTGTCGCGCTGGTCACGGCAATCCTGCAATTCTGGCTGCTCGGCGACCCCACCGGAGAGCCGCTCGGCTTTTTCTTCGGCTGGTTCATTGCCGCCGTGGTCTCCGGCCTGATGATCGGGATCGAGATGCGCGCGCGTTCGCGCCGCCATCATTCCGGCCTTGCCGACGCCATGATCCACCAGGCGGTCGAGCAGTTCCTTCCGGCAGGCGTCGCCGGCGTGCTGCTTGCGGTGGTGATGTGGAAGTTCGCGAGTGAGACGCTGTGGCTGTTGCCGGGTCTGTGGCAGATCCTGGTGTCGCTCGGCATCTTCGCCTCCATTCGCTCGCTGCCGCGCACCGTCGCGCTCGCCGGCGCCTGGTATTTCGTTTCGGGTTTCGCGGTCGTGGTGCTCGCGAGCCAAACCCACACGCTGTCGCCGTGGACCATGGGCCTGCCTTTCGTGATCGGCCAGTCGGTGATGGCGGGCATTCTGTATTTTGCGTCCGGAGATCATGATGTCGAAGACTGACAGCGCGCCTTTTTCCTATGAAGGGCTCGACCGCGTCATCCACGAGAAGGCGAGGCTCGGGCTTCTGACCTCGCTGATGGCGCATCCGAAGGGGCTGGCGTTCGCCGACCTCAAGCAGCTCTGCGGCCTTACCGACGGCAATCTCAGCCGGCATCTCGCCGTGCTGCAGGAGGCCGGCCTCGTCGAGGTAACCAAGGGCTATGAGGGCAATCGCCCGCACACCACATGCCGGCTGACCAGGGCAGGCCGCCGCCGCTTCCTCGACTATCTGGCCGTGCTCGAGCGCCTGGTGCGCGACGCCGCCAAGGCCGCCGGTCGCGAAGCGCCGCCGCTCGGCCGTCTCGGTATCATCTCGACCTGATCCTCCCCTTTTTTGACCGGAGACTTTGCAATGCAAAGTGACATGACCTCTCGCAGCGAGAAGCTTCACGTCGGCATCATCATGGACGGCAACGGCAGATGGGCGACGCGGCGCGGCCTGTCGCGGCTGCGCGGCCACGAGGCCGGCGTCGAGACGATCCGCCGCATCGTCGAGGCGGCGCCCAAGCAGGGCATCGGCACGCTGACGCTCTATGCGTTCTCGACCGACAATTGGCGAAGGCCGAAGGCCGAGGTCGCAGCGCTGATGACCCTGCTGCGCTTCTATCTCGCCAACGAGGTGCAGAGCCTGGTGAAGAACGGGGTGCGTCTCACCGTGATCGGCCGCCGCGACCGGCTGCCTGACGGCATCGCGAATGCGATCGCGCGGGCCGAAGCGGCCACCGCCCACGGCAGCACGCTTCACCTGCGCATCGCCGTCGATTATTCCGCGCGCGATGCCATCCTCAACGCGGCGGCGAAGGCGGCGGCGCTGACCAGCCTCACCCGCGAAGCGTTCTCGCAGCTCGTCACCGGCGAGGCCGGTTTGCGCGACGTCGATCTCATCATCCGCACCTCGGGCGAGAAGCGGCTGTCGGACTTCCTGCTGTGGGAAGGCGCCTATGCCGAGCTGCACTTCACCGAGCGGATGTGGCCGGAATTCGATGCGGGCGATCTCGCCGAGGCGCTCGCCGCGTTCCACGGCCGTGAGCGGCGCTTCGGCGGCCTCCAGGCGATCATGCCCGAGGAGGTGCCGTCACTCTCGCGGGTATGACGCCAAGGCGGGGCAGAGCAAGGGTCTCCGCAGCAGTCACGCACGAATGTCTTCGGGTTCAGTCGGGGGATTGGGCTTCTTCATAGAAGTGGGACGGACGATCACGCCAACCAAAGCGGGAGCGAAAGTCCATGCGTGTTCTTCTTGTCAACGTGCCTCATCCCTCGATCGGAAGCCGAATTCCCGATGATCATCTTCCGCCGCTGGGTTTGCTCGCGATCGGCGGACCGCTGATCGACGACGGCCATGCGGTGCGGCTGATCGACGCCGAATTCGGCCCCATGTCGATCGCCGAGGTCGTCAGCGAAGCGACGGGCTTCGCCCCGGATGCCGTGCTGTTCGGCCATTCCGGCTCGACTTCCGGACATCCCGTGATCGCGGCGGTTGCTTGTGCCCTGGTGAAGGTCATGCCGCGCGTGCTGATCGTCTACGGCGGCGTCTTCCCGACCTACCATTGGCGCGAAATTCTGCACGATGAACCCTATGTCAGCGCGATCGTGCGCGGCGAAGGTGAAGAGACCGCGCGGCGCCTGATGCGCGCGCTGGAATACGGTCGCGATCTCGCCGACATAGCCGGCATCGCGTTCCGCGATGTCTCAGGTCCCCGCGCGACGCAGCCGGCGCCGGTGATCGCAAACCTCGACGCCTGTCGCATCGGCTGGGAATTGATCGATCATGCGCGCTACAGCTATTGGGGCGGCCTGCGCGCCGTGGTCGTCCAGTTCTCGCGCGGCTGTCCGCATCTGTGCAACTATTGCGGCCAGCGCGGGTTCTGGACGCGCTGGCGTCACCGCGATCCGGTCCGCTTCGCCAAGGAGCTTGCGCGCCTGCATCGCGAGCAGGGGGTCAAGGTCATCAACTTCGCCGACGAAAACCCGACCGTCTCGAAGAAAGTCTGGCGCGCGTTCCTCGAAGCGCTGATCGCTGAGAACGTCGACCTCATCCTGGTTGGCTCGACTCGCGCCGACGACATCGTGCGCGACGCCGACATCCTGCATCTCTACAAGAAGGCCGGCTGGCAGCGCTTCCTGCTCGGGCTTGAAAATACCGACGAAAGGACCCTGGAGTTGATCCGCAAGGGCGCGACGACGGCCGTCGACCGTGAGGCCATCCGCCTGCTGCGGCAGCACGGCATTCTGTCGATGGCGACCTGGGTGGTCGGGTTCGAGGAGGAGACCGATCGCGATCACTGGCGCGGCTTGAAGCAGCTGCTTGCCTACGATCCCGATCAGGTTCAGCTGCTCTACGTCACGCCGCATCGCTGGACGCCTTACTTCCGTCTCGCGGCCGAGCGCCGCGTGATCCAGCCCGATCGCCGGCGATGGGACTACAAGCATCAGGTGCTCGCCACGCGCCATATGGCGCCGTGGCGCGTGCTGGCCTGGTTCAAGTTCACGGAAATGGTGTTGCAGTGTCGCCCAAAGGCGATCTGGCGGGTGCTGTTCCAGCGCGACGCAGGCCTGCGCCACGCCATGCGCTGGTACACGCAGATGGGCCGCAGGGTCTGGCCGCACGAGATTCTGGAATTCTTGCGTGCACGTCGATTGAAATGGGGGCCTTCGGTCAGGGAGTTCTGGGGTGCTCCGCAGGACGACGAGGAGCAGTCGATGACAGCCACGCGGCCGGAGCGCCGCGTCGGGAGGCGAGAGGCCGCGTGACCGCGGCCTGAAGACGATCGCGCCCGCTTCGACGCTTTCACCCTCCCGTGTGTGACGCGGGGCACAGGGAGACGAGCTGTTCGTTTTTAGCCGCATGATTGGCAGCGATGTCCAAGCGCTGCGTGCACGGCCTCGGCTAGGTGTGCGGTCCACGCAACCTGCCGAGAGCGTCACGCATGCTACAGTTGTTTCCGGGGGCCGTCGTCGCGCCGGTTGAACTGGCCGAAGCGAAGGGGATGGTCTGCATCAGGACCGCCAGTGCGTCCGATGTGGAGGACCTGTCGGTCTATTTCGCCGGCCTGTCCACGTCATCGCGCAACAAGCGTTTCATGGGTGCGCGCGCCGACCTCGCCGTGGTCGCGGCCGAATGCGTGGCGAAGGCCGACCGTCCCGGTCACTTCACCTTGCTGGCCGAGTTCAGGCAGGAGGGGCAGCGCAACATCATCGGCGAAACGCACTACGCCTACGATGCGGCCGCACGGCACGGCGAGTTTGCCATCTCGGTCGCCGACGCCTTCCAGCGCCTGGGCCTTGGCCTCCAGATGATGACGGCGATGGAGACGCGCGCGATCGATCTCGGCCACGAGATGATCGCCGGCGAAACCGCGCGAACGAATGCTGAAATGCGCGGCCTGGCGAAGAAGGCCGGGTTCAGGGATACCGGGCTCGGCGACTGGCAGTCGGTTCACCTCGCAAAGCACCTGTCGCGATAGCTCTACGCAGGTCGAATTGCCGCGTGGCACGGATCGTGCTCTAGTAATCCCGGCAATGGGTATCCCCAGCGATGGGAGCTTTCGGCGATGCGCGCAGTCCTGGATTATTGCACCGGCGGAACGGAGCGGCAGGTTGCGGCCGGTACGGTCGTCGTCACTGAGGGCGGCACCAGCGGCCATCTCTATGTGCTGATGCAGGGCAAGCTCGAGGTGCTCAAGGGTGAGATGGTGGTCGCCACCGTCACCGAGCCGGGCGCGGTGCTGGGCGAAATGTCGGTGCTGCTGGGCCAGCCGCACACCGCGACGGTCAGGGCCTGCTCCGATGCAATCGTCTACGAGTTCGAGGATGCCGCCTCGTTCCTGAAGCAGGAGCCGGGGGTGGCGCTGCTGATCGCGAAGATGCTGGCGCAGCGGCTCAACGTCGCCAACACCTATCTTGCCGATCTCAAGCGGCAATATGCCGGCCACGGCACGCATCTGGCCATGGTCGGCGAAGTGCTTCAGAGCATGATCAACCTGCCGCCGCTTGAGGTCTCGCCAGGCTCGGATCGGCAATCCGATCCAAGAATGTAAGCCAGTCCGGCGGTGCCTCGACCAAGGCCGCCGGCCGCTTCAGCGGCGCGTCGAGATCGATCCATTGCGCCTCGCCCGCCGCCAGCCAGAACGCCTTGTTGGCATCGAGATCCAGCACGATATGCGTCGGCGGCCGGCCCGGTTGCAGGCCCGCGTTGAAGACCCAGGTCTGGCCCAGCCGGTCGAACCACGAGCCGTCGGTGATGAAGGGCGACTGATGCACATGTCCCGAGATCACCATCGACGGCTGATACTGCATGATCCACTGCACCACCTCGACATCGCCGAAGAAGCGCTTGCCGCCCCAGCTCGTCGGCGAATTCGCCGGCGGCGCATGATGCGCCCAGATCCAGCGCTGCGGCCGGCTCGCCGCGGCATCGCGGAGCTGTTCGGCGATGCGCTGCTTGACCAGCGGTCCATCCCACCACGGGCACACCGTGAACAGGGTGTCGCCGATGGTGAGGCTGTCGCCGTCGCAGGCGATCCCCAGCTCGCGCACCTCCGAGATCCAGCGCGAGATCTTCTCGCCTTCCGCGTTGCGCTCGTCGAGGTCGTGATTGCCGGAGCAGATGATCACGCGGGTCTTCCCGGCAAGCAGCGCGAGGTATTTCTTCACCACCACGATCTGCGCGCGAAAATCCACCATCGAGCCGATATCGAGCGCATCGCCGGCGAAGATCACCAGGTCGAATTGCGGCGCCGCGCTGACCAGCCAGTCGAACTGCGGCAGCGCGTAGTGCAGGTCAGCCACGACCAGGCAGCGCATTTGAAATCCGTTCGCGATTGAAATTGTCTGGGAATTCCAAAACGGCAAAAAGCAAGAAGCAGACCAGCACGGCCGCCCCCTCGCGTCAATCCAATGAGCCGGAGCATGCCGCGGCGTATCGCGGCATGCAGGGCATCGGGCGTCGCAGGTCTGGACCGGACCATCGAATTCTGCTGTCGTGGCATATCCTCAATCGCTCGTGTCCGCATGACCCCGTTCAAGACCATTCGTGCCCGCGCCGAGAAGCGCAAGGGCGGCCCCAAGGCGCTGGACAGGCTGATGCCCGACAAGCCCGACCTCAAGCGTCTGGCCAAGCTCGGCGACGACCGCATCCTCGCCGAGATGACCCGGCGGGTGTTTTGCGCAGGGTTTGCCTGGAGCGTGATCGACTCGAAATGGGACGGCTTTGAAGAGGCCTTCCTGCATTTCCAGCCGGCCAAGCTGACCTTCCAGCCGGAAGACTATTGGGAAGGTCTGCTGCGCGATGCGCGCATCGTGCGCAACGGCGCCAAGATCATGTCGGTGCGCGACAACGCCGCCTTCGTCCAGGCGATCGCAAAGGAGCACGGCAGCTTCGGCAAGTTTCTGGCGAAGTGGCCGTCGTCCGACGAAATCGGCCTGCTCGATCTCCTCACCAAGCGCGGCAGCCGGCTCGGCGGCAATACCGGCCAGATGCTGCTGCGCTTCGTCGGCTGGGACGGTTTCGTCACCTCCAGGGATGTCGTGGCCTGCCTGCGCGGTGCCGGCCTCGATATCGGCGAAGAGGTGAAGTCGAAGGGCGATCTCGCAAAAGTGCAGGCGCAGTTCAACGCGTGGGCCGAGGAGACCGGTCTGCCCTACACATATCTGTCACGCATCTGCGCGCTCTCGGTCGGCGAGGTCAGGAGCGAGTAACGGATCAAAAGGCATCAGGAGAAGCCTATCAGGCTGCCCATGATTTGCTCGGCGACGGCGCGGACCGCGACATCCGGATCGTCGAAGCTGCCGATTAAAGCCGCTCACAGGCAGATCGTGGACATCGTGTGGCGAACCCGTGCCGTGAGCGCGGCGGATGAAGCTCGCGATCACGAAATACATTTCACCGGAACATTTGTGCGCAGCACCCGTTCGGGAATTTGAGCCAGGCGACACAGGCGCAGGGAACGCCCGTCCTAGCTCAACTCAATGAAACCCGGCACGACAGAAACGGAGCAGCCCATGAAGCTCACATCCGAACAGGTGAAGCAGACCGTCAACCAACTCGGCGCCCAGGTGCTGCCCGACGAGCATCCCGCCATGCCGCAGCTCAACAGCATGTTCGGCGAGCACACCTTCTTCGTCGACGAGACGGGCCTGAAGGTCCTCGAGCCGACCCCGTCGCTTGGCGCCGAGCGCCAGACCGGCGAAGTCGTCAGCCTCGCCGACTGGAGCGATGCCGACCTCACGCGCCTGATGGCCCACGAGCCGGAGCCGACGGGTGTGATCGTCGTGTTCGAGCACGTGAGGCATTGACCATTGCTGGTCGTGAAGGAAGATCAGATCGGCGGGGGAGACTCCCGCCGTGAAGGTGTGGCGCCGTCAATCGATACGGCCGCCTTCATGCAGCCCCGAGCTTGAGATTTTCGCGATAGCGTGGGCGCTTTTCGCCTCAGGTCGCATCAATAAACGCCGCAGCGTCTGGCAAGGGCTTTTACTGGCGGTATGGCCGACGCGTCGGCGATATAATTCGCCTCCATCCATCCATGGAGGTCGAGATGCATCGTGCCGTTCCGATGCTTGCCACATTTTTATCCGTTGTATTCTCGGGGCCGGCCCAGGCCGCCGAGGCGGATCGTTACTGCCTGCGTGGTCGCAACTGGGGCTTTCCGGGCAATTGCCAGTTCGCCACACGCCCGCAATGTCTGGCTGCCGCTTCCGGCACGAACGCATATTGCGGCATCAATCCACGCTATGCCGCTCCGCGGCGGCGCTGATCACCCTCAGAGATAAACCGTTCTGCGGTTATCTGCGCGGCAGACGCGTCCAATCAGGAAAGGCACGCTCAGATGCGAAAGCTTGCACTGTTCGTCATCCTGCTCGCGTTCGCGGGAATGTTCCCTTCCAGCGAATCGTATCCTCAGAGCGCGCTTCGGGGTGCGGTCATCGGCGGTGCCGTCGGTGGTCGTCGCGGCGCTGCGATAGGAGCTACGGCCGGAGCGATCGCCGGCGCCCACCGGCGGCATCGGCATTGGCATAGATATTATTGGCGGAACGGCAGCTGCTGGTACCGCTCGAGCAGCGGAAGATCGCACCGCGTGTCGCATCGGTACTGCCGTTAAGTGGAGCGACGGATCGAGAACGGTAATTCAACGAGGGGATTGCAATGTTCTTCGTTCAAGAGGGATTCACGTACCGAAATTTCCTGATGGACATGATTGCGATATTCGCATTCGTCGTCTGGTTCTGGCTGCTCATCGTCATCTATGGCGACCTGTTCAGGCGCCACGACATCTCCGGGTGGGGCAAGGCACTATGGGTGCTCGCGCTGGTTCTGACCTCCTACCTCGGCATCTTTGCATACCTCATTACGCAAGGGCGAAGCATGGCCGAACGTAACGCCGAGCAAGCTCAGCGGGCGCGCGAGGAGTTGCGGCACATCGTCGGCTTCAGCGTTGCAGACGAGCTTACCAAGCTTGATCAGCTCAGAAAGGCGGGATCCGTAACGGATGACGAGTACAGGCGGCTTCGCACCAGGCTGGTTTCCTAGCCGTCGTTGCGCGCGGCACATTCGAAAGCGATTTTTGAAAAATCCCGTCACCGACCATCAGGTTCAGATACCGAAAGTCAGCTGCGGCTCCGGATCATCCCCGTCCTGGAGGGCAGACAGCGATACGCCCAACAGCCTGACGCGCTTGGGCAGCGGCATCTCGACTTCGAGCAGGCCGCAGGTCAGCCGCTCCAGATCGTCCCGGCCTGCAACCGGTGTTGGTGCGGACCTGCTGCGTGTGATGATCTCGAAGTCAGCAAATTTGATCTTCAAGGTGACGGTGCGGCCGCGATTGCCGGTCGCCTCGCAATGGCGCCAGACCTTGTCGACGAGAGGCTTGAGCGCGGCGACCAGCGCGTCGAATTCGTCGAGGTCGGCCTGGAACGTGGTCTCCGCGCCGATCGACTTGCGGATCCGGTTGGCCCGCACCGGACGTTCGTCGACACCGCGTGAGATCCAATAGTAATAGGCACCCGCCTTGCCGAAATTCGCGTTCATGAACTCCAGCGTCTGGTTACGCATGTCGCGACCGGTAAATATGCCGAGCGCGTTCATCTTCGCACTGGTCGCCGGGCCTATCCCGTGGAACTTGCCGACGGGCAGCGCCTCGACGAAGGCGGGTCCCATCTCCGGGGAGATCACGAACTGGCCGTTGGGCTTGCGATGATCGGAGGCGAGCTTGGCCAGAAACTTGTTGTAGGAGATGCCCGCCGAAGCGTTGAGCCCCGTCTCGGCCTTGATCTTCTCGCGGATCCGCAGCGCGACGTCCCGTGCCAGCGGAATGCCTTGCAGGTTTTCCGTCACGTCGAGATAGGCCTCGTCGAGCGACAACGGCTCGATGATCGGCGTGTGCTCGGCAAAGATCTCGCGGATCTGCCTGGAGATCGCCTTGTAGACCTCGAAGCGCGGCCTGACGAAGATCAGGTCGGGACATTGCCGCTTCGCCGTCACCGACGGCATGGCAGAGCGAACGCCGAACTTGCGGGCCTCGTAGCTGGCGGCCGCGACGACGCCGCGTTCGGCGGAGCCTCCGACCGCGACCGGCTTGCCGCGCAGCTCCGGATTGTCGCGCTGCTCCACGGACGCATAGAACGCATCCATGTCGATATGGATGATCTTGCGGACGGGCGAGGTTTCGCCCGTCACCGTGCCGGAATCGCTCATGGAGAGATGATACAATCGTGCAAGGAGAAGCGCGAGGCGATCGATGCTTTTCGCGCCTTACGCAGCCTGGGTCGCGTTGGCCGGCCTGCTCAATGCGGCCATCTGGCGTTTGAATTGAGGCGTTCAGTCTCGACCAGGTTCAAAGAACAGTCTCAGGCTTGTGAGTGGCAAGCAGGGGCACGCGATCTAATATGAGGGCGCGGAGGACAATCCATGCAATACAGCTCCGAGCTCATTCGCACGATGCGTCAAGCGCTGGAGACCGTGATGGCGAGCGTACCGGCCCATCAATCGGTCTTCGGTCTGAAAGCGGCTGTGGCCGAATGCATCCTGAAGGCCGCCGCACACGGCCAGACGTCCTACGACGGCCTGGTCGCGTCCGCCTCGGACCAGATCCAGACGATGATCTCGATGCTCAGCTAGGCGCTGGCGTGAAGACGGCGACAAGGCTGGCGCACCCGACACGATTCGAACGTGTGACCTTTGCCTTCGGAGGGCAAGGGTGATCAGATTGCGCTTGCTTACCTGAAATCCCTTGGAATTGATGACGCCTGGATATAGGCTAAATCAGCCTGATCTTGGGGGCTACGGTCGTTACCGCAGATTTCCCTCGCTTTCCGGCTCCTGCTTACCCGGTGCTTACCCGAGGGAAAATTGCCAAAGCTTACGAAACGCGCGGTCGATGCTGCGCAAACGATGGGAGCTGACGTCTTCCTCTGGGACGACGAACTGCCGGGCTTCGGGCTGCGTGTGAAAAAGAGCGGCGCCAAATCGTTCCTGGTGCAGTATCGCAACGCCAACGGCCGCAGCCGACGGTTAACCTTGGGCCGGTACGGTGTCCTGACCGCCGAAGAGGCTCGTAGAGACGCTAAGCTCGCTTTGGCGGATGTTGTCCGGGGGGCAGATCCCGTAGAGAGCAAGAAGCTCGCCCGCGGCGCCATGACGGTGGAGGAGCTTTGCAGGGAGTACTTGGAGAAGGCCGAACGCGGCCTGATCCTCACCCGGCGGGGCGAGACGAAGAGCAAGACGACCCTGTACAGTGACAAGGGGCGTATCGAGCGGCACATCATCAAGCTCGTCGGCAAGAAGACGGTGAAGGGCTTCACCTCCATAGACGCCAAGGGCCTTCAGCGCGACATTATCGCCGGCAAGTCCGCCGCCGACGTGAAGACCAAGACTCGAGGTCGCGCGATTGTGACGGGCGGGAAGGGGACCGCGGCTCGCACGATGGGTCTCCTCGGCGGGATATTCAGCTACGCGGTCGATGAAGGTTACCGATCGGACAACCCGATCAACGGCATCAGACGGCCGAAAGATCAAACCCGGGAATGGCGTCTGGACGACGTCGGTTATCGTCGTCTCGGGAAGTGTCTCACCGCGGCTGAGGCAAACGGCGAGCACTGGCAGCGCATCCTCGCGAGCCGCACGTCTGCGATGACGGGTTGCCGTCTGGACGAGGTGGAAAGCCTTCTGAAGACGGAAGTCGACCCAGTCGGGATGGCTCTTCGTCTGGGAGACAGTAAATCCGGAAAGAGCATTCGCCCAGTGGGGCCGGCCGTCATTGCAATCCTGAAGGTAGCGATGGCTAGGTCCAAGTCGAAGTATGTTTTTCCTGCCATCACAACCGAGGCGAAACACCACACAGGCTTGACGCGATGGCTTCAGAAGGTGTCGGGGAGGGACGTGCCTGGCATCACCAGCCATGGCTTGCGACATTCATTCAGTTCGACTGCTGACGATCTTGGCTATTCACTTCCAACCATCAAAGCCTTGGTAGGTCACTCTCGCGCAAGCGTGACCGAGGGCTACATTCACAAGATCGACTCTGCGTTGTTGGCTGCGGCGGACAAGATTGCGCGCCACATCGACGATGCCATGACGGGAAAGAAGTCGAGCAAGGTCGTCCAGTTGCGATCAGCCTCACCATCATCCGCGCGCGGCTAGGTTAACCCCTGCGGTCTGCAGAAGGCACGTCGAGTATGGCTCGCAAGAAATCAACCCCTGGAGTTGCCAAAACTGTACGGGACGTGGATCTATGCCTTCCGAGGGCCATACGAGACCGCGATTTGCAGGCTCTTTTTGAAGCATATGGTTTGACGTCCACTGAGCAGGATCAAGTGGCCGTCTTTCTGAAGACGCTTATCGATGAGTTTAAAAATGAAATGACTAGAATTCGCGGACAGCGGACGCGTGATGATGATCGCAAGCATCTAACGCGCGCGAAAGATTACCTATCGAAAGCGAAATATTACCTCGATGCTTGCGGCCTGATTGGCCGGACAATGACTCGTGACAGCATATCAGATTTAGGACAAATGCTGACTGCCGGGTGGATCAGCCACGCATCCCCGAAGTTTGGGCTTCCAAAGGAATCTTACAACATCGCCTCAAGGGGCCGAGAACTTCCTCGCGCCGAACGGGTTTATATTGAGGAGCATACTCTTCAGCATCGTCGCTTATTTGCTCGCAGCGAGAACATATCTCTTGTCTCTGCTGTGTTACGCGAGATTCAGTCTTCACTTGATGAGGCGCTTCGGCGAGGCACAAATCGCGGTGGCAGACGCGAAGCGGTTTTTCGATACTATTTTGTGTTGAACCTTGCCGAGGTGTGGAAGCAGATTGGGCGGGTCCTTCGGACTGCAGGAGATTTTCAGTTTCCGCAATTTTGCGAAGACGTTCTGGGTTACATCGGCTGGCCGACATCTGGGCTAAGAGCGATTGTTCGTAAGGCAGTCGCACATTCTATGTCGCGTCCGTAACCGATTGAAATTTGCGCACGGGTTACCGACCGGTCCTTCAAGATAGTGATTTATGTTTCCTCGCATAGACGGAGATTGTTCCGTGAAGATGCGAGGTGCAGATGGATACCGTCCTCAAGGGTTCGGCTAGACTGGGCCGTCTGCTAAGACGGACGGATGCGGCCAAGTATGTAAACGACACCTATGGAATCCCCTGTTCGCCAAAAACACTGGCAAAAATTGCTTGTGTAAGCTCGGAAGGGCCGCCCTTTCGGCTTGCAGGTCGCACGCCGTTGTATCCAACGTCTGGCCTCGACGAATGGGCGCAGGGCAAGATCGGGCCGTTAGTTCGGTCAACGTCTGAGGTCCACCGCCCGTCATCTCGCAAGGCCCGCGAGTGATGACCGAGGTCGTCATCATCGTTTCGCCGGCCTTCGATCGTCGCGGTAAGCGCCGTCATGACCGATTCGACGCCCGCGTCGAGGATACCGACGAGGTGATATGCCTGGGCACGCGACAACCTGTGTTGGATGGCAGCCGAGTTCTTCTCGACAAAGGGCATAGCCCTTCCACCGTAATCCGCATGGCGTACGCACATGCGCCAGCAGTGATTACCGGTTGGGCAATCATCGGCGAGGCCGCTCAGTATGACGTGATGGGGGAGAAGTTTGTCCGGCGAAAGACCACTGCAGGGTCTATGCCGAGCGCGCCCATCCAAATCGACGTATCGGCTGGGCCGAGAGAGCCTTCGGCAAAATGGCGGCCGCACGGGCTCGGCAGGACGAGTCGGCTCGATTTACGGCCGCATCGCCGATCACCTCGCCACCGACAGCACTGCTTGTCCCCGTCACCGTCATAGAAAGAAAATGAAAATGCCGACGTGAGAGGAAGCTCACGCCGGCGAAATGTCGTCCCTCAACCGCAAAGCAGAGACACAACAATGCGGAAGATACCGCGCAATCGGATACCGCGCAATCGGGTACAAAGTCAGTCCTCTTTCGATCTGACTCCTCTCGGCCAATATGCAGCCAATCGCGACGCCGCCGTCCTAACGCCGGGCGGGCGATATGTTCAGCGCCGCAGCTATGGCTTGCCAGCGAACCTCGCGAATTTATATGCCGCCATAAACGGCCTCGGCGAGGTGTGATGACCCGATCGATTTGTATACCGAGGCGGCAGAATGACAAACCGGCGTGACTACCATCAGCGCACCCGAAAAGACGTGCGAGCACGCGGGCGCTTTGTCAGTCTTACGGAACATATGCTCGGTTCGGCGGCGTGGCAGGCGCTCGACGGCAACTGCAGAGCGCTCTACGTTGAGCTGGCGAGGCGTTACAGGGGCCCGAACTCTAACAATGGTAAGATCCCCTACAGCGTTAGAGAAGCCGCCAAGGCGCTTAACGTCGGACGTAGTACGGCCCAGCGCTGCTTTCAGTGCCTAGTTGCCCATGGCTTCATTAGGATAAGCAAGAGAAGCGGTTTCAGCATGAAGGGCCGCGTTTCAACTGAATGGCTACTGACAGAGTTTCCGGATGACACTCAAACCACGCTTATGACAGCGAGCAAGGATTTCATGAGATGGAGACCCGATAATTCATTTCACAGTCCCATGTCAGACACTAACAGTCCCATGCCAGGGCCATGAATGGCCCTCAGGCGGGACCGTGTTGCGTAGGCGTCACTTTTATGGTGCTCAGACGGGACTGTGATGCTGCATTCATCACTTTCACAGTCCCACCACAAGGACACTACTCAATTTACCATGTGGTGTGTCTTGTTTAAGCTGGGCTGGATCAACGATGGCCACACCGATTCCGATGCTGCCGACCGCACGCGCCATCACCGCCAATGTCACCAGAATGGGCTTCGCCGCCGACCTTATCCTTGATTGCGGTCGCATGGCAGCCGCCGCGAGCGGGTTTGCTCTTCAGAGGTGCAGAACAACCGGCGCCTTTTGCGAGCCGTAGTATCTTCGGATCATTGGAGCTACAAACGCGCCCGGGCGCTGATCATGCGCAAGATGGCTGCCACGACGATACCTTCTCCTATGACATGCTCGCCGAGCTAGGACACGGCTACAATCCCCATCTTGATCGTCTACGCGCTGATCGTGCGTCTTACTCGCCGACGCACCCGATGACGCCGACGCCTATGATCTGGTGCTCACCCCCGCTGGATGAGTTGCGGAGCATCGACCTCGAAAGTCATACTGAAGTTCAAGGAGCGACCGACCGGTTGATGGCGGAGGAAGTGTGTCGGGCAACGTCCCTCGATGCCGCCGCTATGTTTCCCCGCTCTGGCAGTATTTTACCGGAATTGAGGGTGGGCAATACCTGTGTTGATTGAGCGTCAACCGAACATTTGAGGGCTCGGCACGAGCCGTCGCTCGATCATTGAACAACCCTCTAGACTCACCACTCTTGTAAGTTGTAAGCAGGGCATGTTTCAAGATTGTTGGATTGGGGGATAAAAGTGGCTGAAAAATCCAAAATACTGCTCTCGCTTGGCGCAGCGCTTGCGTCACTTACCGGTCTCTCGGTGCAGGGCGCGGAAGCGAAGCCGGCGGTCCTCAATGACGAGGTAACGCCAGTGAAGCAAGATTTGCATGCGAAGCCAGCGCCGAACGCTCACTTTCAGGTGGGCGAGGATCTTCTCGGGTTTGTCATGACGAAACAAGCTGACGGGACGATTGTCGCGGGCCACTCATCGCACGCATCGCACGCATCCCATTCGTCACATGCCTCTAGCCGCTAGGGATCTTGCGGCGACTCCGGTCGAAGTAGCTGTCGATTTCGATTCAAGCGTCCAAAGCCTCGGGGCTTTGGACGCGGCGATCTATCGTCTGATCGGAACGGCGACTTGCCGGGTTGAGCGGGTCGGCGAACGCTATGTCTGCCGCCTTGCTCCCACCGCTAATCCGCAAAAAGGCGCGCCATTAAGTCCGGACGACCTGAAGGAACGGTTCCTAAACCTGGTCGCCGACGAGAATTTGCGGACTCGCGTGGCTGAGAAGACCGATGGCATCCGGAACGTCATTCTTGCACTTGCCTTCGGGTCGTTGGCCGCTACCCAAAATGATGCGGGATAAAGTCCAGCCGGAGCACCATGGCACGTTTCTTACCTCCTGACGCCTTCAGCGCGGCGACAGAAGATCTTTCGTTGCTGCCATTCAATCTTGAGCGCATCGGAACACGCCAGTATCTCGTCGCCAACATAGTCGGCGATTTCATTCGCCTGACTGAAGATGAGCTGAACAGGCTAGTCGACCTTCGGATACGACCCGGCGACGGCCTCTACGAAAAGGCCTACGCGGCTCATCTGGTCACCAGGACCAACCAGAAAGCGCAACGGCAGCTTTTAGCGGCTCGGTTGAGAAGCCGGATGTCGTTCCTGCAACACGTAACCCCGCTGCATATTTTTGTCGTAACGCTACGGTGCGAACACTCTTGCCCGTACTGCCAGGTCTCGCGCCAAAGCACCGACCGCTCGCGCTTCGACATGAGCGAAGAAACCGCGATGCGTGCACTCGACATAGCGTTCGCCAGCCCAACGACACGGATCAAGATTGAGTTTCAGGGTGGAGAACCGCTTCTCAATTTTCCGCTGATCAGAAAGATTGTTGCCGCTGCGCAGCAACAGTCCGGCAAGAAGCTCGACTTCGTCATCGCCTCAAACTTGGCCTTGTTGGACGACACCGTTCTCGATTTCTGCAAAGAGAACAACGTACTGCTCTCAACCTCCCTCGACGGTCCAGCCGATCTGCACAACAAGAACCGTCCCCGACCCGGTGCAAACAGTTATGAACTAGCTGTTGCTGGAATCCGACAAGCCAAGGAGATTCTAGGTCCCGACAGGATCGGGGCCTTGATGACTACCACGGAGGCGAGCCTCGACCGCGTCGATGAGATCATCGACGAATATCTCCTATTGGGGCTGGATGGCATCTTCCTGCGCCCGCTTTCTCCGTTCGGATTTGCGATCAAAACGAAGCAGTTCGCCAAGTACGACGCGCAGAAGTGGCTTGCGTTCTACGAGCGGGGATTGCGCCGAGTTCTGGAGATTAACCGACAAGGTACCCCGTTCCGGGAGTTTTATGCGGCATTGCTTCTCACACGGATGCTCTCGGATCGCCCGATTGGTTACGTAGATTTGCGTAGCCCGGCCGGCGCTGGCCTTGGCGCGCTGGTCTACAACTATGACGGCAGTGTTTTCGCTTCGGATGAAGGCAGGATGCTTGCCGAGACGGGTGACGACGCTTTCCGGCTCGGTCACGTCGAACACGACAGCTACAATTCTCTCATCCTGTCGGACAAGCTAATTGGCGCGATTTCGTCGTCACTGACCCAGTGCGCGCCCGAATGTTCAACTTGCGTGTATGAAAGCCACTGCGGTGCGGATCCTGTCTATCATCACGCCACGCAGGGTGATGCGTTGGGAATTAAGCCTCTGTCGGCGTTTTGCGCCCGGCAAAAAGGCATCATGAGCCTGTTGTTAGATATTCTGGAGAACTCTCCGGAAGATGCTGCCATATTGCGACGGTGGGCCGCCGCATGACCCTTCTTCTCTATGGCGCAGCCTACCAGAGCGTTGGATTTTCCTCTGACACGGCGCGATCGGTCCTTAGGCTCCGGTCGGTCGACAGTGCCGCCGAACGTCATGTGGCGGATTTTGCGCTCGCCAGAACGCCAGACGAAATCCGGCGCGCGATAGAAGCCAATTGGCTGTCCATCTTTGTCGTCTCCGACGGTGCGATCGACCTACCCGGCACGTTCAATGGCCGGTTACTCGCGGTGCCGCCAAAATATGACTATCTCGCGGATGGCGACGTCATCGGCTTCGACCATGCATCGCGGAAATTCCGTACGTTGTATCGTCGGAATTCCGCGCACAACTCGTTTTTGGTTACGGAGCGGTGCAACAATTACTGCCTGATGTGCTCGCAGCCGCCGAAAGATGTCGATGACCGGTGGATTCTCGACGAAATCAAAGAAAGCTTGCCTCTTGTTTACCCAGCAACCCGTGCCCTGACATTCACTGGAGGAGAGACGCTGTCGGATTGGCAGAACTTCATTGCTGTCCTGAAAGAATGCCGCGACCGGCTCCCGGCGACCGCCATCCAAGTGCTCACGAACGGCCGCGCATTCGCGAACTCGCAAATCGTGGACGCGTGGAGGGAGATTAGCCATCCGAATCTGATGGCGGCCATCCCGGTCTATGCGTCGGTCGATCATATCCACGATCACGTCGTGCAAGCCAAGGGCGCATTTGATGAAACGATTCTTGGCATTCTGAAACTTAAAGATCGACGTCAACGGGTCGAAATTCGGATAGTGCTTCACGCATTGACGGTGCCGATGATCTCCGAGACATGCCGCTGGATTGCTCGCAATCTCCCGTTTGTTGATCATGTAGCGTTAATGGGGTTGGAGAACACAGGGTTTGCTATCGCAAATGATGACCTACTCTGGGTCGACCCAATGGATTATCGGGATAGCTTGGCGGACGGCGTGGACTTTCTCAATGCCGCAGGCGTCAAGGTGTCGGTTTACAATTTGCCACGCTGCGTGCTCAGGCGGTCGGTATGGCCTTACGCTGTTCAATCGATATCTGATTGGAAGAATGGCTATGTTGAGCAATGTAATCTTTGCACGGAGAAGCCTCGCTGCAGCGGATTCTTCACCTCAGGCCGTCCTCGGCACAGTCGCGGGATTGTCGCGATACATTGAGCGATTTCCAATGAGATTCTTATCTCTTTTGCTTCTTTCTCAAATCTTCATTGCCTTCGAGATCGTGCCATCGCGCGCAGAAGAGACGAGCAGATTTCGGTGCGCGAACCGGGACACATCTAACTCGAAGGTTTATCGTATTATCCAATACGTTGGGAGCGATCAAAAGTTTGGGGCAAGTTGGGGAGAAGAATTTAGAGAAGGGCAATATGCATCTTGCGGCTTCACCGACGGCCGCAAATTTCTGCTGACCGACATGAATTTGTACGTCGATAGATCGGGCGTAGCCGATAAAAGTGTCATGGTCTACCGAGGCACGGGAAACCATTGCTCAGAAGGAAAATTGCTGATCTTCAACGACCGCACAAACGCGGTCATGGTTTTGAAGGTTCATGATTTTAGTGCAGAAAAGTACCAATGTTCAAACCGGTAGCCAAGGCTCATCAAAACCCATTCCGTGGCAGAAGCTATGGTGGCATGGATGCTCGTTTAGGCTCGCTCTTCAAGATTTAGTGCGAGTGATAGCGTAACCGAATCTCCGACGCGGGGAAGAATAGGTACAGACAAGATCTTCAAATTGCTCTTGGCTCACGATTTGACGTAACCTAGCGTCAGAGTTCGTAACGAAGCATTTTCCGCCAGCTGATGCCGATATTCGTATGCCAGACATGAGACTGATCAGAGGGCCCGTAGCGGCGGTAACGCCGCGGCCGCCGGGATGGCCTTCCAAGCCCGCGGCAGGGAGGAAATGGAGCCGAAGGGGTGGGGCTGAGAATGAGATTGCTTCGCGGCACGGCCGGCGAACGGCAACGCCCGGTTAAACGCGGGGATTACGATTTCCAGCGGTTCTAGCAATCGAATGACGTGACTGCGGGAAGTGGGGGTATTGAAGCCTTGCCTGGTAAACCCGATCTGGACCCAGCTCTTATGGAACCCAAGCCCACAAAGCTTGTGGCGCCATCGAAATTTTCGGCCTGCTTGAATGCTCTGGGGACTTATAGCACCGAGCAATTCGTATTGCGTCTCAGTCCACGGAATCATCGACTGATCGACGAAATAACAAATGGTATCTACCCGCTTAGTGAGCTTTCTTTCGATACGATCCAAGCGTTTTCGACGTATCTTCACGAAACCGTTCACTGGTGGCAGCATGTGGGTTCGACATGTGGTCTCGTGCTTAGCTTGCAGTACCCTGCACAGGCGCACCAGAATTCGACCCAGCTTGAGCGAGCCATTGAGCATGTAGGCTTGAAAAAATCTCTAAAAAAATGGGCGGAGGATGCTGCGCGACGGGGAATGACCGTGGCTGAGCCCGGTCTTCGCGCTGCTAACATCGCAGTCAACAACGCGCTCGACGCTGAATTCTATAAGATTGTTACCATCATCCCAGAAACCGTTTCTGAATTGTTGGACGACCCCTATTTTGAAACGGTCGGCCATTGCTATTGGATGGCGTATGGCCATGCAGTCGGTCTTCTGTCATCGACGGTAGATCGAAAATGGAAGCATCTGCCAGATGCCCGCGAATGGGACGACCGATTTCGTGAATTGCGGGAAGCGAAAGTCGAAGGTTGGGCACGAAACGAGCCATTCAGGATTTCGCCGCTAGGACTGCATGCTCTTTTTGAGGGTCAGGCGCGAATGATCCAATTGCAGTATTTGACCGTTGGCCTGTCCAATCCGCCGACGCTTGAGGAGTTGCGGAAGTGGGGCTACTTTGAAAAGGAGTATGGGCAAGCATTCAACGCGTTTCTAACCATTCTCGCCGCGCCGTGGCCAAAACTGGTTGGCGATCCGCTCGTCGCACTTTTTCTGCTCATCATCGACGTTGCTATAAATCCAACGGCCGGATTCCCGCTTCAGATTGAAAGCTACGAGAACTTCATTTTCGATGTCGACCCCGGGATACGCTTCATCCGACTGAGCCAGGCAGCAAGAAGCCGGCCGGAACTCTTCACTAAAATCATTGATTATTCCCGTGAGGAATACATGGAGGTAGCTACCGTACTGACGGAGGCGTGCGAATACGACCACCCTGCAATCGGCTTGCAAGCAGTTATCGCTTGGGCCACAGATGCACCCGGCGTCAAGAAAATCCTGCAGGAAATGGATACGTTCAGATTCGAACCCGAAAATATTGTTGTCCGTGTACTGTTCTCTCACTTCGTCAAGTTTTGCCAGGATAGGCTGGCGAGACCGGAGTTCTTTTGCTGGCCCGGCGCATGGATGACCGGGGAGCGCGCCGATGAGAAAACCCAACGGTTATTTCTTCAACATCTTTCTCTCTTCACCGACAGGGAGGACGACGATGGAATATTCCCGAGGATGATACCGGGTAAGGAGGAGGAAGCGCTCGTCGAAACGCTGAGTACGTTCTTTGCGAACGTCGTCATCTACGATATTACACGACAATGGATCTTAGAGGACGGTCCTTTTCGATATGACTATCGTTGGCTTTCGCAAAAGCATCCAGTCCAAGAAATGAGTAACTTTGCCAAGGCTGGATTTCAGAAACTGTACGGCGCGAACCCAGACGACTTCGATATCTTAGCGAGCTAGGGTGCGAGGCTTGGTCTCACGGACCAACATCCGCAACACGTCCTCGTCGCACTGGCGCGGCTGGCTGAAGCCGGGAATTCGAAGGTCTTTATCCCAGCGATCCGGCAATCCTCCGCTACATAGCGGACACCGCCATAGGTCCGTAAGTGCGTCCGGCGGCGGCGCTGTCCACCAACGTGAGCGGATCGGCGGTTAGCACGCGCGAGCCTGAGTCGGGGAACGAGAAGGGTTTTTCGAGCCAAAGCTATGCCCAGAATGCGAAGCATCCGGCGATCTCAGCGCCGGCAGCCGCTCAATAGGAAAGCTGTGCCAGCAAACCGCCAGTTGACTGCCGGTTCTCCTTCGATGACCGGGCACTGATAGATCCGCATGGCTTCGTGGTGATTGTAGTTGGTCTGCTGCACCGCGCTCTTAGCGTAGGTGAGCTCGCAGTTGATGGCGTGGCCGAGTCCCCAGATCACGCCACCCTGCACCTGGTTCTCGAAATTGACGGGATCGACGACCTTGCCGACGTCGACCGCGACCCAGACCTTGTCGATCCTGATTTGCGCAGACTGCGATGAAGCGCTGAAGATCAACGCATTGGTGATGTCGCCCGGCCTTCTGTGGCCGAACCGTCCGCTTTATGCCGGATTGCGGTATAGTTTCCTCCCAACAAAAAATGAGAGGAAACCATGGCAAGTGCAATGACCTTTCCCCACAAGCAAACCCTCAACCGTCGCAACATCGTCAAAGGTGCTGCGGCGCTGGCCGCGACGGCGGTGAGCCTCAAAGCGGCCTCTGCGGCGACCGTGACGCCGTTGGGCCAAACGGGCGCTCCGACAACGGCGAGCGAGCCGTTGCCCTTGGGGCCGCTGCCCGGCGGCCGCTATCCGGACTCCCATCTGGAATCTGCCAAGAAGGGGCCACCATCGTTCGGGCCCCCCGATTTCCCAGCCTTCGCCGGCACTATGGCGGTTGAGCGCGTCGCAACCGGGTTCCGCTGGGCCGAGGGCCCGGTCTACTTCGCGGCCGGGCGCTACGTGTTGTTCAGCGACATTCCCAACAACCGCATCATGCGCTTCTGCGAGGACGACGGTCACCTCAGCGTCTATCGCCAGCCTTCGATGAACTCGAACGGCAACACCATTGATCGGGAAGGACGCCTGATCACCTGCGAGCATAGCGGCCGACGGGTCACACGAACCGAACTGGACGGATCGATCACGATTATCGCCGATAAATATAACGGCAAGAGGCTGAACTCGCCGAACGACGCGGTTGTCACGTCCGATGGCGCGATCTGGTTCACCGATCCCGTCTACGGCATCGGTGGCTATTATGAGGGTATCAAGGCCGAGCCCGAGCAAGAAAAGCACAACGTCTATCGTGTTGATCCCAAGTCGGGGGACGTCAAGGTCATCGTCGATGACTTCGTGGAGCCCAACGGCATTGCACTCTCGCCCGACGAGAAGAAGCTGTATGTGATCGATACCGGCTTCACGGATGGGCCGAACAACCCATCGCATATCCGCGCGTTTGACCTCGATGTCGCTGCCGGGAAGGCGTCGAACAGCAAGGTCTTTGCGGACATGCCCAAGACCAGCATTACCGACGGGGTACGCACTGACACCGAGGGGCGTGTTTGGTGCTCAGTGGGTTGGGGCGATCCGAATGAGGACGGCGTGCGTTGCTATACTCCCGCCGGCGAACTGCTCGGCAAGATCCACATACCCGAAACTGTCGCCAATCTGTGCTTCGGCGGTCAGCAACGAAACCGGCTTTACATCTGCGGCTCGACGTCGCTCTATGCCGTCTACACCAGTGTGCAGGGCTCTATGAAGCCGTGAGGCCAGCGATAACCCGATCAATCTTAGAAAGAGAGCCGCCCCTGGGCGGCTCTTAGGTTTTGCGTAGGTCTTGCGCTGATCAGATCCCAGGCATGTTCGAGAGGCATTAACTGCAATGACCGCGAATTAGGAATACGAGACTGGATGATTTTTGTCGCCTCTGGCTTGACGCCGCAACTAGAGCACAAAATAGCCAGTACGGGTGGTATTCTCTTCTAGGCCGCTTTACTGACTATGTCCGGTCTTGGCCCTCAGCGACCGAAATCCATGTCCGCTCGCACGTCAGCATTCAGGGCAAGAGCGGACTCCCTTTCCGCTAAGGGCGCACAGAGTGTTGTGCGCTGCACTAGCTGGGGAAAGCCCTTCGAAATATTCCGGACGGCACCGACGTTTGAAGTTAACTTCAACAATCGAGACGGCCGGTTGCGGCCTTCGGGTAATGGGGGAAAGGTCTTGGCATTAGCCGATTTGTCCGCGGCAGCTGTTCTCGCAGCGCTCGGCGAGTTCGACGAACTCGGCCGGGAAGCATTTTTGAAGAAGTACGGTTTCGGGAAGTCGCGGGGATATTTCCTCGAACACAACGGCAAGCGATACGACAGCAAGGCCATTGCCGGCGCTGCTCATGGGAAGTTGGGTCAACGCTTCGAGGCTCTTGCCTCCGCTGATTTCTCAGGGGGAGATAAGACGGTCGCCAAACGGTTCCGCGAGCTAAATTTCGTCGTCACCGAACCCTCGGATGTACAGCCCATCGGTATCCCATTCGAAGTTGGTAACCTCTATCACCGTCAGCGCGACATCCATCAGATTTTCGGTGGACAGGAGCGGGGCGGCATCGCAACGCCGGCCGACTGTCCGTTCGTTTTCCTGTTCACCGGCGAGTCCGGGGAGCAGTTTGGCTATTCCGATGGTTGGCGATCGGACGGGATCTTTGCCTACACGGGCGAAGGTCAAAAAGGTGACATGACGTTCGTTCGTGGTAACCGCGCCATCAGGGATCATCTGGCCGATGGTCGGGACCTCCTGCTCTTTGAGGCGACAAAAACTAAGGGCATTTACCGGTTTGTGGGGTGTTTTGCGTTTGCCGGATGGGAGACCATCCAAGCACCTGACGGTTATGGCCAGCTCCGAAGCGCAATTGTCTTCGAGCTTGTTCCCGTCGCCGACGCTGATTCCGTGCCAGCCGCCGAGAAGGACGAGGTTGATCTCAAGACCAAATCTCTGGCTGAACTCCGCGCGTTGGCTCTTGCTGCAGCAACGATCCCAAAATCGCCATCGAAGGAATCGCAGCGAACTTACTACGTCCGCAGCGCGAAAGTGAAAGCGTACGTTCTCAAGCGCGCCAACGGTCATTGCGAAGCTTGCAGGAAACCAGCGCCATTCCTTCGGAAGGATGGCAGTCCGTATCTGGAGCCGCACCACATTAGGAGGGTGGCGGACGGTGGGCCGGATCATCCCAAGTCGGTTGGGGCGATCTGTCCAACCTGCCATCGACTTATTCATCACGGAGAAGGCGGTTCGAAGCTAAACGTCGAATTGGAGCAGCACGTCTTGAAGATTGAGCAATCCCAAGATTTGGGCGAGGCTCCAGAGTAGCGCGACCAAGAGGCAGCACAGCGCTGGTCTTTGATTTTGGAGATATCGGAAATCGTGACCAGTGGACATGACCGCTTCTGATGCTGTGGCCGGCTCCTCCAACCGGCACGCGAGCGCGTCGATAGGGGACGTGCTGATAGCCAATTCGGTTGTCCGCTTTCGGACGTTAGAACGGAAAAACCCGCGACACGTCACTACGTCGGCTGTTGTCTCGAACATGGATCGGATAATTTCGTGATAAGCATGGATAAGGATAGCGAGACGCCCGATGCCCAAACTATCGAAACCGAAGCACGAAATTATCGCCAACGCCCTTGCGTCAGGGAAGAGCCAAGCGGAGGCCTACCGGGCGGCCGGTTACGTCTATAAACCAGCGAATGCGAGTAGGCTCTGTAGGAATCCGTCCATCGAAGCACGAGTTCGAGAGATCATAAGCGAGCGCGCCAACAGCGAGGCCGAGGCACGAGAAATCGGAATAGCGCGAGCCGCTCTTACGGAAGAGTGGATCATTCTCCGACTGAAGCATGTTATTGATTTGTCGATCCGCGGGCTCCCGGTATACGACCGGCATGGCGGCGCGATAGGAATCTTCAAGCCCGATCTGGATGCTGCCATAAGCGGGTTGAAGCTGGCCGCGAAGATTGCGGGACTTCTTGTTCACAGACATGAGATTGACCAGCCTGGAGTATTCGCGCGAATGACGGATGCAGAGCTGAACCAAGCGTTGTCCGAACAGTTCAAAGCGCTCGGTCTGTCCGAGCGTTCATTGGTGGAGATTCGGGCATCTGTTTTTGCTGAATGATCGGCAGCATCTAAAGGCGTGCGGCGGTTCAGGTTGGAGCGTGACGCACGTCCGTCGCCGACCATTGAAAGCGGAAGGGGGCTGGGCGACGGACCTGCGACATATGGCAGCCCCATAGAGCGTCCTGTGGTGGTGCCCTCTAGTGCAGCCGGCCGCATTGGAAATGAGCGACGGGCGAGGCTCCCAAAGGCCATAGAACCGGGATCGGGTCGCTAGCAAAAGAATCGGGAGACCGCGCCCAGACCTTAGCCATTAAACCCAGCGAACATTCAACAGATCGTGTTGGAAACAAATACACAGCACATCAAATGATAGGCCATGCGAAATCGAACGACGCCTAGTCAACGCAGGAAAAACCTAAGGTGCGGAGCTGTTTGTTACCCGTGAGAAAAAGCCGTAGCGAGCGAATAGGGCTTGGAGAAAGCTGCTTGTTACCGTGAGAAAAATCACCCACATTCACCTATCAGGCTGCACGTTCGAGAATTCGCTTCACGCTTTTCGCATCTATCTTTGCCAGGCCGAACTCTTCCGACCAGATCGCGGCGATCTCGCGAAGGCTCTTGCCTTCAGTCTGCAAGGCCTTCCCGCGAGTCAGTGCAGCCTGCTCAGCAGCGTTCGGCACAAGGCGCCTGTCCTTGCCCTCGCCCTCGACGTTGAAGCCGAAGGGCCGCTTGCCGCCGTTGAATAGGCGCTGCGAAGCACGGTGCTGCTTCACGTCGCGCACGCGCTCGCGGATCCGATCGCGCTCATTCTCGGCCACCGCCGAGAGGATAGTGAAGACCAATTTGCTGATGCCGTTGCCGGTTACATCACCACCGAGGTCGATCATGTGCAGGGCGACCTTGTCAGCCTTCAGCTGCTCTAGCGTACCAAGCGCGTCTGCGGCCGATCGGAAGGCCCGATCCAGCTTGGCGGTGATAACCACGTCGCCGGCCTGCAGCGTCGCAAGCAACCGCTGCCCCTCGGGTCGATCGGCAAGCGGCACGGAGCCCGACACACCGGCCTCGACGAAGAACCCGGCGACCGACCATCCCTTCATCATGGCATACCCGGTGATTTGCTGACGCTGCGTGTCCAGAGAGAGGCCCCCGTTGGCCTGCTCGGCGGTGCTGACCCGGCAATATCCGTAGACCTTCACGGCGTTCTCTGTGGCTTTGCTAAAGCAATGCCACATAATGGGCAATGCCACAGGGAAAATCAAGCGTTCCCCGGCTGGCGCTACCGGAAAAGCTCAAGGGGCGATCAAAGCGTCTTGCCATTGGGCTCCCTAGCGCTAAGAGGCCGACCGAGCCTTTCCGCTACGGCCGTTTGAGAAAGCCCCAGCAGGCTCGTATTGAATTTGCGCAAGAGCGTCGTTCTGTGAGGCCATCAGACCTGTGTAGCGATACATGCGGAGACGTGGACGCGAGACGGGGACCTGATACAACTTCTCGAATCACGGGGAGGAGTAGCATGGCGATTCCGCGTAGCGACAGGTCCCCGGCCGATGCATGCGGAGTTCAAATTGACGCAGACACGAGCCAGCAGACCAGCCAAGCGGCGGGGAGGAGGGCAATCGTCGATCCGAGACGATCTCTGGAAGGCGATGATGGATTTAAGCGGTCGCCAGTACGTCTGGGATCAGCCAGAAGGGATTGCACGCCCGGCCCGGTCGGATGACAAGCCGCCATATTTTCCAACCATGACGCGAACAGAACTCGCGAAATGGCGTGCTGAATTCGCGCAGAGCGTTACGGGTGGTTTGAGCGCGGACCAGAACGCGCTCGTTCGTCGTTGGGCGAAGGAGAACTTGCGTACTGCCGCCCTTCCGGCCCAGCTTCAACCACGCTGGAACCGTGAAATGACAAGACGGGTCCGACGGCGGCTTATGGATTTTTTCAGTTCCATACGACGTGCCACCGAGATTGATTTGCAAGACGCATCAACGACTGCGGATCGAGAGCCAGAGCCCGTTGATGAGATTGCCGCCGCGCGCGACGCAGGAGACTTTTTTTCAGTTGGCGAACTGCTGGCGACCAAATTGCACTCAGCTGACGCGCAAGCCGCCGGCCCTCTTCTAGCCCGCATCGCCGCCGCGTGGGCCGCTCCAAAAGGACCCCTTGTTGAGGTCACATCTCCAGTCGACCTCTTGGCCCGACTGGGGTCAATCTCCGAAGAAAATGCTGCCGCGGCTCTAATAAATGCAGTTCGGCGGTTACCTCGAGGAGCGAAGGATGATCTTCCTGTTGGCATTGGTGATCTCGCCTACCGTCTTCGCGACGCGATTGCTCGAATTTATGGTGTTGTGGACCAGAGATCGCCCACAAACGCCTGCGCAGCAGCAGCAGCAAAGGTCGAAGCCGCGCTCTACGATTTCGAGTCGTCAGTCCAACGGTTTTTGCGCACGAGCCCGGAGACGGCGAAAGGAAGTTCTGTCGAAGTGCTGAAGAAGCTGCACCCACTGCAGCCAATGCTTGTCCCTGCTGAACGGGAATTCCTCCATGACCTGGAGGTTATCATAGGTCCTGCTTTTCGGAGGCTGTTCGAGGCGTACGAGCGCAACGATGATGCGGAGGTCTTGAGAAGGGCCCCCGAATTCCTTGCGAACGTCAAGAGCCACACTCCCGTAGCCTCCGATCCACGTTTTCGCAGCGGGGCCTGGAACTCTACGGTTGCTCCTATTCTGGGCCATGTGTCCGGCCTAGTGACAGAAGCCATGTCGCGCGGTGAAGTTGCGCTTGCGCCAATCCTTAAGCTTCGGAATGGCACGACCAAGGCCGACCTTAGGCATCCCAATCGCCCTATCTATCTTTCGTTTGCATTGCGCAATTCTGGTCGCGGACATGCGCACGACGTGTCGCTGCGAAGCGGTCCTGCAGAACCTTCCGCGCCGCTGACGTTAGTCGAGCCCGCGGCGCCATTCGATGTTGCTCCAGGAGGAGAGCAGCTCGTCCGATTGAAACTCATCCTTTCTTCCTCGACGTCACACGTAACAGCCCCAGTCACTTGGCTATGCCAAACCTCCACAGAAAAGGAGACCAGCTTCGCCGACAAGATTAATGTGAACCAACAGGTCACAGAGCCGAACTGGGCGGAGCTTATCACGAGCCCACCTTACAGCCTAAATCCGATCAGACGTCCCGATCGCCTCTATGGGCGCGATGCCACCCTACAGTCCCTCATCCTTGCCGCGATGTCAGGCGCTTCGAAATTTGTGTGGGGACAAAAGCGGATTGGAAAGACCTCGCTCCTGCAAGTGCTGGCAACAAAATTGTCAGATATGCCCGATACCAAATGTGTATTATTCAGAATGGGGGAAATCGGCTCCCTCCACGAGGGCGAACTCGCACGGTTGATCGCACAGCGTCTCGCGGGTGAGAGTGATGCGGCGTCTGTGCCTCCGGCGTCGGAGTTCGGTGCTGGCATGGGCAGACTGGTCCCGTTTGTCGAAGGGCTTGTCGCGAGAACACCCAAACGCAAGCTTGCGGTAGTGATAGACGAATTCGACGACCTGGATCCCACCTTTTATACTGGAGAACGCGGTAAGCAATTTGTGAAGTCACTCCGCTCGCTTTCGGAAGTGGGCGTTACCTTCTTTTTCGTCGGAAGTGAACGAATGGAGGCGATCTTCACCCGCCACCAAGCGGACCTCAACAAATGGACGAATGTGAAGCTGGACCGAATCGATAGTCATAGCGAATGCCGCTCGCTTATTATCAATCCCGTCGCAGGCGAACTCGAATTTTCCGATCAGGCGGTTGATTTCATTATCGACTATTGCGGTGGAAATCCGTTCTACATCAACAATTTCTGCTATCAGATTTTCGAGCGCTGTCTCCAGGAGCATCGAACCTTCGTCGATGACAATGATACCGACGCTGTTAGGCATCAGCTACTGCGCGCGTTAGGTGCGACCAACTTTTCGCATTTCTGGGAGGACAATCCGCTGTTGACGGCCGAGGAACGCCGCAAAGCTAGCGCTGAAAACTGCATCGCGCTGGCCTGTATCTCCATACTTGGCGGCCGCTATGAGGATCAGGATGAGCTTCTAGAGGCGCAGCATGGATTGTCGCTGTCGGCCGCGCTGACCGCTTCGGACATCGAGCTAAGCCGCGCGTGCGCGAGGTTAACTGCTAGAGGGATACTGTGCGCCTCCCAGAAGAGTAGCGAATACTCTCTCGCGCTCAAGATTTTTCGAGAATGGCTTTCCGAAAATGCCGTCTCCAAACTTGTTCCTATTTGGATCGAGCACAAGGAAAACGAGCGATCTGCTGCGCTCGCGGAGCCGGTAAAAGCCGAGATGTCAGAGGTGGCGTCCGACTTGTCGGGTTTTGTGATCGCCGAAGATGATATTCTGGCTGTCTCGCAGCGTCTCATGTATTGCGGGCGTCAAAAGGATGTTGCGGAGCTGCGTTCTTGGTTGCGCCAATTCGATGACGATGCGCGGATCGAAGTGGCCTTTCTTCTTCTGAAAAGACTGGCCGATAAAGGCTTCATAAATGAAGGCATGAAAAGCCTCGCGCTCGGCAAATTGGATGAGATCATCAAATCAAGACGGCTTGAGGTGGGTGGTGGAGCATGGAAAATTGAACGCGGTCGTTTCGACAATCTGTGCCTAACATACGTAGACTCAGAGCTTAAGAGCGGCGCAAGTACCACCCGCGACTTGAAGAACATGCTGCGTCCGGGCAAGAGCGGTCAGACTTCCGAGATTGCAACGTGGATGCGCACTCACATTGAAGACGACCCCATGGTCGTCGTTGTGGATGACTTTGCGGGTAGCGGCGCGACTTTAGCCAAAGGAATAGAACGCTTTCGCAATCAGACCGATCGCGCACTTTGGCGTAGATACTGTGACGAGGGCCGGATTTCAGTTGTCATAATGTTCGCGTTCCCAGAGGCGATAGATCACGTCCGAAAAAGATGCCCGGGGATACACGTGGTACCTGCAAACATCCTCGGCGACGAATTGCGAGCTTGTGGAGAGGATGCAGACATTTTCGAAGGCGAAACTGAACTTCGGTTTGCAAGAGATGTTTTGCTTCAGATTGGACGAGAACTCTACCCCAGCGCGCCGCTCGGCTTCGGTGACATTGGTGGGCTGGTAGCCTTCCACAATACAGTACCGAACAATACGCTGCCGATTTTTTGGAGCAATGGCCGCGTGGGAGACAAGGAGTGGAAACCCATCTTCCCGCGGCCCTGAGCGCACTATGCAGAACGTGCCGCTACCGCACACTCGACCGCATCGACCACCCAGGGAAACTCAAGCAACACACCGTCCCCCGTGGTCTTCACGAGGCGACCGCCGTGTTTTGCCACGAGGGCGTCGGGAACCTTGCGGTGTTCGCGGAGTGTGCGGGCGGTGCCGACCTCGTCGAGCCCCATGAGCCGCGAGTAGTCCAGCCACGTCGGCCGCAACTATTGCTGCCAATCTGCGTCCGACACGAACTGGCTGCTTTTGCTTCATGGCCAAGCTGCCCCGGCGACACCATCCTTGCCCGGATGCCGCCTGTCGCCAGTCTGGGCCCAAGGGTTGGCCTCGTCAACAAATGGAACCGTTGGTCTTTCAAGGTCCCGCTTGATCAGCACTTGAGCCATCGAAGGCGCTATGGCCGACATCCTGAGCTTGAGCGGGCCAGACCGCCAGCGTGCGGTTGATGCCGTTATTGCAACCAACCCCTCTCAATTGGTCAGGGTACCGGCGCGCCATCTTCTGCGCGGTGACGTGACCGGGTCCGGGGAAGTCGTCCTTAGCGTCAGCGCTGGCGCCCGCACTCCGCGCGGCATGGTCGACGTTCTCTTGCAGAAGGCCGAACGCAAGCGAGCGGCCATTTGGAACGCCAAGACTATCATCGGAGTTCGCCGCGGCGCCGCGGTACCCGTCCAGCACCGGCGGGACGGATGCAGATGAAATTCCGCTGTCTGACCGCCTCCCGACATTCCACGAGCTGGCAGCGTTTGATGCCGGTAAGGCATGGGGCCGTCTGACCGTCGAGCAGCAGCGGGAAATCGGTATCCTCACCCTGCGCTTCGGCACAGTCGGGCAGTGTGAGGTGATTTCCACGAAACGATTGAGGGCGCCCGCAACGGTTTCTCGTCGAGCCATTGGACGCCCCAGGTTCAGGCGACGGCTGTTTGGCCGCGCCTGCATATTGGTTGAGAGCGCTGCCCGCGCCGCATTCGAAGCACTCTGCGAACACTTCGATCCCCTTTGGCCCCAACTGTTTGGTTGGCAAGCTCGAAAGGAGGTGAAGCAACCCTAGACCCGCCTGAACAGCGCGAAGGCTAAGCGAGGGCGGAACCTACCGCTCGGTCGTTCGCGAAGTGATCCAACTCCCATCAGCAGTGAGAGACGATATGAGCAACGCGGTATCAATCGCGAGGCAACGGGCGCGCATCCACACGTTGTCACTCTCAATTTGCGAACCAGATGCAATTCGCTACCGCACCATCGAAGTCGAAGCTCAACTTACTAAGTACATTTGGTGGCTTCGGTAGGCCATTAAACGCAATATTTTGAATTGCCGAGACTCCGCCTGAAAGTGTTTCCTCATAGTAGCAGCGCTGAAAGTTCGGCGTGGCCGTATCTCTCAACTCGAAATTCCAAGCAGTGACCACGCTCCCCGAGGCAAATCTGACAAAACGAAAGACAGTATAGCGCGTCGACGGCAACTCCTTGCTGGTGCTGATCGCGTCGACTTGCAATTGTTCCTTGCTCGGCTGAGGGACGTCGACTTTGAAGTCGCCCACAATTTTGATAGTCGTGTCGGGGGCAAGCCTCACTGTCGTGGAAGGATCTAGACTAACGGTTTGCCCGTCCGCGACGTGAAGCTCGGCTGTAGGCGCGAGCGTCATCGTTCCGCCAACGATAGTTTTGACTTGCGCTCTCGAAATACCCTCCGTCACGGCGGATGCTATCTTGTTGGCCGCGGCCTCGGAAGACGTGGTTTTGCTATATCCGAAGAAGGCAAGGCCGATCCCAACTCCCCAAAGTGCAGCACACAGACCAAGTCCAGCAGCATTAAGTCCGAACGCCTTCGCGCGAGCTATGCGCGCCTCAGCACCAATTCGCGCATTAAGTGTAGAGGAAAATCCTGCGAAATCGAATGACTCAGAAACGTCATTCATTTAAGCGTCCTTTCGGAACCAAACGCACCTTGCAAACGCGGCAGCAAGGTCAAATTTTGGAGGCACTTTGTCTTTCGTCATTAAGCCGTCGTCGCCGATATCGATTTTTAATGACACATCGGAGCTGTCGCCGCGCTCTGTAAAATAGCAATACTGATTGGTCGGTTCTTTTTGTGTGCTCGTGAGAAAGCGCCACCCCGTGGATACGGTGCCGCTTTGGAACGGCACAGATTTAAATATGGTGTAGTTCGTAATCGGCTGCGCTTTCGGCGCGGCTTTTGGCGTTGGCTGTGCCGGCATGGCAGAAATTGTAGGCAGTTGAATCCGCATGCTGCCCTCCGCTGTAACCTTAGCAGATGGATCTAGCTTCAGTCGCGACTCCTGAGACAGCGCAACTTTCTGGTCAGGCGCGAGCCGGATCTCCGACGGATGTATATCAACATTACCTACAGCTTGCCCGCGCAACTCAACTTGGGACAACGACTTTGAAATCGCCGCGGCAATCTTGTCGGCAGTCGTACGAGAGTCCGCGACGTATGAATAGCCAACAAACGCCGCTGCGACGGCCAAGCCCGCCCCCAGCCCTGCTAATCCAACGCCGATCGACTTTCGAAAGAACGATTGCCCGTCGATATATTTCAACTCAGCGCTGATACGCTCATCAAGTGAGTTGGCCAGATTAGCATTCAATCGCGATGAGAGTATTTTCACTGTGCGGACGCTTTCGGAGCTGCACTATCCTTCATTGCGGCATTGACAGCTTCGCGCGCCTCCTGACGTAGCGCAATTAGGAGTGGGCCGAACAGGTACGTCATGGCTTCATCAGGTAGCTCGATACTTGGATCTGTATCGGTAGTCTTGATCCGCCTCACGGCCGTCATGGCAATCAAGGTCGAGGAAAAAGCCGCGGCGATCGAAGATACAAAAATGAGATAGAACTCGACTCTCTTTATCTGGTCAGGAGTCACACTATTCGGGTCTACGCCGAAGATCATTGCCGCCAATGAATGTAGCTGGCTTTGAAAAATGGATTCACGATTCTCGGTCGCCACCTTCGAGATCTGCTCTTGTGTCTCACGCAATCCCTTGTCGTTGCCCGCCTTCGTATATTGGTCTTGCGCTTGTTTAAGCACAGCCTCCGCATCGTTTGCCTTGGTGCGTGCAATCGAAATCTCCGAATCTAGCCTCTTGATCAAAGGATTTTCTCGGCACACCTGTCTCGTCGAGGGGGGTGTCCCAGGCGGAGCGGCAGGGTTTGGAGCTACGGTCACAACGGCGCAATCCGCTGGCTTCTGCTGCGCGAGCTGAGATTGAAGAGACAGTACAGCAGACGCTGCAGCGTTCCGCTCCCGCTCCCGACGATCCATTTCCTCCCTTGCCGCTTCGATCTGGCTCTTGAACTGCTGCTGTCTGTCTTCAAGCTCTTTGATCAAACTATCTTTCTTATGAGTGTCCTCGAGCCGTGGTGTGAACGATGAGGCCCCGATTGAATAAAGCGAGTTCGAAGTCACCGCGACAGCACAAAGAACACCAAGAAGCGATGCGAGCTTTATGTTCCATGATGTCTGCGTGCGTACTGCTATAGCCAATGGCACCCGCGCCAATTCAACCATCGCCATGGCGATAGGAAACAGCATGGCTTGGATAATCTTCGCCGCAGCCGCATCGGGCAACTGGGCGACCATCAAAAGCGTATTTGTAAGAATGAGGCCGATGATTACAAATTCGACAGCAAATGCTAAGACGATCTGCTTCACATTGATCGAATAGCCTCGCTGACGATCTCGTGCAGCACGCAATTCACTGCGTGTGGGCGCCTCTCGTGGCGCCACATCGAGCACCCCTTCGCTGCCACGAACACGACCAGCTAGAACGTTCATGATGCGTGCCTCACCCCACTCGGTCAGCTTAGATCAATTCCCACAACTTCCGCTAGATCGACTAAGAGACGACGCTCGGCGGACAACACCATCAACGAAATCCACCACATGTAGTGGGTGTGGATGAGTTCAGCCGCTATTTATGATCGCTTGCGTTATCTGAGCACGCGGTTGGCCTGCCACCAGCTTTCAAACATGCGCGGTACTGCCAAGGCTCAACAAAGCTGCCAGACCATATTCCGCGCTCGCCTTTCTCAGCAGCGCGCTGGGCGTCCGCGTACCTGCCTTTCGAGTACAGTGGCCAGTCGAGCGCATGCCCATTAGCGACTAGCCACTGTCCGATATCAGGTCCCGGCTCCCCGAGCTGGCACGTCGCCACGGTTCGTCCGTATTGGTCTCGATCAATGGGGGTGCATTGGACCGGCCGCCTGATGGCCCAGAGCAGTCCTGCAAGCGCCGCGGCCGCTGCACGTCCGCACTGGTAGAGGTCGCTGTCGTCGCTCCTGCAAAGCTGCGTGCTTTCGGGCGCGTCGATTCCCCAGAGCCTGATGCGGCTGCCGCGGACCTCGATCGTATCGCCGTCGATCACGCTGGCTTGCCCGATCAAGTCATCCGCTTGGGCTGCGAGAGCGGCCAGAACAGAAATGGCAAGCACCACCCAGAAAATTCGATTTATTGCGAGTTTCGGAGGAATTTTTTGTCCTTTGAAATCAGGCCCCTGGGGCGATTCTGACGTGAAAAAAGTCTTCCATTTATGGAGTGGGTAAGTTCGGGGGCTTTTCATCCGGCCGAACCGCGGAATAGCTTTTTTTGAAGCTCGAAAGTAGGAGGCTGGGGCCCCAAAATGGGTGGGGGTACCTCTGAAAAAAATCAGTGCTTTGCTTCTTCATCCTCACTCGGCGCCGCCTTTCTCAAGACGGGCTCGTCTGGATTCATTCCGCCGTTCTTGGCTTCCGCGCGTCTAGGTCGCCACTTCGCTGTGCGGCCTCATCTACAGACGCTGAATAGTAGCGGACAAACCTGCTCTTCTGCGAGCGCGCAAAGAGGTCGTTGAGGGACCCGACATAGGGGATATGGGCCATCATTCTTACGCAGAAGAATTTATTCTTCCAGCGAAGTTTCATCGGGCCGATCATCTTGATCTTGGCTATCTCCTCTCTCAGTTTGCTTTCTGAGATGGGCTCATCTTCCGCTTCGCTCATCATCATGAGCGAAATCTTCCGTATTGCGCTTCCTACATCGTTTGCGTAGTCGTCCGTGAAGAAGGACTAAGCCACTGATCGGGAATCTCGATTTGGGCTAAGGGGCATTTCCAGATTGCAAGGTTTTGATGCTTTGGGCGTCAGAACCTTGCGATTTGGTTTTCGTGGATTCCCTCGAAGCGGGAAGCATGATTCCTTGTCTGCATCGGAGGGAACGATGCGGCCGAAGAAGCACAAGACGACGGGATCGAACGATCTGTTCCGGGCTCGGCTCGACCAGATCATCAATATGAAGCACGAGCTGGTTCTGCTCGCCGGCAAGGTCGATTGGGACTGGATCGACGGCGAGATCGCGCCGCTCTACAGCGAGAACGGCAGGCCCGGGATCGAGACGCGCTTCATGATCGGTCTGCTGTTGCTCAAGCACATTTACGGGCTGTCCGATGAGGAGGTGTGCGAGCGCTGGGTCCATGACCCATACTTCCAGTTCTTCACCGGGGAAGAGTTCTTTCAGCACACGTTCCCGCACGAGCGCTCGGACCTGAGCCATTGGCGCAAGCGGCTTGGCGACAAGCTGGAGTTGCTGCTGGCCGAGAGCTTGCGGGTAGCGCACGAGGCCGGTGCATTACGCAGCCAGGACCTCAAGCGGGTTACGGTCGACACCACGGTGCAGCCGAAGGCCATCACCTTTCCGACCGATGCCAAGCTGCTGCATGCGGCCATCAAGGGGCTCAACCGCCTGGCGATCAGGCACGGCGTCAGGCTGCGGCAATCCTATGCTCGCATCGCCAAGGCCGCCGCGATGATGGCCGGCCGCTACGCCCATGCCAAACAGTTCAGGCGGCATCAGCGGCAGTTGCGTATCCTGCGTAGCCGGCTGGGCCGGATCATCCGCGACATCCGCCGCAAGATCGAAGGCCAGCCAGCACTGGAGCAGGCGTTCGCCCTCCCGCTCGGCCGGGCCACGCAGATCCGCTCGCAGCAGCAGCGCCAGCGCGGCTGGAAGCTCTATTCCTTCCATGCCCCGGAAGTGGAGTGCATCGGCAAGGGCAAGGCCAGCGCGCCTTACGAGTTCGGCGTGAAGGCCTCCATCGTCACCAACAACCGCCGGGCTCCCGGTGGCCTGTTCGTGCTGCACGCCAGCGCACTGCCCGACAACCCCTACGACGGTCACACCTTGCGGGACGTCATTGACCGCACCGAGACACTCACCGGCTGTCCGATCGAGCGGGCCTATGTCGACAAGGGATACCGCGGCCACGACGCACAAAATCCCCGTCGCGTCTTCATCTCCGGCCAGAAGCGCGGCGTTTTCGGTGTCATCAAGCGCGAGCTGCGCCGCCGCTCCGCCATCGAGCCCATCATCGGACACCTGAAGGCGGAAGGCCACCTCGGGCGCTGCTACCTCAAAGGCCGCGCCGGCGATGCCGCCAACGTCGTCCTCTCAGCCGTCGGACACAACTTCCGCCGCATCCTCGCCTGGCTGAGATATCTCTTGTGCCTGTTCCTGGCCCAGCTATGGCGCACGCTCGCCCGGCCAGCCTCGATCAATCCGGCTTCTTAACGGACGACTGCGTAGCGAGCGGCCTCGATCATAGTGCAGGTAGCCATGACGATTAGACCAGCCGCGCAAAACATTAGCGCTTGCCACGTGGTTACGCGCAGCTCATTCCGTGGCGTTACAATGACGAGAATAACTAAAACGACGATGAATGCCTTCGTGAAGCTGAACAGGCGAAGCCACCATATCTTATAGTTGGTGGACTCTCTAAGCAAATTGCCGACCCTTTCTTCTAAGAAGGCTTGGAATTCGAAAAAGCTGAATTTCTTGTGATAAAATCTCCAAGCACCTGAGATCAACGATCGATGCTTCAGGGTCGAGTATGTCGCATCATAATTCATGCCGATCGGGATCAGCCGGCCAAGGAACAGGACTACTCTATACAGAATGTCCAATGAACTTAGCCCCACAACGAGCGCGGCGCCGAATAACGCATTCTGTACGTTCTTCTCGTCGAACTGGGTGCTTGCTTTCGCTATCGGCAAGCTGAGATCCAAGGAGAAGATGCCGCTGTTAGCCACGAAGCCTTCGATGAGGTGATAGTAGTAATCGCCGGAAACGAGTCGAATGAATAGTGCCAGAAAGATTGCAAGCACGATTCGACCAGCAAAAAAGTTTACGAAAGCGAGAACAGATTTTTCAATTTTATCAACTTCAAGCATGATCCGTCCCTAGCTGCGCTTGGACTTTTTCCTCAACCTGACGCCGGCTCCGCCTCCATTCTCTGGAATGAACTCGACGCCGGCCCTTTCGAGGGCTTTGGCGATAGCTTCGATTGTTTCTTCCGCGACTTTGATTGGACCGCCTGCCTCTGCACGTTTCAATGTCGGCACGGATACGCCCGCGGCCTCGGCGACTTCCGGCTGAGACAGGCCGGTCAGGGCACGCGCCGCTCTCAATTGAAAAAAATCCACCATGATGGACGCCGACAACTTTTCCAGTTGCGGTAAGAGCTCCAACGGCTTGCCTGAGCCGCTGGTCATTCGGAGGAAGTTCGCCGCAAATCTGCGAAGCTCACGGTTCAACTGGTTGTGAACCCGTTGTTTCCTGATTTCCGCTTCGGACTGCTCGCTTACGACACGCAACACCATTGCCCGGCGCTCCCCACAGCTCGCGCATGATTCCCCATCGCGGGCGCCGGAGCAACAGCAATGGGCGGCTCCTTCTGGAGCCGCGTAGGGTCGGTGGCGTATTTCACTTCTTCGATCCGGTCTTGGCAATCTCGATTGTCCGATATGCCGCCGCCACCCTGGCCGATACGACCAAGGGGTGCTCGCCTCCGGCTTTCGCGATGGATCCTTGCATCGTAGATGCATCAACCGCTGAAATCGCAAGGGCCTTACGAGCGCTCAGCAGTTCACGATCGGCAAAGGTTACCCTGGCGAACTTGCTCAGACCTGCATCTCTCATCCTCTTCCCTGCTGACGCCGTAATCATGGTGAGCGCCAGATTGCGATTGTCGCCGACGATATTGAGATCTGAGAGACAGAGCAGGGAGCATTGCTGGCCATCAGCAGTTACCGCGCAACTCGCCCTGGTAAACCCGATGAGTGTCGCAAAATCGCTCGACACCTGCGACGCCACTCGCTTTCCGACGGCTTCGTCGCAGTCGCCGAACGCCGGCACTATCGAAAGTATGGTAGCTACCGCTGCAAAGCCGGTTCGGGTCATCTGTTCCTGCTCTCCTTAGCGGTGATCCGAAAGTTGGATCGCGAAATGACCTGGTCAGCCCATGCGCACGTACCGGTCCCGCAGGACTTTCGTAGAATCCCGGGTTCCGGATAGGCGACTTCCCACCTAAACGTATAGGCCGATCCTTGCCGCGCTTATTCAAAAAGCTCCGCACAATCGTGAGAGGCGCATTGTTTTCAAATTTCATTGCAAGTGCCGGGAGGAGATAGCTCAGGGCCTCGTCCGAAATGCGATGCTTGGGGATATGCTGGTGGCAAGCGCGGATGAATCTTCCTTGGTCGTACTGCCGGACGAGGCACACTTCCTTGCTCTTTAGGTCGGGGCATAGTTCGAAGGTTTCGCTCATCATTCGACCCCAGCGATGCGGCGGATCGTTTGAGTGTCGCCACAAACTAACAAAGGAATTTGAGGCAGCCACAGCGCGTTACCGCGCCGCCAGTGGATCCAAAACTCGACATACTTCTTCCCCATCGCCTCGACCGCTAACCCGTCCTTGTATTTGGCTTGGACCCTGAGTTCCTTTTCTTCACTAGGCTTGAGCATGAAGGGCTTGAACGCCTCTTTGCCCAGTTGGCCTCGAACGATGCTTTCAACTTTCCCGCCGTCGGCGAGGAAATATACGCCCTTGCGCTCCGTGGCGTACGTGATCAACACGTCATAGTTTGTCGTGTTCTTGATCCGGACTAGGACGAGTGTATTGCCGAAGGAATTTTGCGTCGTAAGTGAGCCAACCGGCCGCCCCTTGTAGAAGCGGTCCCCAAATGATGCGAGGCCTCCGAGCAGGCCTACCACGCCTCCAACCATGCCAATCATGGCTGGCCATCCCAAGGGTTCTGCCATCTGCTCTCCGAGACTTTCTCCGAAAGGTCATAGCCAAAGAGACGGGTGAAACGAAAGTTCTAGCTTGATTGCAGCACAAGTGACGCGCAACGTACAAGTGCCTAGCTGATGCAGGCCCAGGACGCCGATGCGCGACGAACTGAGGAGGCGCGTTCTTGACGACGATCAGGCTTAAGCACGATTGGGTACTCGGCGACCGGCTCGGGGCCGGCGGCTTTGGTCAGGTATTCGCCGCTGAAAATCAGGACGGTCTGAAAGCCGCAGTGAAGCTCGTACCCAAAGTGCCCGGCGCGAGCAGAGAGCTGTTATTTGTGGATCTAAAGGGCGCGCGCGGGATCGTTCCGGTAATTGATAGCGGCGAACAGGATGAGCATTGGGTCCTTGTTATGCCGCGGGCCAGCAAATCCCTGCGCGAACATTTGGCAAGCGCCAAGGGGCCACTCAGCACGGCAGAAGCGACGTCTATTTTGATCGACGTCGCTTCTGCCCTCGCAGACCTGAATCGTAGGGTTGTCCATAGAGACCTGAAACCCGAAAATGTCCTCTATCTAGATAGCAAGTGGTGCCTTTCGGATTTCGGCATTTCAAGATACGCCGAAGCGACGACGGCAGCCGACACTCAAAAGTATGCTCTTAGTCCCCCTTACGCGGCTCCAGAACGATGGCGGGCCGAGAGGGCAACTGGCGCTGCTGACGTCTATGCATTGGGGGTTATGGCGTTTGAAATGCTCGCTGGCCGTAAGCCATTTCCGGGCCCTCACATTGAGGACTATCGAGAGCAACACCTTCACGATGAACCACCGTCGATCGACGCAGGGACACCGGTTCTGAAGGCCGTTGTTACGGAGACGCTGTTTAAGGCTCCCGGCGCTCGGCCTTCACCTGCGAATTTGCTTGCTCGACTGACACGATCACAACAACAACGCTCTGGCGGTCTAGCAAGGCTTAGCGAGGCACATCTTGGCGAAGTTGCCAAACAGAGCGAAGCGGAGCGGCAGGCGTCCGCGGCACGCTCGGTGGTTGAGCAACGTGCCGAGCTGTTTCGTGGCGCTTCCGCGCTCATCAATGCTGTCTACGGGGAATTGTCCGCCTCCATCTTGGAGGCCGCGCCAAGTGCTAGAAAGGGAAAAGGCGGAAAAAGGAACGGCATGACCATAGCGCTCGGTACAGCTCAGCTTGAGCTAGTGCCAGTCGTTAACACGCCGCCCAATCCTTGGGATTGGAGAGATGCTCCCGCATTCGATGTCATAGCTCAAGCTGGCGTCATCCTTCGCGTTCCGCGGGATCGATATGACTTCGAAGGACGAAGTCACTCGCTTTGGTACTGCGATGCCTTTGAAGCGGGTCGATACGAATGGATCGAAACTGCCTTCATGATTTCGCCCATGGTGCCAAAAATGACCACCATGCGCCCCTTCATGGCGGATCCTGGAATCGAGGCGGCCAAGGCTCTGGGGGCTGGAATGGCCGAATATCAACTGGCTTGGCCAATTGAGCCCCTGGACTCGGATGCATTTATCGATCGCTGGGCCAATTGGCTCGCTGATGCTGCGCAAGGTCGGCTGCAAGCTCCTTCGGCGATGCCGGAGAAGCCTACTCCTCGAAACTGGCGTCAGAAGTGACCACACTCGTCCGAGACGAGGCTTCGACGAAGACCGTTAACCGGTACAGAATCGGTGTGGGATTTGTTGATTGCTTGTCAAGGAACTTTGTGCATATATGAGCCATTAACTCGGTCGACGCCTACAAGCCTCTGATTCCAAAGAGACTTTTTGCTCCAAAGAAATCGGAATCTTTTCAGAGTCTTAGGGCGCGACGTGGGGGCGAGTTTAGGAGCTGATCCATGGGAACCGCGCTGGCAACGATCTTTGATTCGGACGTACAGGTTCACACGTCCTCACATGGCGACGCAGCAACTGGACTTAACTGGGACCTCCCCGACCAGGACAAGCGTACCATCGACGAAATCGAGTCGAACATCCGCTCTGCTGAACAGATGAGTGGCCGCCTCGTCGCCGGCTGATGGTGACGAATGGCGATCCGCGTTGTTGAGCTAGTAGACGCCCAACATTGGACCGATCTGGAGTCTTTCCTCGGTGCGGGGCAAGGCAACCCGCATATTACCGCGAACATCATCAGACATCTTCGAGAGCTGAATGCGCTTTCGGCACTGGTTGATGACGACTACATCGATCGCGATTTCAGCGAAGCGTTTAGTGCCTACTACGCCAAAACCTTCAAAAGGCACTCAAAGGTCTGCAAGCGCATTCTGTTCTTCTCTTGCGATCTGGGCGCGCTTGCATCGCAGAATATGGAGGCAGCTGCGAGACACCTCGAGGCGTTGAACGAGCATTTTCTCGGGTTCATCGTTCTTCGACCGATAACGAAGGCTCCTGTAAGTCAGGCAATCCTCAAGCCCCCGCCAGCTCCTGCGGGGTACGAACGCCATTTGCTCGTAAAAGCGAAATACACTGCTCACATTCTTGGCGCGGAATTGTCTGTTGAAGCAGTCCCTATGACGCAACAAGACTCGCGTGTTGGCGCATGCGCTCAAGCGAGTATCTGGGTTAGCGCTCGCCACATCCATGCGCGACATCGCGGTCCGTGGCTTTCTACAGTAAGCATCACGGATGCTGCTATCGTGCGGTCTGAGTCGCAAATAAACTCGACTTTGCCGGCTGGATCAGAGTTTCTCACAGTCAATAACACCGTATCGGCGCTTCGAGCTGCAGGTCGCGAACCGTTGATCTATGCGGCGAGCGTCGACTCAAAAGGAAGTTTACAGTGGGGCGCTCTGCGACCGAGAGAGATCATCAACCGTTATGTAGACTCAGGTATTCCAGTTTCTGTCTGGCTCGCATCTCCGGGCGACCTGATCTCGCACAGCATCGTGGCAACGGGACAAGTGCTTTCGCCGAATGCGCCAGGGGCGCTACCAACGCGGCCTACACGCGCTGAATATTGCGCGGCCTATCTTGTAAATGATGATCAGCGAGGATCTAACCTTCGCCTCTCCACGACGCCGGGCGGCTCGATCGCCGAGGTCTCGCGCAATGTTCTGGACAACACAGTTGTCCTCATAATTCCGCTACCATCGAAAGTGTACCTGCCCGCCGAGACGGCAGAGACAATTGCTTGGGCGATGATCGATCTATACGCCAACGATTGGTCATCTCATAAAGGGGCAAATGCCGGTAAGCTAGGTGCTTCGGAAGCGCTGGGCGACCAGGTCATTGCGGCAATTTCGTCGAACACGTTGGTGGCAAGAACCTATTTGACCTACGGATGGAAGTACAAGCATCGCGCCATCCGGAACAACCTCAGTGAACATGTAAAAAAAATTGTAAGGGGCCTCGATGTGCCTCGATACGTGTACGTCACGGAGTTCTCTCTGACATCACAGTTGGACGGCCGGCCGTTGCCAAAGCGTCGGATACTCGCGCACGTCGTCGTAGACGCTACTGCAAAGCATCACGACTTTGAGGCCGCGTTGCTCTTCCACGCGCCTGGTCTGTGCCTCTGGCACAGCCACGGATCAATGAACGACCTGGTTCGCTATGTCGTGGCGACGGCTGACGACAAGGAGTACTTCCCCAAGGTTCGCGGGGATGTGGAATTCGCTTCGTTCTACGCAACTTAGATGTCACGAGCCCTGTCAGGGCGCTTACCCAGTGCTTACCCGGTGCAGAGCGTGAGCGTCGCGAAGTGTAGGAAGTCCTTGATTTTGCTGGCGCACCCGACACGATTCGAACGTGTGACCTTTGCCTTCGGAGGGCAACGCTCTATCCAGCTGAGCTACGGGTGCAGTGGGCCTCATTTAGCCGATTGGCGAGGGGTGGGCAACCGCTTCCGCCGTGTTCGGCCACGTTGATTTGCGGGCAATGCGGCCAGGAACCGGCAGGCTGTCGCAGCCAAGCCGTATTGCCGCATAAAGCGCCTGGTCGGCCAGGCCCAGCAGCCGGTCGGGGGTGCCGTCGGCCTCGCCGGGAATGTGGCTGGCGACGCCGACGCTGAGTGTGACGTGGTCGCCGGCTTCCTGGCGCTATGGGCGATCCGCAAGGCCATGACGGCGATGCGGATCTCGCCATCTCAGGCCACCGCCGCCACCGGAACGGCGTGGCTCGGGCCGAACAGCTTTCGCACCTCGCTGGCGGGCTTCGGCGCGCTGAACAGATAGCCCTGCATCTCGGTGCAGCCGAGCGCGCGCAGCAGCTCGCGCTGGGCCTCGGTCTCGACGCCCTCGGCGACCGTGGTCATGTGGCTCGCGGCGGCGATGTTCACCACCGCCTGCACGATCACGGGCGCGCCGCTCGTCTCCGCGATGTCGGCGACGAAGCAGCGGTCGATCTTGATCTTGTCGAACGGGAAGCGCTTCAGATAGCTCAACGAGGAGTAGCCCGTGCCGAAATCGTCGAGCGCGATCCGCACGCCGATCGCGCGAAGCTGGTGCAGGATCGCGAGCGCCGCCTCGTCGTCGCGGATCAGCACGGCCTCGGTGATTTCGAGCTCGAGCCGGCGCGGATCGAGTCCGGAGGCGGCGAGCGCGCCGGCGATCCTGAGCGCCAGCGTGTCGCATTTGAGCTGCACCGGCGAGACGTTGACCGCAACCCGCACATGCGCCGGCCAGGTCGCGGCTTCGTTGCAGGCCATGCGCAGCACCCAGTCGCCGAGCTCGTTGATCAGGCCGGTATCCTCGGCGATCGGAATGAACTCCGCCGGCGAGATTCCGCCGCGTTCGGGATGGCGCCAGCGCAGCAGCGCCTCGCAGCCGGAGACCTCGCCCGAGCGCAGATCGACCAGCGGCTGATAGTGGATCTCGAAGCCGCCGTTCACCAGGGCCTGACGCAGATCCTGCTCCATGGTCAGGCGCGCCTTGGCGCACGCGTCCATTTCCGGCTCGAAGAAGCGGTGGGTGCGGCGTCCCTCGGCCTTGGCGCCGTACATCGCGAGGTCGGCGTTCTTGATGAGTTGGTCGAGATCGTTGCCGTCCTGCGGCGCCAGCGCGATGCCGATGCTGGCGTCGGTGGAGAGCTGGTGGCCGAGACAGTGATAGGGCTGCCGGATCGCCTCGTAGATCCGCGTCACGAAGGACAGCACGTCGGCACGGGACTGGATTCCGGTCTGGATCACCGCGAACTCGTCGCCGCCGAGCCGCGCGATCAGGTCGCTCTTCTTGAGGCAGCCACGGAGGCGGGTGGCGATCGCCTTCAACAGCTCGTCGCCGACGTGATGGCCGAGCGAATCGTTGATGCCCTTGAATTCGTCGACGTCGATGTAGAGCAGCGCGAACTGCCCGCCGTCGGCGACCTTCGCCAGCTCGCGTTCGATCTGCTCGCGGAACAACGTACGATTCGGCAGGTCGGTCAACGCATCGTAGTGCGCCATATGCGCGATCTTCTCGTGGGCGCGCCGCCGCTCGGTGACGTCCTCGACAACATTGATGATGTAGCGCGGCTCGCCGGACTTGTCGCGAATGCCGATCCGGGTCGAGGTGATGTAGCGCCGTCCGATGGTCGGGGTGCTCCAGATGTGCTCATCCAGAAATAGTCCGTCCGGCGATTGCAGCAGCTTGTCGTCGTCCCGGGTGATGATCTCGGCGGCGTCCGTCGGATAAAGGTCGAACGCGGTCTTGCCGACGATCGTCTCGGGGGCGGTGACGAGTTGCTCCTCGGCCACCTCGTTGGCCAGGAGGTAGCGCCGCGTGTGGGCGTCCTTCACGGTGATGCGCGAGGGAATATGGTCGATGATCTCGCGCAGGAAGGTGTGGTTGCGATCGCGCTCCTGTTCCAGGTTGCGGCGCTCGGTGATGTCTTCGATCGTGGCGACCCATCCGCCCTGCGCGAGCGGGGTGTTGATGACCTGGAAGGCGCGGCCGTTGGCGATCTGATGGGTTCTCGTGGAGACCGTGCCTTCGGCGACGGTCCTCATGACGTCGTCGCAAAATTCCTCGACGTCGCCGTCGAACGCGTCACGTTCCTTGCGATGGTACATCGCCTCGCGGATGTGACAGCCGGGCTTGATGACGTCGTGGGAGAGGCCGAACATGTCGGCGTAGCGGCGGTTGCAGGTGACGATGTATCCGGCGGCGTCGTACAGGATCAGCCCTTGCGACATGTTGTTCAAGGCCGTGTCGAGCCGCAGCCGCTCCGCTTCGATTCCCTCCTGGGCTTCGCGGTTCTGCCGGTTGATCTGGCGGATGATCAGAAAGAGGATCAGCGCGATCACCACGGCCGAAAGCGCGGCCGTCGTGACCATGAAGCCGGTCTGCTGCCGCCAGTCGGCAAGCGCCGCCGCCGTGGTGTTGGTGGCAACGATGACCAGCGGGAAATGGTTCAGCGACGCGGCTGAGCCAAGCCGCTCCTCGCCGTCGACCGGGCTCCTGACGCGAAGCGTTTGATGGCCGCCCTCGGTCAGCACCTTGTGCATCAGCGGCGCGGTCTTGAAGCTCCTGCCGATCAGCTCCTCGACATGCGGATATCGCGCCAGCATCTTGCCTTCGCGATCGAACAGCGAGATCGCCGTGCCTTCGGCGAGCGCCACGGATGCGAAATAGTTCTGGTAGCTGTCCGGATCGATCCGCCGGACCATCGCACCGACGAAGGTGCCGTCCGGCAGGCTCAGCCGGCGTGCGACGACCGTGGTCCATTTGCCGATGATGAAGCTGCGGACGGACTCCAGCAGCACCGGTTCGGCCATCGGGTCCGATTTGAAGGTCTGGAAGTAGGCGCGCGAGGAGATGTTGATCTTCGGCAACGGCTGGGCCCGCGACCAGTTGATCAGTTCGCCGTCGGCATCGTAGATCGCGATGTCTCCGAGATAGGAGACCGAGCTGACCTTGCTGCGCAGCATCTGGTTTGTGGCAGGTCCGTACATGCGCTCGCGGAACATCCCGGGCGAGGCGATGCCCGGCAGGTTCATCTGCCCGATCAGATCGGCGGCGACGACGTCGGAATCCTCGAATTGCTGATCGAAATGCCGCGCGATCAGCTGCACTGTGTTTTCCAGCTCGCGCTCGCGGTTGGTGAGGGTTCGCTCGCGGAATTCGCCGACGGCCATGGCGGTCACGGCGAAGATCCCCGCGACCAGCAACACGCCGCACAGGGTCAGCCACAGGACAGGACCACGCCGCGCCAAGGCCGCCCAGCCGTTCTTCGCGGCTAAGGACATTCCGGCTGCCACCGTGGAAAAGACCTGGCGCATTCCCCCTCCCTGGAGGAACATGAATACACCGCACAAATGGCCCAAACCTTAGGAAAGCCGGTTACCTGAGCATTAATGCGGTTGCACGGCCAGGCCGCATGCAGCTGGGCGGGAATCGCTCCGCGGTTGCGCGATGCGCGTAACAATCGCTGCGCTGCATCACTAACGGCAGCTTAATGCGAGGCGCCCGCGCTCTTGTCGCCGCCGCCACTGCGCAGCCGTCCGACCACGCCGGTCGGGAAGAAATAGACGCTGGCAATGAACAGCAGCCCGAGCCACAGCAGCCAGCGGTCGGGATGCAGAAGTCCCGGCAGCAGCGGCAAGCCGGCTTCCGACGCCGCCTTGGAGGCGACGCCCATCAGCGACTGGAGATAGTTCTGCGCGAGGATGAAGATGGTGGCGCCGATGATCGCGCCGTAGATCGTGCCCATGCCGCCGATCACCACCATCAGCAGGATGTCGAGCATGATCGAGAAGCTGAGCGAGGTGTCAGGGCCGGCGTAGCGCAGCCACAATGCGTTCAGGATGCCGGCGCTGGCGGCGACGAGGGCCGCGAGGCAGTTGGCGTAGGTCAGGTGGAACACGGTGCGGAAGCCGAGCGCCTCGGCGCGAAAACGGTTCTCGCGGATCGCCTGCAGCACACGGCCGAACGGCGAGTTCACCACGCGCAGCAATGCGAGGATCATCAGGGCCGAGATGGCGAGCACGAGGTAATAGGTGAGAATGCGGCCGTTGACCTCGAAGCCGAACAGGTTTCTGGAGATCAGCACCGTGCCGGGGCGCAGCAGTTCGGGCAGCTGGAAGCTGCGGCCATCCTCGCCGCCGGTCAGCCAGGACAGCTGCGAGGCCAGCACCTGGAAGGCGGAGGCGACCGCCAGCGTGATCATGGCAAAGAAGATCGCTGCGACCCGCAGCGAAAACAGTCCGATCGCGAGCGCGAGCAGGGCCGCCAGCGGCAGGCCGACGACGATGCCGGTTGCGACCGCGGCCCAGTTCGGACCCATCCCGTACAGCGCGATCGCGATCGCGTAGCTGCCGATGCCGTAGAACATGGTGTGGGCGAACGACACCGAGCCGGTATAGCCGAGCAGCAGGTCGTAGGAGGCGACCAGCGCGGCGAAGACGCAGATCTTGGCCGCAACGTTCAGCGCCTTGGCACCGGGAAACAGGAACGGCGTCGCCGCAAGCGCCAGGATGATGAGGACGAGGACGAGCGTGAGAACGCGGCTGCGCGGCGGATCGCCTGAGAGGATCATCATCGGCTGGTCACCGCATAGAGGCCGCGCGGCCGCCACATCAGAATGGCGACCATCAGCAGGATGTTGGAGACGAGGGCGAGTTTCGGCACCAGGAAGCCGCCGTAATTGGCGACCATCGCCACCAGGATCGCGCCGATGAAGCAGCCGCCGATCGACCCGAGGCCGCCGATGATGACGACGATGAAGATCAGCACGGTGAGGTCGTCGCTCATGGAGGCGTGGACCTGCTCGCGATAGAGCGCCCACATCACTCCGCCGAGGCCTGCGAGCGCGGAGCCCGTCATGAACACGCCGAGGAACAGGCGGCGGATGCGATAGCCGAGCGCCTCGACCATCTCGCGGTTCTCGACCCCGGCGCGGATCAGCAGGCCGAGCTTGGTGCGGTTGAGCACGAGCTGGATCGCGATGAAGACGGCAAGGCCGATCAGCGTCGCCAGCACGCGGTACTTGGCGATCGCGACGTCGCCGAGGATGAAGGAGCCGCGCAGCGAGGTGGGCAGCGGCATCGGGATGATCTGCGGCCCCCACAGCGCATAGAGCGTCTGCTCGGCGACGATCAGGCCGCCGGTCGTCATCAGGATCTGCTTCAGATGCTGGCCGTAGACCGGCAGGATCAGCACGCGCTCGACGACCAGGCCGAGCGCGCCGGACACCGCCATCGACAGCAGCGCAGCCGGCGCCAGCACCGCGAGGTTCATCCAGAGCGAATCGGCCTGAATGGACGCCGCAAACGGTGCCAGCACCAGGGTTGCGACATAGGCGCCGACGGCGATGAAGGCGCCATGACCGAAATTGAGCACGTCCATCAGGCCGAACACCAGCGTCAGCCCGGAGGCCATGATGAAGATCATCATGCCCATGGCGAGGCTCGCGGCGGTCAGCGTCAGCCAGGTGCTGGGCGAGCCGACCAGCGGGATCACCAGGAGGGCGAGCGCGATCGGCAGCAGGATCGGCGCGATGTCGCGCTTCGGCTTCGGCAGCGGATCGTTTGCGGCAAGTTCTGTCACTGATGCGCCTCCAGGCTCAGGCCGAGCAGCCGCTCCTGCAGCGGCACGTCGGCGGCGAGCGCCGCCATCTCGCCGCGATGAACGATGGTGCCGTTGTCCATGACCAGCACGTTGTCGCCGAGCTCGCGCGCGGCAAAGAAGTTCTGCTCGACCAGGAGAATGGTGGCGCCCTTGCGCTTGATCTCCTTCAGGCACTCGATCAGCGCCATGACGATGGCGGGCGCCAGCCCCTTGGTCGGCTCGTCGATCAGCAGCAGCTTGCGCGGCTCGATGATGGCGCGCGCGATCGACAACATCTGCTTCTGCCCGCCCGAGAGGCTTCCCGCGCGCGACAGCCAGAACCGGCGCAGCGCCGGGAAGAAGCCGAAGATCCAGTCGAGCTGAGCGTCGTCGAGCGGCCCGTCGCGGGCCGCCAGCACGAGGTTCTCCTTCACCGTGAGATCGGAGAACACCGCCATGCTCTCGGGCACGTAGCCGACGCCGAGCCGGGCGATGTCGGGCGTGGCGCGGCTCTCGATGCGCATCCCGGCGAGGCTGATCTCGCCCTTCGAGGCCTGCCACAGGCCCATGATGGTGCGCAGCGTCGTGGTCTTGCCGGCGCCGTTGCGGCCGAGCAGCATCGTGGTCTGTCCTTGCGGGACGACGAGATCGATGCCCTGGAGGATGTGATAGCGGCCGATATGGGTGTGCACGCCGGAGAGTTTCAACAGCTCGGTCATGCTGCGCTCTTCGGTGCGATGCCGAGATAGGCCTCCTGCACGATCGGCGAGGCGATCACTTCGGCAGGTACGCCGTCGGCGACGAGCTGGCCGTTATGCAGCACGATGATGCGGTCGGCCAGCGAGCGCACCACGTCCATCTTGTGCTCGACCAGGAGAATGATCTTGCTCCTGTCCTGCTTGAGCTGCGCGATCAGGTTGAGCACGACAGGCACCTCGTCGATGCTCATGCCGGCGGTCGGCTCGTCGAACATGAACACCTTCGGCTCCAGCGCGATCATCAGCGCCACCTCCAGCTTGCGCTGGTCGCCATGCGACAGCGCGGTTGCGGCGACGCCGCGGCGGCCACCGAGCGCGACCTGGTCCAGGATGGCGTCGGCGCGCGCGATCAGGTCGCGGCGGACCATCCACGGCTGCAGCATGTCGTAATGGGTGCCGTTCGCCGCCTGTACCGCGAGGCGGACGTTCTCTTCCACGGTGAGGTTCGGAAACAGGTTGGTGAGCTGGAAGGCGCGTCCGAGGCCCGCGCGGGTGCGCAGCGGCGCGGAATGCTGGGTGATGTCGGTGCCGTCGAACAGGATGCTGCCACTCGATGCGCGTAGCTGGCCCGAGATCAGGTTGAAATAGGTGGTCTTTCCGGCGCCGTTCGGCCCGACGATGGCGGTGAGCTCGCCGGGGCGGAACGTACAGGAGACGTTGTTGACCGCGACGTGGCCGCCGAAGCGGATGGTGAGGTCGCGGGTTTCGAGAGAGAGCGTCATTCGATGTTTCGACCGAGTTTGGCGAATAAAATGGAGATGTATCCGCGATCACGCTGCGCTCCCTCCCCCGCTTGCGGGGGAGGGTTGGGGAGAGGGTGTCTCAGCAATCGAGAACCCCCGAGCGAGAAGAGCCCCCACCCGGCCTCCCCCGCAAGCGGGGGAGGTGAAGCAAGAAAGCTCAGCGCTTGTTGCGGACGGGAACGTCCATGTCTTCGATCTTCAGCTCGCGCACCGGCTCGAGCACGGCCCAGGCGACGTTCGGATCGACCTTGACCTTGAAGTGATACATGCTCTGGAGCGCCTGATGGTCGTCTTTCCGGAACACCATCTTGCCCTTCGGCGTGTCGAACTCCAGGCCTTCCATCGCCGTGATCAGCTTCTCGGTGTCGGTCGACTTCGCCTTGGTGACGGCGGCGACGACGGACATCGCGGCGGCGAAGCCGCCCGCGGTGAAGAAGTCCGGCGGCGCGTTGAAGCGCTTCTGGTGCTCGGCGACCAGCCAGTCGTTCACCGGGTTCTTCGGGATCTCGTAGAAGTAGTAGGTGGCGCCTTCCATGCCGGGCAGGCCCTTATAGGCGGCGAGTGCCGGCAGGATGTTGCCGCCGGTGGAGAGCTCGATGCCGTAGCGCTTCGGATCCATGTCCTGGAGCTTGGCCAGCGGATTGCCGGCGCCGGCCCAGATCACCCAGATCACCTTGCGGCCCGGCTTGTCCTTCAGCGCGTCGAACAGGCGCTGGCCGACCGCGGTGAAGTCGGTGGTCGAGGTCGGGGCATATTCTTCGGCGGCGAGCGTCGCGCCGGTCTTGGCGAGTGCCTCCTTGAAGGTGGCGACGCCGTCGCGGCCGAAGGCATAGTCCTGCGCCAGCGTTGCAACGGTGACGCCCTGCTTGCCGATCGCGACCGCATTCGAGATCGCGTCCTGCGAGGAGTTGCGCGCGGTGCGGAAGATGTAGCGATTCCACTTCTCGCCGGTAATCTGGTCCGCGACCGCCGGCTCGACGATCAAGATCTTCTTGTTCTCCTCGGCGACCGGGAGAATGGCAAGCGCTGCGGCCGACGATGTCGTGCCGATCGCGATATCGGCCTTGTCGTCCTGATAGGCTTCCGCGAGCGCGGCCTTGGAGAGATCGGGCTTGCCCTGGTCGTCCTTGGTGATGACGACGATCTTGCGGCCGTCGAGCGTCATGGTGCCCTTGGTGGCGTATTCAAAACCCATCTGCAGGCCGGTCTCGGTCTGCTTGGCGTAGGCCTCGAGCGGACCGGTCTTGCCGTAGATCAGCGCGACCTTGAGGTCGTCGGCCCGAGCGGAGGTGCCCGCGGCGAGGGCGAGGATGGTTGTTGTTATGATGAGTGATCGACGCACGATGGTCCCTCCTGATTCAAAGTTTCTCGGTAACAGCGAGTTGCACAACGTTACGAACATTGCAATTCATCCTTCCGGCGGACTGCGCCGGCACATGAGCATGCATCATTTTTAGGCCTGCCGTGTCACGCGCGTGTCGCCTGATGCGGCGGGTCTGCCGGCAGACTCGATCTGCCGCCAGTACGACTGTGCCTCTTCCGCGCTCTCGAAGATGTGCGGCGCGACGCCGCGCTTCTCCAGGGCTTCGCCGAGCTTGATGCGCAGGAAGCCGGACGTGGTGTAGCGCGACACGCCGGAATAGAAGCGGTCGACGAGGCTGCGCACCATGGCCGAATAGTCGTCCATCAGCTCCGGCAGGATCGAGAAGTTGTCGTAGTTGACGATGGCGTAGACCCGGCGGCCGAGCGGGGCGAGCTTCGCCTCGACGAGCGCCGCGATCGCATCGATCTCGGCCTTGCTGCGCAGCGGATAGCGTTCCAGGTTGACGAAGAACAGGTTCTGCTGCTCGTCGAGCGTGAAGCGCTGGTCGAGCGGAATGGTCAGCAGTCGCTCGCGCAGGTCCATGGGGCCGTCGCGGAAGATGCGGGTGTCCATCAGGATAGGGTCGCGCGGGATCAATGGCTTGAAATCCATCAGGCGCAGGATGTCGCGCTCGATGTCGATGCCGGGCGCTATTTCCATGAGCTCGAGCCCGTCGGGCCGCAACGCGAAGACGCAGCGTTCGGTGACATAGAGCACGCGCTGCCCCCGTGTCGCGGCGAAGGGGCCGCTGAAGGTGACGTGCTCGACGCTGTCGACGAATTTACGAGACCTCGCCTCGTCGAGGATGGCGAGCTTTCCGTCGTTCACCGCAATGCGCTGCTTGCCGGCGCCGAACGTGCCGACGAAGACGACCTCCTTGGCGTTCTGGCTGATGTTGATGAAGCCGCCGGCGCCCGCGAGCTTCGGCCCGAACTTGCTGACGTTGAGGTTGCCGGCGCGGTCGACCTGGGCGAGCCCGAGGAAGGCGGCATCCAGGCCGCCACCGTCGTAGAAGTCGAATTGATACGGCTGATCGATCACCGCCTGGGTGTTGATCGCCGCGCCGAAATCGATCCCGCTCGCCGGGATGCCGCCGATCACGCCGGGCTCCGCCGTCAGCGTGATGAGATCGATGATCCGCTCTTCATTTGCGACCGAAGCGATCCCTTCGGGCATGCCGATGCCGAGATTGACCACGCTATTGGCCTTGAGCTCGAGCGCGGCGCGCCGGGCGATGATCTTGCGCTCGCTGACCGGCATCACGGGCAGGGAGGCGGCGCGGACCCGGATCTCGCTCGAGAAGGCCGCATTGTATTGCGTGCCGAAGGTCTGCCAGTGGTTCTCAGGTCTCGCCACGACGACGCAATCGACGAGGATGCCGGGAATCTTGACCTGGCGCGGATTGAGGCTGCCGCTCTCGGCAACGCGCTCGACCTGGGCGATGACGATGCCGCCGGAATTATGCGCCGCCATGGCGATCGCGAGCGCCTCCAGCGTCAGCGCCTCCTTCTCCATGGTGAGATTGCCGTCGGGATCGCCCGTCGTGGCGCGGATGATCCCGACTTGAATCGGAAACGTCCTGTAGAGCAGGCATTCTTCGCCGCCGATCTTGATCAGCTCCACCATGTCCTCGGTGGTGCGCGCATTCAGCTTGCCGCCGCCATTGCGGGGGTCGACGAAGGTGCCCATGCCGACGCGGGTGATGTGGCCGGGCCGGCGCGCGGCGATGTCGCGGAACAGATGCGTGATGACGCCCTGCGGCAGGTTATAGGCCTCGATCTGATTGGCGATCGCAAGCTGCTGGAGCTTCGGGGCAAGGCCCCAGTGCCCGCCGATCACGCGCCGGACCAGGCCTTCATGCGCGAAATGATTGAGGCCGCGATGCTTGCCGTCGCCCTGGCCGGCCGCGTAGACGAGCGTCAGATTGCGCGGCTTGCCCTGCGTGTAGGGCGCATCGCCCTCGTGTGAGAGATAGAGCTCCTCCAGTGCGATCGCGATCTCCTCGGCAAAGCCGATGCCGACGAAGCCGCCGGTCGCGACGGTGTCGCCGTCGCGGATCAGCATGACCGCTTCGGCCGCCGTGACGACCTTGCCTTTCTCGGAATTGCGCAGATAGGGCAGAGCTGGATGATGGCTCACGGCGTTCCTCCCGATCCCTGGACGGTATGCCGTCGTTGCTGTGCGTCGATCCTAGCGCGGGGAGCAGGCCCGGAACAGGCTGCTCCTCGCGACAAGAGGTATCGTCAGGACGTTCAGGACTGCACTATCTTGCGTGTTTCGGTGGCGAAATAGACCGACACGACGGTGATGATCGCCAGCGCGATCATGTAGAGCGAGATCGGCCAGGTTGCCGGCGCGTACGCCGTCATCAATCCCGTCGCGATCAGCGGCGACAATGCGCCGGCGAAGATCGAGGCGAGGTTGTAGCCGAGCGAGACGCCGCTATAGCGCACCTTGGTGCCGAACAGCTCCGACAGGAAGCTCGCCTGCGGGCCGTACATCGCGGCGTGACCGACGGCGAGGCCGAGCACGATCGCGATCCAGGCATATTGCGGGTTCTTGGTCGAAAGCAGCATGAACAGCGGGAACGACATCAGCGCCGAGAACACCGCGCCGAAGATGTAGATCGGCCGCCGCCCGAGCCGGTCGGAGAGCGCGCCGAAGGCGGGAATGGTGAAGGTCTCGATCGCCGCGCCGATCAGCACGCCGTTGAGCATGTCCTGCTTGTTCATGCCGAGCGATTGCGTCGCATAGGCGAGCACGAAGGTCGCGTAGATGTAGAAGAAGCCGTTTTCGGCAAAGCGCGCGCCCATCGCGAGCAGGATGTTCTTGGGATACATCCGGATCGCCTCGAGGATCGGCATCTTGACCTCTTGCTTGGTGTCCTTGACCTTCTGGAACTCCGGCGATTCCGCGATGGTGAAGCGAATCCACAGGCCCACGAGCACCAGCGCGATCGAGAACAGGAACGGGATGCGCCAGCCCCAGGAAAGAAGCTGTGCGTCGGTCAGCATCGCGGACACCACCGAGAACACCAGCGTGCCGAGCACGAGACCGAGCGGCGCCCCGAGTTGCGGCCAGCTGCCGTAGAATCCCTTCTTGTCCGCGGGCGCATGCTCGACCGCCATCAGCACCGCGCCGCCCCATTCGCCGCCGAGGCCAAAGCCCTGGATCAGCCGGCAGGTCACCAGCAGGACCGCGGCCCAGATGCCGGCGGTCTCGTAGGTCGGCAGGAAGCCGATCGCGGCGGTCGCCGCGCCCATGATCAGCAGGGTCAGATAGAGCATGGTCTTGCGGCCGATCTTGTCGCCGTAGTGGCCGAACACGACGCCGCCAAGCGGACGCGCGATGAAGCCGAGCGCGTAGGTCGCGAACGCCAGCAGCGTTCCCATCATGGGGTCGAAGGTCGGGAAGAACAGCTTGTTGAAGATCAGCGCCGCGGCGGTGCCGTAAAGGAAGAAGTCGTACCACTCGATGGCTGTGCCGATCAGGCTCGCGGTGGCGACGGTCACGTGCGAGGGCTGTCTCGCCTCAAGCTGATGGACTGAGATCGCTTCACTCATCTTGCGTCCTCCCTGGTTGCGAATGCGCATGTGCAGCATGCGTCATTGTGCAGGGCGAAGAGCAAGCTCCGCGCCAGATGCCGCAGGTTTGCGCAGAATGGCTGAAAACCCAGCAGTTTCAGCGCCCGCCCCGGGACAGAGCGGCAGCGCGCCGTGTCTGGAGTCCGAGACTCCGGACACGCGATGTCTCGCAACTCAGACGGATGCGGCTCCCGAGGCGAGGCCGAACTTGGCGAGCTTCTTGTAGAAGGTCGCGCGCGAGATCTGGAGCATCTTGGCGGCCTCCGAGATCTGGCCGTTGCTGGCGGCGAGCGCCTGTTCCAGCGTGTGCTTCTCGAACTCGGCCTCGGCTTCCGCATAGGGCAGGACGAGGCCGGCCGGCCGCGATGGTGCCGTGGGCACCGTCTCCGCGCCGACGGGGAGAATGCGATCGAAATCGTCGCTGGTGAGGCGTCCCGAATCGCTCAGGATCAGCGCGCGTTCCAGGATGTTGCGCAGTTCGCGGACATTGCCGGGCCAGCCATAGCGCGCAAGCGCAGCCAGACCGCTCGGCGTGATCCTGGCATTGAGGTAGTCGCCGGATGCGCTGATGTCTTCGAGCAGCCGTCCGCAGATCTCGGGCAGGTCGTCCAGGCAGTGGCGCAGGGGCGGCAGCTCGATCGAGAGCACGTTCAGCCGGTAGTAGAGATCCGCCCGGAATGTCCCCTCGCTGACCCGCTTGTGCAGGTCGACATTGGTGGCCGCAATCACGCGCACGTCGACCCTGGTGACCTTGTCGGAGCCGAGTGGCTCGATCTCGCGCTCCTGCAGCACGCGCAGCAGCTTGGCCTGCAATTGCAGCGGCATCTCGCCGATCTCGTCGAGAAACAGCGTGCCCCCGTCGGCGATCCGGAATTTTCCGTCGCGACCCTTGCGGTCCGCGCCGGTATAGGCGCCCGGCGCGGCGCCGAAGAACTCCGATTCGATCAGCGTATCCGGGATCGCCGCGACGTTGACGCTGACGAACGGCTTTTCGGCGCGGGCGGAGGCGTTGTGGATGGCCTGCGCCAGCATCTCCTTGCCGGTGCCGGTCTCTCCGGTGAGCAGAACGGTGACGCTCTGGCGCGCGGCGCGCGCTGCAAGCTCCTTGGCCTGTGCGATGCCGGCGGTTGCACCGACATAGTCGTCGAAAGTGAACCGGGCGGCGCGCGCATGCGACAATTGCCGCCGCGCCAGCCGCAGATCGTTTTCGAGCTGGGCGACGCGACCGAGCAGCGGCTTCAGGCCCTCGAGGCGGTCGTAAAGCACGAAGCCGATCGCGCCGATGATATTCCCCTTCTCGTCCTCGATCGGCATGCGGGTTACGACGAGTTGCTCGCCGCCGAGCTCCATGATGTCGAGGATGATCGGTTCACCCGTTTCCACGACCCTGCGCATCAGGCTGTTGGGGATGACCTCCTCGATCGGGCGGCCGAGCGCCTCGGATTCGTGCGAGAGGCCCATCGCAGTGACGTATTTTTCGTTGACATACACCACGCGTCCGCTGCGATCGATCGCGATGGCGCCCTCGCACAGATGCTCCAGCCGCTCGAACAGCGTCTCCATGGCGCGTGCGCGGATATAGGCGGGATCGCTGACGACGGAAGAGGGACCGGACATGGCGTGCCTCGCGGGAAGCCCGCCTGTTTATTACCAAAAGGGCAGCAATTTCAAAGGGGAGAATTGGCGCTGGCTTCGCGACCCATTCTCGGTCGTCGTCCTGGACAAGCGAGCAAAGCGAGCGCCGATCCAGGACCCATTACCCCAGGAAGCTGTTTGGCGAAGACTCGTGGTCACCATCCCGCGCCACGGCACCTGCCTGGGGTAATGGGTCCTGGCCTTCGCCAGGACGACGGCGGTGTTTGTTGCGCCGCTGTCGCCCTACCGCCGATACCCGCCCGCCCGCGAATAGCCGTGTCGGTTCTGCTGCATCGGGCGGCTGGCCACGCTGGCGCGGGACTCGCTGGCGACGGGTGTTGCGAGCTTCAGCTCCTCCAGGAAGATCGGCCGCGAGAAATAATAGCCCTGCGCGTAGCGGATCTTGGTCGCGGCCTGCAGGTAGGCGAGCTCCTCGTAGGATTCGAGGCCCTCGGCGATCACGGTCATGCCGAGCGCTTCGCTCAAGGATTCGATCGCGCGCAGGATGCCCTGGCTGCGCGGCCGCTTATGGATGTCGGTGATGAAGGAGCGGTCGATCTTGATCTCGTCGGCCGTGATGTCGGCGAGCGCCGAGAGCGAGGAATAACCGGTGCCGAAATCGTCGATCGAGATGCCGACGCCGAGCTTGCGGAACATCGGCAGGATTTCCGACTGGAAATGGCTTTTGGCGACGAAGGCCTCTTCCGTCAGCTCGATCATGAAGCGTTGGGGAAAGCCGGTGTTGTCCAGCGCCTGCGCGAAGCTGCGCATGAACTCGGGATTGCCGGCCTGCCTGGCGGCGACGTTGATGCTGATGGAGGCGTCCGCGCCGAACGTGTCGTTGATCAGGTCGATCGACTTGACGATCTCGGCGAGCACGAGATGGGTCAGCTCGTCGATCAGTCCGAGCTCGCCGGCAAGGTTGATGAACGAGCCCGGCGCCTGGATCACGCCTTCGTCGTCGCGCAGCCGCACCAGGGCCTCGATGCCCTTCACGGCCTGCGTGCGGATGTCGACCTTGGACTGGAACGCGCAGCAGAAGCGCTTCTCCAGGATGGCGAGCCGCAGCGACTGCTCGATCTTGGTGCGCGCCAGCGCCTCGCGCTCCATGCTGGCGTCGAAGAAGGCGGCCGATCCCTTGCCGTCGTTCTTGATGCGGTACATCGCGATGTCGGCGTTCTGACGCAGCATCTCGAAGCTGCTTCCGTGATCGGGATAGATGCTGATGCCGACCGAGGTCGAGGCGAAGACCTCCGAATGGTCGATGAAGAACGGCGCGGTCAGCCGCTCCAGCGTCGCTTGCATGAATTCGGCGACTTCCTCCTGGCCCTGGATCGGGGAGAGCAGCAGCAGGAATTCGTCGCCCGAGATGCGCGACAGCATGTCGGAATCGCGCAGGTCGCGCCCGAGCCGCTTCGCCAGCTCGACCAGCAGCGCGTCGCCGACGGCGTGGCCGTAATAGTCGTTGATGTGCTTGAAATTGTCGACGTCGAGAAAGGCGAGCGCGAAGCGCTCGCCGCCATCGCGCGCGAGCAGGTTGTTGGCGCGGTGCTCGATCACGCGCCGCGAGGGCAGGCCGGTCAGCTCGTCGAAATAGGCCGAGCGGAACAGCTGGTCCTCGAAATTCTTCTGCTCGGTGATGTCGGAGGAGGCGGAGATCAGGAGCTCTCGTCCGGCGAGGCGAACGGGGCGATGGGTCGTGAGCAGCACCTGGCGCGCCGCGCCGTCGTGCAGGGCTTCCTCGGTGACGACCGCCTGGCCGGCGCTCAGCGCCCGGCGGCAGGCTTCCCGGCGCGGCGTCAGATCGGGCGAGGGACGGCTGCCGTCCATGCCGAGCTGCGCCGCTGCGGCATCGTTAACCAGCAGAAGCTCGCCATGGGCGTCCTGAACGGTCAGGCCGGCCGGCAGCATTCTAACGATTTCCTTGAGGAATCCGAGTTCGGCTTCGCTCGCGCCGGAATATCTGTTGTCGTTCATAGAAGTCATGAATCTTGTTGTTTCAGCGCGCCTTTGCAATGGACGCGATCTTGCGTGGTTCCCTCTTAAGTTTGGTTAAGGGGTCCGGAGAAATACGGTGGTGTCTTGCGGCGATGCGGCACGCGCGCCGATCGTCATTAACAGAGGGTCAATGCGCCCAGCGAAATCGCGAGCGGAGCGCGCGGGTCTGCTTTCGCTTTAGCGGCTTTCGCCTTGGGGGATGCGGCATTGCATGATGCAATGCAGCCCGGTCTTCAGATACGAGATCTCGGTCCTGCCATCGAAGGCGGAAAGCGCCGATTTCAGCAGCTTGGTGCCGAAGCCAGGCTCGGACACCTTGTCCACGGTTGGCCCCTCGGTCTCGTCCCAGGTGATGGTCAGGCGATCGTCGCTGACGGTCCACGACACCTGCAGCAGACCGCGCGGCGCAGAGAATGCGCCGTATTTGCCTGCATTGGTAGCGAGCTCGTGAAACATCAATGACAGCGTGACCGCGAGCTTCGCCGGCAGGAACAGCCGGTCGCCGTTGAGGGTGAAGCGGACGTGGCCGTAGGGGCCGAGCTCCGAGATCAGGAGATCGCGGATGTCGCAGCCGGCCTTGTCGATCCGCGAGATCAGATCGTCGGTTGCGGCCAGCGATCGCAGCCGCGGATCGACCCGGGCCCAGACCTGCGGCTGGTCATGCAGCACCTGGTGAATCACGGCGTGCACTGTCGAGAGCTTGTTCTTCAGCCGGTGCTGGAGCTCGTCGACCAGCAGCTTGCGATAGTCTTCTTCCTCGATCAGGCGCTTGGAGATCCGGCGCTGCTCCGCCAGCATGGTGCGGTAGTGCTCGACGCCCCAGATGGTCAGCGCGCTCACGGCCCAGTAGAGCGCCAGCAGGGCAAAACGCGCGCGATCGGCAAGCGCATCGCTGAAATTCACGACGACGCCGAGCACGCCGCCGACGATCGCCGTCACGATGCCGATCCGGAAGCCTCCGAACGCGGCGGCAAAGAACACGGCCGGAAAGTACGGGGTGAAGTAGACGTCGGGCCGCACTTGCGCGAGGCCCCAGCGCGCCAGCGTCGCAACGAGCAGGCAGGCCACCGCAAAGGCAATGCTCAAGCCGAGCGACGGAGGTGCCGCGCCCTGCCAGCCCTTGCGGAATTCGTCGATCAGCTTCTCCATGCGCCGCCCGGTTGCGAGGTGCGTTCGTTGCGAATGTTACGCATCTCGCCAGCGCAAGCAAAGCTTGCCTTGTCGGGAGCCGGCAGGAATAGTGACCGTCGCGGTGCCGACTGTCGCGGCGCCGTCGTCGATCGGTATCCGCCATTTGGCGTCAAGAGGTTCGAAAACAGGGACATTCCATGGGCAGGCTGGACGGAAAGGTCGCGGTGATTACGGGTGCGACGAGCGGGATCGGATTGCGGACCGCTGAAGTCTTCGTTGCCGAAGGTGCCAAAATTGTGATCGCGGGGCGGCGCCTACCGGAAGGCGAGGCGCTGGCGAAGCAGCTCGGGGCCAATTGCATCTTCCGCCAGACCGATGTGACGGTCGAAGCGCAGATGCAGGCGCTGATCGCGCTCGCGGTAGACAAATTCGGCCGGATCGATTGCCTGTTCAACAATGCCGGCGGGCCGGCGCAGACCGGCGGCATTGAGGGCCTCGAGGTCGAGCGCTTCGACGCGGCGATGGCGACGCTGGTGCGCAGCGTCATGCTCGGCATGAAGCACGCCGCGCCCTACATGAAGAAGCAGGGGTCCGGCAGCATCATCAACAATGGCAGCATCGCTGGCCGGCTCGCCGGCTTCTCCTCGTCGGTGGTTTACGGCGCGGCCAAGGCGGCGGTGATCCATCTCACCAAATGCGTGGCGATGGAGCTCGGCGAATCCAACGTCCGCGTCAACTCGATCTCGCCCGGCGCGATCGCGACCGGCATTTTCGGCAAGGCGCTTGGGCTGGCGACCGACGCCGCGGAGAAGACGCCGGCGGTGATGCGCGAAGTCTACAAGACCGCCCAGCCGATCCCGCGCGCCGGCATTCCCGACGACATCGCCCATGCCGCGGTGTTCCTGGCGAGCGACGAATCCAGCTTCATCAACGGCCACGACCTCGTCATCGACGGCGCCATCACCGGCGGCCGCAACTGGAGCCAGCAGCAGCAGGGGTATGTGGCGCTACGCAAGGCGTTCGATCAGGGGGCGTAAGGCGGCCCAGCTATTTGCTGTCATTCCGGGGCGCACGAAGTGCGAACCCGGAATCTCGAGATTCCGGGTTCGCACTTCGTGCGCCCCGGAATGACGGTGTTTGTCATCACACCGCCTTCACCCGCACCTTCAACCCGTCCCGCGGCTTCGGGATCGGCCACATCTGCCAGTCCGGCTTGTAGCCCGGCGCCAGCGACACCTCGATGTTCTGCAGGAAGTGCCGGGCAAAGCATTTGGCCTGCATGTAGGCGAAGTGCAGGCCGAGGCACATATGCGCACCGCCGCCGAACGGCACCCAGGCGAAGCGGTGGCGGTTGCGCTGGGCCTCCTCGGTGAAGCGCAGCGGATCGAAGCGGTCCGGCTCCGGCCAGATGTCCTTCATGTGATGCGTATAGAGCGGATTGACGCCGACCGCGGTGCCGGCGGGAATCCTGAAACCCTTGAAGGTGAAGTCGCGCATCGCGCGGCGCGGCATCGACGGCACCGGCGGCTTGATCCGCAGCGCTTCCTTGAACGCCATTTCGGACAGCGGCATCTTCTCGAGATCGTCGAAGCTGCTTGGCGCGCCCGGGGCGAGCCCGAGCGCCAGAACCTCGGCGCGCAGCCTGTCCTGCCAGTCCGGGTTTGCGGCGAGCTCGCCGATGAAGGAGGTGAGCGACGAGGTCAGCGTGTCGTGCGCCGCCATCATCAAAAAGCTCATGTGGTCGATGATGTCCTGCTCCGACAGCAGCGCACCGTCCTCATGGGTGGCCCGGCAGAGCTGCGAGAACAGATCATCGCCGCCGTGATTGCCGCGGCGGAGCGGAATCTGCTGGCGGAAATAGGCGACGATGCGCTTGCGGCCCGCGACACCGCGCGCCATCTGCGTGCCGGGCAGGGGACGGCGGATCGGCGCGACGGCGGCCGCGACCATGTCGACGAAGGCGCGGTTGATCTCGTCGACCTCCGGCCCGATATCGGCGCCGAGAAAGGACGCGGCGGCGAGATCGAGCGTGAGCTGCTTCATCGCCGGATAGAGCTGCATCTCGCCGGGCTTGGCCTTCCACTGCGCGACGCGCGCGGAAATGCCGCGGTCGAGGTCGCTGAGATAGGATTTCATCGGTCCGGACTTGAACGCGACCGACAGCGCCTTGCGGTGCAGCCGGTGCTCGTCGAAATCGAGCAGCATCAATCCGCGCGGAAACAGCAGGCCGAGCACCTTGTTCCAGCCGTGCGTCGACGAGAACAGTTTTTGCTGGTCGAACATCACGAGCTCGTTGGCTTCGGGTCCGAGCAGCACGACATTGGTCTCGCCGAAGACATGGGTGCGGTAGACCGGGCCGTATTTGGCGCCGTTCGCCTCGATATGCCCCTTGGGGTCGGCCAGCACCTGGAAGGTCTTGCCGATGACCGGCCAGCCCTCGTCGCCCGGGATGTGCGTCAGCTCGTTACGCCTGGGGGCGGTGAACTGAAGCGCAGGGGCGGCCACATTCTGCATCGACATGACGAGTGCTCCGGTTGGCTGACCGAACGGACATCGCGCGACCGCAACTTTATTGCGGCCTGCGCCAGCTGACCGGGGCAGCATAGCACAGGGCGATATCGCTTGCTTGACATCGTGGTTACACGTGTAACGCCAACGAGCCCTACCGCTTCGCCGCTTCCTTCTGCAGATCCGGGGCGTTGACGGCGGGAATGGCGACGCGGCCGGGTCCGGTGACCTTCAGCGCTTCGGCAGCCTTCTCGTTCTCCATGATCTTGGCCATCACGGCCTGGCCCGCGCGTTCGAAGATCGCGCGGTTCTCGATCACGAATTTTTGCGACTTGCGGAGGCCATCGATATAGCCGTTGATCTCCGGCACGACATAGCGCGCGACCAGGTCCCAGCTCCGGCGCGTGTTCTCCGGGTTGGCCCAGTCGTGCACGAAGCCGATCACGGCGCCGACGCCGCCGGAGACCTGCATCACGTTCTTGATCATTTTCACGAGGTCGTCGGGCGTGCCGATGACGGAGGCGGCGCCCTCGACGAAGGCGGTCTTGTCCACGGCTTCGTCGGGCGAGGTGAACGCGGTGAGGCCCGGCCGCTGCAGCGTGCCGACATTATATTCGTTGTGCCAGCGCATCAGGCCGGCGCCGGCCTCGCGGCGGGCCTGCTCGCGGGTCTCGGCGACGTGCCAGGTCAGGAGCACGCGCCAGTCGGCGCGATTCACCGTCGTGCCGTGCTTCCTGGCGGCATCCTCGGCGAACTGCCATTGCTGCTGGAGCGACATCAGGCCCTGTGTCGTCATCGAGCCCAGCGAGATGATGCCGATGCCGTATTTGCCGGCGAGCGTCATGCCGGAGGGCGAGATCTGCGAGGCGACCACGAACGGCATTTCCTCCTGCAAGGGCAGGAGCTGGAGCGCGGCATCGTTCATGGTGAACCAGTCGCTCCTGGCGGTGACGCGCTCGCCGTTGAACAGGCGGCGGATCACGCCGATCGCCTCGTCCTGGCGGTCGCGCTGCGTCATCGGGTCGATGCCGAGCGTGTGCGCGTCGGAGGCGAGCGCACCGGGACCGGAGCCGAAGATGGCGCGGCCGCCGGTCATGTGATCGAGCTGCACCATGCGCTGGGCGACGTTGAAGGGATGGTGATAGGGCAGCGACACCACGCCGGTACCGAGCCTGATCCGCTTGGTGCGCTCGCCGGCCGCGGCCAAAAACATCTCGGGCGAGGCGATCATCTCCCAGCCGGAGGAATGGTGCTCGCCGCACCAGAACTCGTCATAACCGAGCGCGTCGAGCTGCTCGACCAGGTCGAGGTCGCGCCGGAACTGGAGCATCGGATGCTCCCCGATCGGGTGATGCGGGGCAAGGAAGGCTCCGAACTTCAGGCGCGCCATGGCGTTCTCTCCGGCTGGATTTTTTGTTTGTTGAGACGGTGAGGCTACGTGCCCGATGGCGCGAACGCAATCGCGCGATGTCCCGCGCGGCGGAATGCAGGCATGCGCTCATCTTCTCCCTCTCCCCGCTTGCGGGGAGAGGGTCGGGGTGAGGGGGAGTCTCCGCGGGGACGGAGGCAGTGGGGTTTCGAGATGCCTCACGCCGTCATTGCGAGCGCAGCGAAGCAATGACGTGTCGAGGGGGCGTCGTTCCAATGGACAGTCGACTCGCGGAGACTCCCCCTCACCCGGAATTCAAACTGCGTTTGAATTCCGGCCTCTCCCCGCAAGCGGGGAGAGGCGAAGGAAGATCACCGCGTCATCCTGTTCCACGCATCCAGGCCGGCGATCTTGTACGCCTCCGCCAGTGTCGGGTAGTTGAACGTGTTCTGGATGAAATAGTCGATGCCGCCTTTGAGGTTGAGCACGGCCTGGCCGATATGGATCAACTCGGTAGCGCCTTCGCCGAGGATGTGCACGCCGAGCAGGCGGCGCGTCTTGGTCGAGAAGATCATCTTCATCATGCCGCTGTTCAGCCCCATGATGTGGCCGCGCGAGGTCTCGCGGAAGCGGGCGATGCCGACCTCGTAGGGAATGCCGCGCGTGCGCACCTCTTCTTCGGTGAGGCCGGCGGTCGAGATCTCCGGCACCGAATAGATGCCGTCGGGAAAGAACTCCGGCGGCGCCAGGGGCTCCATGCCGAGCGCGTGACAGGCGGCGACGCGGCCCTGCTCCATCGAGGTCGAGGCGAGGCTCGGAAAGCCGATCACGTCACCGGCCGCGTAGATGTGGGGCACGCTGGTCTGCAATGTCACGGGATCGACCGTGATGCGCCCGCGTTGATCGACGGCGATGCCGGCGGTCTCGAGGTTGATGCTCGAGAACCTCGACCTCGTGATCGAGGGTTTTCTGCAGCCGCGTCATCAAATCGCTTGCCGCGATGTCCTGCTTCACCCGGTAGGAGCGGCCGTAGAAGCCACGCTCGCGCCAGCCGGACAGATTGAGCACGGTCTCGCGCAGGGTTTTGGAGGGAATGGTGCCGGTGTGGACGGAGACGCCGCCGACCCGCCGGCCCTTCTCCACCACCAGCACCGCCTTGCCGAGCTTGGCGCATTGCACTGCGGCCCGGCGCCCCGACGGGCCCGAGCCGATCACCACCATGTCGTAGTCGTACATCGGAAGACTTCCGAACCCCGCGAGACCAGCGGGAACCGACATGCAGCAATCGGGCCAAGGCGGCAAGAAGGCGGCAAGTCCTACCTCGGAGGTAATCGCGCCGATGACGCCGATCTGCGAGCATCGCGCGCAAATAAATTCCGGAAGGGCCGCGCGCCGATGCATCAAACCGTCACAAAGCAGATCGATTCGTCGCGCCGCTGGTGGGTGCTCGGCATCGTCGTCGCCGCCCAGTTCATGTTCGGCGTCGACGCCTTCATCGTGAACGTCGCCATTCCGACCATCGCCGTCGATCTGCACGCGACGCCAGCGCAGATCGAATCCGTCATCGCGATCTATCTGATCGCCTATGCCACGCTGGTCGTCACCGGCGGCAGGCTCGGCGACATCCACGGGACCAAGAACGTATTCCTGGCCGGCGTGCTCGGCTTCACCCTGACCTCGCTGTGGTGCGGGCTGGCGCAATCAGGCGCGGAGCTGATCATCGCGCGGCTGGCGCAGGGCGCCACCGCCGCGCTGATGGTGCCGCAGGTGCTGGCGACGCTGCATCTGTTGTTCACCGACGGCCAGCGCAACCGCGCCTTTGCCGTCTACGGCATTGTGCTCGGGCTTGCGGGCGCCGCGGGCTTCCTGCTCGGCGGGCTTCTCGTCACGCTCGATCTCGCCGGCACCGGCTGGCGCTCGGTGTTCTTCGTCAACGTTCCCAGCGGCCTCGTCATCGCCGGTGCTGCCTGGCGCATCATGCCGTCGGTGCCTCGCCGGGCCGGTACGAAGCTCGACATCAAGGGCAGTGTTGTGCTGTTCGCAGGGTTGTTGTGCCTGATCGGTCCGCTGCTGTTCGGCCACGACGTCGGCTGGGCGCCGTGGCTGTGGGCGGCGATGGCGATCGGCGGGGTGATCCTCGCGCTATTCCTGAAGCTCGAGCACGCAGTCGGGCGCGCCGGCGGCATGCCGCTGATCGATCTCACGCTGCTGGCGGATGCGGCGTTCCTGCGCGGCCTCGGCGCGGCCTTCTTTTTCTTCGTCGCCAATCTCTCGTTCTATCTCGTCATGACGCTGTTCATGCAGCGCGGCCTGAAGATCCCGCCGCTCGAAGCCGGCATGGCCTTCATTCCGCTCGCGTTCGCCTTCATCGTGGCCTCGCGTCACAGCGGTGTGCGGGCGCGCCATCGCGGCACCAAGGTGTTGATCGAGGGCTGCGCGCTTCAGATCGCGGGCCTCGCCGCGCTCGCGCTTGTTGTAGTCGATCTCGATGCGCCGACGCCGATCGGGCTTGCGCTCACCATGATCATCTTCGGCTACGGTCAGGGCCTGGTGATGGCGCCGCTGTCCGGCGCGGTGCTTTCCACCGTGAAGCCCGTCGCCGCAGGCTCGGCGTCCGGCATGTACGGCACCATTGCGCAGATCGGAAATGCGGCCGGAGTGGCCGCAATCGGCGCATTGTTCTTCGCCCTCGAAGCTCTGCAATCACCGCGCGCAGGATTTCTCGTCTCGCTCGCGCTGTTTGTGACATTAATAATGATCTGCGCCGCATTTCTGGCGTGGATGCGCCGCGCATCTGCACGAAGTTGAGGCATTGCGGTTAATGCGTGCGGTTTCTCCGTGAATTTCTGGTAATTGACAGCACACACACTTTTCATTTTGCAGTGCAGCAACTATCTGGTTTGGGTGGACGTTGAACGTCGCCTGCCAGGAGTTGCCGTGTCGCTTGCCAGAAATATCGATCTCTTGAGACGCCTGCCGAAGGTGGATGGTCTGCGCTTTGCCGACTTCGGCCGCAGCGCGGATGCGCCCGGTCCATTGCAAGAGGTTGCGGACTTCGGTGACAATCCCGGCAATCTTCGCATGTTCGCGTTCGCGCCGGCGCAGTTGCAGATGCCGCGCGCGCTCGTCGTCGTGCTGCATGGCTGCGGACAGACCGCAGCGGCTTACGATCTCGGCGCGGGCTGGTCGACGCTCGCACGGCACTACGGCTTCGCGCTGCTGATGCCCGAGCAGCAGCGCGTCAACAACGGCAACACCTGCTTCAACTGGTTCAATCCGGAAGACACTGCGCGCGACAGCGGCGAGGCGCGCTCGATCCGCGAGATGATCGCGCATATGGTCAAGACGCACCGCATCGATCCCAGGCGCGTCTTCATCACCGGCCTCTCCGCCGGCGGCGGCATGACGTCCGTGATGCTCGCGACCTATCCGGAAGTCTTCGCGGCCGGCGCGGTGATCGCAGGCCTGCCCTATGGCATCGCCTCGAATTTGCGCGAGGCGCTGGACGGCATGTTCCATTCGCCGGCGCGTCCCGCGCGCGAGCTCGGCGATCTCGTGCGCAACGCTTCCGATTATCGCGGCCCCTGGCCGAAGATGTCGGTGTGGCACGGCAGTGCCGACCGCACCGTCAATCCCGGCAATGCCAACGAGATCGTCAAGCAGTGGCTCGACCTGCACGACCTGCCTGACGTGCCGATGGCCGAGACCAATGTCGACGGCTATCCGCGCCAGGCCTGGTGGAACAAGGACGGTGAGACGCTTGTCGAGTCCTACGCCATCACCGACATGGCGCACGGCACGCCGCTCGGGCTAGCCGACAACGACCAGCGCTATGGCGTCGAAGGCGCGTTCCTGATCGAGGCCGGCATCTCCTCGTCCTACCACATCGCAAAGTTCTTCGGCCTGACCGGCTGGATTCCGGACGCGGCGAAGAAGAAGGCGGAGGCAAAGCCTGGAGCGCCGAAGCCGGCGCTGACGCCAGCGCCGCATCTGGCCCGCTCGATCCGCGACGCGGTCGCCGAACCGCCGGCTGAGCCGAAGCGCGAGGACGCCCGCGGCTTCGACCTCGGCCAGATCATCACGCGCGCGCTCACCGCCGCGGGGTTGATGAAGTAGCTCAGCCCTCACGCGTCGTCCCGGATCTGCGCTTACGCTTGTCCGGGATGACAGCTCTGTTTGTGGCGACGCCGCTGCATCGCTGAATAGAGCTTACATCTCGCCGGTGATGAACGGATTGGTCATCCGCTCCTGGCCGATGCTCGAGCCGGCGCCATGGCCGCAAATGAAGCCGACATCGTCGCCGAGCGGCAACAGCTTGGTCTTGATCGAGCTGATCAGCGTGGCGTGACTGCCGCCGGGCAGGTCGGTGCGGCCGACGGAGCCTGCGAACAGGACGTCGCCGACATGGGCAAAACGTAATTCCTTGTTGAAGAACGCCACGCTGCCGGGCGAATGGCCGGGGCAGTGCAGAATGTCGAACTGCAAGCCGCCGATCGACACGGTGTCGCCCTCCTCTAACCAGCGGTTCGGTGCGAAGTTGCGCACCCCGGTCATGCCGAAGCGCGCGCCGCTCTCCACCACATTGTCGAGCAGGAACTTGTCGGCTTGATGCGGTCCCTCGATCGGCACCTTCAGCGCATCGCGCAATTCCGCGGCGCCGCCGACATGGTCGATATGGCCGTGGGTCAGCCAGATCTTCTCCACGGTGACGCCGGTCTGCTTGATCGCCTCCAAAATCTTCGGCACGTCCCCGCCGGGGTCGATCACCACGGCCTTCTTGCCGGGTTCGTCCCAGATGATGGTGCAGTTCTGCTCGAACAGCGTCACGGGGACGATGATCGCGCCGGCCTTGGCTTGCGAGGACTCTTGCGAGGATCCTTGGGTATCATTTTGCTCGGTCATGGCGCCACAATGCCGATTTTTGCCATGCCGCCAAGCAAAAGATTCGTGGCCCGGCCCCGGAACAGCCGCCTCGGCCGTCACACGGCCGTCCCAATTGGCCTGCTGGTTTGAACCGGGGCGTTGCTTCCGCGTTCTCTCGCGCGAGGCGGATTTTCGGGTGGGTTCTCCGACATGGCACAGGGCGAGGTGAATTGGTGGCGCGACGGCATCTTCTACCAGGTCTATCCGCGCTCGTTTCAGGACAGCGACGGTGACGGCGTCGGCGATCTCGCCGGCATCTTGCGGCGGCTGCCTTATGTGAAGTCGCTCGGCGTCGACGCGATCTGGCTGTCGCCGATCTTCCCCTCGCCGATGGCCGATTTCGGCTACGACATTTCCGACCATACCGGCATCGATCCGCTGTTCGGCACGATGGCGGATTTCGACGCGCTGCTCACGGCCGCGCATGAGCATGGTCTCAAGCTGATCCTCGACCTCGTGCCCAACCACACCTCGGACCAGCATCCCTGGTTTGTCGAGAGCCGGTCCTCGCGCGACAATCCCAAGCGCGACTGGTACGTCTGGCGCGATCCGGCGCCCGATGGCGGCGTGCCGAACAACTGGCTGTCCGAGTTCGGCGGCAGCGCGTGGCAGTTCGACGAGACGACGGGTCAATATTACTATCACGCCTTCCTCGCCCAGCAGCCGGACCTCAACTGGCGCAACCCGGACGTCCGCGCGGCGATCTACGACGCGATGCGGTTCTGGCTGGACAAGGGCGTCGACGGCTTTCGCGTCGACGTGATCTGGCACCTGATCAAGGACGCCGAATTCCGCGACAATCCGCTCAATCCTCACTACGTCGAGGGCCGTCCGCCGAACGAGAAGATCCTGACGCAATATTCCACCGACCAGCCGCCGTTCAACTTCGCGCTGCTCTCGACGTTCTGGAGCGCGCGCTCGATCGAGACGATCATCGACGACTACGAGAAGGCGCTGCCGAAAGGCGCCTGGCCGAACTGGGTGCTCGGCAATCACGACCGCCCGCGGGTCGCCAGCCGTGTCGGGCCCGAGCAGGCCCGCGTCGCCGCCATGCTGCTGCTGACGCTGCGCGGCACGCCGACGCTCTATTACGGCGACGAGATCGGCATGCATCAGCTCGCGATCGCGCCCGAGGACGTGCGCGATCCCTTCGAGAAGAACGTGCCCGGCATCGGCGTCGGCCGCGACGGTTGCCGCACGCCGATGCAGTGGGATTCCTCGAACTTCGCCGGCTTCTCGAACGTCAGGCCGTGGCTGCCGCTGCCTGAGGATCATATCCACGAGAATGTCGTCAATCTCGAAGCCGACACGCGCTCGATCCTCAGCCTGTACAGGCGGCTCATCGTGCTGCGAAAGAGCAGCCCGCCCCTGGTGGCCGGCAACTATCATCCGATCGCTGCGCAGGGCGATCTCCTGATCTACCGCCGCGAGGCCGAGGGCAGGGCGGTGATCGTGGCCCTCAATCTCGGCCCCGACCCGATCGCCGTCACCACCAGCGCGATCCGCTTCGGCAGCGAGATCCTGCTGTCGACGTTCCTGGATCGTGAGGGTGAGCGGCTGGAAGGGGTGCTGGATCTGCGCGGGAATGAAGGGGTGATCGTGCAGCCGCCCTAAAAAGTAGGGCGAGGCGACAGCGTCATTCTCCAACGTCGTCCTGGACAAGCGAAGCGCAGATCCAGGACCCATTACCACAGGACGCAGTGTGGCGGAGGCTGGTGGTTATCAGCTCACGCGCCAACGACCTCTTGGGGTAATGGGTCCTGGCTTTCGCCAGGACGACGGCGGAGTGTGTGGATGCACCTACCCCGGATGCTTGTTACCCGCAGTATCCCCGTCGATATCGCTCCGCTTCAAGAGATAATCCAACCCGCCGACCCGATACCAGCGATAGCCATACGGCTCCAGCACGACGCGGTGCTGGCCGCGCTTGTCGGCGTGGCTGTGGTCTTCCGCGAGCAGATTGATCAGGTGCGCGCCGGCATCATCAGGCAGCCCCGTCGAGAACGCGATCTCGCGTGGCTTCTCATCGAGATTGTGCACGAACAGCACCGAATTGTTGCGCCAGTCATAGCGCATGATGAAGACGGCCGGATCACGCGTCGCAATGACCGCGAAATCGCCCCAGCCGATCTCCGGCACCTCCTTGCGCATGCGGACGATGCGTTCGGTCCAGTTCAGCATGGAATTGGCATCGCGCCGCTGCTTGGCGACGTTGACGTGCGGAAAGCCATAAGGGCCCTTGTCGATGACGGGACAGGCCGGCTTGTCGTTCTTGGTGAAGCCGCCATGCGGCTCGGTCGACCATTGCATCGGCGTGCGCGCGCAATTGCGCTCCGGCAATGAGAGATCGTCGCCCATCCCGATCTCGTCGCCATAGCGGATCACGGGCGTTCCCGGCAGCGTGCACATCAGGCTGTAGGCAAGCTCGAGCCGCCTGCGGTCGCCGCCGAGCATCGGCGCGAGGCGGCGGCGAATGCCGCGGTCGTAGAGCTGCATGTCCTTGTCGGGGCCGAAGCTCTTGAACACGGTGTCGCGCTGCGCCGGGGTCAAGCGCCCGAGATCGAGCTCGTCGTGATTGCGCAGGAACAGGCCCCATTGCGCCGAGCCCGGCCGCGGCTTGGTCGCCTTCAGCGCCTTTGCCAGCGGTCGCGAGTCGGCCGACGCCAGCGCATAGAACAGATGCTGGTTGACGTGGAAGTTGAACATCATGTGCATGCGGTCGGCATCGCGGCCGAAATATTCCATGTCGGTTTCCGGCAGCACATTGGCTTCGGCGAGGATGATGGCGTCACCCTGGCGCCATTGCAGGAATTCGCGGAACGCGCGCAGCATGTCGTATTGCTCGACCGGCTTCTTCACCTTGGCGCCCTTGGTCGCGATCACGAAGGGCACGGCGTCCATGCGGAATCCGGAGACGCCGAGCTGGATCCAGAAGCCCATGATCTTCAAGATCTCGGCCTGCACGTGCGGGTTCGAGGTGTTGAGGTCGGGCTGAAAATCGTAGAAGCGATGAAAATACCAGGCGCCGGCGTCCTTGTCGCGCGTCCAGGTCGATTTCTGCACGCCGGGAAACACCATGCCCTTGTTGGCATTGGCGGGCTTCGTGTCGGACCAGACGTACCAGTCGCGATAGGGCGAGTTCTTGTCGCGCCGCGCGTCCTTGAACCAGCGATGCTGGTCCGAGGTGTGGTTGACGACGAGGTCGATGATGATGCGGATGCCGCGCTGCTTGCAGCCATGGGCGAATTCGACGAAGTCGCCGAGCGTGCCGTAGCGGGAATCGACGCTGTAATAGTCGGCGATGTCGTAGCCGTCGTCGCGGCCGGGCGAGGTCTGGAATGGCATCAGCCAGATCGTGGTGATGCCGAGGCCGTGCAGATAGTCGAGCCGCCGCAGCAGGCCCTTGAAGTCGCCGACGCCGTCGCCGTCGGCATCCATATAGGTGCCGACGGACAGGCAGTAGATCACGCCGTTCTTGTACCAGAGATCGTCGATCATGCGCGAGCGGCCTCACAGGTCCCGCCGGGGTGCGGCGGCTGCGTGATAAGTGCGAGGGCAGGGGGAGGTTCCTGCGCCACCGTCGTCCCGGGGCGCGCGAAGCGCGAGCCCGGGACCCATAGCCACAGGGAGTAGTTTTGCGAAGACTCGGAGTTACCTGTCCTGCGCCACAACCGCTCCCTGTGGTTATGGATTCCGGGCTCGCGCCAAGCGGCGCGCCCCGGAATGACGGGTGGAATGGAATCGGCTAAACTCGCGCCATGGACAGCAGCGCCCGCAACATCGCCCTCGTGCCGCCGCCGGACCGCCGTCAATCCGAGACGGCGCTGGCGATCGCGCGCGGCACGGCGCGGCTGCTGCGCTCGCTCGGATTTTCCTGCATCAGCGAATTGCCGCTGCCGTCGGGCCGGCGCGCCGATCTGGTGGCGCTGAACGAGCGCGGCGAGATCTGGATCGTCGAGATCAAGTCGTCGGTCGAGGATCTGCGCGCCGATCAGAAATGGCACGAATACCGCGCCCACTGCGACCGGCTGTTCTTCGCCTTCACGCAGGACCTGCCGTGCGAGATCTTTCCGCAAGGCACCGGCCTCATCATCGCCGACGCCTATGGCGCGCATCTGCATTGCGAGGCGCCCGAGCACAAGATCGCGGCCGCCACGCGCAAGCAGATGACGGTGCGTTTTGCGATGGCGGCGGCTTTGCGGATCAACCGGCTGGTCGATCCGCAGGGGCACGCGGATTTCTGGGAATGAGTCCGTAGGATGGGTAGAGCGAAGCGAAACCCATCACTTTCGGTCAGGTAAGCAAGGCGGTCAGGTAAGCAAGGAAGGTGGGTTTCGCTTCGCTCTACCCACCCTACGAAACCGTTACCGCGGCGCGCGCTTGGCCAGGATCCGCTGAAGCGTCCGGCGGTGCATGTTGAGCCGCCGCGCCGTTTCCGAGACGTTGCGGTTGCACATCTCGTAGATGCGCTGGATGTGTTCCCAGCGGACGCGGTCGGCGGACATCGGGTTGGTCGGCAGCTCGGATTTCTCTGCGCTGGTCGACAGCAGCGCGGCGACGACGTCGTCGGCATCGGCGGGCTTGGAGAGATAATCGATCGCGCCCATCTTCACCGCGGTCACCGCGGTGGCAATGTTGCCATAGCCGGTCAGCACGATCGCGCGTGCATCCGGGCGCTTCTTCTTCAGCGCCGAGACCACGTCGAGGCCGTTGCCGTCGCCGAGGCGCAAATCAACCACGGCGAATGCCGGTGCCGCCTTGCCGATCTGTGCGAGACCGTCCGAGACGGTGTCGCACGATGTCACCGCAAAGCCGCGGGTCTCCATCGCACGCGACAAGCGCTCCAGAAACGGCTTGTCGTCCTCCACGATGAGAAGCGAGCGGTCGGTCTGTTCGTTCAGTTCGGCGATGGCGTTCAAGGTTTCGTCCTCTCTCCTGCGCATCCACATATGGCGTCGCAAACGGGCGGCGCCAAGGCCGCCAATAGTCGATCAGCCGGCCTGTGCGACGCAAGGTCGCGGCCTATCCTATTGTTTCTTCAAGCGTCTCGATAGCCTCAAAACGCTGTCGCGGCCACGTTATCTGGACCACCGCGCCGTGTTCCGGAAAGATCCGGTTGGTAAACGAGACCTTGGCGCCGGTGCGTTCGAGCAGGGTGCGCGCGATGAACACGCCAAGCCCGAGGCCGCGCCGTTCGCCGCCGGCGTCATCCGGGGTGCGCCGCCGCGACAGATAGGGCTCGCCGATCCGGTTAAGGATATCGGGCGGAATGCCGGGGCCGTCGTCGGAGATCAGGAGCTCGATCGTGTCCTTGTTCCACCAGGCGTTCACCTCGACGGTGGTGTGGGCGAAATCGACTGCGTTCTCGACGATGTTGCCGACGCCGTAGAGGATCGCCGGGTTGCGCGAGCCGACCGGCTCGGCGAAGGCGGCCACCGCGATCCGCACCTTGATGTCGACGCCGAAATCGCGGTGCGGGGCCACCACCTCCTCGATCAGCTCCGACAGCTTCATGCGGTCGAACGGCGCGCCGGTGGAGGAGAGCTGGGTGATCTTGCTAAGGATGTCGCGGCAACGCTGGGTCTGCTCGCGCAGGGTTTTCAAATCGGCGGCAAAGATCGGGTCCTTCACCGTCTTTTCCAGCTCGCGCGAGATCAGGAAGATCGTCGCGAGCGGCGTGCCGAGCTCGTGCGCGGCCGCGGCGGCGAGGCCGTCGAGCTGGGTCAGATGCTGCTCGCGCGTCAGCACCAGCTCGGTCGCGGCGAGCGCATCCGCGAGCTTGCGCGCCTCCTCGGTGACCTGGAACGAGTAGAGGCTGGTGACGCCGATCGCGAGCACGATCGAGAGCCAGACGCCGACGAGATAGATCGGCGGCAGCACCAGCGGATCGTCGGAATCCCAGGGCAGCGGCAGGTGGAAGAAGAACAGGACCGAGGCGCAGGCGACCGCCAGCACGCCAAGCCCGAAGGTGAAGCGGGCCGGCAGCGCGGTTGCCGAGATCAGCACCGGTGCGAGGAACAGGAACGAGAACGGGTTCTGGAGCCCGCCGGTGAAGAACAACAGGCCGGCCAGCTCCACGATGTTCAGCGCAAGCAGTCCGGCCGCCTGCATCGGCTCCAGCCGCTGCAGCGGATTGGACACGGTCTGGAGCGCCAGATTGAGCGAGGCCGACAGGGCGATGATGCTGACGCAGGGGACGATCTCGACGTTGAACTCCAGCCCCTGCGCCACGATGAAGATCGCGGCGAGCTGGCCGAGCACCGCGAGCCAGCGCAGCCGCAGGATGGTGTCCAGGCGGATATGCCGCTGCGCGGGGCGAAAGTCGGAAGCGGCAATTTCGGTCATGTCGGCCAATGTGGCGGTGCCTTCTGGTCACGAACGCGCGGCTGGTGGAACCACCCGGATTACAAGCCTTGCGCTGTCAGCTGCAATAGCAGAAGAACGGCTCAGCATGACCGGGAACGACAAAGCTTCAAGTCCGCCGACTGTCGCGGAGCGCAGCTCCTCTGCGGCAATTGCGGTCGATCACCTCGTCAAGGTCTACAAGCAGACCCGCGCCGTCGACGATATCTCCTTTTCGCTGCCGCGCGGCAGCATCACCGGGCTCCTGGGCGGCAACGGCGCCGGCAAGACCACGACCATCGCGATGATCATGGGCCTGGTGCTGCCGACCTCCGGCCGCGTGCAGGTGCTCGGGCATAAGATGCCCGAGGAGAGCGCTTCCGTGCTGGGGCGGATGAATTTCGAAAGCCCCTATGTCGACATGCCGATGCGGCTCACGGTGCGGCAGAACCTCACCATCTTCGGCAAGCTCTATGCGGTGAAGAATCTCGCGGGCCGCATCGCCAGGCTCGCCGACGATCTCGACCTCACCGAATTCATCGACCGTGCCAACGGCAAGCTCTCCGCCGGCCAGAAGACCCGCGTCGCGCTGGCGAAAGCGCTGATCAACCAGCCCGAGCTGCTGCTCCTGGACGAGCCGACCGCCTCGCTCGACCCTGACACCGCCGATTGGGTGCGAGGCCATCTGGAGCGCTATCGCAAGGAGAACAACGCCACCATCCTCTTGGCCTCGCACAACATGCTCGAGGTCGAGCGTCTGTGCGACCGCGTCATCATCATGAAGCGCGGCCGCATCGAGGACGACGACACGCCGGAGGCCATCATGGCCCGCTACAACCGCACCACGCTGGAGGAGGTGTTCCTGGACGTTGCGCGCGGCCGGGTGAACGGAGCTCAGGAGGCGGCACGATGAGGGAGTCCCGATCTTTCGGTCCTAGCCCGGATGGATTCCGTCATCCCGGGGCGCGACATAGTCGCGAGCCCGGGATCCATAACCACAGGATTGAATTTGGCGAAGACTCGGGGTTACCGGCCTCGCCCCACAATCGCCGCCTGTGGTTATGGATTCTCAGATGCGCAATTGCGCATCATAGCTCGCGCTCCGCGCGCCCCGGAATGACGAAGCTTCATCCGGGCTGCACGGTGCCGCGATGACTGACATCACCCTCCATCGCGGCATCTCCATGCAGCGCATCGGCGCGATGATCCTGCGCTACTGGTACCTGTTGATGTCGTCCTGGCCGCGGCTGCTCGAGCTGCTCTACTGGCCGGCGCTCCAGGTCATCACCTGGGGCTTCCTGCAGCTCTACATCGCGCAAAACGCCAATTTCTTCGCGCGCGCCGGCGGCACGCTGATCGGCGCCGTCATCCTCTGGGACATCCTGTTCCGCGGCCAGCTCGGCTTCTCCATCTCCTTCCTGGAGGAGATGTGGGCGCGCAACCTCGGCAACCTCATGATGAGCCCCCTGAAGCCGATCGAGTTTCTGCTGTCGCTGATGATCATGAGCCTGATCCGGCTCGCGATCGGCGTGATCCCGATGACGCTGCTCGCGCTGTTTTTGTTTCACTTCAACGTCTACGCCCTCGGCCTGCCGCTGATCGCGTTCTTCTGCAATCTGATCTTCACCAGCTGGTCGGTCGGCATCTTCGTCTCGGGACTCGTGCTGCGAAACGGTCTCGGCGCCGAGAGCATCGTCTGGACCCTGATGTTCGCGATCATGCCGCTCGCCTGCATCTACTATCCGGTCAGCGTGCTGCCGGTCTGGCTGCAAGCTGTCGCCTGGACGCTGCCGCCGACCTACGTTTTCGAGGGGATGCGGGCGCTCTTGATCGAGAACACCTTCCGCACCGACCTGATGCTGGAGGCGCTGGCCATCAATTTAGGGCTGCTGATTGCATCTTTTTGGGCATTCCTTGCCCTTTTGCGCAGCGCCAGGAAGAACGGCTCGCTGCTGTCCAGCGGCGAATAGTTTCACTTTCCCGTGGATTCAGGCTGATTTAACCGTCTCCGCCACGTAGATGTACGGGGACGGTGCATTGACGCAATATTACGCATTCGGCAGTATGCTGCGATGCGAAGAGGGATATAGCGATGCCTATTGGTGAGTTTGGCGGCGCGCCGCCCCTGGCTGCAGAAGGCAGTCCGGTCCTGACGACGCCGATGTACTGGATGTACGAGATGGCCCACGCCTCTCTCAATCCGGCACGTGCGGTCACCGACGCGACCAAGTTCCTGTTTCAGAATCCCCTCAATCCCTGGGCGCGCACCGAGGTCGGCAAGTCGGTCGCCGCGGCCTGCGAATTGTTCGAGCGCACCACGCGCCGCTACGGCAAGCCGGAATGGGGCCTCAACGACACCGAGGTCAACGGCATCCGCGTCCCCGTCGAGATCCGTTCGGTCTGGGAAAAGCCGTTCTGCCGGCTGCTCTACTTCGATCGCAAGTTCACCCGTCCGCTGCGCAGCCCGCAGCCGCGCGTGCTGATCGTGGCCCCGATGTCCGGCCACTATGCGACGCTGCTGCGCGGCACGGTCGAGGCGTTGCTGCCCGCGCATGATGTCTACATCACCGACTGGGCCGATGCCCGCATGGTGCCCCTCAGCGACGGCCGCTTCGATCTCGACGACTACATCGACTACATCATCGAGATGTTGCACGTCCTCGGCGGCAACACCCATGTCATGGCGGTGTGCCAGCCCTCGGTGCCCGTCGTCGCCGCCGTTTCGATCATGGAAGCGCAGCGCGATCCGTTCGTGCCGACCTCGATGACCCTGATGGGCGGCCCGATCGACACCCGCCGCAATCCGACCGCGGTGAACAACCTCGCCCAGGAGCGCGGCATCGACTGGTTCCGCAACCACGTCATCACCAAGGTGCCGTTCCCGCATCCGGGCATGATGCGCGACGTCTATCCGGGATTTTTGCAGCTCAACGGCTTCATCAGCATGAATCTCGACCGGCACATGGATGCCCACAAGCAGCTTTTCGCCCATCTGGTGAAGGGCGACGGCGATCTCGTCGACAAGCATCGTGAGTTCTATGACGAATATCTCGCGGTGATGGACCTCTCCGCCGAGTATTACCTGCAGACCGTCGACACCGTGTTCGTGAAGCACGCGCTGCCGAAGGGCGAGATGACCCATCGTGGAACCCGCGTCGATCTCTCCAAGGTCAAGCGTGTGGCGTTGATGACGGTCGAAGGCGAGAACGACGATATCTCCGGTCTCGGTCAGACCGAAGCAACGCACACACTGTGCCGCTCGATCCCCGATCATCGCCGCGTTCATTACGTCCAGAAGGGCGTCGGCCATTACGGCGTGTTCAACGGCTCGCGTTTCAAGTCGGAAATCGTGCCGAGGATTCACGACTTCATGGTCTCCGCTGCGAATCCGAGCTCGTTGCAGGCTCTCGCGGCCGAATAGAGCGTTTTCGAGCGAAGCGGGACCGGTCCGCGCAAAGAAAACGCGTCAGAAGTGGAATCGAGAGCCATCTCCGTTCGATCACATCGGAGCGGACATCGCTCTCGACGCGTTTTTCGGCTTTCCCGTCGAAAATTCGGGTGCTGCCGGAGGTTCCGGCAGGGCTTGGTTCCCTCCAGATTCGCGGTATTTAGGTAGCTTTATAGGAGTGAGTCAGCCCTCACCCCTTGGGGGTGTCGCATGCGTCCGGAGGGGGCGAAAAAAGCGGGTTCCAACCCCAGTCTGTAGGGTCTCCCGGACGCCAGACCCCTGTATATTGGGCAAATGATTTGTTTTTGCGCCGAGCGCTTTCCCTGGCGGCGGTTATGGCAGAATCCGGGCGAACTCCTGCTCCCCGGACTGACAGACATGGCCACTCGCGCACTCCTCTATCGGCGGCCCCACGAGCCAAAGACCCTCGTCATCACCCATGGATCGCAGTTTTTTGCGATTCGGCTGCGCCGGCACAGGCGTGCGCGCCGCTACACGCTCAGAATTCATCCGAGCGATCGCGAAGCCATCCTCACCATGCCGCCGCGCGGCACGCTCGCCGAAGCAAAAGACTTCGCGCAGCGTCACGGTGCATGGATTGCGGCACGTCTCGGGCGTTTGCCGAAGGCCGCGCCGTTCCAGCCTGGCACAGTGATACCGCTTCGCGGTGTTCCCCATCGTATCGTTCATCGCGCCGGTGCGCGCGGCACGGTGTGGACCGAAGTGCGCGACAGCGGTGAACGCATTCTCTGCGTCGCCGGCGGCGTCGAGCATGCTGACCGCCGCGTCCATGACTTCCTCAAGCGCGAGGCGCGCCACGATCTTCAGCGTTCGGCCGAAGCCTATGCCGCCGAGCTTGGTGTCAGGGTCAAGCGGCTGTCGATCCGCGACCAATCCAGCCGCTGGGGCTCCTGCACCTCGGCCGGCTCGCTGTCGTTCTCCTGGCGCCTGATCCTCGCGCCGCCCTTCGTGCTCGACTATCTCGCCGCCCACGAGGTCGCCCATCTCGTCGAGATGAACCACTCGGCGCGGTTCTGGCGCGTGTGCGGCAAGGTCTGCCCCTCGATGGAGCGCGCCAAGAAGTGGCTCGACACGTGCGGGAACGACCTGCACCGGTACGGGGTCGAGGATTAGCGTCGGCTGCTAACCAAATTGGAGCTGTCATCGCCCGCGAAAGCGGGCGATCTAGTATTCCGAGGCGGTTGTTATTGAATCGAGAGGCCGCAGCGTACTGGATTGCCCGCTTTCGCGGGCAATGACGGCGGAGAGTGGGGCGACGTCAGCGCCTTGCGCTACGGCTTTTGATTTGCCCGACGTATCAATGACCTCGCACAATCCACCCAGCATCACGCCGCCAATCACCGGCTACTGTGCATGGGGTTGTTTTCGCAGTTTTTGTTTTGAGGTCATGGAGACCTCAAGCCGAACCTATCGATTGCCGCCAAACAGCCGGTCCATCAGCCAGCCATCCAGCCCCGCCGCCGCTTCCGGCCGCGCATTGGCGCGCGTCGGTGGCGGGCGATAGCCGCCATTGCTCGCCGGCGCCGGTCCGGGCGCGGCCGCCGTCGGCGGCGACACCTGCGATGCCGCCTGCGCGAGGTTCGACAGGCCCCAGCTCGCTTGCGAGTTCGGCAAGTTCGCGACCGGCACGCCCTCGTGCGCGGTGCGCATGAAGCGCGACCAGACTTCGACCGGCAGGCCGCCGCCGGTGGCCTTCTTGGTCGGCGCGTTGTCGTCATTGCCGAGCCAGACGCCGGTGACGAGGTTGGCGGTGTAGCCGATGAACCAGGCGTCACGGTAATCCTGGCTGGTGCCGGTCTTGCCGGCCGCCGGCCAGCCGGGGATCTCGGCCTTCTTGGCGGTGCCTGATATCAGCGTTTCCCGCATCATTGAATTCATCATGCCGACATAGCGCGGGTCGATCACCTGGTTGCGCTCGTCGGGCTGGCGCATGTAGAGCAGCTTGCCACTGAGCGTCCTGATCCGCGTGACGACATGCGGCGTCACCGCGAAGCCGCCATTGGCGAAGGGCGCATAGGCGCCGACCAGCTCGACGACCGAGACTTCGGAGGTGCCGAGCGCGATCGAGGCATTGGGCTCGAGCTTCGAGGAGATGCCGAGCCGGTGCGCGGTGCGCACCACGTTCTTCGGCCCGACCTCGAGGCCGAGGCGGATCGCGACCGTGTTGAGCGACATCGCCAGCGCCTGGGTCAGCGTCACCGCGCCGAAATATTCATGGGTGTAGTTCTCAGGTCTCCAGCCCTTGACCTCGATCGGCGCGTCCTGGCGCACGGTATCGGGCGTCAGGCCCTGCTCGAGCGCGGTCAGGTACACGAACGGCTTGAACGAGGAGCCCGGCTGGCGCTTGGCGGTCACCGCGCGGTTGTACTGGCTCTCGGAATAGTTCCGCCCGCCGACCATGGCGCGCACGGCGCCGTCGGGCGTCATCGCCACCAGCGCGCCCTGGCTGACATTGAACTTCACGCTCTTGGCCGCGAGTTCGTCGATGATGGCGGCTTCCGCCACGCCCTGCAGCTTCGGATCGATCGTGGTCTCGACCTTGATGCTCTCGTCGATCTGGCCGACGAGGTCGTCCAGCACCTCGCCGATCCAGTCGGCGACGTAATTGACCGTGCCGGCGCCGACCGGCTTCACGTTGTAGGAGGGATGGCCGATCGAGGCCTGCGCCTGCGCTTCGGTGATGAACCTTGCATCCGCCATCGCCGTGAGCACGATTTGCGCGCGCGCTTCCGCGCCTTCCGGGTTGCGGTTCGGCGCAAGCCGCGAGGGCGATTTGACGAGGCCGGCCAGCATCGCGGCTTCCGCGATGGTCACGTTCTTCGCCGACTTGCCGAAATAGCGCTGCGCGGCGGCCTCGACGCCGTAGGCGCCGGAGCCGAAATAGACGCGGTTGAGATAGAGCTCCAGGATCTCGTCCTTGGAATGCTTGCGCTCCAGCCAGATCGCGAGCTCCGCCTCCTGCAGCTTGCGCTGCATGGTGCGCTCCTGGGTCAGGAACAGGTTCTTCGCGAGCTGCTGCGTCAGCGTCGATCCGCCCTGCGACACGCCGCGATGGAGCACGTTGGTGACGAGGGCGCGCAGGATGCCGACGGGATCGATGCCGAAATGCGAATAGAAGCGGCGGTCCTCGATGGCGATGAAGGCCTTGGGCAGGTATGGCGGCAGATCCTTCAGCGCGACATTGGCGCCGGCCATCTCGCCGCGCTGCGCCAGCATGCTGCCGTCCATGCCGACGATCTGGATCGTCGGCGGACGCTTGGGAATCTCCAGCGACTGGATCGGCGGCAGATGGGCCCCGACATAGATCACGACGCCGACCACGGCGATGGCGCCCCACAGGCCCACCACCGCGCCCCAGTAGACCAGGCGGCCAAGGCTGGCGCCGATACGCGACTTCGACCGGCGCTTGGCGCCGCTGCGGCCGGCCGGTGGCTTCCGCTCGCGCGGCGGCTCGTCGCCGGAATCCTCAGCTTTGCGCTTGGCGGATGATTTCGCTGACTTCTTCGGTTTGTCCTCGCCGCCCGGGACGCGGTCGGCCGCGGTCAGGCGCAGGTCGGCGAGCGCCGCGGGCAAGCCGAACAGCGGCTCCTTCCGCCCACCCTTTTTCTTTCCCCACGCCATACGCAAAACGCCCGGTCAGCCCGCCCCGCCGCACGCTAGCGGTCGCTGTTTAAGGCCCGGTTACCCAGGCGTTAACGCGCGATTAGGAGGTGCGGCATTCGTCCGCCGCAGTTCCGCTGATCGGACGGCGAAGCTAGGATCGCCGCCACAAAACAAGAGGGAACACACGAGGGAGTACCTATGGGCCACATCGATCCGACCAAGGAGATTTTCGCGCAGTTCCGGGACAACGATCGCCCGGGCCCGATCCACATGCTCAATCTGGTGCGGCTGCGCAAAGACGCCGTCTACCCGGACGGCCGCAAGGCGAGCGGCGCGGAGGCCTACGCGGCCTATGGCCGCGAGAGCGGCCCGGTGTTCGAACGCCTCGGCGGGCGCATCGTCTGGCAGGGCAGGTTCGAGCTGATGCTGATCGGCCCGCAGGAGGAACGCTGGGACCATTGCTTCATCGCCGAATACCCAAGCGTCGCCGCCTTCGTCGAGATGATCCGCGATCCCGTCTATCGCGAGGCGGTGAAGCACCGCCAGGCCGCCGTGGAGGATTCGCGGCTGATCCGGCACGCGGTGCTGCCGGTGGGGAAGAATTTTGGCGAGGTGCCGACTTGAGAGCCGCGGAGCGACACTCTCTCTGCCGTCACGGCCGGGCTTGACCCAGCCATCCACGCCTTCTTGTTCAGTCATTCCGGGGCGGCTCGAAGAGCCGAACCCGGAATCTCGAGATTCCGGGTTCGATGCTGTCGCATCGCCCCGGAATGACAGCGGAGGAAACTAACCCGCCGGCCCCGCATCCTCCAGGATCGGGCCGAACAACTCCCAGCGCTCGCCGTTGAACTTCATCATCTGAAGCTGCTTGTTGACGCGGTAGTCGGTCGGCGAGGTGTTGGCCTTGATGCCCGGCAGCGCGATGTCGCCGGTCACGTCCTTCAGCGACGCCGCCTGCTTCATGACGTTCTCGCGCGTCAGGTTGTCGCCGCACTGCTGGAGCACATGGGCCAGAAGCTGCGCGGTGCCGTAGCCGTAGGTGTTGAAGTTCGAGTCCTTGTCGCCGTCCGGGTAGTATTTCGCCATGAAGTCGAGATACCGCTTCATGCCGGCATCGTCCTTCCAGGTCGGATCGAGCGGGTCCTTGCCGTAGTTGACGCTGATGACGCCCTTGGCGGCATCGAGCCCTGCCGGCTTCATCACCGCGCCGACCGAGGTCGCGTTGATGTCGACGATCTGCACCGGATGCCAGCCGAGCTCGGCGATCTTCTTGATCGCCTGCGCCGCCTGCTTCGGCGTGGTCGCGCTGAAGAACAAATCGGCGCCGGCATCCTTGATCTTGAGGATCTGCGAATCGACGGTCGGGTCGGACACCTCGTAGGACGCCTCCGTCACGATCATCTTGGCAGCCTTGTCGCCGAGGCCGGCCTTGATGCCGTTCAGATAGTCCTTGCCGAGGTCGTCGTTCTGATAGAGCACGCCGATCTTGGCGTTCGGATGCTCCTTCAGGATGTATTGGCCATAGATGCGGCCTTCGACGAAATAGTTCGGATTGTAGCCCATGGTCCACGGGAAGTTCTTGGGGTCCGTGAACTTCGAGGCGCCGGTGGCCGCGAACAGCTGCGGCACTTTCTTGGAGTTGAGATATTTCTGCACGGCCGCGTTCGACGGCGTGCCGATGATCTGGAAGGTGAGCAGCACCTCGTCGCTCTCGACGAGCTTGCGGACCTGCTCCACCGCTTTCGGCGGCGAATAGGCATCGTCGTATTGAATCAGATTGATCTTGCGGCCGTTGATGCCGCCCTGGTCGTTGATCATCTTGAAGTAAGCGGCCTGGGTCTTGCCGATCGACGCATAGGCCGACGCTGGCCCCGAGAACGGCACGGTCTGGCCGACCTTGATCTCGGTGTCGCTGGCGCCCGGATCATATTTTTTCTGGGCATTGGCCGCAGAGACCGACAGCGCCAGGGTCAGTGCCGTTGCCGTGGCCAGATGCAGCATTCCATTCCTCATTCGCAATTTCCTCAGCTTGTTATTGCCGATGATCTGCCGGACGCACTGTTGCGCGCCCGGCGCCATCGCTGCCGGGGAGTGTGGAGGAGGCGTTGCTGCAACGCAAGGCGGGGATGTGCCCGCAGTTCGTAGGGTGGGCTGCGGTTCGCCAACCCACCCTGTGACGTCTCCGAGTCGCTAGCCCGACGGACCGTTGTCCTCGATGATCGGTCCGAACAGCTCCCAGCGCTCGCCGTTGAACTTCATCATCTGCATCTGCTTGTTGACGCGGTAGTCGTTCGGCCCGGTGTTGATCTTGATGCCGGGCAGCGCGAAGCTCGGGGTGAAGTCCTTGATGTTGGCGACCTGCTTCATGACGTTCTCGCGCGTGAGGTCGTCGCCGCATTGCTTCAGGACCTGCACCAGCAGCTCGGCCACCGAATAGGCATAGGTGTTGACGGTGTTGAGCTTGTCGCCTTCCGGGAAGTACTTGTCCATGAAGGCGAAGAAGGCCTTCACGCCCGGATCGTCCTTCCACTGCGGATCGCTGGGTTCCTTGCCATACTGGGTCGAGATGATGCCCTTGGAGATCTCGAGGCCGGCCGGCTTCAGCGTCGCCGAGATCGGGCTCGCATTGATGTCGAGGATGTGCACCGGCGTCCAGCCGAGGTCGGCGAGCTTCTTGATGGCCTGCGCGGCGAATTTCGGCGTCGAGGCATCATAGAACAGGTCGACGCCCATCGACTTCAGCTTGACCACCTGCGAATCCACGGTCGGATCGGTGACCTCGTAGGACACCTCGCCGACGATCATGCTGGCGGCCTTGTCGCCGAGGCCGCTCTTGAGTCCCGCGAGGTAGTCGCGGCCCATGTCGTCGTTCTGGTAGAGCACGCCGATCTTGGCGTTCGGATGCTCCTTGAGGATGTACTTGGCGTAGATGCGCCCCTCGGACACGTAGTTCGGATTGTAGGCAATGGTCCAGGGATAGTTCTGCGGATCGTTGAAACGCGCCGCGCCGGTCGAGGCCAGCAGCTGCGGCACCTTCTTGCCGTTGAGATATTTCTGCACGGCGGCGTTGGCCGCGGTGCCGATGAGCTGGAAGGTGAAGAGCACCTCGTCGCCTTCGACCAGCTTGCGGACCTGCTCGACGGTCTTCGGCGGCGAATAGGCGTCGTCATACTGGATCAGGTTGATCTTGCGGCCGTTGATGCCGCCCTGGTCGTTGATCATCTTGAAGTAGGCGGCCTGGGTCTTGCCAATATTGGCATAGACGGAGTAGGCGCCGGAGAACGGCACGGTCTGGCCGATCTTGATCTCGGTGTCGCTCGCACCGGTGTCATATTTCTTCTGTGCGATGGCTTGGCTGGCGGAGAACGCGAAGGCGAGCGCCGCCGTGGCAGCCATGAAGACTCTGCGATTGCTCATGTTGGGTTGTTCCTCCTGACGGAATTTTCGGCCGATGGTCTTTTCCGTTGGTTGCAACGGTCGCCATCGCTGCCGAAGAGTGTGGAGGAACGTTCGCCGCCGCGCAAGGATCGCGGCACTGCGCCGTAGCGTCTCAGGCCAAGGATCTTAAGGCCAAAGATCCTGGGCCAAGGATCTTAGGCCAGCGGTCCTAGGCCAGGAACAATGCCACCAGCGCGATCGCCGCCGGCAGTGCCTGCACGAGCAGGATGCGCGTGCTGACGGTCGCCGCGCCATAGGCGCCGGCCACGATCACGCAAAGCAGGAAGAACGCCTTGATCTGGAATGCAAAGGCCGGGTTGCCGTGAAGCAGGCCCCAGATCAGGCCGGCGGCAAGGAAGCCGTTATAGAGGCCCTGATTGGCAGCCATCACCTTCGTGATCGCGGCCTTTTCCGACGTATTGCGAAAGACCTTCAAGCCCTGCGGCTTGTCCCAGAGAAACATCTCCAGGATCAGGAAGTAGGCGTGCAGTGCGGCGACCAGCGCCACCAGGATATTCGCGATCAGACTCAAGTTGAGCTCCCCCAAAGCGTCAGCTTTCGGGTGGACGGTAGCACGCCCGGCATGGCAAGTGCGATCCCATGATTTGAAGTGATGGAGTCGCAATGGCCGCTCGATCAACCAGCCTGCCGGAACGCTTCGGCCTCGATCGTCTGGCGACGCCGATCGGAACCGCCCTGCTCGTCACCGATGCCGAGGGCGCCTTGCGTGCGCTCGACTGGGACGACTACGAGCACCGCATGCGCGAGCTGCTGCGCCTGCACTACGGCGCGGTGGATCTGAGCCAGCGCTCCGCGCCGGCAGCGATCAAGGCCGCGCTGTCGGATTACTTCGCAGGTAACCTCGGAAGGCTATCAGCGATCGCATGGCGCATCGCCGGCACACCGTTCCAGCAAAAGGTCTGGACCGCGCTTGCGCAAATCCCCGCCGGCACCACGATGAGCTACGGCGCGCTGGCCGCAAGGATCGACATGCCCAGGTCCATTCGCGCCGTCGGCCATGCCAACGGCTCCAACCCGATCAGCGTGGTGCTGCCCTGTCACCGCCTGATCGGCGCCGACGGCTCGCTGGTGAAATACGGCGGCGGGCTCGAGCGTAAGCGCTGGCTGCTGCGGCACGAGGGAGTGGAGGTCTAGGTTCTCACTCCCGTGGTCATTCCGGGGCGCGCGTAGCGCGAACCCGGAATCCATTTATCCGCGTCACCAGTGGCTCGATGGATTCCGGGCTCGCCGCTGCGCGGCGCCCCGGAATGACGAGGGGAGAGAGGTGCGCGCGACCGCCGTCACGCCGCGGGCTGAACCGCCTTGTCGCCGGCCATCACGTGGGTCAGCGCGCTCTTGATCGCGGACTGGCGGGTCGGCGCGTTGATCTGCGCGCCGAGCAGGTCGGTGACGTAGAACACGTCGCGCGCGCGCTCGCCAAAGGTCGCGACGTGGGCGGAGGCGATGTTCAGATTGAGCTTCGAGATCGCGGTGGTGAGCTCGTAGAGCAGGCCGGGCCGGTCGAGGCCGGATACCTCGATCACGGTGTAGCGGTCGGACCACTGGTTGTTGATGGTCACTTCAGGCTCGATCACGAAGGGCCGTGCCTTGCTGCGCACCGTGCGCCGCGCCACCACCTCGGGCAGGCGCAGCTTGCCTTCCAGCACGTCCTCGATCATCTCGCCGATACGGGTGGCGCGCCTTCCCTCGTCCTCGTCGCGGTCGTATTCCCGGGAGATCGAGATCGTGTCGAGCGCGCGGCCGTCGGTCGTGGTGTAGATCTGGGCGTCGACGATGTTGGCGCCGGCGGAGGCGCAGGCGCCCGCGATGATCGACAGCAGCCAGGGATGGTCGGCCGCGAAGATAGTCAGCTCGGTGACGCCGCGCACCTCGTCGAAGCCGACATTGATCGCGAGCTTGTGGCCGGCCTGCTCGCTGGAGCGGACGAAGCGCGCGTGGCGGATCTTGCGCGGCAGCTCGACCTTGAGCCAGTAGGCCGGGTAGTGCCGGGCGATATAGGCGTCGAGCTCGTCCGCCGGCCATTCGGCGAAGGCGTTGCGGAATTCGGCGTATGCGGCCGTGAGGCGCTTGCCGCGGTCGACTTCCGAGAAGCCGCCGGTCAGCACCGGTTCTGTCTCGTAGTACAGTGAACGCAGCAGCTGCGCCTTCCAGCCGTTCCACACGCCGGGACCGACGCCGCGGATGTCGGCGGTAGTGAGGATCGTCAGCAGCTTCATCTGCTCGACCGACTGCACCACGGCAGCGAAATTCTCGATCGTCTTGCGGTCCGACAGGTCGCGCGACTGCGCGACCGTGGACATGGTCAGATGCTCCTCGATCAGCCAGGCCACGAGCTCGGTGTCGGCCGGGCTGAAGCCGAGCCGCGGGCAGAGCCGCCGCGCCACCTTGGCGCCGGCGATGGAGTGATCCTCCGGCCGGCCCTTGGCGACGTCGTGCAGGAGCGTCGCGATGTAGATCACCGAGCGATGCTCGGGCCGGATCTTGCGCATCAGGTCGCTGGCTACGGCGAATTCCTCGATGCCGCCGCGCTCGATGTCCTGGAGGAAGCCGACGCAGCGGATCAGATGCTCGTCGACGGTGTAGTGATGATACATGTTGAACTGCATCATCGAGACGATCTTGCCGAAGGCCCGGATGAAGTGGCCGAGCACGCCGGTCTCGTTCATCCGACGCAGCACGATCTCCGCGTTGTCGGAGGTGAGGATCTCCATGAACAGCCGATTGGCTTCGGGGTTCTCGCGAAGCTGGGCGTTGATCAGGCCGAGCGAGCGCGTCACGTCGCGCATCGCATCCGGGTGGAAGGCGAGGTTGTGCTTCTGCGCCAGGCGGAAGATGCGGATCAGGTTGACCGGATCGTGCTTGAAGACGTCGGGCGCGGCGACGTTGATGCGGTTGTTGTCGACGATGAAGTCGTCGCTGTCAGGCACGCGCCGCTTCGCGGGGGTCGGGCGCAGCCGCGCCATCATCCGGCTCAGGACCGGCGCGGGCTTGGCCTGCTGGTCCTCGAGCTTGGCGCAGAGGATGGCGGTGAGGTTGCCGACTTCCTTGGCGACCAGGAAGTAGTGCTTCATGAACCGCTCGACGTCCTGCATGCCGGGATGCGAGGTGTAGCCGAGCCGGACCGCGATCTCGCGCTGGAGATCGAAGGACAGGCGCTCTTCGGCGCGGCCGGAGTAGAAGTGCAGGTTGCAGCGCACCGACCACAGGAAATCGGCGCAGCGGCGGAACGTGCGGTATTCCTGCGCGTCGAACACGCCGCGCTCGACCAGCTCGTCGGTGTCGCGGACGCGGTAGACGTATTTGGCGATCCAGAACAGCGTGTGCAGGTCGCGCAAGGCGCCCTTGCCGTCCTTGACGTTGGGTTCGACCAGGTAGCGCGACTGGCCGCCGCGCCGGTGCCGCTCCTCGCGCTCGGCGAGTTTTGCGGTGACGAATTCGGACGCGGTGCCCTGCACCACTTCCTTGTCGAAGCGTTCGACCAGCTCGTCATAGAGCGGCTGGTCGCCGGTCAGGAAGCGCGTCTCCAGGATTGCGGTGCGGATCGTCATGTCGCCGCGCGCCTGCCGGATCGACTCGTCGACCGAGCGCGTGGCGTGCCCGACCTTCAGCCCCATGTCCCAGAGGCAATAGAGGATCGCCTCGGCGACCTGCTCGCCCCAGGCGGTCTGCTTGTAGGGCAGGATGAAGAGCAGATCGATGTCCGATTCCGGCGCCATCAGGCCGCGGCCATAGCCGCCGGTCGCGACCACCGCCATGCGCTCGGCGCCGCTCGGGATCGGCGAGCGGTAGAGATGGCGGGTCGCCGCCGAATAGAGGATGCGGATGATCTCGTCCTGCACATGGCACAGCCGCTCGGCGCAGCGACGGCCATGGCGGTCCTTCAGCAGGATCGCCTGTGCGGCGGCGCGCGCCGCGATCAGCTCGGCCTTGAGCAATTGCGCCATGGCCGTGCGGAACGCGTCCTCGCGTCCCTGGTGCTTTTCGGCAAGCGCATCGACCGCGGCGGTGATCCGCGCGGTGTCGAAGCGATCGTCCACCTCTTGCTTGTGCTCTGTCGTGACGCTGTCCATGTCACACCGGATATAAGAGGTGACAGGCGCTGTCACCCGCCATTCGCTGGCAATAGTCGTTCCATGCTTGAAAAGCCCGGCATCGGGCAAAGTTGTTCTCGGGCGACCCGCTTTCAAGGGAGGGATTTTCTCGTTGACCTCTAGGTATAACTCATTGAAAAACAATGAAGTTTTTGAGGAGGGCGGGCATGACCAAGGTGACACGACGCATTCTGCTGGTGGGCGCGATGGCGCTCGCCATGACCCCCGCGGCGCGGGCGGCCGATCCGCTCAAGGAAATCCGCATCGACTGGGCGACCTACAATCCGGTGTCGCTGGTGCTGAAGCAGAAGGGGCTGCTGGAGAAGGAGTTCGCCAAGGACGGCATCACCATCACCTGGGTGCAATCGGCCGGCTCCAACAAGGCGCTCGAATTCCTCAATGCCGGCTCGATCGATTTCGGCTCGACCGCGGGCTCGGCGGCGCTGGTGGAGAAGGAGTTCGCCAAGGACGGCATCACCATCACCTGGGTGCAATCGGCCGGCTCCAACAAGGCGCTCGAATTCCTCAATGCCGGCTCGATCGATTTCGGCTCGACCGCGGGCTCGGCGGCGCTGGTGGCGAAGATCAACGGCAACCCGATCAAGTCGATCTATGTCTATTCGCGTCCCGAATGGACCGCGCTGGTGACGGGCAAGGAGTCCAGGATCGCAAGCGTTGCGGATCTCAAGGGCAAGCGCGTCGCGGTGACGCGCGGCACCGATCCGCACATCTTCCTGGTGCGCGCGCTGCTTGGCGCCGGCCTCACCGAGAAGGACATCACGCCGGTGCTGCTCCAGCACGCCGACGGCAAGACCGCGCTGATCCGCGGCGATGTCGATGCCTGGGCCGGGCTCGATCCGATGATGGCGCAGGCCGAAGTGGAGGAGGGCGCCAAGCTGTTCTATCGCAAGGCGGACGCTAACACCTGGGGCATCCTCAATGTGCGCGAGCAGTTCCTGAAGGACTATCCGGACGTGGCCCGCCGCGTGCTCGCCACTTACGAAGAGGCGCGCAAATATTCGCTGGCGAACTATGACGAACTGAAGAAGACCTTCATCGCCGTGACGAAGCTTCCCGAGGCCGTCGTCGACAAGCAGCTCAAGGAGCGCACCGAGCTGACCCACAGCCGCATCGGCTCGCCCCAGCGCGAGTCGATCCTCGCCGCCGGCCTGGCGTTGCAGCAGGCGGGCGTCGTCGACGCCAAGGTTGACGTGAAGGCGACGCTGGATGCGCTGATCGACGACCAGATTCCGCTGCCGACGAATTAGTCGGCAGGAAGAGGCAGCCGCGCGTGCATCAAGCTCCGCCGTCGTCCCGGCCTAGTTGCGCAATTGCGCACGGGGGGCCGGGACCCATCACCACAGGGAGTGGTTGTTGCGCGAAGGCGGTCATTCCGAATCCCCGTAACCACTCCTCCCCGTGGTTATGGATCCCGGATCGGCGCGCGCTTGAGGCGCGCTTGTCCGGGACGACGGTCGTGGGTGTGGCGACACTGTTGCATTCCCTCACAAGACGCGCTTGCTATGGCCATGATCTCCGACGCGCCTGCCTTGCAACGATCCTCTGAACCGGCCGAGGGCGCCGCCGCGCCCTCGCGCATCGCGCGTTACGCGCGGCCGGTGCTGGGTGTGCTGTTGCCGCTCGCGCTCGCGCTCGGCTGGGAGCTCGTGGTGTGGTCCGGCTGGTCCAACGGCCGGCTGGTGCCGCCGCCCTCGCGCGTCTTTGTCACCATCACTGACCTCGCCCGCTCCGGCGAGCTGGTCCGTCACATCGCCGCGACGCTGTGGCGTGTCGGCCTTGGCTTCGCGTTCGGAGTGGTCGCCGGCACGCTGCTCGGCGCGATTTCCGGCTATTGGTCGCTGGCGCGCCGGCTGCTCGATCCGACCGTGCAGGCGCTGCGCGCGATACCCTCGCTGGCCTGGGTGCCGCTGTTCATCCTCTGGCTCGGTATCTTCGAGACATCGAAGATCGCGCTGATCGCGGTCGGCGTGTTCTTCCCGGTCTATCTCGGCGTGATGGGTGCCATCCTCTCGGTCGATCGCAAGATCGTCGAGGTCGGGCGCACCTTCCGCCTCTCCGGCCCGGCGATGATCCGCCGCATCCTCTTGCCCGCGGTGCTGCCGGCCTATGTGGTGTCCTTGCGCGTCGGCCTCGGTCTCGGCTGGATGTTCGTGGTGGCGGCCGAATTGATCGGGGCGTCCGAAGGTCTCGGCTATCTCCTGCTCGACGGCCAGCAGCTCGGCAAGCCCGCGCAGATCCTCGCCGCGATCGTGATCTTCGCCATGCTCGGCAAGCTCACGGACTGGCTGATCGAGGTCGGGTCCGCGCCCTTCCTGCGCTGGCAGGACGGCTTCGGGCGTCCCAGGGGAGCGTAACGCGATGCTCGCGCTCGACAGGGTCAGCAAGACCTATCCCAACGGCGTCGAGGCGCTGGCGCGTTTCTCGGCCGCGATCCGCCAAGGCGAGATCGTCGCCATCATCGGCGGCTCCGGCTGCGGCAAATCAACATTGCTGCGCGCCATCGCCGGCCTCGATCGCGCCAGCTCAGGCACGGTGACGCTCGACGACGAGGCGATCGCCTCGCCGCATGCCAAGATCGGCATCATCTTCCAGGAGCCGCGGCTTTTGCCCTGGCTCGGCGTCGCCGACAATATCGGCTTTGGACTTGCCGATCTGCCCGCGGCCGAGCGGCGCGAGAAGGTGGCGCGCGCGCTCGCGCGCGTCGGGCTCGCCGACAAGGCGCAGGCCTGGCCGCGCGAGCTCTCCGGCGGGCAGGCGCAGCGCGTCGCGATCGCCCGCGCGCTGGTGCCGCAGCCCGAGGTGCTCTTGCTCGACGAGCCGTTCACCGCGCTCGACGCATTCACCCGCAGGGATCTCCAGGATCATCTGCTCGATCTCTGGGCCGACACGCGCCCGACCTTGATCCTCGTCACACATGACGTCGACGAGGCCGTGGTGCTGGCAGATCGCGTGCTGGTGATGCGGCCGCGGCCGGGCCGCCTGTTCGACCAGATCGAGATCAATCTGGGGCGGCCGCGCGACCGCAATTCGCCGCTGTTCGAGAACTTCAAGCGAAGTGTGCTGACGTCACTCGACCGTTCGCTCGACCGCAGCGTGCCCGACCGTGACGCAACCCAGGGTCCCGGTCAGGCCATGTGGTGGTGACAATTTCTCCTCAAGCCGGTACATCGAGGGGCGATTTTTCCGGGAGAGAACGAAAATGGACGCTGCCCAACTGCGCCAGATGCAGGCCCCGATCAAGGAACGCTACAAGACCGATCCCAAGACCGCGCTGATCACGTTGAAGGCCAAGGGCTCGACCGACAGCGACGGCATCGCCTGCAAGGTCGAGACCGGCCGGGCTATCGCGCTTGCCGGCCTGCATCCGGCCACCGGCGGCTCCGGCCTCGAACTCTGCTCCGGCGACATGCTGCTCGAGGCGCTGGTTGCTTGCGCCGGCGTCACGCTGAAATCGGTTGCGACCGCGATCGAGGTGCCGCTCAAGACCGGCAACGTCTATGCCGAGGGCGATCTCGATTTCCGCGGCACGCTCGGCGTCGACAAGGAGACGCCGGTCGGCTTCGCCGAGATCCGCCTCCGCTTCGAGGTCGACACGCCGGCGCCGCAGGACAAGCTCGATCTGCTGCTCAAGCTCACCGAGCGCTATTGCGTGGTCTACCAGACCATCAAGAACGGCCCGAAGGTTTCGGTGTCGATGCAGCGGATGTGAGGCGCGAGAGTCGCTGCTCTACAATTGGTGTCGTTCCCGCGTAGGCGGGAACCCATAACCCCAGGCCGTCGTGATTTCGGACGGTCGTAGCTCCAGCTCTCGAATCACAACGCCCTGTGGCTATGGATTCCGGGTTCGCGCTTCGCGCGCCCCGGAATGACGGACAGAATGCCTTCCTTCCGGATCTGCGCTTCGCTTGTCCGGCACGACAAACAAAAAAATGTCCCCCGAGCTCCACTTCATCCTCTTCCTGCTCCTGCGCATGGCGATCGCGGCGGCGTTCGTCGTGACGGCCTCGATCATCACCGAACGCTCGGGTCCGGTGATCGGTGCGCTGATCGCGACCCTGCCGGTCTCGGCCGGTCCGTCCTACGTCTTCCTCGCGATCGACCATGACGCCGCCTTCATCGCGCAGGGCGCGCTGGCGAGCCTGCCGGTGAACGCGGCGACCATCTTCATGTGCCTCACCTATGTCGTGCTGTCGCAGCGGCACAATCTCGCGGTGAGTTGCGGCAGCGCCGTCGCGGTGTGGATCGGGCTGGCCTCGATCATCCGCCAGTTCGACTGGTCGCTCACCGCCGGGCTTGCCGCCAATCTGATCGCATTCGGCATCTGCATTCCGCTGCTCGCAGGCTATCGCCACGTGAAGATGCCGCTGGTGACGCGGCGCTGGTACGACGTCCCGATGCGGGCCGCGCTGGTCGCGACCCTCGTCGCCATCGTGGTCTCGACTTCCAGCTGGGTCGGCCCCCGTATCAGCGGCATCATCGCGCTGTATCCCGTGGTGTTCTCAAGCATGATGGTGATCCTGCATCCGCGCATCGGCGGCCCGCCGACCGCCGCCGTACTCGCAAACTCCGCCTGGGGCCTGCTCGGATTCGGAATGGCGGTCGCCGTCATGCACGTCGCGGTGGTGCAGTTCGGCCTGGCCGTCGGCTTGAGTCTTGCGCTCGGTACCTGCGTCACCTGGAACCTGACGCTGTGGGGGATCGGCCGGCGCGCGATGCGCAAGGCTCGGCAGAAGCCGTGAGACCACGGATGAACGCGAGATGACGTCGAAGACATATCTGCGGCTAGTTCATTCGAGCAATCAGCGCGGCGTCCCGCAAGCCGTTGAATGACAAATCTCATTTCAAATTCGGGCCGAGACCGCCGCGGGGCGCCGTGTGCACCGGCGATTTTCCCCGGCTGCTGCTTTCCGACATTTCTATTAGAACTTTGTTCGAGCTTTTCCCGTACGAATCAACTTGCATACCCGCGTCCGACACCGCCCGCGTATATTTTGGCGGATCTCTATTCAAGCGATCGGACCTGCGGGAACCGCTGATTGGAATACGGCATCGCTGCCGCGCGGTCACATCCCCCTGGTTCCGACGGGCACGTCCCGATCGGTGTTATTTCGAGATGGAGATTCTTTGATGTTTGGTCGCAACTCCCGCAGTGATGCAGACGCACAGCTCGCCGCGATCGGCCGGTCGCAGGCCGTGATCGAGTTTGCGATGGATGGCACGATTCTTACGGCCAACCAGAACTTCCTGAAGGCGCTCGGCTACTCCATCGACGAGATCAAGGGGAAGAAGCACGCCATGTTCGTGCCGGCCGATCAGCGCGACAGCGCCGAATACAAGGCGTTCTGGGCGCAGCTCAACCGCGGCGAGCCGCAGGCCGCCGAATTCAAGCGAATTGCCAAGGGCGGCCGCGAGGTCTGGATCGAGGCGTCCTACAATCCGGTGCCCGACAATGCCGGCAAGCCGGTCAAGGTCGTGAAGATCGCGACCGACATCACCGCCAAGAAGGTCCGCGCCATGACGGAAGCCTCCAAGGTGTCCGCCATCAGCCGCGCCCAGGCCGTGATCGAGTTCAAGCTCGACGGTACCGTCGTCACGGCCAACGAGAATTTCTGCAAGGCGCTCGGCTATTCGCTGGCCGAGATCGAGGGCAAGCACCACAGCCTGTTCGTGGCTCAGTCCGAGCGTGACGGCGGCGCTTATCGCGAATTCTGGGCCGCGCTCAACCGCGGCGAATACCAGGCCGGCGAGTTCAAGCGCATCGGCAAGGGCGGTCGCGAGGTCTGGATCCTCGCCTCCTACAATCCCCTGCTCGACGAGAATGGCAAGCCGTTCGGCGTCGCCAAGTTCGCGACCGACATCACCGCGGAGAAGCTGAAGAACGCCGATCTCGCCGGTCAGATCGCGGCGATCGACAAGGCGCAGGCGGTGATCGAGTTCAACATGGACGGCACCATCATCACCGCCAATGCCAACTTCCTCGGAACGCTCGGCTATTCACTCGCCGAGATCAAGGGCCATCATCACAGCATGTTCGTCGAGCCTGCCGAGCGCGACGGCGCGGCCTATCGCGAGTTCTGGGCCGCGCTCAACCGCGGCCAGTACCAGGCGGCGGAATACAAGCGCATCGGCAAGGGCGGCAAGGAGGTCTATATTCAGGCCTCCTACAACCCGATCCTCGATCTCAACGGCAAGCCGTTCAAGGTCGTGAAATATGCCACCGACACCACGAAGCAGGTGCTCGTCCGCATGGGCAACGAGCGTGTCCGCGGCATGATGGAATCGGTCGCCGCGGGTTCGGAGGAACTCAACGCCTCGGTGCGGGAGATTTCCGAGGCGATGACCAAGTCGCGCGAAACCGCGATGAGCGCGGTGGATCAGGTCGCCGCCGCCGACGCCCAGGCGCAGCGCCTCACCGAGGCCGCGCAGGCGATGAGCGGCATCGTCGAGATGATCAACAGCATCACCGGGCAGATCAACCTGCTCGCGCTCAACGCCACGATCGAATCCGCGCGCGCCGGCGAAGCCGGCCGCGGCTTTGCCGTGGTCGCCTCCGAGGTGAAGAGCCTCGCCAACCAGGCCAAGCAGGCGACCGACAAGATCGGCCAGGAGATCGGCAGCCTCAACGGCATCTCCGGCGACGTCGTCAGCGCGCTCGGCTCCATCAAGCAGGCGATCAACAATGTCAGCGAATACGTGACATCGACCGCCGCCGCCGTCGAGGAGCAGAGCACGGTCACGAACGAGATGTCGACCAGCATGCAGCGCGCCGCGGCGGAAGCGGCCGCGATCGCGGCGCGGGCGTAGGGCAGTATCGTAGGGTGGGCAAAGGCGCGCGCACTTCGCGCGCCGTGCCCACCATCCATCCGCGAATTCGTCGTTGCATGGTGGGCACGCTACGCTTTGCCCACCCTACGGCGCCGTTACTGCTTCGGCAGCTTGGCCTTCAACGCATACAGTGCATCGAGCGCTTCGCGCGGAGACATCTCGTCGGGGTGCAGCGCCTTCACCGCGTCCATCAGCAGCTCCGCCTCGCTCGGCGGCGCGGCTTCCGCGGCGGCGCGTGAGGGCACGGCGAACAACGGCAGATCATCGGCGAGGGCCCGCGCGGTCTGGCCGCGATCCTGCGCCTCGAGTTTCGCCAGCACGGATTTGGCGCGCGTGATCACGGCCGGCGGCAGGCCTGCGAGTTTTGCCACCTGGATGCCGTAGGAGCGGTCGGCCGAGCCCGGCAGCACCTCGTGCAGGAACACGACATTGCCCTGCCACTCCTTGACGCGCACGGTGGCGTTGAACATCCGCGGCAGCTTGGCCGAGAGCGCGGTCAGCTCGTGATAATGCGTCGCGAACAGCGTGCGGCAGCGGTTGCTCTCGTGCAGATGCTCGATCGCGGCCCAGGCGATCGAGAGGCCGTCGAAGGTTGCCGTGCCGCGGCCGATCTCGTCGAGGATCACGAGCGCGCGCTCGCCGGCCTGGTTCAGGATCGCCGCGGTCTCGACCATCTCCACCATGAAGGTGGAGCGGCCGCGCGCGAGATCGTCGGCGGCGCCGACGCGCGAGAACAGGCGATCGATGATGCCGATGCGGGCGCGCGTCGCCGGCACGAAGCTGCCGATCTGCGCCAGCAGTGCGATCAGCGCGTTCTGGCGCAGGAAGGTCGATTTACCAGCCATGTTGGGACCGGTCAGCAGCCAGAGCTGGCCGGACTTTTGCGCGGGCGCCGGCGAGAGATCGCAGGCATTGGCAATGAACGGCTCGCCGTTGCGCTTCAGGGCCTGCTCGACGACGGGATGACGGCCGGCTTCGATCGCAAAGCCGAGCGAGGAGTCCACTTCCGGCCGCACATAGTTCTCGTCGACTGCAAGCTTGGCCAGCGAAGTCGCAACATCGAGCAGCGCAAAGCCTTGCGCGGCGGCGCGCAGGTCGTCGCTGATCTCGAGCGCCTTGGCGCAGAGCCGCTCAAAGATCTCGAGCTCGAGGCCGAGCGCGCGGTCGCCGGCATTGGCGATCTTGGCTTCGATCTCGCCGAGCTCGGAGGTCGTGAAGCGGATCTGGCCCGCAAGCGTCTGGCGATGGATGAAGGTCGCGTTGAGCGGTGCCGACATCAGCTTGTCGCCATGCTGCGCGGTGACCTCGACGAAATAGCCGAGCACGTTGTTGTGCCGGATCTTGAGGCCTTTGACGCCGGTGTCGTCGGCGTAGCGCGCCTGCATCGAGGCCACCACGAGGCGCGAGGCGTCGCGCAGGTTCCGGGCTTCGTCGAGCGCGGGCTCATAGCCCTGGCGCACGAAGCCGCCGTCGCGCTTGATCAGCGGCAGTTGCTCGTCGAGCGCTGTCGCAAACTCGGCCGCGAGCTCGCGCGATGGTCGCGTCAAGGCCGCCATCACCGCCGCGATCTCCTGCGGCGGCTGGTCGAGTTCGCCGAGCCGCGCCAGCACCTGGTCGGCGGCGATGATGCCGTCGCGCAAGCCCGCGAGGTCGCGCGGTCCGCCGCGGCCGACCGAGAGACGGGCCAGCGCCCGCGACATGTCGGGCGCGCCGCGCAGGATGCTGCGGATGTCTTCGCGCGCGGCGGAATCGGCAACGAAGGCGCCGACCGCGTCGAGCCGCCGCGCGATCGCCGGCGCATCCGTCAGCGGCGCCGCCAGCCGCTGCGCCAGCAGGCGCGAGCCCGCCGAGGTCACGGTGCAGTCGATCGCATCGAGCAGGGAGCCGCGGCGCTCGCCGGCGAGCGTCCGCGTCAGCTCGAGATTGGCGCGCGTGGCCGGATCGATCGCCATGGTCGCGCCCGAGGCTTCGCGCGCGGGCGGTGACAGTGGCGGGTGCCTGCCGACCTGGGTGCGGTCGACATAGGTGACGGCGGCGGAAGCGGCCGTCGCTTCGAGCCTGGTCAGCTGTGCCAGCCCGTCCATGGTCGCGACGGCAAAGTAGTCGCACAGCCGCTTCTCGGCGGTGGCGCCGTCGAAGACGTCGCGGGTCAGCGGCGTCACCGCCGGCAATTCGCGCAAGGTCTGTCCGAGCTCGTTGTCATTGTAGAGCGCGTCGGTGACGATCGCCTCGTTCGGATTGATCCGCGCCAGCGTTGCGGCGAGCTCGCCGCCCGAGCATTCCGTCACCATGAATTCGGCGGTCGAGATGTCGATCCATGCGAGCCCGAAGCGGTCGCCGCCGGTGGACGAGCGGGCGCGCGCGATCGCCAGCAGGTAATTGTTGGCGCGCGCATCGAGCAGCGTGTCCTCGGTCAGCGTGCCGGGCGTGACCAGCCGCACCACGCCGCGGCGCACCACGCTCTTGTTGCCGCGCGCTTTCGCGGCGGCGGGATCCTCGGTCTGCTCGCAGACCGCGACCCGGTGGCCGGCCGAGATCAGGCGGTGCAGATAATCCTCGGCGCGCTCGACCGGAACGCCGCACATCGGGATGTCCGCGCCCTGGTGCTTGCCGCGCTTGGTCAGCACGATGCCGAGCGTCTTGGAGGCGATCTCGGCGTCCTCGAAGAACAATTCGTAGAAGTCGCCCATCCGGTAGAACAGCAGCAGGCCCTGATGCGCCGCCTTGATCTCCAGGTACTGTTCCATCATCGGCGTGACGCGCGCGGCGGCTTCCGCCTGCGGCGCGGGCGTTTCGTCGGGCGGCGGTACGGGTATCGGCTGTTGCATCGTCATGGGCGGCGCAACCTACAAAATTTCGTCCCGCGCTCCTATCGGTTTGGCCGGGGAAGGGAGGTTTTCCACGCTGTCCGCACTGCGGCATGCGTGGCAGGCGTGCACGCCCCTCGGAACACGCGCGTATCAGTCAATTGACCTGCCGCGGGCGCCCTCCTAAAACTCCGCCGGAATTGAAGAATTTGGCCGGACCGCGGCATTCAGGGAGAACAACGATGCGTGACGTCTTTATCTGCGATGCCGTGCGGACCCCGATCGGCCGTTTCGGCGGCTCGCTCGCCAAGGTGCGTGCCGACGACCTCGCCGCCGCGCCGATCAAGGCGCTGATGGCCAAGCACCCCAATCTCGATTGGGCGCAGGTGGACGAGGTGTTCTTCGGCTGCGCCAACCAGGCCGGCGAGGACAACCGCAACGTCGCACGCATGGCGTTGCTGCTCGCAGGCCTCCCCGACTCGGTTCCCGGCCAGACCCTGAACCGCCTGTGCGCCTCCGGCCTCGATGCAGTCGGTGCCGCCGGCCGCGCCATCCGCTCCGGCGAGATCGAGCTCGCCATTGCCGGCGGCGTCGAATCCATGACCCGCGCGCCCTTCGTGATGGGCAAGGCGCAGGAGGCCTTCTCCCGCTCGGCCGAGATCTTCGACACCACCATCGGCTGGCGCTTCATCAATCCGCTGCTGAAGGCGCAGTACGGCGTCGATGCGATGCCGGAGACCGGCGAGAACGTCGCCGAGGAATTCCAGGTCTCGCGCGCCGACCAGGACGCCTTCGCCATCCGCTCGCAGCAGCGCGCAGGCGCCGCGATCGCGGCCGGCTATTTCGCCGAAGAAATCACGCCGATCAGCATTCCCGGCGGCAAGACCGGTCCGATCACGGTGGACAAGGACGAGCATCCGCGTCCCGAGACCACGCTGGAAGGTCTCGCCAAGCTGAAGCCGATCGTGCGCAATCCCGGCACGGTCACCGCCGGCAACGCATCCGGCGTCAACGACGGCGCGGCTGCGATGATCCTGGCGTCCGAAGCTGCCGTGAAGAAGCATGGCCTGACGCCGCGCGCCCGCATCCTCGGCCTCGCCTCGGCCGGCGTGCCGCCGCGCATCATGGGCATTGGACCCGTGCCTGCGACCCGCAAGCTGATGGAGCGGCTCGGCAAGAAGATCAGCGATTTCGACCTGATCGAGCTCAACGAGGCCTTCGCCTCGCAGGGCATCGCCTGCATGCGCCAACTCGGTGTTGCCGACGATGCCGACTTCGTCAATCCGCATGGCGGCGCCATCGCGCTCGGACATCCCCTCGGCATGAGCGGCGCGCGCCTGGCGCTCACCGCCGTGCACGGCATGGAGAAGCGCGGCGGCAAGCTCGCGCTCGCCACCATGTGCGTCGGCGTCGGCCAGGGCGTTGCCGTGGCGATCGAGAAGCTGAACTGACGGGACGCTGCGCGTCCCGTCATCCCGGAGCCGCTCGTTAGAGCGGAATCCGGGATCTCGAGATTCCGGGTTCAGCCCTGTCGGGCTGCCCCGGAATGACGGGCGACCGGGAGGCAAGCATGATGATCGAACGTGAACAGGACGTCACGGCCGCGGCACTGGCGGTGATGGAGCGGACGTCCGATCCGCGGCTTCGCCAGATCATGGTCTCACTGGTCAAGCACCTGCACGCCTTCGTCCGCGATGTTCGCCTGACCGAGGCGGAATTCCGCGACGCCACGGCGATCGTGGCCGAGCTCGGCAAGCTGACCACCGATACGCATAACGAAGTCGTGCTGATGGCCGGCTCGCTCGGCGTCTCGCCGCTGGTGTGCCTGCTCAACAATGGCGATCAGGGCAATACGGAAACCGACCAATCGCTGCTCGGACCGTTCTGGCGGTTGAACTCGCCGCGGGTCGAGAACGGCGGATCGATCGTTCGCTCCGAGACCCCGGGTGCGCCGCTGTTCGTCAGCGGCCGCGTCGTGGACAAGGATGGCCGTCCCGTCACTGGGGCGGAGGTCGATGTCTGGCATGCCTCGCCGGTCGGTCTCTACGAGAACCAGGACCCCGAGCAAGCGGACATGAACCTGCGCGGCAAGTTCACGACCGACCAGGACGGGCGCTTCGCCTTCCGTTCGGTGATGATGGTTGGCTATCCCATTCCGACCAGTGGTGTGGTCGGCCGCCTGCTGAAGGCGCAGAGCCGGCATCCCTATCGTCCCGCGCATCTGCACGCGCTGATCTTCAAGCCCGGATTCAAGGTGCTGATCTCGCAGGTCTACGACCCCGCCGATCCGCATATCGACAGCGACGTGCAGTTCGGGGTGACGCAGGCGCTGATCGGCAAGTTCCTGCGCCACGATACGCCGCATCCGACCGCGCGCGACGTCGCGACGCCCTGGTACTCGCTCGACCACACCTACCGGCTCGAGACCGGCGAGGCCGTGCTGCCACGTCCGCCGATCAAATAGGGCGCGCCTGTGCCATGTGCCGGCGCAAAGAGGCCGCCAAACCCGCTTCCCCCAATTAGTTATATCCTATAATGATTGGCGGAAGTGTTGACCGGCCGGACCGAAAATGGCCGGGGGAGGAGTTCGCCAATGACATTCATCTATCCCGTCGATAGCAACAAGGCGCATCCGCTGCCGCTGTCGCCCGAGTACAAGAGCTCGATCAAGCGCGCACCGAACAAGCCCTTGATCCCGATGCGCCACACGCTGTCGGAATTGACCGGCCCGGTCTACGGCCACGAGACCGTGCGCGAGGGCGACAACGATCTCACCACACAGCATACCGGCGAGCCGATCGGTGAGCGCATCATCGTGCACGGCCATGTGCTCGACGAGGACGGCCGCGGCGTGCCGAACTCGCTGGTCGAGATCTGGCAGGCCAATTCCTGCGGCCGCTACGTCCATGTCCGCGACCAGCATCCGGCGCCGCTGGATCCGAACTTCACCGGCGCAGGCCGCACCCAGAGCGATGCCTCCGGCTACTACCGCTTCGTCACCATCAAGCCCGGCGCCTATCCGTGGGGCAATCACCACAACGCCTGGCGTCCCGCGCACATCCATCTCTCGGTGTTCGGCCATTCCTTCGTCACGCGCCTGGTGACGCAGATGTACTTCCCGGCCGATCCGCTGTTCCCGTTCGATCCGATCTTCAATTCGGTGCCGGACGAGAAGGCGCGCGCGCGGATGGTTTCGTCGTTCGATCTCGAGAACACCCAGCCCGAATGGGCGCTGTGCTACCGCTTTGACATCGTGCTGCGCGGCAAGAACGCCACGCCCATGGAGAGCCACTAAAGTGCAGGATTCTGTGAAGCCCGAGGGGATCACCCCATCGCAGACCGTCGGTCCGTTCTTCAAATACGGCCTGACGCCGACCGGCGACTACGCCTGGAACGACGCGTTCACCAACTCGACGCTGACGCCCGACGTCACGGGCGATCGTGTCCACATCGAGGGCCGCGTGCTCGACGGTGACGGCGTCGCCGTGCCTGATGCCATGCTGGAGATCTGGCAGGCGGATGCTCAAGGGCGCTTCGCCGACCCGCAGGACAAGCGCGCGCTGCCGAATGCCAGCTTCCGCGGTTTCGCCCGCTGCGGCACCGACAAGGACGGCAATTACGCCTTCGACACCGTCAAGCCGGGCGCGGTGCCCGATCTCGACGGCAAGCTGCAGGCGCCGCATATCCTCCTTGCGGTGTTCGGCCGCGGCATGCTGCGGCATCTCTACACCCGGATCTATTTCAGCGACGAGGCCGGCAATGCCGCCGATCCCGTGCTGGCGCTGGTGCCCACTGAGCGCCGCGCCACGCTGATTGCGACGCGCGAGGCGGGGAAGGCGGTCTATCGCCTCGACCTGCGTTTGCAGGGCGACAACGAGACGGTGTTCTTCGACGTGTGAGGCGGCACGCGTGGCGGCGATATCGACGGCCGGCACGCGTTTCTCATCCAGCGCAACCGAGTCGGCTGCTGCTCCGCATCGGGCCTGAGTCGTTTCTCTTCGCGCCGTGAGTCGGTCTCGCTGCCTGAAAACCGACCGTTCGACATCCAATTCCCGTAATTTTCCGGTCTCCGCGGAATACAATTTCCGCGCGAAGCAATCCCGTGTTTACCGCAATCGTTTAGGGTCCGTTCGGATTTCGACCAGCGGCATTGGATTGTTCCATGAAATTTCGTCTCTCGCTTTCTTCTGCGGTCATTGCATTCGGGATCGTTCTCGCCATCGGCTTCACGGCGGTCGTTTCCACCAGCCTCTACGCCCTGCGCGAGCTCAAGGTCGGCGGTCCGCTCTATTCCGACATCAAGCTGGGCAACGACCTCATCGCGGACATCCTGCCGCCGCCGGAATATGTCATCGAGGCCTATCTCGAAGCGACCCTCGCCATGCGCGAGCCGGATCAGCTGGCGGCCCATGGCGAGCGCCTGGTCCAGCTCCGCAAGGATTACGACGAGCGCAAGGCATTCTGGATCGCCTCCAGCCTCTCGGCCGATCTGAAGAACGCGCTGGTGTCGAAGTCCGATGCCGAGGTGCAGAAGTTCTGGAAAGTCCTGTCCGATCAGCTCCTGCCGGCCCTCAAGGCCAAGAACAGCGCCGCTGCCGAAGGCGCCTACGCGCAGCTCAAGGACGCCTACACGGCCCACCGCGCCGTCATCGACAGCATCGTCGAGAGCGCCAACAAGCAGAACGCCGACATGGAGAAGCTGGCCGCGGAGCGCGACAGCACCATGCTCTATATCCTCCTCGGCGTCTCCGCCGCCGTCCTGGCCTTCGTTGCCGCAGGCCTGCTTGGCGTTGCCCTCGGCGTGGTGCGCCCGATCGTGCGCATGACGGATACGATGCAAAGGCTCGCGACCGGCGATCTCGCCGCCGACATTCCATTTGCACACCGCCAGGACGAGGTCGGCTCGATGGCGGGCGCGCTTGTGGTGTTCAAGCAGGCGGCGGCCGAGAATTCGCGGCTGCGCGAGGAGCAGTTGCAGAAGGAGCAGGAGGCCGCGCTCGCCAAGCGCGGCGCCCTGCACCAGATGGCCGAGACCGTCGAGCGCGAGACCGGGCGCTCGGTCGACACCGCGAGCGCGGCGAGCCAGGGCGTCGAGCGGGCCGTCTCCAGCCTGTCCGAGATCGCGCGATCGCTGTCCTCGGAGTCGCAGGCGGTGGCCGCGGCCTCCACCCAGGCCCTCGGCAGTTCCCAGACCGTTTCGGCCGCGGCCGAAGAACTGAGTGTTTCGATCCGCGAGATCGCGGGCCAGGTCGCGCGGACCAGCACGGTCACCAGATCGGCCGTTGCCGGCCGTGAGCAGGCGCGTTCGACCATTCAAGCGCTGGCGGGATCGGTGAAGAAGATTGCCGAGGTCTCCGATCTCATCGGCGGCATCGCCGGCCAGACCAACCTGCTGGCGCTCAACGCCACGATCGAGGCGGCGCGCGCCGGCGAGGCCGGCCGCGGCTTTGCGGTGGTGGCCGCCGAAGTGAAATCCCTGTCCGACCAGACCGCCAAGTCCACGGAGGAGATCGGGCGGCTGATTGCCGAGATCCAGGCCTCGACGCAGGCCGCGGTCGATGCCGTCGAGACCATGGGGGGCCACATCGTCGAGATCGACGGCGTGGCGTCCTCGGTTGCTGCCGCGATGGAACAGCAGGACGCCGCGACGCGGGAGATCGCGCGGTCGATTTCCGAATCGGCGTCCGCCGCGAAGGAGGTCTCGGCCAAGATCGGCAATGTCAGCCGCGACGCCGCCTCCGTGAACGAGCGCGCCGCGGAGGTCAGGCAGGCGATCGCCGGCATGGCGTCCAATCTCGAACAGCTGCGGTCGGTCGTGGTCCGGACTGTGCGCGACTCGACCGCCGCGGCTTGAGCCCGGCATCGCGTCGGCCGCTGGTGCCCGGGGGCGTGATCGTGCAGTATGGCGCGGGACAGGGGCATCGTGGCTATGACATCTCCACAATTGCCGGCGGTCGTTGAGTCCGCCCAACTGACGGCGGCGCTGCGCAGGGGCGGCGTGCTTGACGCGGGCGCGGTGCGCGAGGTGAAGGTGCTGCATCAGCGTGACACCCTCGTGTCACAGATCGTCAGGCTCGGGCTGCGCTATGTCGGCGAGTCCGCTGGCGCCCCGCAGTCGCTGATCCTCAAGACTCCCAATTCCGCTTTCGCCGAGAGCCTCGCCAATGGCGGCCGGCGCGAGGTGGACTTCTACACGCAGCTTGCGCCGAAGATGCCGCCGGGACTGGTGCCGCGCTGCTTTGACGGGCATTTCGACGAGGACGGCCCCACCTGGCACCTGCTGCTCGAGGACCTTACCGACAGCCATGAGATCGCAACGAAGTGGCCGCTGCCGCCGTCGCGTGAGCAGGCGATGGCGATCGTCACGACACTGGCGCGCTGGCATGCGGCATGGTGGGACCATCCCGGTCTTGGCGACACCGTCGGCACCTGGGCGAGCGCCGAGGACCGCGCGCAGCACATGGAAACCTTCGCCGGCCATTACGACCGCTTCGCCGATCTGCTCGGTGATCGCCTCGGCGAAGAGCGCCGTACCCTCTATCGCCGCCTGATCGAGCACTCGGCTCGGCTATCCCAGCGCTATCATTCGCGGCGTCACATCAGCATTGCCCATGGCGATGCCCATATCTGGAATTTCATGCTGCCGCGCCCCGGCGTCGCGGATACCGTGCGCATCTTCGATTTCGACCAGTGGCGCATCAACGTGCCGACGAGTGACCTTGCCTACATGATGGCGATGCAATGGTACCCGGACCGCAGGCAGGCGCTCGAACGGCCGCTGCTCAATCGTTATCACGAGACGCTGGTCGCCAACGGCGTCAGCGGCTACACGCGCGGCGCGCTCGATCAGGACTATCGTCTGTCGGTGCTCTGGCACATCACGGGGCCGGTCTGGCAGTGGAGCATCAACATCCCGCCGCTGATCTGGTGGAACAATCTGGAGCGGGTGATGATGGCGGTCGAGGATCTGGGGTGTGAGGAGTTGTTGGGGTAGGCGACGCTACATACTTGCTGTCGTCCTGGCGAAAGCCAGGACCCATTACCCCAGGGCGAGGTTGTGGCGCGAAGCTGGTAATCACGAGTCTTCGCCAAACTCCTCCCTGGGGTAATGGGTCCTGGATCTGCGCTTCGCTTGTCCAGGACGACGGCGGAGCTTGTGACGCCCCTCCCCTTACTCCATCACCGCATGTTCCGGCCCCGCGGCCTGCCTGCGCAGCGTGGCCTTGGTCGAGCCGATCAACAGGGCGAGCGGGATGGTGCAGAGGATGAAGACCATCACCAGCATATAGTCGTGCGCGAAGGCGATGATCTGCGCCTGCACGCTGACCATCCTGTCGGCCATGGCGCGGCCCGCGTCGGTGGATAGGTTGATCATGCCGCTGACGCTGGGCATCTGGAGCGCGTGGTTGAACGGGTTGACGTGCTCGGACAGGATCGCATAGGTCCGCCGCGTGCCCTGCGTCAGCTGGGCGATGACGACGGAAATGCCGACCGAGCTCGCGACGTTGCGCATCAGGGTCAGCATCGCGGTGCCGTCGGTGCGCAGCTCGTTCGACAGCGTCAGGAACGCAACGGTCGAGAGCGGCACGAAGACCAGGCCGAAGCCAAAGCCCTGGATGACGCTGACGGTCACGATCTCCGGCACCTGGGTCAGGTCGGTCCAGCCGGTCATTTGATACAGCGAGCCCGCGGTCAGCGTCAGGCCGGAGATGATCAGCGTGCGTGCCTCGAAATAACGCATCATGCGGCCGACCAGCATCATGGCGAAGAAGGTGCCGAAGCCGCGGCTCGCCAGCAGCAGGCCGGCGGTGATGATGGGGTAGCCGATCACGTTCTGCATGTAGGGCGAGGCCAGCGCCATGGTCGAGAACAGCACGAGCCCCATCACGACCATGAACATGCAGCCGGTGACGAAATTGCGATCCTGGAACAGCGCGAAGCGGATGAACGGCGTCGAGGTCGTGAAGGAGTGCGCGACGAAGAAGTAGAACGCGACGGCGGAGACGATGAACTCCGCGACGATCTCATTGGATTCGAGCCAGCCCAATTGCTCGCCGCGGTCGAGCGCGAGCTGAAGCGAGCCGATCGCGACCGCCAGCGCAGCGAAGCCGAACCAGTCGAATTTGAGGCTGATGTCCTTCCTGGTCTCGTCCATGAAGATGATCAGCCCGAGCACGGTGATGGCGCCGAACGGCAGATTGACGAAGAACACCCAGTGCCAGGAATAGGTCTCGGTGAGCCATGCCCCTAGCGAGGGACCCATGATCGGGCCCATCATCACGCCCATGCCCCAGATCGACATCGCCTTGGCGCGTTCCTGGAGCGTGTAATAGTCGAGCATCACCGACTGCGACAGCGGCACCAGCGCCGCGCCGAACACGCCTTGCAGCAGGCGGAACAGCACCATCTGGTTGATGTCCTGCGCGAGGCCGCACAGCACCGACGCCATGGTGAAGCCGGCGGAGCAGATGATGAAGATGCGCTTGCGGCCGAAGCGGTTGGCGATCCAGCCCACCGGCGCCGTCATGATCGCGGCGGCGACGATGTAGGAGGTCAAGACCCAGTTGATCTGGTCCTGCGAGGCCGACAGCGTGCCCTGCATGTAGGGCAGGGCGACATTGGCGATGGTGGTGTCCAGCGCCTGCATGATGGTCGCGGTCATGGCGCAGATCGTCACCATGTTCCGGCGCAGGCCGGGGACCATCAGGCTGGCATTGGGGCCGGACATCGGATCAGTCCTTGTCCTGGCCCGCGGTCGCCGACAGGCCGAACAGGCCGGCGAGCGAGCGCCGATGGCCGGTGTCGATGGTGGCGTAGACGCTCATGCCGGCCTTCAGCTTCCGCACGTATTTGTCGGTCTCGTCGAAATAGATGCGGATCGGCACGCGCTGCACCACCTTGACGAAATTGCCGGTGGCGTTCTGCGGCGGCAGGATCGCGAACTGCGCGCCGGTACCGGGCGAGAGCGAGCCGATCTTGCCCTTGAACACGTGGTTCGGGAACGCGTCGACCTCGAGGGTAACAGGCTGGCCTTCGGTGACGTAGGTGAGGTCGCTTTCCTTCGGATTGGCGTCGACCCAGGGATGGGCGACGTCGATGATGGAGAACACCGGCGTGCCGGCCGTGACGTAGCGGCCGAGCTGAATCTGCTCGACCTGCGTCGCGACGCCGCCCATCGGCGCGCGCACCACGGCGTGATCGAGATTGCGCTCGGCGTTGTCGAGCTTGGACTTGGCCTGCGCGTAGGGCGGGAATTTCTCCAGCGGCAGGTCGGTATCGCCGAGCAGTTGCGTCTTGGCCGCCGAGATCTGCTGCTTGACGTATTGCGCGATCGAGCCTGACGTGACCAGCGCGTTCGCCGCGTTGTCGAGGTCGAGCTGCGAGCCGTAGCTGTTCTTGACCAGCGCCTGCTTGCGCTCGACGTCGCGCTGCTTGAGGTCGACGCCCTGCTGGGCGAGGCTCAGCATGTCGCCGTAGATCTTGATGTTGGCGCGGAGATTGTCGTAGGTCGACTGCGCCTGCGCGAGCTGCGCCCTGGCCTCGTCCACCGCGAGGCGGAACGGCACGGGATCGATCTCGAACAGCTCATCGCCCTGCTTGACGAGCTGACCTTCCCTCACGACGACCTTCTCGATCTTGCCGGAGATGTCGGGCGTCACCAGCACCTTCTGCGCACCGACATAGGCGTCATCGGTACCGACATAGCGGCCGCCATTCAGATAGAGGGTCAAGCCGCCAATGGCGGCGACGATCGGCAGCACGACCATCAGCAGGAAGCGGCGATAGCGCCGCAGGCCTGCGATGATGCGGCGGCGGGGATCGGTGCCGGCTTTCTTGGTGGGCTTGCCGCTGTCGATCTTCTGCTCGGGCTGGAACTTGATGACTTGATCAGCCATAGCGCTGCTCCTTACGTGCTTGTTCCGCTCCGGATGTCTGGATCGCGGTACGCACGTTTTCCTTGATTGCTTCGAGTTGGGTGAGGAGGCGATGGGCATCCGCCGGATTGATACCGTCGAGCGCGTTGGCCGTGATTTCGGACCTGAGCCCGCTCATCTTGCCGAGCAATTGCCGGCCGGCCTTCCTCAGGTAGAGGCGCTTGACGCGCCGGTCCGAGGCGTCGCTGCGGCGCTCGATCCAGTCATTGTCGCAGAGCTTGTCGATCAGGCGCGTCAGCGTGATCGGCTGCACCTCGAGGAGCTCGGCGAGCTCCGACTGCTTCATGCCCTCGCTGCGCTCGACCTTGGCCAGCACCGCCCATTGCGCGCGGGTGATGCCGAAGCGCGACGCCTCCTTGTCGGCATAGACGCGCAGCAGGCGATAGAGCTCGGCGAGCGTAAACAGGAAGTTCTGGTCCACGGGCCCGCGGCTCATGAGCTTGGTCTCCTATAAGCTTGAGATACTATAAGCAAGCTTATGATTTTTTCATGGCGGGGTAACGGGACGCTGTCCCGCTGCAAGAGCATGGCTGACCGCCGTTCGCCGGTCGTGCTTTGGGTTCCCTCGCCGAAATGCTAGAAGGCAGGCCAAATGACCCTCGCAAAGCCGGCATTCCCCGCGCCCGACCACGATCACGGCCGCTGCACTGCGGACGCGCTGGCGCATGCCGAGGAGGTTTGCGAGCAGCGCGCGCAGAAATTCACGCCGATTCGCCGCCAGGTGCTCGGGGCGCTGCTCTCCAGCCACCGCCCGCTCGGGGCCTACGAGGTGATCGACGAACTCGCCAAGTCGATGCCGCGGCCGGCCCCGATCACGATCTACCGTGCTCTCGATTTCTTGATGGCCAACGGCCTCGTGCACCGCATCGAAAGTCGCAACGCCTATCTCGCCTGCGCCGCCCACGACCACGATGCGACCTCCGCGGTGGCGTTCCTGATCTGCGAGCGCTGCGGTCTGGTCGGCGAGATCCCGTCGGCGTCCTTCGCCAAGGATATCAACGCCGCTGCGCGCAGCTCAGGTTTTGCCCCCAAATTGTCTGTGGTGGAGATCACGGGCATCTGCACCCATTGTCAGAAAACTGCATAAAGCAACAACGGCGCAAAGCCGATATCGGGAAGAAATGTCCTCACCTCAAGCCATACCGTCCGCCGGTCGCCCCCTCAGTGCCGGCGCCATCGCCCTGATGCTGATGCTGTGCCTGACCTGGGGGTTCAACCAGATCGCGGTGAAGCTGGTGCTGCCGGACATCCCGCCGATGCTCCAGGCGATGATCCGCTCGATGGGCGCGCTGCCGGTACTCTTCATCATCGGCACGCTGCGCGGCGTCAAATTCTTCGAGAAGGACGGCACGTGGAAGCCCGGCCTGATCGCCGGGCTGATGTTCGGCATCGAGTTCGTGCTGATCTTCCAGGGCCTGCGCCTCACGCCGGCGTCCCGGGCCGTGGTGTTTCTTTACACCGCACCGTTCTTCGTCGCGCTCGGCTCCTACCAGGTGCTCGGCGAACGGCTCGGCGGCACGCAATGGCTGGGGCTCGCGGTGAGCTTTGCCGGCGTCGCGCTCGCGATCGGCGTGCCGCAGCCGGATGTCGATGCCAAGGTGCTGCTCGGCGACCTCATGATCGTCGGCGGTGCCGCGCTGTGGGCGGCCACCACGCTGGTTGCCAAGGGCACGCGGCTGCGCTTCGCCGCGCCGGAGAAGGCGCTGGGCTACCAGGTTGCGACCTCGATCCCGATCCTGGGCCTGGCGGCCTGGTTGTTCGGCGAATCCATCACCCACACCCCGGCGCCGCTGTCCCTCGCCCTGATGGCCTTCCAGGCGATCTGGGTGGTGGGAACCACGTTCACGCTTTGGTTCGCGCTGGTGAAGGCCTATTCGGCCAGCAAATTGTCCGCTTTTACCTTCATCACCCCTCTGTTTGGCGTGGTGGGTAGCTATTTCATCATGCACGACACCTTGAGCCTGACATTCGGGGCCGCCGCGGTCCTTGTAATTGCTGGGCTTTTTCTGGTTAACCGTCCCAGCCAAACGGCTGCGGCGCCGCGCGATGCATTGCTGAACGTCACCAAAACCTGATATTTGGACCCCATGAACAAGCTCGAAAACACCATCGATTCAGACATCGCGGGCCCCGCGCCCCGGCACCGGACCACCCAGGTCAAGGTCGGAGACGTCGCCGTTGGCGGCGGTGCGCCGATCGTCGTGCAGTCGATGACCAACACCGACACCGCCGATATCGACGGCACCATCGCCCAGGTTGCAGCGCTCGCGCGCGCCGGCTCCGAAATGGTCCGCATCACCGTGGATCGCGAGGAGGCCGCGGCCGCCGTCCCGCACATCCGTGACGGCCTCGCCAAGCGCGGCATCACCACGCCCCTGATCGGCGACTTCCATTATATCGGCCACAAGCTGCTCGCAGCCTATCCGGCCTGCGCCGAGGCGCTCGCCAAGTACCGCATCAATCCCGGCAATGTCGGCTTCAAGGACAAGCGCGACACCCAGTTCGCCGATATCATCGAGATCGCGAACAAGAACAGCAAGCCGGTCCGCATCGGCGCCAATTGGGGTTCGCTCGACCAGGAGCTGCTGACCAAGCTGATGGACGAGAACGCCGCGTCCGCCAATCCGCGCGACGTGCGCGCGGTGACGCGCGAGGCCATGGTGCAGTCGGCACTGCTCTCGGCCGCGCGCGCCGAAGAGCTCGGCATGCCCAAGGACCGCATCATCCTCTCCGCAAAGGTCTCGGCGGTGCAGGATCTGATCGCGGTCTACCAGGATCTCGCATCGCGCTCCGACTACGCCATCCATCTCGGTCTCACCGAGGCCGGCATGGGCTCGAAGGGCATCGTCGCCTCTTCGGCCGCGCTCGGCATCCTGCTGCAGCAGGGCATCGGCGACACCATCCGCATCTCGCTGACGCCGGAGCCCGGCGGCGACCGCACCCGTGAGGTGCAGGTCGGCCAGGAGCTCCTGCAGACCATGGGCTTCCGCACCTTCGTGCCGCTGGTCGCGGCCTGCCCCGGCTGCGGCCGCACCACCTCGACCACGTTCCAGGAGCTGGCGCGCTCGATCCAGGATTTCATCCGCGACGAGATGCCGGCCTGGAAGACGAAATATCCGGGTGTGGAAGAGCTCAACGTCGCGGTGATGGGCTGCATCGTCAACGGCCCCGGCGAATCCAAGCACGCCAATATCGGCATCTCCTTGCCGGGCACCGGCGAAGCGCCGGCCGCGCCCGTCTTCGTCGACGGCAAGAAGTTCCGCACGCTGCGCGGCCCGACCATTTCCGACGACTTCAAGGCGCTGGTGATCGACTACATCGACCAGCGCTACGGCCAGGGCGCCAAGGTACCGGTGACCGCGGCGGAGTAGTCGTTCCCAAACATTGGAATCGTGAGGCGGGTTCGCGAAGCGTAACCCGCCTTATTTTTTGCGCGGGTCGTAGCCCAGATTGCGCTTCGCTCCATCCGCGCTACGATGTCTCCAATCAAAATGATCGGGAGACACGCCATGAGCTCACTCGCCGGCAAGCAGGGTCCGCGCTATCGCCACATGGCCGAGGACGGCGCGCCTTACGAAACCATCGCGGTCGAAAAGCTCACACCGATCATCGGCGCGGAAATCTCCGGCGTCGACATCGGCAGGCTCGTCTCCGATGACGTTCGTTCCAATCAACAGATGGACGAGATCCATCGCGCGCTCGCGGAAAATCTCGTCATCTTCTTCCGCGACCAGCACATCTCGCCACAACAGCATCTCGCCTTCGGCCGCAAGTTCGGCGAGCTGCATTTCCATCCCGCAGCGCCGCACGAGGACGAAGACCCGGCACTGATGAAGATCTATGCCGACAAGAACTCGCCGCGCGCCAACGGCGAGGGCTGGCACTCCGACGTGTCCTGCGACCTCGAGCCGCCGATGGGCTCGATCCTCTACATCAAGCAGTGCCCGCCCCGCGGCGGCGACACGCTGTTCGCCAACATGTATGCGGCCTATGAGGCGCTGTCGGATCGCATGAAGGCCTATCTCGACGGCCTGACCGCACTGCATGACGGCGAGCCGATCTATCGCGGCCTCTATGCCAACTATGGCGTCGCCGATCGTCCATCCTATCCGAACGCGGAGCATCCGGTGCTGCGCACGCACCCGGTCACCGGCAGGAAGGCGCTCTACGTCAACCGCGGCTTCACTCGCCACATCAACGGCATCCCGCGCGACGAGAGCGACGCGATGCTCGCCTATCTCTACCAGCACGCCGAGAACCCGCTGTTCCAGTGCCGCTTCCGCTGGACCGAGAACGCCATCGCCTTCTGGGACAACCGCTGCACCCAGCACCGTGCGATGTGGGACTACTGGCCGCACACGCGCTCGGGGACACGGGTGACGGTGAAGGGGGAGCGGCCGGTTTAGGCATGGCTGCCGTAGGGTGAAAATGGCGCGTCAGCGCCGTGCCCGCCATCTCGCTGTGCATGCAACAGGACGGTGGGCACGACGCGCGAAGAGCGCGCCTTTGCCCACCCTACGAAACCGTTCTTGCGTTGACGTCGTCTCACGTCCGCGCCAATCTTCCCAAAAACAAATCGGGAGGATTTTCCATGCTCCGCGCAGAGGACAATAAATTCCTGACCGAGTCCGGCCCCGGGACGGGCATGGGCGAGCTGCTGCGCCGCTTCTGGATTCCTGTGCTCCTGTCGAAGGAGCTTCCTGAAGCCGATGGCGAGCCGAAGAAGATCGTCGTGCTCGGCGAGGAGCTGCTCGCCTTCCGCGATTCGCGCGGCGTCGTCGGTGTCATCGATCAATACTGCCCGCATCGCGGCGCCAATCTCTGGCTCGGGCGCAATGAGGAATGCGGCATCCGCTGCGTCTATCACGGCTGGAAGTTCGACACGGACGGTCGCTGCGTGGACATGCCGACCTCCTATCCCGATCTCAACGCCAAGGATCTCATCCGCATCAAGTCTTATCCGGTGCGCGAATGGGGCGAGATGATCTGGGCCTATATGGGCCCGGCGGACGTCATGCCCGAGCTGCCCGATCTCGAAATGGCGATGCTGCCGGCCTCGCATCGTTACGTCAGCAAGAAATGGCAGGACTGCAACTGGGTGCAGGCGCTGGAGGGCTCGATCGACACCGCGCATTTCACCTTTGCGCATCTCTCCTTCGACAAGGAGGAGAACGAGATCCTCGACATCAAGAAGCATTTTGTGAATCCGATCGCGCGGATGTCGAGCGACCACATGCGCTGGATCGCCGAGGACCCGCGGCCGGTGATCAAGATCGCCCCGCACGACGCCGGCCTCTCCATTGCCGGTGGCCGGCTCACCGGCAGCGACAACATCTATTGGCGGATCGCGCAGTTCCTGATGCCGTTCCACGCCTACGCACCGAGCGCGATGCCGGGCGAGAACATCTTTGGCCAGACCTTCGTGCCGGTCAGCGATACCAATTGCTGGATCTACACCTACGCCTGGAATCCGGAGCGGCCGCTGACGCAGGCCGAACGCGACGCCTATGACCGCGGCAATGGCGTGATCGCGGAGGTCGACGACAATTACGTGCCGCTGCGCCACAAGGGCAACGACTATCTGATCGACCGCAAGCTCCAGAAGACGAGGAGCTATACCGGCATCAAGGGCGTCTCCGAGCAGGACGCCGCCGTGCAGGACAGCCAGGGGCCGATCGCCGACCGCACCCGCGAGCATCTCGGCCCGACCGATCTCGGCATCATGCATTTCCGGAAAGTCGTGATGGATCTGGCCCGCGCGCTCCAGCGCGGCGAAGCGCCGCCGCAGGCCGCGCATCAGGATCGCTACGCGGTGCGCTCCGGCGCCTGCGTCACCAGCAAGGCCAAGGACCTGCCCGCGGTGATGCTGGAACGTTTTGGCGATGTCGCGGGCTTCGTCGGCCGTCCCAAGGTCGCAGCAGCGGAGTAGCGCTTGGGCCAATTGCGCAGCATCATCGCCGGATTGGTCGCGTCGACCCTGCTGTCGTCGCTTGCCCCTGTCGAGCGCGGACATGCCGCTGCCGCGCGAACAATGACGAAGCCGCCGGCGTCATCGGCCAAATGCGAGATGCCGAAATTCCGGATCGTCGTGGATGTCGGGCACACCCCGGACTCCTATGGCGCGCTGAGCGCACGCAATGATCCGGAATTCGGCTTCAACTTCCGGCTCGGACGGCTGATCACGGCGAAGCTCAGGGACCAAGGCTTTGCCGCAGCCCGCCTGCTCGTCACTGACGGCAAGGCGCGGCCGAGCCTGTTCAAGCGCGTCAGCGCCGCGAATGACGGTCGGGCCGATCTCCTGCTGTCGATCCATCACGACTCGGTGCCGGACAAGCTGCTCGAGACCTGGGAATTCGACGGCGCGATGAGCTATTTCAGCGATCGGTTTTCAGGCCATTCGCTGTTCGTCTCCGAACGCAATTCGCACTTCGCCACCAGCCTGTTGCTGGCCCGGATGATCGGCCGGCAGTTGAAAGAGCAGGGCCTGCACTATGCCAGCCAATACACCTTGCCGGAGATGGGGCGCTACCGGCGCCAGTTGCTGGACAGGGATTTCGGTGTCTACCGCTACGACGGGCTCGTCGTGCTGTCGCGAACGAACAGCGCCGCGGTGCTGCTCGAAGCCGGCTCGATCATCAACCGCGACGAGGAGATGGCGATGAACTCCCTGGAGCGGCAGGAGCTGATCGCGGGAGCCGTCGCGGCGGCGATGGGGAAATTCTGCGAGAAGTGGTAGCTTGCGCAGCCGGTTCAGCAATGACGAGAAGCTACAGCGGCACGCCCCGATACTCCCGGTTCGCCAGACTCGCCTCCTCCAGATCCAGATCCCGCTCGATCCGGCGCCGCGTCTCGTCGGTGATCTGGCCGTCGCGCAGGAGGTCGTGGATGAATTTTCGTTCGGCGGCGATCAGCTCGCGGGTCAGCGCGGTGCCGGCGGCGGAGACGTCGTGATGGGTGGGATCGAGTGAATCAGGGAGCTGGTTGACGCGGATCTCGTGGCGGGCGCGCAGCAGCCGCATCACCTCGTCCGACACCTCCTTCGCCTCGGTCAGCGCATCGAGCGACTTCAGCGCAGCGTCGAGCGCCTGGCGGCGTGCCGCGATCTCGGCCTCATGCTCGGCGACATGCTCGTTGCGGCCGGCTTCGGCGACGCCGAGCCAGCGCACCACCGGCGGCAGCGTCAGTCCGACGCCGATCAGCGTGACGAAGATGACGCCGAAGGCGACGAACAGGATCAGGTCGCGATACGGAAAGGCATTGCCATCAGGCAGCGTGAACGGCAGCGCCAGCGCCGCCGCCAGCGACACCGCGCCGCGCACGCCGGTGAAGGCGAGCACGAACGGCCATTGCCATGGCGGCGACGGGTCGCGCTTGCGCAGCGATTTGGAGAGGATCCGCGGCAGATAGGTCGCGGGATAGAGCCAGGCGAAACGCGCGGTCACAATGATCGTCAGCACGACGGCGGTCGCGATGAGAATGTCGTCGAGCGGGAACGCCTTCGATTTCTCGTAGAGCGCGCGCATTTGGAAGCCGGTGAGCAGGAACAGCAGGCCCTCGATCAGGTAAATGATGAGGTCCCAGAAGAAGATGCCTTGCAGGCGCGTCGCCGAGGAGATCAGCAGCGGGCCGTTCCAGCTCACATAGAGGCCGCAGGCGACGGTGGCGATCACGCCGGAGCCGCCGACATGCTCGGGCAGCCAGTAGGAGACGTAAGGCGTGATCAGCGACAGCGTCAGCTCGACCTGCTGATCTTTCGCCCATCTGCGGAAGCGCAGGGAAAGCCAGCCGACGCCGATGCCGAAGGCGATCTCTCCGGCGATAATGAGGACAAACTCGCCGGCCGCCATCGGAAGCGATAGATGGCCGACCATGATGGCGGCGAGCGCGAAGCGGTAGAGGATCAGCGCGGTGGCGTCATTCGCGAGCCCTTCGCCTTCGAGTATGACCAGGAGGCGGCGCGGTATGTTGAGCCGTCGCGCGATCGCGAGCGGCGCCACCACGTCGGGCGGCGCGACGATGGCCCCGAGCAGGAAACCGATGGCCCATGGCAGGCCGATCAAATAGTGCGTGGCGGCCGCCACCATCGCCGCGGTGAAGATCACCGCGCCGACCGCGAGCAGCACGATCGGGCGCAGATTGTTCCGGAACTCCCGCCAGCTCATGGCGACGCTCGCCGAGTAGATCAGCGGCGGCAGCACCATCAGCAGCACCAGCTCCGGCGGCAGTTCCACCGGCGGCATGCCCGGCACGAAGGCGAGGCCGACGCCGGACAGCATCAGCAAGATCGCAGGCGCGATGTTGAAACGGCGGGCGACGAGCGCGGTGCCCGCCAGCACCGCGAGCAGGATGAGGAAGGTCTGGAATTTCGCTGCGATCATGGCCTGTCTTCGCCCGGAAGCGGCCAAGAGGTCAATGCGGGGGCCTTACGCCAGGCGCCCTGCCACCATGCGTCCGATGCGCGCGAACACGGCCTCGATCTGCGGGGCAGTCGGCGAGCCGCCCTGGGTGTAGGCCGCGATCAGGATCGGCGCATCGGGCTTAGTATCGGGCTTAGTATCTGGCTTGGGCCAGGCGACCGCGATATCGCCCGATGCGTCCTTGCCGTTGTTGCCGGTCTTGTCGCCGATGGTCCAGCTCGCGGGCAGGCCGCCGCGCAGCCGGTTCGCACCGGTCTTGCAGCCCACCATCCATTCGGTGAGCTGGGCGCGCGACGCCGGCGACAATGCCTCGCCCGTCACCAGTCGCCGCAGATTGCCGGCCATCGCCGCCGGCGTCGTGGTGTCGTGGGGATCACCGGGCGGAGAGCGGTTGACCTCAGGCTCGTTGTGGTCGATCCGTGAGGTGGTGTCGCCAAGCGATCGCCAGAACGCCGTGAGGGCGGCCGGCCCTCCGATCCGTGCCAGCAGCAGATTGGCGCAGGTGTTGTCGCTGAGCTCGACGATCGCCTTGCACATCTCGGCGACCGACATCTTGCCGGCCGCGAGATTTTGCTTGGCAACAGGCGCATAGCTCAGAAGGTCGGCCTGGCCGTAAGGGATCACGGCCGCGAGCTGCTCCTGGCCGCGATCGACCCGCGCCAGCACGCAGGCCGCGAGCGAGGCCTTGAATGTCGAGCACATGACGAACCGCTCGTCGGCGCGCCAGGCGATCTTCGCGCCGGTCGCCAAGTTTTCCGCATACAGCCCGATCCGTCCACCGCTTTCGCGCTCATAGGCTTCGAGCTCAGGCGGCGCGTCGGCGGCGAGCACGGGAGTGGCGGCCATCCAGCACAGCGAGGCGAGGAGGGAGCGGCGGTCGAGCAGCATGGGGGACCTTTGGGACAGATGGAACAGGGGGAGGGAAGGTCGCGCACGATTGTCCCACCATTGCGAGCGTAGCGAAGCAATCCAGTGTGTTTCCGCGGAGAGATTCTGGATTGCTTCGCTACGCTCGCAATGACGGAGGATGGGCATCGAGCGCGGCAGATATTGGGCAGCGGGAGATTGAGGCTCCCTCACTCCCTCAGGTCATACCGGTACGATTTCGACACGATCTGCCAGCCGTCGGCGAGCTTCATCGCCACCAGATAATCGGTGAAAAAACGTGGCGGCAGTTGGCACCGGACCTTGATGAAGGCGGTCTTGTCGTCCGAACGGTCGATGGTGACGATGAAATCCTCGCGCGGCTTGCCTTCCGCCTTGGCCGAGGGGCGCTTGCGCACCCAGGCGAGCCAGTCCGGCACGGTCAGGATCTTCAGCTCGCCCTTTTCCACCCAACGCAGATCGGCGGACGGATGGAAGACGTCGCCGAGCTTGTCGGCGTCGCCCTCGTAGAGCCCGTCAAAATAGCTTTGCACGACGGCCTCGACGCTCGAACGATTCTGGCTCATGGGTCATCCCTTTGAATGATGGCTCGGCGGGAATTTAGTCGTACGCATAAAAATGCGCTATGGGTGTGTCAACCATTTGCACGCAGGCGTTGCCATGACCGGATCAGAAAATTCGAATGCTCGTATCCTCACCGGCGAATGCTACTGCCGCGCCGTGCGCTACGAGGTCGCGGACCAATTCTCTTACGCCATGAACTGCCACTGTTCGAATTGCCGTCGCACCACCGGCTCCGCCTTCAAGCCGTTCGCCGGCATCGCGCAAGAGAAGCTCCGCATCGTCCGGGGTGACGACCAGCGGATCATTTTCGGGGACGACACCACCCATGACGCCCACTGCGCCCGTTGCGGCTCGCTGCTTTATTCCCGGGTGCGCGACGGAAAATGGGTTCATGTCGCCATGGGAACCCTGGTCGATGCCCCCTCGATCCGGCCGAGCGCCCACATTTTCGTCGGCTCGAAGGCGCCCTGGCATGAGATTACGGACAATCTGCCGCAATATCGGGGGCACGTCGGGGACGGATAAGGGAACCCAGCCGGGACCCCAGCGAACCGCGATGGCGCTGGCGCGACAAACCAAAGGGGGCATTCGATCTGACAAGCACCGGCGCTGGAGCCTGCTAGAACGATCCCAAAGGGGGCTCGAACGGCCCTGAACTTCGGAATTCGTGTCATGCGCAATTTGCTCAGACTTTGCCCGCTTCTCCTCGCCCTCGCGCTGCTGTTCGGCGCAGAACCTGCTTTTGCCGGAAAGCGCGTGGCGCTGGTGCTGGCCAATTCGGCCTATCAGCACGCGCCGTCACTCACCAACCCTGTCAATGACGGTTCGGTGATCGCGAAGACGCTGAAGGATGCCGGTTTCGACATTGTCGATTCCCGGCACGATCTGTCGGCCCTCGAGACGCGGCGCGTGCTGCGCGACTTCGCGGACGCGACCCGCGATGCCGACATCGCCGTGGTCTACTATGCCGGTCACGGCATCGAGGTCGAAGGCTCCAATTATCTGATCCCTGTTGACGCCAGGCTCGAGCGCGATACCGACGTCTATGACGAAGCACTCTCGCTCGACCGCGTCCTGGTCGCCGTCGAACCCGCCAAGCAGCTCCGCCTGGTGATCCTGGATGCCTGCCGCGACAATCCGTTCGGCAAGACCATGAAGCGCTCGGTGGCCTCGCGCGGCATTGGCCGGGGCCTCGCCCAGGTCGAGCCGACCAGCCCCAACACGCTGATTGCCTATTCGGCCAAGGCCGGCTTCACGGCGCAGGACGGCGACGGTGCCAACAGCCCGTTTACGGTTGCGTTGTCGAAGCACCTGACGACGCCGGGCCTCGATGTCCGCCGCGCCTTCGGCTTCGTGCGCGACGACGTGCTCAAGTCGACCGGCAACAAGCAGGAGCCGTTCGTCTATGGCTCGCTCGGCGGCGACGACGTCCCGCTGGTGCCGGTCAAGGTGGCGGCTGCAGCGTCGCCCGTGGCGAACCCGCAGGCCGACATCCGCCGCGACTATGAGCTCGCACTCCAGGTCGGCAACAGGGCGGCATGGGACGCCTTCCTCGCCCAGCATCCGGACGGTTTCTATTCCAGCCTCGCCAAGCTTCAGCTCGAGAAGATCGGTGCCGAGCAGGCCCATGCGGCGGCGATCGAGAAGGCGAAGCAGGCCGAGGCCGAGCGCGATCGTCTTGCCGCCGTCGGCGCGCAGAAGGATGCGCAGCTCAAGGCTGCGGCCGATGCGAAGGCCGCCGAGCAGGCGCAGCTTGCCGCCCAGAAGGCAAAGGAGCAGGCGCAGCAGCAGGCGGCCGCCGCCGAGCAGCAGCGCGTCAACCTCGCCGCCGCGGCCCCGAGCGCTGCGCCGGCCAGCACGGCGAGCCCCGCCGGGACCAACGTTGCGTCCCTGACGCCGGCGACCACGCCGGCCGATCTCAGCCGCTCGGTCCAGACCGAGCTCGGCCGCGTCGGCTGTTTCTCGGGCCAGGCCGACGGCAACTGGAACACGTCCTCGCAGCGGTCGCTGTCGCAGTTCAACCGCTATGCCGGCACCAAGCTCGACGTGAAAGTGGCGAGCACCGATGCGCTCGATACGGTCAAGTCGAAGCCGTCGCGCGTCTGCCCGCTGGTCTGCGAGCACGGCTTCAAGGCCGACGGCGACAAGTGCACCAGGATCGTCTGCGGCGACGGCTATGCGCTGAACGACGACAACGAATGCGAGAAGAAGCGCGCCGGCAAGCCGACGGCTTCCAAACCTGCGACCTCGCGGCGTGACGACAGCGAGGATCGCCCGGCACGGCAGCGTCCGCAGATCGGCGCCGCGGGCGGCCTCGGTGGCTTGGGCGGCGACGCTGCCGGCATCGCGACCGGTGCGCGGCGCGCCTCAGGCGGCGGGCAGGTCTTCTGCACTAATGGCGGCTGCCGTCCGGTCAACCGCGGTTGCCATCTCGAGTATCGCGGTGGCGGCGGCCCCGGCAACGATGCCAACGCCGAGGTGTGTAATTGAAGCCGAGATGATTCCACATGGTCGTCGTGGCGAAAGCCAGGACGACATCTAAGTCGCAATCGCGCTCGCCGCGATGTTCACCGTCAGCGCCAGCAAGGCCGTGTTGTAGATGAACGAGATAATGCCGTGCGCGGTCGCGGTGCGGCGGATGGTCTTGTCGGTGATGCCGACATCGGAGACCTGCGCGGTCATGCCGATCACGAACGAGAAATAGACGAAGTCCCAATAATCGGCGTGATCTTCCTTGTCGCCGCTCGGGAATTGCAACCCGCCCGGCGGGTGCCGATAGTAATCATGGGCGTAATGCAGCGCGAAGGTTGTATGCACGGCGGCCCATGACAGCGCGATGGTGGTGATCGCGATCGTCAGCTCCGTGGCGCCGCGATGGGCGCCGAGTTCGGCGACGATCGCCGCGATGCTCGCGAATGCGCCGATCGCCGTCACCAGCAGGATCACGAAGCGGCCGTCGTCCTGCATCGCAGCGTTGCGGCGGATGTGCTGGTGGTCGTTGTTCAGCATCATCACGTAGACCAGCACCAGATAGGCCGCGATCAGCGCATCCCAGCCGAGCACGAGCCGCGTCGCCAGCCGCAGGGAGCCGGGCAACAGCAGGCAGACCAGAATGCCGAAGCCGAGTGAAATGAAAGTCCGCGGCCGCGCGTAAATCACGCGCATCGGCCGCGACATTCTCTGGAAGCGCGCGAGGACGGGATCTTCCTTGTCGATGCCCGTCATCGCCCGGTCAGTTCTTGCGCTCGGCGACGAACCGCGCGGCGGCTTGCAGCACGGCGGCGCGGTCGCCGAAGATCGAGACCGCGCTGTCGGCCCGCGCGAGCAGGTCGCGCACGCGCTGCTTGGCGCCTTCGATGCCGAGCTGGGTGACGAAGGTGGTCTTGCCGAGCGCAGCATCCTGGCCCGAAGGTTTGCCGAGCGCCGCGGCATCGCCTTCGACGTCGAGCAGATCGTCGGCGATCTGGAAGGCTTCGCCGAGCGCGCGGCCGTAATCGTCGAGCGCCTGATATTCCTTGGCCGTGGCCTGGCCGAGAATCGCGCCGGCGATGCAGCCGTAGCGCAGCAGCGCGCCGGTCTTCATCTGCTGAATGCGGGCGACATCGATCGGCTCGTTGCCGCCGAAACGGCCTTCGCCTGCGAGGTCGAGAATCTGGCCACCGACCATGCCGCCGATGCCGGCGCAGCGCGCCAGCGCGCGCGTCAGCAGCAGCCGTACATTGGCGTCGCGATGGATCTCGTCGCGGGTGACGATATCGAAGGCGAGCGTCAGCAGGCCGTCGCCGGCGAGGATCGCGGTCGCGTCGTCGGTCTTCTTGTGCAGGGTGGGCCGGCCCCGGCGCAGGTCCGAATTGTCCATCGCCGGCAGGTCGTCATGGATCAGCGAATAGCAGTGGATGCATTCGAGCGCCGCACCGGCGAGCAGCGCCGCCTCGCGCGGCACGCCGAACACGGCTGCGCTTTCAACCACCAGGAACGGCCGCAGGCGCTTGCCGCCGTTCAGGCTCGAATAGCGCATTGCGTCCATCAGTCGCTTGGGACGGGCGATTTCATCGGGCAGGATGTCGTCCGCGAGGAGGCGCCCGAGCAGGGCCTCGGTATCATCAGCGGTCTTGTCCAGACGTTTGGCGAAATCGGACGGGGACGTGCCGGTCATCAAGAAGGGCTCCAGAACTAAAATTCGGCGGGACAATCCTTTATGAGCCCGCCTCAGTCAATCGTTTGGAAGGCCTAAAAAGTGCTGGAAAAGACCCGAATTATCACAGACTTAATGGCTGGGCCCGTGGCTGCGTTTCATTTTGCGCCGGAAAGGTCGATTTGCGCATCGTTAAAATCCTGCTGGTAGCGCTCGCGGTCGTGGTTCTCGCGCCCTATGTGATCGCGCCGTTCTACCGCACCGGCCATCCCGTTTCGACGCTGATGGCCTGGCGCAGCTTGCGGGGCGCGCCGATGCAGCGGGAATGGATCGATCTCGCGGCCATGTCGCCCTACCTGCCGCGGTCGGTGGTGGCGGCCGAGGACGCTCATTTCTGCAAGCATCACGGCATCGATTGGGGCGCGTTGCGCGAGGCGATCGACGACGCGAAGGAGGACGGCACCGCCTTCCGGGGCGCCTCCACCATCACCCAGCAGGTGGCGAAAAACCTGTTCCTCTGGCAGGGGCGGGACTTCATCCGCAAGGCGCTGGAATTCCCGCTGGCGTTGTGGATCGATTTCGTCCTGCCCAAGCCGCGGATCCTGGAAATTTACCTCAACATCGCCGAGCTCGGTCCGCAGGGCCAGTTTGGGGTGGAGGCGGCCAGCGCCTATGCGTTCGGTAAATCGGCCGCCAGCCTCTCCCCCCGGGAGGCGGCACTTCTGGCCTCGATCCTGCCGAATCCAGTCAAACGCAGCGCCAGGACCCCCGGACCGGGCGTCCGGCGGCTCGCCGGGACCTATGTGGCAAGGGCGCAGGCCTCGACGCTTGCGACCTGCTGGCGAGAAAATCGCTGATTTCGGGCCCTTTTCGGGCGCATTTTCCGGCCCAAGAGCCTAGCTTTGCGGCCAGCCTTCCTCTATAAGCGCGGCCTTGATCGGCATTCAGCTCGCCTCGTATTGCGGGTGCTGAGCCGTCCCTCGCGGACGATGCCCTGATGACACCAATCCCTAGAGGATACTGAAATGGCCGTTCCGAGAAGAAAAACCTCGCCGTCGCGCCGTGGCATGCGCCGCTCGGCAGACGCCATCAAGAAGCCGACCTATGTGGAAGACAAGGACTCCGGCGAGCTCCGTCGTCCGCACCATCTCGACCTCAAGACCGGCATGTACAAGGGCCGTCAGGTCCTGAAGAAGAAAGAGTCCTGAGGTCGGACTCTTCTTCGGGCAGGGTTATCCTCAATCAGGATGACGTGACCTGCCTGATTTCGGCCAACCCATGAGATATGACGGTGACGGCGGCGGAGCGAATGCTTCGCCGCTGCATTGTTCTGTCCGGATATCTTGATCGAGAAGGCATTTCGCCGATGGTCGGTTTCCCGCTGCTCCTGATTCCGCTCGCGGTCTACAACATCATCGCCTTCCTGATGCCCAGCGTGTCCTTCTCGGACGTGCTGTTCAAGGTGCCGATGATCACGGGCGAGACTTGGCCGGTCACGCTCGCCGATCTGATGCTTGCGCTCGGTATCGTGCTGCTGCTGCTCGAGGTGGTCAAAGGCGCGCGGCCCGGCTCGAAATTCCTGATGGATCATCTGCTGTCGCTGATCGTGTTCGGCGCGGCCGCCGCCGAATTCGTGATGTGGCCCAAATTCGGCAACTCCACCTATTTCCTGCTGGTGCTGCTCGCGATGGCCGATTTCCTCGGCGGCATCGCCCAGCGCACGCGCCGCCGCGTCACCTATGTCGCCGAGACGACGGTGCCCGCGCCGCGCAAGGCCAAGCGCCAGGCCGAGGCGCCGGCGGATGACGTCGCGTCCGAGCCCAAATTCGAGCCGGTGTCGGCACCGCAAGCAGCCCCGGTGCCGCCCGCGCCCACCGCGCAATCGGTCGCCGAATCCGTGCTGATGGACCATCCGGCGCCGAAGCCGGTGAGCCCGCCCTCGCCGGAAATTCCCTCGCCGCATCTGCAGCCGGGCAATGGCACGCCGTCGTCGCCGGACACGCCGCGCTGATCGAGCGCGTTACCCCTGTTGCCGCTTTGACGGTGTGCTCCCTCTCCCGCTTGCGGGGGAGGGTTGGGGAGGGGGTGTCTCCGCAGAGGGAATCCCCAAGAGGAGAGAGCCCTCACCCGCCGCGCTCTTCGAGCGCGTCGACCTCTCCCGCAGGCGGGAGAGGTGCAGCGAGCGTGAGGCAACAATTGTCCTGCAAGTTGGATTAAGCCACCTGCCGCGTGCGCGCGCTGACGCTTCCGAGCGGGCGCTTGCTGCCATAGGCCATCCGCGCATCTTCAGGGGAGGCGCGGCGGAGCCGGCTGGCCTGGGGCAAATGCTCGGCATTGGCGATGAGTTGGGTGACGAAGCTCGGATCGGGGCGAGGCAGCGGCGCCTTGATAACCCACTGCAACGTCGGCAGCAGCGGCACGAGGGCCGAGCCTGTGCCGTAGTCCGCCAAGTCCGATCGATCAGTACTCAACATCGCAATCACCGTTGATCCGGCGAAGATCGTCGCGTTTCGGGACGCGGGCGCCGGTGCGAGTCACGTACTCGCAAGGCCTATGCCGGCCGGGCCGGTTTGGTTCCGCGCTGCCCCGAAACATGGTTTCCAAATTGTTTATCAACTTTGCCTAGGGTTGGGGGCGAATCTGGCTCTATCCTGTGCCGGCTCAGGACTCCCCGCTGTCCCGAAATGAGGCGATTTTGACCCCCGCATTGCCACAAGCCTCCGACATCCTGGCCGCGCTCGGCCAGGCCGTGTTCGCCTGGGACATCGCCAGCGACGTCATCGTCTGGGGGGAGCACGCCGGCGCCGTCTTCCCCGGCATCCCCGCCGAGCGGCTCGCGACCGGCGCCGAATTCGCCAAGCTGATCGAGCCCGCGCCGTCGCTGCGGACCGCCGCGCTGGCGCAGACATCCGCCGTGCACGGCGCCGACGGCACGCCCTACCGGGTCGAATACGGCGTGCGCATGAGCACCTCCGATCCCGTGGTCTGGGTCGAGGAGACCGGCCGCTGGTTCGCCGGCCCCGACGGCCGCCCGGTCCGCGCGATCGGCTCCGTCCGCATCAACAATGAGCGCCACGCCCGCGACGAGGAATTGACCAGGCTGGCCCGGCTCGATCCGCTGACCGGCGAGCTCAACCGCTCGCATCTGATCGCGGCGCTGGCCGAGGCGATCGAGGAGACGACCCGCTTCCGCTCGACCTCGGCCTTCATGCTGGTCGGCATCGATCATCTCGCCCGCGTCAACGACGCCTTCGGCTTCGACGTTGCTGATGCCGTGATTCTCGATGTCGGCAAACGCATTCGCGCGCGGCTGCGCGGCGGCGACGTGCTCGGGCGCTTCTCCGGCAACAAGTTCGGCCTGATCCTGAAGAACTGCACCATCGACGACATGAACGTCGCCGCCGAGCGTTTCCTCGCCGGCATCCGGGACGAGGTGGTGCCGACCAAATCCGGCCCGGTCTCGGTCACCGCGTCGATCGGCGCGGTCAGCGTGCCGCGCTATGCCCGCAACACCGACGAGGCGGTCAACCGCGCCCATGAGACGCTGGACGCCGCAAAGCGCCGCCGCGCCGGGTCGTTTGCAGCGTGGCGTCCGGATGCCACGCGCGACGCGCAGCGCCGCGTCAACATCCGCGTCACCGACGAGATCGTCACCGCACTGAACGAGCGCCGCATCAAGCTCGCCTATGAGCCGGTGGTCTCGGCCGTCTCGCGCGAGCGCGCATTCCATGAATGCCTGGTGCGGATGGACCAGGGTGACGGCCAGGTGCTGCTCGCGCCCGACATCGTGCCGGTTGCCGAGCGCCTCGGCCTGATCCGCCTGGTCGATCACCGCGTGCTCGAGCTCGTGGTCGCCGAGCTTGCGGCCGCGCCCGATGTCAGTCTCAGCCTCAACATCTCGCCGGACACCACCATGGATCCGGACTGGTGGGCGGGAATCGAGTCGCTGATGCTGGCGCATCCCGGGGTCGCCGAGCGGCTGATCGTCGAGATCACCGAGACGGTCGCGATCCAGGACATCGACGATGTCCGCGGCTTCGTCACGCGGCTGAAGAATTTCGGCAGCCGCATCGCCATCGACGATTTCGGCGCCGGCTACACCTCGTTCCGCAATTTGCGCAAGCTCGGCGTGGACATCGTCAAGATCGACGGCGCCTTCGTGCAGAACATTACCCGTTCCGCCGACGATCGCGCCTTCGTGCAGACCCTGATCGATCTCGCCCGCCGCCTCGATATCAAGACGGTGGCCGAATGGGTGCAGGACGACGAGGCCGCAAACATGCTGCGCGACTGGGGTTGCGACTACATCCAGGGCCGTCTGATCGGGCTGGCGTCAGCCGAACGCCCGTGGAGTGCGCCGCCGGACAGCGCGCTGCCTGCGGCGGGGTAGGAGTTCATCGTTTAATCGCGCTGCGATCTCGCTTCCCCTCCCTCACGCTCCCTCATCCAGCGCCACCAGCTCGCGCTTCCTGCGCAGCGACGGCAGCAGCGGGGCGACCAGCAGCGCCAGCGCCAGCGCAAGGCACGCCGCCGAGATCGGCCGCTGCACGAAGGTCCAGAGATCGCCCTGCGACAGGATCAGCGACTTGCGCAGATTGTTCTCCAGCATCGGTCCGAGCACGAAGGCGAGCACCAGCGGTGCCGGCTCGTAGCCGAGCTTGCGCATGAAATAGCCGATGATCCCGAACGCGATCATCACGTAGACGTCGAACACGTTGTTGCTGGAGCAGTACACGCCCAGGATCGTGAACAGGATGATCAGGGGAAAGAGGATGTTGTAGGGCAGCTTCAGGAGCTGCACCCACATGCCGATCATCGGCAGATTGAGGATCAGCAGCATGACGTTGCCGATATACATGCTGGCGACGATGCCCCAGAACAGGCCGGGGTTTTGCGTGATCAGCAGCGGCCCCGGTTGCAGGCCGTGGATGACGAAGGCGCCGAGCAGCAGCGCCATCACCACGTTCGGCGGGATGCCCAGCGTCATCAGCGGAATGAACGCGCCGCCGGCCGCCGCGTTGTTGGCGGATTCGGGGCCCGCGACGCCCTCGATCGCGCCATGGCCAAACCGTTCCGGCGTTTTCGACAGCCGCTTCTCCAGCGCATAGGACGCAAACGAGGCCACCACCGCGCCGCCGCCGGGCAGGATGCCGAGCAGGAAGCCGAGCAGCGTGCCGCGCGCGACGGGGCCGGCGCTGGCCTGCCAATCGGCCTTGTTCGGCAAGAGCTGCGTGATCTTGGCGTTGATGATGTCGCGCTTGATCGCCTGCTCGGTGTTGAGCAGCACCTCGGCGACGCCGAACAGGCCCATCACCACGGGCACGAGGCCGATGCCGTCGATCAGCTCCATGCGGCCGAAGGTCAGGCGCGGCTGCGCCGTGATGCTGTCGAGCCCGATCAGCCCGAGCACGACGCCGATGCACGCCATCAATAGCGCCTTCGGCATCGAGCCCTGGGTGAGGAAGGTGAGCACCACGAGGCCAAGCACCATCAGGCTGAAATACTCGGCCGGGCCAAATGCGATCGCAATGCTGGCAAGTCTCGGCGCCACCAGCATCAGCGCCACCAGCGCGAACGTGCCGGCGATGAAGGAGCCGAAGGCGGAGATGCCGAGCGCGGGGCCGGCGCGACCCTGCTTGGCCATCTGGTGGCCGTCGATGCAGGTCACGACGGAGGCCGCCTCGCCGGGGATGTTGACCAGGATCGAGGTGGTCGAGCCGCCATACATCGAGCCGTAATAGATGCCGGCCATCATGATGATGCCGGATTCCGGCGTACCCGACAGCGTCACGGGCAGCAGCAGCGACATCGCCGAGATCGGCCCGATGCCCGGCAGCACGCCGACCAGCGTGCCGATGAAGACGCCGATGAAGCAATAGAGCAGGTTGATCGGCAGCAGCGCGACGCCGAACCCATGCGCGACGTTGACGAGCGTATCCATGCGATCAGCCGATCCCGAACAGGCCGGAGGGCAACTGGATCAGGAGCAGGCGCTTGAGCACCCACCACATGCCTGATGGCACCAGCACGGCGATCGGGATCGCCAGCGTCCAGCGCACCGGATCGATCAGCCGCAACATCAGCAGCAGCAAGGGGATCGACGACAGCAGAAATCCCAGCGGCTCCAGCGCGAAGGAGAACGCGACGAGGCAGGCGATGACGAGCAGCGGCTTGCCCCAGCGCACATTTTCCCAGCGCGAGGCCAGCGTCGGCCCGCCCTCGGCGACGGCCGAGACGATGATGGAGGCCGCGAACACGCACATCAGGATGCCGGTGTAGAACAGCACGTAGCCGGAGCCGGGATCGTTGATCGTGCCGAGCTTCAGCCTCAAGCCCTGCCAGATCACAAAGCCGCCGAGCCCGAGCCCGATCAGCCCGCCCCAGAGTTCGGAGTTGGAGAGGCGGAGTTTGACGTTGGTTTGGTCGCCCATGTGAACCACTCCTAGACCACCGTCACCCCCGCGCAACGGCGAAGCCGGTGTCGCTGAGGCGGCCGCTTCTTCAGCGGCCCTCGAAGGGCGACGGTGCCCGTGTCCATCCTTCGAGGCGAGCCGCAAGGGCGGCCCGCACCTCAGGATGACGTCAGAATTTGCAGTAGCCCAAGTTGTTCTCGCGATTCTACTTCTTCGCGAGCCCGAGCGTGTCGATCACCTTGCGCTCGGACTCCGTGACCTCGACGACGAACTTCCTGTAGTCCTCGGTGTTCTTGTAGTTCGGCACCATGTCGTACTTGGCGAGCGTGGCGATCACCGCGGGATCTTCGACGGCCTTCTTGAAGGCGTCGTGCAGCTTGGCGACGATCTTGGGGTCCATGCCCTTCGGGCCGGCGATACCGAACGGGGAATCGTAGACCATGGGGTAGCCGAGCTCCTTCAGCGTCGGCACGTCGGGATAGTTCGGCGATCGCGCGCCGGTCCACACCATCAGAAGCTTCAGCTTGCCGGCATCGACCAAGGGCCGCCATCCCGTGGAATCGGCCTGGAGCATCGTGTGCTGGCCCAGCACTGCGGCGTTGGTCTCGGCGCCGCCCTTGAACGGCACCTGCGTGAGCTTGATGCCGGACATCGCCGCGATCTGCTCCATGCCGATATGGAGCGAGGTTCCGGTGCCCGGTGTCGCATAGGTCACCTTGCCCGGATTCGCCTTCGCGAACTCGACCACGTCCTTCCAGGACTTGAACTGCGACTCCGCGCTGGTGGTCACGCCGAACGTGTAGCCGGTGAGGTGAATGATATAGGTAAAGTCCTTCGCCGGGTCCCATGACACGTCCTGCATCAAGGGCAAGCGGAAGACGGTGATCGGGATCTGCGAGATGGTGTAGCCGTCCGGCTTGGCGGCCGCTGCCATGGTCGCGGGGCCCACCGTGCCGCCGCCGCCGGCCTTGTTGTCGATCACGATCGGCTGTCCCAGCACTTTCGAGGCGCTGTCCGCGATCGCGCGCATCGAGATGTCGGTCGAGCCGCCGGCCGGCCATGGCACGATCAGCGTGACCGGCTTGCTCGGATAGTCCTGCGCGCCGGCCGCGGTCGCGAGCAGCGCTCCCACGGCAATATGTATGGCGGCGAATACAGCCGTCCTCAGCCCATACCGCGACATCGGGTTACCTCCCCCGCGGCGGCCTCGTTCGGGCCGCCGTCTCTCTTTGTTATGACGGGATTGTCCCTGAAATCACCAGAGAAGAAAAGCGCATTGCGCGGACCGTGCGCAGCGGTCGACGCGGCTATCCAGCTGGAAACGGTATGTGCGACAATTGGTCGTTTGGAGGCGTGCCGAGGCACGGAATTTGACGTGGGCGTCCTTACGCCACGCGGCGAACCGCGTTCAGCGTCTCGATGGTACGTGCAACCTCGGCCGCCGGGCACGGTCTGCCGAAGTAATAGCCCTGCACCGCGGTGCAGCCGCATTCGCGGACGAAGTCGAGCTGCTCCTCGGTCTCCACACCCTCAGCCGTGGTCTCGACGCCGAGCACGGAGCCAAGGCTTGCGATGGTGCGAACGATGGCGACGCTCTCCGGGCTTTCGCCGAGCGTGCCGACGAAGGAGCGGTCGATCTTGATGCGGTCGAACGGAAACTTGCGCAAATAGCTCAGCGAGGAATAGCCAACGCCGAAATCATCGAGGCTGACGCGCACGCCGAGCGCGCGAAGCTGGTGCAAGATCTCGATCGTCGCCTCGCTGTCGTCGAGCAGCGCGGTCTCGGTGACCTCGAGCTCGAGCCGCTGCGGCGGCAGGCCGGCTTCCGCGAGCGCGCTTGTGACCATCGCCGCCAGCCCGCGCGCGCGGAACTGCACCGGCGACAGGTTCACCGCGACCGTGACATCGGGCCATGACGCCGCGGTCGCACAGGCCGTGCGCAGCACCCATTCGCCGATCGGAACGATCAGTCCGTTCTCTTCGGCGATCGGAATGAATTCGGCCGGCGAGACGAAGCCGCGCGAGGGATGCTTCCAGCGCAGCAGCGCCTCGAAGCCGGTGAGCTCCGAGGACTCGAGCCGCACCTGTGGCTGGAACACCAGGTGGAATTCACGCGCCTCCAGTGCGCCGCGCAGGTTGTGCTCGAGCGCGTGCCGGCTGCGGGCCTCTTCCTCCATCTCGGGTTCGAACAGCTGATAGGCGCCGCGCCCCCTTGCCTTGGCCTGGTACAGCGCGAGATCGGCGCATTTCATCAGCTCGTCGGCATCGAGCCCGTGGTCGGGCGCGATCGCGATGCCGACGGAGACGCCGACATGGATCGACTGGCTTTCCAGCGGCGGCGGGTGGCCGATGATCTCGACCAGGCGGCGGGCGAGCTTTTCGGCCGACTGTGGCTGCGGGCCGCGCTGGAGAACGGCGAACTCGTCACCGCCGAGGCGGGCGACGGTGTCGTGCTCGCCGACATTCTCCTTCAGGCGCGCGGCGACCCAGCGCAGCAAGCGGTCGCCGGCGGCATGGCCGAGCCTGTCGTTGACGGTCTTGAAATTGTCGAGGTCGAAGCACAGCACGGCCATGGCGCCGCCGGCGATCGCGACCTGGTTCAGTCCCTCGCCCATCTTCTCGCGGAACAGCGTGCGGTTGGGCAGGTCGGTGAGTGAATCGTGCCGGGCCATGTGCGCGACGCGGGCCTGGGCTTTGTGGCGCTCGGTGACGTCCTCATAGGTGACGACCCAGCCGCCAAGCTCCATCCGCTTGTGGTTGAGCTTGATGATACGGCCGTCGCTCAAATGGCGGTGCAGCGTGTGTTCGCCCTCGCGCAGCCTTTCGACATAATCGGCATAGAGCTTGGCGCCGGTCGTGTCCGGATGGATGCCGAGCTCGCAGCTGTGATCCATGATCTCGCGCATCGAAATGCCCGGCTTCACCACGTCGGGCGACAGCCCGTACATCTCGATATAGCGGCGATTGCAGACGATCACGCGCAGGCTCGAATCGAGCATGCACAGGCCCTGGCTCATGTTGTTCAGCGCCGCGTCGAAGCGGCGATACTGTTCGCTCAGTTCCTCGATCGCGCGCTCGCGCTCGGTGATGTCTTCATAGGTGGCGACGAAGCCGCCCTCGGCCAGGGCGCAGTAGCGCACCGAGATCACGGTGTCGTTCGTCATGCGCCGGCGCATCGGCGAGGAATCGCGGTTCGCGATCTTCGCGCTGGCGGCTTCCAGGAGCTGTCGCGGACTGTATTCCGAAACGAACGCGCCGTTCGCCATCGATCTTTCGATCAGCTCGCCGAGATGCGTGCCGGGCCTGGTTTCCTCCGGCGACAGCCAATAGATCTTGCGGTAGGTGGTGTTGCAGACGCGCAGGCGCATGTCGCTGTCGTAGAAGGCGAGCCCGTGCGCCATGTTCTCCATCGCCGCGTCGAGGATGAAGTTCTGCTGCCTCAGCGTCTCCTCGTATTTCAGCCGCTCGGTGACGTCTTCGTGCACCGTCACCCAGCCGCCGTCGGGCAGGAAGCGGGAGACCGCCTGCACCATCCGCCCGTCGTAGCGCATCACCAGCAGCGTCTTCGCCTTCCGGCTGCGCACGTCCTCGAGCCTGGTGTCGTGGAATTCGTCGGCCGACATGCCCGGCGTGTTGCCGCGCGAGAGCCAGTGTTCGATGGCCGCGCTGTGCGTGACGCCCGGCTTCACGACTTCTGGGTCGAGGTTGTAGAGTTTCAGGAAGCGTTCGTTGCAGACGACGACGCGGCTGTCGGCGTCATACATGATGAGGCCGTGAGACATGTTGGCGAGCGCATGCTGGCTGCGTTCTGTCTGCACGCGCAATTCCGCCTCGAGCCGGGCGAGGCGGCTGACGTCGTCACAGATCGTCATCCAGCCGCCGCCGGGAAGCGGCTTCAGCTCGAGTGCCATGACGAGGCCAGTCGCCAGCCGTTGCTCGGTACGGAACGGCTTGCCCGCCGCGATCTGCGCGATCCGCGTCGAATACAGCGAGTCGAGCTCGCTTTCCGGAAAATTCCCACGCGTCGCGCTGTGCGCGAGCACCTCGCGATAGCTCGCGCCCACCCGCACGACATCGGCCGACATGTCGAACAGCGACAGGTAGCGCTGGTTGACCAGCACGATCCTGTTGTCGGCATCGTAGACGCAGACACCCTGCTCCATGTGGTCGAGCGCAAGCTGGCTCAGCGCGACCAGGGCCTCCGGGCCCTGCTCGCGGCGTGCACCAAGCTCGTTGTCGCGGGTCGACGTCATGGGGTCGGCGTGATCTCGGCGGGCAATAGACTTAACGCAGCGTAATTCGAGCGCCGAGGGTAACGGAGACCCCGGAAAATTCCCTTAAGCGCAGTAGTTTACGGAGGGTGACCGGCGGTGGAGAGCGTCTCCGGATTGCAAAGGTGCCTGCAAGAGTTGGCCGAGAGGGCGCAACATATTTTCTGGTGTCGTCCCGGCGAAGGCCGGGACCCACAACCATAGGGAGAGGTTTGGCGAAGACTAGTAGTGAACAGGTTTTCCCGCGGTACTAGCACCCTGCGCTTACAGACAGATCACGCGGTATGGGTCCCGGCCTTCGCCGGGACGACACTGAGTGTGGCGGCATCTGCCCTCACGGCCCGTAGAGCACGAGTTCCGTGTCGGTGAGATCGGCGAGCTGCGGCTGGTGCGGACCCTTGAAATATTTGCGGCCACGCCGCTCGGTATAAATACCGACGAGGCCGGGAACCGGGCCGTTGGCATCGACCGCCACCGAGATCTTGCCGAGCCGCAGCAGCAGCCGGCCGATGCGGCCTGCGCAGGCGGCGTATTCGGCGGCGCTGCGGCAGTAGATCAGCTTCATCGCGGGCGGCGCGATGAAGCCGCGGCGGATGCGCACCGGTTGCAGGATGAAGGGGAAGGTTCCCTGCGGCGTGCGGCAGACGAGGCTAAGGCAATTGTAGCGCGCATGCCGCGTCAGCAGTTCGGTCTCGGCCTCGGAAAGTCCCTCGATCGTCTTGGCGTGCTGCGAGATGACTTCGATCTTGCTCCAGCGCGGGGGCCGCGCCAGCGCTGGCACCGAAAAGAATATGCCGCGGCAATAGGCACGGAAGCCCTGCGTCTCGATGATCGGCCAGGTCCACGGCGCCGGGCTGATGTTGAGATAGGTCACGTCCTTGTGCCGCTGCGCGATCTTGGTCAGCAGCGGGGCGTAGTTGCGATACGCCGGATCGACATACCAGCTCGACAGGTTGCACTGGATCGCGGTCTCTTCACCGTTCTTCCGTGCCGTGTAGATCAGCAGCAGCACGCCGACCGGCGTGCCGTCATTGTCGATCATGTAGCCGAAGCGCGGATAGCCCTCCGGCACCGGCCGGAAGGCCTGCCGGCGCAGGCCCTGGATCCAATAGTTGCGCGAGCGGCCCACGAAGCCGCGCGTCAGCAAGTCCGCGATGGCATCGACATCGGACTCGGTAATCTCGCGGCATCGAACCTTGGTGTGGATCACGCTCGTCTTACCCGTGGAAATGGTCGGCCTCGTTTGGTCTATCGTTTCAGCATGATCTTTTCGGAAAACCGCTTCGCACTTTTCCGGATCATGCTCTAGCGCCAGCCTTCGCCATGGGCGCCGGCCGCAACATGCGGCTGCAGGCCCAGGATGTCCCGCACCTTGGCGGGCCAGGCGGAAAGATCGGTGCCGTGGGTGTGGAACATGGCGACCGCGAGCCGGTCCATGCCGAAGGCGACGCAGCCGGTGTGGGCCGGCTCGCCATTGGCGTCCTGGATGCCCCAGGTGGTGCCGAAATGCTCGCGGTGATAGTTGAAGCTCATGCAGGCGGTCGGCTGCTCTTCCGAGCGCAGCGGGATCAGGAGCTCGAACTTGAGCTGCTGCTGCTTCTGGCTCACCGCCTTCATCTGGCCGACGCGGCCGAAGAAGGGATCGCTGGCGTAGTCGACACGGAAGGTCAGGCCGAGATCGCGGGCGATCGCCTGCGCGCGCACCATCCAGCGCTCGCGGAAATCGGAAACGTCGTCGGGCGTGCCGATGCAGACATATTCGCGCATCCGGAACGATTGCAGCCGGTCGAGATGCTTCGACGGCTCGCGGCGGAAGCAATCGGCGGCGACGTCGAAGCGGAGACCGCCCTTCGGCAAGGGGCCGCGGCTCGCCGCGATCGGATAGACAGGGTAGCAGGCGGCCGGCGACAGCACGAGGTCGGCCGGCGACAGTGACGTGGTCCAGTCGCCGCCGGCATCGAAACGGCTCACCGCGGCGTTGATCTCACGCTCGGTGCCGTGCAGGCCGCAGACGCATCCGAGCAGGTTCGGAAAGCTCTTGAGATAGCCGGACTTCTCGAGCTGGGCGCGGCTCATCACAGGTGGGAAGCGCAGCGCTTCGGTGCCGGCTTCGCGATGGCTGGTGATCAGCGCGGCGAGCCGCTCGACGATGCTCTCATAGAGCGCGGTGCGGGCGTAGACACCGTCCGAGCCCATGCTGTGGAACAGCTTGTCGGCGAGATGATCGAGCGGATCGGCGATTTGCGGTGCGGTGTCAGGCGAGTTGGGGAGAACAGCAATGTTCATGTTCGACTTCCTGCTATCTGAAATTATTCTTGTTGGACGAAGGCACGTCAGTCTCGAAAACTTGTCAGTCCCGCAGGCTCGCCGGAATGCCGCTCATCAGCGTCGAGGTCGCAGCGTTGGCCAGGATACGGTCGTTGTTGATCATGATCGGCGACGACAGCACGTCGCGCAGGTGGCGGCCCATGGTGAACTCGCCGTCGTTGCGGTAGCCGGAGAGGCCCGCGGTGCGCATCGCATGCATCACGGTCTCGACCGCGAGCTCGGAAGCTTGCACCTTCAGCAGCGTGATCGACGACTGGAAGTCGAGCGAGCCGAGTGCGCGCTCGTCATGCTCGGCGCGGGCGAAGGCCTCGATATTGGCGGCGATCAGCGCGCGGAGCTTTGCCAGCGACATTTTTGCCGCGGTGAAGTGCGCTGCTGCCGGCGGCATCTGGCCCCCGGAGCTGCGGGCCGCCTTGCGGATGAAGGCCTGCGCGCGCGTCACGGCCGCGGCGGCAATGCCGGCCCAGGCCGAGGACCAGCACAGATGTGCGAACGGCGTCATCGTCTGGGCATGGATCTTGTCGTAGGCTTCCGGGAAGACGCGGTCGGTCGGGCAGTCGACCTTCAACTCGAATCCGGTGGAGCAGGTGCCGCGCATGCCGAGCGTTTCCCAGCCCAGCGTACGCTTCAGCGAATAATCGTCCTTGGCGAGCGCCAGCAGCACCTGGTCCGAGGCGGCGGCGTCGGTGGCGCGGCGGGCGATGGTGACGAGGCCGTCGGCCTCGGCGCCGTAGGAGATCACGGTGGCGTCGCGCACCAGCGAGACGGTGTCGCCGGCGACGTCGACGGCGGCAGCGCTGGCGCGGATGTTGCCGCCGTTCTGGCCTTCTGTGGTGGAGGAGGCGAGCAGCCACTGGTCGCGGGCGACCCGGCGCATCATGGTTTCCATCCAGGGAATGCCGTGGCCGTGCCTGATGACGCAGGCGACCTTGGTCTGGTGCATCGCGTAGATCATCGCGGTCGAGGCGCAGGCGCGCCCGAGCGTGTAGCAGATGTCGGTGACGTCGTAGATCGAGGCGCCGAAGCCGCCGAACTCGACCGGGATCATGACGCCGAGCAATTTCTGCTCACGCGCGACGTCGAAAGCCTTGTGCGGGAAGCGGGCGTCGCGATCGACCCCGTCTGCGTCGGCCGCTGCCGCTACCGCGGTTCGGGCGACGCGCTCGATCAGGGAGGGGCCCTGCTCGAGGAGGTTCGTCTGCGTTTCGTCGACAGTGAGAACTGCTTCACGCACGTTCATGCTCGTCCGCCTCCGGTTTGCCGTTCGAGATCGCCGACATCATTCGCGATGCCGCGTAAGCGATCCTCCGGCCATCTTTGCTTGTGAGACGAGGCTACGGATTTAATTCAAATTCGTCGATGAAATACAGGGTAAACAAAGCCAAATTCCGAACGAACAGTTAAGGTCGGGTTGTTGGCATGGCCGGAATTTCCGCGATCGCGTTAGGGATCTGGAAGATGTCCGGATTCCCGACAATCTGAGTCATCGTTTACTAAGAAACGCGAAGTAATGGTGCCGGCCATTGCGGGATCGGCCGTCCCTGACCATCGTAGGCGGCAGTCCGGACCGACCAGACAAACGGGAATTTGCCGATGCAGGCCTTCAATACCGACGTGCGCAATCGCATCATCAAGCTGGTGAAGGGCATCCTCGAACAGAACGCGCTCGCCGCGGACGTCACGCCGCAGGCCAAGCTCGTCGATGTCGGCCTGACCTCAATGGATATGGTCAATCTGATGCTCGGCGTCGAAGCCGAATTCGATTTCACCATTCCGCAGTCGGAGATCACGCCGGAGAATTTCCAGTCCGTCGAGACGCTGGAGCGGATGGTGATGACCCAGCTGCAGCCGGCGACCGCGGCTTAGCTAAGCGCACAGCTGTCTCCCCGGGATCGTCCTGGCGAAAGCCAGGACCCATTACCCCAGGCAGGAGTTTGGCGAAGTTTGGTCGTTCGGGATTGATATCGCGCCCCATCGATGGACCTCGCGGTATGGGTCCTGGCTTTCGCCAGGACGACACCGAACGTGTTACGAGCGCCTCACGCCCCTCACGCGCATCGTTCCCCCACCCCCGTTCCAAAACCGCCGCAAAACTGGCATAGCTTAACCATGTCGCACGTAGCGGACAGGGTGGAGCAGGCATGACGCAGGCGGTATTGGGCATCATCGGTGGCTCCGGCATCTATGACCTGCCGGGCCTCGAGGGCGCGCACGAAGAGGTGATCAAGAGCCCGTGGGGCGAGCCGTCGGCGCCCCTGCGGCGCGGGACCATCGCAGGCCTGCCGATCGTGTTCCTGCCGCGGCACGACAAGGGCCACAGGCTGTCGCCCTCCGACATCAACTACCGCGCCAATATCGACGTGCTGAAGCGCGCCGGCGTCACCGACCTGATCTCGCTGTCGGCCTGCGGCTCGTTCAAGGAAGAGATGCCGCCCGGCACCTTCGTGCTCGTCGATCAATTCGTCGACCGCACCCACAAGCGCGAGAGCTCGTTCTTCGGCCGCGGCTGCGTCGCGCATGTGTCGATGGCCCATCCGGTCTCGCCGCGGCTGCGCATCCATCTTGCCGCGGCGGCCGAGGCCGAGGGTATCGCAATCGCGCGCGGCGGCACCTATGTCTGCATGGAGGGGCCGCAGTTCTCGACCTATGCGGAGAGCATGACCTACAAGACATCAGGCTATTCCGTGATCGGCATGACCAACATGCCCGAGGCGAAGCTCGCGCGCGAAGCGGAGATCTGCTACGCCACGGTCGCGATGGTGACGGATTTCGACTGTTGGCATCCCGACCATGACGCCGTTACCGTGCAGGACATCATCCGCGTGCTGACCTCGAACGCCGACAAGGCGAAGGCGCTGGTGGCGCGGCTGGCAAAGGATTTCCCGCGCGAGCATGAGCCGTGCCCGATCGGTTCGGACCGCGCGCTCGACACCGCGCTGATCACTGCGCCCGAGGCGCGTGATCCCGAGCTTCTGAAGAAGCTCGATGCCGTAGCAGGGCGCGTGCTACGTGGCTGAGACGAAAGGCAGAAAGCCATGAAGGTTGACGGCAAGCATTTCCGCAGCATCTGGCGCGAGCGCGACGGCTGGTCGGTCGGCGCGATCGACCAGCGCCGGCTGCCGCATGAGTTCGTCGTTGCAAGGTTGACCTCGTGCGAAGACGCGGCCGTTGCGATTCGCGACATGCTGGTGCGCGGCGCGCCGCTGATCGGCGCGACGGCAGCCTATGGCATGGCGCTCGCGATGCGCGAGGATGCTTCCGATGCGGGCCTGAAGCTTGCCTACGAGACGCTCGTCGTGGCACGCCCGACCGCAATCAATCTGAAATGGGCTCTGGATGAGATGCGTGCGACCCTCGCGCCGATCGATCCGGTTGAACGGGCCGAGGCGGCCTATGCGCGCGCCGACGAGATCGTCGAGCAGGACGTCGAGATCAACCGCGGCATCGCCGCCAACGGTTTGGCGCTGATCGAGGCGATCGCGGCGAAGAAGCCGGGCGAGGTCGTCAACGTGCTGACTCATTGCAACGCCGGCTGGCTCGCCACCGTCGACTGGGGCACCGCCACGGCGCCGATCTACCTCGCGCATGAGCGCGGCATCAAGGTCCATGTCTGGGTCGACGAGACGCGCCCGCGCAATCAGGGTGCCTCGCTCACCGCCTGGGAGCTCGGCCATCACGGCGTGCCGCACACGGTGATCCCCGACAACACCGGCGGCCATCTGATGCAGCACGGCATGGTCGATCTCGCCATCGTCGGTACCGACCGCGTCGCCGCCAATGGCGACGTCTGCAACAAGATCGGCACTTACCTCAAGGCGCTCGCCGCGCATGACAACGGCGTGCCGTTCTACGTCGCGCTGCCGTCGCCAACGATCGATTTCGCCGTCCATGACGGCATCCGCGACATCCCGATCGAGCAGCGCAGCGGCGTGGAGGTCACCGATATGACCGGCCGCACCGCCGACGGGAGGCTGGAGACGGTGCGCATCGTGCCCGAGAACTCGCCGGTCGCGAACTACGCCTTCGACGTGACGCCTGCTCGCCTCGTCACCGGTCTCATCACCGAGCGCGGTGTGCTGAAGCCCGACCGCGCCTCGCTCGCCGCAGCGTTTCCGGAGCGAATCTCCGCCGCGGCGGAGTAGGCTCTCGTAGGGTGGGCAAAGGCGCGAAAGCGCCGTGCCCACCATCTGCTTGTCCCAATGGAATTGGTGGGCACGCTTCGCTTTGCCCACCCTACAGCCTTCGCGAACTATGTCAGCTTCAACCCTGTCGCCGCCTCGAGCTCGGCAATCGCCTGGGCGCCGCTGGTGACCTTGATGGTGGTCATACCCATCTCACGCGCGGGCTTCAGATTGACGCCGAGATCGTCGAGATAGACGCAATTTCCCGGATCGACCTTCAGCGTCTCGACCATCATCTTGTAAATGCGTGGGTCGGGTTTGCGCAGGCCGATCTTGGCGGACTCGATGACGTGGTCGAACAGCACCATCACCTCGGCGATGTAGAGCGAGCGCCCGGTCATGCTGCCGATGGCGTTGGCAGGCAGGTTGTTGGTGATGCAGCCGGTCTTGAGCCCGGCCTTGATTCGCTTCAACGCTTCGACCATCTCGGGACGCAGATCGCCCTGAAGCAGCGGCAGCACGTCGCGGCCGCGCACCTCCGCGCCGAGCGCGCGCGACTCCTCCGCGAACAACGTGTCGAAGGTGTCGATGTCGACCTCGGCGCGCTCGAACCTGGCCCAGGCGTTCTCCAGATGGTTGGCCGCGTTGGTGCGCCGGATGATGTCGATGGGCAGCCCACGCTCGGTCTCGAACCGCGCGAACGCCTCGAACGGCGAGCTCGTCAACACGCCGCCAAAATCAAAGATCACCGCCTCGATCGCCAATGTCTTGCCCTCGTCAATTCCTTTCCAAGAGGGCTAGCATGCGCTATCGGCAAGAGCCAGTCCGAAGCAATCCGCCCTCACCGAGGCTGCCGCCAAAGCGTGTTCCCATGAAGAAGCTTGCAACTCCCATCATCGCGGCGCTGCTGCTCGCCACGCCCGCCCATGCCATCGTCGGCGGCGGCACGCCGCAGGCTGATGGCGTTGCGCGCGCCGTCGTCACCATCGTCGGCTCGCGCGGCAATTTCTGCACCGGCAGCCTGATCGCGCCAAAACTCGTGCTTACCGTCGCCCACTGCGTGCAGCCCGGCGCGGACTACAAGATCGTGGATCGCGGCACCGACGGCCAGCCGCAATTGCTGAACGTCCGCACCGTCGCGATCCATCCGAACTTCAACATGCAGGCGATGCAGGCGCATCGCGCCACCGCCGACGTGGCGCTGCTGCAACTGGAAATTCCACTCAAGGGAAAATCGGCGGTGCCGGTTGGCATGCCGAATATTCCAATTCAGGTCGGCAGCCGCTTCGTCATCGCCGGTATTGGCGTCACCGTGCGCGGTGATGGCAAGAGCGGCGGCGCGACGCGGGTCGCGGGCCTCGTCGCCACCGGCCAGCCCGGCACGCTTCAGATCCGGCTGGTCGATCCCGTAACCAACGGTGTTCGCGATGGAATCGGCGCCTGCACCGGTGATTCCGGCGGTCCCGTGTTCGAGGACAAGCCGAACGGCGCCATGCTCGTCGGCCTCATCAGTTGGTCCACGGGGCCGAATGGCGCGGCTGGCTGCGGCGGGTTGACCGGCGTCACGCCGCTCACGCTCTACCGCGACTGGATCTTGCAAACCGCGCGGAGCTGGGGTGCGGCGCTGTGATTTGACCGCAACTTGATCTATGTCATTTTGTAGCGGAAGCGCGATGGGCGACCATGCCTGTCGCGGAGGAAACGCGTCGCTCAATCAAGGGCGGCCACAAAAGCAAGCAAGGCATAGAAGCAACAATGAATGTCGCTGTTCGCAGTCACGCCACGGCCAAACAGGTTTCAGAGCATTTCGACGTGCTGATCGTCGGCGCCGGCATCTCCGGCATCGGCAGCGCCTATCACGTCACAAAGCACCTGCCGGGCACGAGCTACGTCATCCTGGAAACGCAAGCGACGTTCGGCGGCACATGGAGCACGCATCGCTATCCCGGCATCCGCTCGGACAGCGACCTCCACACTTTCGGTTATAGCTTCAAGCCCTGGGTCGGGCCGCCCATCGCGACCGCCGAGGAGATCCTCGCTTATATGAACGAGGTGATCGAGGACAACGATATCGCCCGCCGCATCCGCTACAAGCACAAGATCAATTCCGCGAGCTGGTCGAGCGACCAAAACCTCTGGACCATCGAAGCGGTCACGACCGATACCGGTGAAGCAAGGACCTTCACCGCAAACTTCCTCTGGATGTGCCAGGGCTATTATCGCCATTCCGAGGGTTACACGCCCGAGTGGAAGGGCATGGATCGCTTCAAGGGCCGCATCGTCCATCCGCAGACCTGGCCTGATGACATCGACCTCACCGGCAAGAGGGTCGTCGTGATCGGCTCGGGCGCGACCGCAGCGACGCTGGTGCCGAACATCGCGGACGATTGCGCGCATGTCACCATGCTGCAGCGCTCGCCGACCTATTTCCGCCTCGGCCGCAACGCCATCGAGATCGCCGAGGAGCTGCGTCGGCTCCAGGTGGATGAAGCATGGATCCACGAGATCGTTCGCCGCAAGATCCTGTTCGAGCAGGATGCGTTCACGAAGCTCTGCGTGTCCAAGCCGGAGCAGGTGAAGAAGGAACTGATCGGCCAGATCAGCGCGGTGCTTGGTCCGGATTACGACGTCGAGACGCACTTCACGCCGAGCTACCGGCCGTGGCGACAGCGCATCGCCTTCGTGCCCGATGCCGACCTGTTCAAGGGGATTGTCAGCGGCAAGGCCTCCGTCGTCACCGACGAGATCGAATGCTTCGTCGAGAACGGCATCCAGCTCAAGTCGGGCAAGCTGCTGGAAGCCGATATCATCGTCACCGCGACCGGCTTCAATCTCGCGGCGCTCGGCGACATCGCCTTCGAGATCGACGGCAAGCCGCTCGCCTTCGGCGACACCGTCACCTATCGCGGCATGATGTTCACGGGCGTGCCGAACATGGTCTGGGTGTTCGGCTATTTCCGCGCCAGCTGGACGCTGCGCGTCGACCTCGTCGCCGATTTCGTCTGCCGTCTGCTCGGACATATGAAGGCGAAGGGCAAAAAGAAGGTCGAGGTGAGCTTGCGTCCCGAAGACCACAACATGCCGATCCTGCCCTGGATCGATCCGGAGAACTTCAACCCCGGCTACATGATGCGCAACATGAACCTGCTGCCCAAGCGCGGCGACAAGCCGGAATGGCAGCACAGCCAGGATTACTGGACCGAAAAGGACGAGATCCCGAAGACGGATCTGGATGACAAGGCGTTCGTGTACGGGTGAAGGGGTTGTTCCTGTAGGGGCGATGGCCGTTGTCACGAACGCCACTGTCGTCCCCGGGGCGCGAAGCGAGCCCGGGACCCATACTCCCAGGCAGTGGTCGTAGGGTGAGCAGGTAACTCCGAGTCTTCGCCAAACGTCTCCCTGTGGTTATGGATCCCGGATCGGCGCTCCGCTCTAGACAACGCTACGCGTTGTCGAGAGCTTCGCTTGTCCGGGACGACACTGTTTGTTGGGTTAGCGGTGTCCCAACTCATTGGCGCCGCGGCTACGAATTCCACTGTCGTCCCGGGGCGCGAAGCGAGCCCGGGACCCATACTCCCAGGCAGTGGTCGTAGGGCGAGCAGGTAACTCCGAGTCTTCGCCAAACGTCTCCCTGTGGTTATGGATCCCGGATCGGCGCTCCGCTCTGGACAACGCTACGCGTTGTCGAGAGCTTCGCTTGTCCGGGACGACACTGTTTGTTGGGTTAGTGGTGTCCCAACTCATTCGCGCAGCGGCTACGAATTCCGCCTTGTCGCGCTCGTCGCAATCGCCGCCGCCGCTGTCCGGTTCTCCACGCCCAGCTTCGCATAGATCTGCTCGAGATGCTTGTCGACCGTGCGCGGGCTCAATCCCAGGATCTGCGCGATGTCGCGATTGGTCTTGCCCTTGCTGAGCCAGGCCAGCACTTCCCCTTCGCGGGTGGTGAGGCCGAGCTCGCTGGTGAATTCCGGCGGCAACGCGGTGCCGGATTCCTTGGACAGCCGTAGCAGGAACTCGTTCGGCGCGGTTTCGCCCATGTAATAGAACCGGAGTTGCGGATTGTCGGGCAAGGAAGCGCCTTGCGACTTCGAGCTGCCCTTGCCCTTGGCCTGCTCCAGCCAGTGTAGCAGTGATGGCGGAAGGGCAAAGTCATCGGCCTGGGCCCCGTGGTGATCGGACAGCAGCTTCTGCGCCTGCGGGGTCGCCCAGAGGATGCTGCCCTGCCGGTTGACCGCGAACAGGAAGCGGCCGGAGACGTCGAGCGCGGCGCGCGCGCTCTGGGTCAGGCGGGCGTTGCCGAGATGGACACGGATGCGCGCCAGCATCTCCTCGATCACGATCGGCTTGGTCACGTAGTCGACGCCGCCGGCGTCCAGCCCGCGCACGATATGCTCGGTCTCGGCGAGGCCCGTCATGAAGATCACGGGGACGTTGGCAAGGCCCGCATCGCGCTTGAGGCGGCGGCAGGTCTCGAAGCCGTCGATGCCGGGCATCACCGCATCGAGCAGCACGATGTCGGGCGTGATCTGCTCGACGATGCGCATCGCCGCCGCGCCGTCGAGCGCCACCATCACCGTCATCCCGGCGCCGTCGAGCGCGTCGGTGAGCAGCCGCAGCGTCTCGGGAGAGTCATCGACAACGAGCGCGACGTCGCGCTTCTTCGACTCAATGCTCATGCGCATGCAACGTCTTCAATGTGGTCATGTACTGGTCGAGATCGAAGCGGTCGACCAGCGATCGCATCTGGGCGACGAAGTCGGCATGCTCCGGATGCTCGCTGCCGATCTCGTCGAGCTTCAGCTGGATGCCCTTGACGTAGCCGATCTGGCCGAGCCCGATCAGCTCCTCGATGTGTCGCACCGGCGGCCGTGAGCCGCTCTCGGGCTGCCAGAACGGCACCGCGATCTCGTCCGAGCCGTATTGCCATTCGATCTTGAGCAGTTGGCGGATCGTCTCCAGCAGCCGCGGAATGTCGATCGGCTTCATCAGATAGCCGTCGTGGAACGGTTGCGCCAGCGGCGTGCCGTGAGCCTCCAGCGCGCTCGCCGAGACCATCAGGATTCGGGCCTGGTGATGGCCGCTCGCGCGCAGCGTCTCCGCGACCGTCCAGCCGTCCATGCCGGGCATGGAGATATCGAGCAGGAACAGATCGGGCCGGCAATGCTGCGCCAGCGCGAGGCAGCCCGGGCCGTCTGCGGCGCTGAGCAGGATGAAGCCGAGCGGCGTCAGCACTTCGCGCAGGAGGTCGCGATGAACGGGGTCGTCGTCGGTGATCAGGATCGTCTTGCGCGCGCCGTGATAGCCGGAGACCGGCGCCTCCACCGGCGCGATGCGCTGGGGATTGGCGACCTCCGACAGCAGGATCTTGACCTTGAACGTGCTGCCGGTGCCGACCGTGCTCATGACCTTGATGTCGCCGCCCATGACGCCGGCGAGCAGCCGGCTGATGGTCAGCCCGAGGCCCGTTCCGGTCTGCGGCTGCGAGACACCGAGGGCGCCGCGTTCGAACGGCGCGAAGATGCGTTCGAGATCGTCGCCCTGGATGCCGGGACCGGTGTCGATCACTTCGAATTCGGCAACGGGGCTGCGATAGTGCACGACGAACTGCACGCTGCCGGTCTGGGTGAATTTGATCGCGTTGGAGAGCAAATTGATCAGCACCTGGCGCAGCCGCTTCTCGTCGGCATAGACCACGACCGGCAAGTGGGCGGGACGCCTGAACACGAAGTCGATGCCCTTGGCGGCGGCCTGAAGGCGGAACATGCCGACGAGCTGGTCGAGGAATTCGCTGAGCCGCACCTCGTCGCGCGAGAGATACAGCCGCCCCGCCTCGATCTTGGAGATGTCCAGGATGCCGTCGATCAGGCCGGAGAGATGATCGGCGCTGCGGCGAACCACGCGGACCTGGTCGCGCGGCTTGGTGTTGAGCGTCGTATCCTGCTCGAGGAGCTGCGCATAGCCGCTGATCGCATTCAGCGGCGAGCGCAGCTCGTGGCTGAGGCCGACGACATAGCGGCTCTTGGCGAGGTTGGCGGATTCGGCGACCTCCTTGGCGCGCTGGAGTTCGGCGTCGGTGCGCTTGTGCGCGTCGATCTCCTGGATCAGCAGCGTGGTCTGCCGCCGCGTCTCGGCCTCCGCGGCCCGCCGGCTCTGCTGCGCCAGCACGAACAGCCAGGCCACCACGCCGATGATGATGCTGAGCGAGAAGAACACCTTCCACAGCACGTCGGAGACGAGCATGTTCTCGCCATGCGCGCTCGCGGAGGTCTGGAGATAGATCAGCCCCAGCACGAGCGCGACGAGGCCGGCCGAGATCACGAACACGCCGATGTAATGGCCGAGCTGCGAATTGATCCGCTGGTAGATCGGCTGCGGCAGGATCTTGCCGAGCGTCTCGGAGAATTGCGTCTGTACGCGCGCATGCGGCTTGCAGAGGTCGTGGCAGCGGGCGTCGAGCGAGCAGCACAAGGAGCAGATCGGCCCGGCGTAAGCGGGGCAGGAGGCCATGTCCTCCGGTTCGAACGAGTGCTCGCAGATGCAGCACTGGATCGCCTCGATGTTCTGCCAGCTCCGCTTCGGCTTGCGCGCGATGTAGTATTTGCCACCGGTCGCCCATGCGATCAGGGGGGCGGCGAGGAAGGCAACCGCCAGCGCGATGAAGGCCGACAGCGCCTTCGCGGTCGGCCCGAATAGGCCGTAGAAGGCACTGATGGAGATGATGGTCGCGATCGTCATCGCACCGACGCCGACCGGATTGATGTCGTAGAGATGCGCGCGCTTGAACTCGATCTGCTGTGGCCGCAATCCAAGTGGCTTGTTGATGACGAGGTCGGCGACCAGTGCGCCGACCCAGGCGATCGCGACGTTGGAATAGAGCGCCAGCGTCTGCTCCAGCGCCTTGTAGACGCCGATCTCCATCAACAGCAGCGCCACAATGACGTTGAAGACCAGCCAGACCACGCGGCCGGGATGGCTGTGGGTCAAGCGCGAAAAGAAGTTCGACCAGGCGATCGAGCCGGCATAGGCGTTGGTGACGTTGATCTTGACCTGCGACAGGATCACGAAGGTGCCGGTCAGCGCCAGCGCGAGGTCGGGCTGTGACAGCACGTATCGAAATGCTTCGAGATACATATGCGCCGGCTCGGCGGCCTCTTCGGGCGGCACGCCGTGGCTGAGCGCGAAGAAGGCGAGGAACGAGCCGGCCAGCAATTTCAGCGCGCCGAGCACGATCCAGCCGGGGCCCGCGCTCATCAGTGCGATCCACCAGGAGGTCCTGGAGGCCCGACGGTCGCGCGGCAGGAATCGCAAGAAGTCGACCTGCTCGCCGATCTGCGCCACCAGCGAAAACACGACCGAGGCCGCAACACCGAACAGCAGCAGATCGAAATGTCCGTTGAGGTCGCCGTGCTCGCCCGAGAACTTGCGCCACTCCGTGAACGAGTAGGGGTTGGCCCAGGCGATCGCCGCAAAGGGCAGGATGTGCAGAATGATCCAGAGTGGCTGGGTCCAGAGCTGGAAGCGGCTGATCAGCGTGATGCCGTAGGCCACCAGCGGGATGATGACGACCGCACTGATGAGATAGCCGACCGGCCTCGGAATCCCGAAGCACATCTCGAGCGCGGACGCCAGGATCACCGCTTCGATCGCGAAGAAGATGAAGGTGAAGGACGCGTAGATCAGTGAGGTGACGGTCGAGCCGATGTAGCCGAAACCAGCGCCGCGCGTTAGCAGGTCAATGTCGATGCCGCATTTGGCGGCATAATAGGCAATCGGCACGCCGCAGCAGAAGATGATGGTCGAGACCACGAGGATCGCGGCGGTGGCGTTGGTGACGCCATAGTTCAGGGTGATGGTGCCGCCGATCGCCTCCATCGCCAGGAACGAGATCGCGCCCAGCGCGGTGTTGGCAACGCGGGCGGTGGACCAGCGACGCGCGCTCTTGGCCGTGAAGCGCAGCGCGTAGTCTTCCAGCGTCTGGTTGGCGACCCATTGGTTGTACTGGCGCCTGACGCGGTCTATTCGCTGCCGCCCTGCCACTTAATCCCACTCCCGATACGACCCGGATCCCTCGCAAATCCCGTACCAAAAGCCTACGTCGGCATTTTGCGGTGCAGTATACGCGATCTTGCGTATGCTTGCGCTGCACAAATTCGAGCCATCCTCACGGCACCAATCGCGTGTCCTCGAACAAAAGTGGGGTGCTCATGTCAGACGAAGCAAACAAGGGCCTGTTGTCGCCGCTCCGGCGCAAATTATTGATGGGAATGGCGGCGGTGCCGGCCATCACGATGCTGCCGCGGGCGTCTTTTGCACAGGCCCCGGCGACCTCGGCGGTCAATACCACGGGTCTCGCGGTCACCGACACCGAGGTGACAGTCGGCATCCTGCATTCGGCGACCGGCACCATGGCGATCTCCGAGACCGGCTCGATCGAAGCCGAAAAGCTCGCCATCGAGCAGATCAACGCCATGGGCGGCGTGCTCGGCCGCAAGATCAAGTTCATCCAGGAGGACGGGGCCAGCGATTGGCCGACCTTCGCCGAGAAGGCCAAGAAGCTGCTGGTCAACGACAAGGTCGCGGCGATCATGGGCTGCTGGACCTCGGCCTCGCGCAAGGCGGTGCTGCCGGTCGTCGAGCAGTATAACGGCATGCTCTACTACCCGACCTTCTACGAAGGCCTCGAGCAGTCCAAGAACGTGATCTACACCGGCCAGGAGGCGACCCAGCAGATTCTCGCGGGCCTGAACTGGATCGCCAAGGAGAAGGGCGCGAAGTCGTTCTTCTTCATCGGCTCCGACTACATCTGGCCGCGCACCTCGAACAAGATCGCGCGCAAGCACGTCGAGAACGTGCTGAAGGGCAAGGTCGTCGGCGAGGAGTATTATCCGCTCGGCAACACCCAGTTCAATTCGGTCATCAACAAGATCAAGCTGACCAAGCCCGACGTGATCTTCACTGACGTCGTCGGCGGTTCCAACGTCGCGTTCTACAAGCAGCTCAAGGCTGCCGGCATCGACCTCGCCAAGCAGCCGCTGCTGACGATCTCGGTGACCGAAGACGAGATCGACGGCATCGGCGGCGAGAATATCGCAGGCGCCTATGCCTGCATGAAGTACTTCCAGTCGCTCGACAATCCGAACAACAAGACATTCGTGCCCGCGTTCAAGAAGATGTGGGGCGAGAAGACCGTGATCGGAGACGTCACCCAGGCTGCCTATCTCGGCCCGTGGCTGTGGAAGTTGACGGTCGAGAAGGCCGGTTCGTTCGACGTCGACAAGATCGCGGCGGCTTCGCCGGGCGTCGAGTTCAAGGGTGCTCCGGAAGGCTATGTGCGCATCCACGAGAACCATCACCTCTGGTCGAAGACCCGGGTGGGCCGCGCCAAGCTCGATGGCCAGTTCGAGCTGATCTACGAGACCGCCGATCTCGTCGAGCCGGATCCGTTCCCCAAGGGCTACCAGTAAGAAGCGCTACCAGTCAGAACGCGGCCTCTGCCGCGTCTCCCTCGAGGCAAAACCGCTCCCTGGCGTGGATCGCAAGTCCATGCCCAAGACCCCCGCGTCGCGAACCTGCTCGCGACGCGGGACCCTTTCCCTGACGGAGGACATCGATGTTCGGCGACTACTCGATTGGCGACCTCGGCTCCATCTTCGTCATGCAGGGTTTTGCGGGACTGATCCTGTTCTCGGTCTACGTGCTGATGGCGCTCGGTCTTGCGATCATCTTCGGCCAGATGGGCGTCATCAACATGGCCCATGGCGAGTTCATGATCCTCGGGGCGTACGTCACCTGGATGACCTCGAATTTCTTCCAGTCCTATTTGCCGAGCCTGTTCAGCGGCTACTTCTTCCTCGCGATGATCCTGGCCTTCGTCGCGTCCGGCGCGCTGGGAATGCTGGTGGAATGGGTGCTGATACGGCACCTCTACAAGCGCCCGCTCGATACGCTGCTCGCCACCTGGGGCCTCAGCCTGATGTTGCAGCAGGCCTATCGTTCCGTGTTCGGCGCGCGCGAGGTCGGCGTCGAGCTGCCGCAGTGGATGCTCGGCTCGCTGCACGTGACCGACAGCATCGAAGTGCCGATCAACGGCGTCTTCGTGATGTGCCTCACCGTGCTGATCACGCTGGGCGTCGCCTATGTGATGTACAAATCGCGCTGGGGCCGGCAGGTGCGCGCCGTCGTGCAGAACCGCATCATGGCCGGCGCCGTCGGCATCAACACCGAAAAGGTCGATCGCTATACCTACGGCCTCGGCTGCGGCATCGCCGGCATCGCGGGCAGCGCCTTCACCATGATCGGTTCGACCGGGCCGACCTCCGGTCAGCTCTACATCGTCGACACGTTCCTGGTGGTCGTGTTCGGCGGCGCCGCGAGCCTGCTCGGCACCATCGCCTCGGCCTTCTCGATCTCGCAGACGCAATCCACCCTCGAGTTCTTCATGTCGGGCTCGATGGCCAAGGTGCTGACGCTGCTCGCCGTTGTCGGAATCCTGATGCTGCGGCCGCAGGGGCTGTTCGCCCTCAAGGTCCGGAAGTAAGAAAATGGGGCTGATGCAATGACCGACAATCGGTTCTTCAATCGATCGGAGCTCATCGGAATTCTGGTGCTCGCGGTGTTCCTGGTGGTGGTGCTGCCGCTCTCGCTCGATGTCTTCAGGCTCAATCTGGTCGCGAAATACCTGACCTATGCATTCGTCGCGCTGGGGCTGGTGATCTGCTGGGGCTATGGCGGCATCTTAAGCCTCGGTCAGGGCGTGTTCTTCGGGCTCGGCGGCTACTGCATGGCGATGTTCCTCAAGCTCGAGGCATCAAGCGTGGAGAACACCAAGATCCAGTCGACCCCCGGCATCCCCGATTTCATGGACTGGAATCAGATCACCGCGCTGCCGTTCTTCTGGAAGCCCTTCAACAGCCTCACCTTTACCATCGCCGCTATCATTCTCGTGCCCGGCATCTTCGCTCTCATCATCGGCACCGCGATGTTCAAGCGCCGGGTCGGCGGCACCTACTTCGCCATCATCACCCAGGCCGTCGCTGCCATCCTCACCATCCTGATCGTCGGACAGCAGGGTTACACCGGCGGCATCAACGGCATGACCGATCTGCGCACGCTGAAGGGCTGGGACATCCGGCCCGACCACGCCAAGATCGTGCTGTACTTCTTCGAGGTTGGACTGCTGTTCGCCTGCATCATGATCGCGCAGTTCGTCCGGCACTCCAAGCTGGGGCGCATCCTGGTCGCGATGCGCGAGAAGGAGGACCGGGTTCGCTTCTCCGGCTACAGCGTCGCGAACTTCAAGATCTTCGCCTTCTGCATCGCCGCGGTCTTCGCCGCGATCGGCGGCGCCATGTTCGCGCTGAACGTCGGTTTCATGTCGCCCTCTTTCGTCGGCATCGTGCCCTCGATCGAAATGGTGATCTACACCGCGGTCGGCGGCCGGCTGTCGATCCTGGGCGCGATCTACGGCACGCTGCTGGTCAACTTCGCCAAGACCAGCCTGTCGGAAACCTTTCCCGAATTGTGGCTGTTTGGCCTCGGCGGATTGTTCATCGCCGTGGTCCTGGCCTTCCCGAACGGCCTTGCCGGGATCTGGGGCGACTATGTGCAGCCGCGCATCGATCGCCTGATCTCGTCACGCAAACCGAAACCCGAGGGCTGGACCGACAGCTCGGTCGCCGACGGCGCTCCGGCAGAGTGAGGAGATCATCATGCTCGTAGGTCACCACGATGCCGATGCCATGCTGGCAGTGAGGAGATAGGTCATGCTCGTCGGTCATCGCGATGCCGATGCCACGCTGGCAGTGAGGAGATAGATCATGCTCGTCGGTCACCAGCCCAAGGAATTCCTGCTCGCCGTCGAAGCGCTCACCGTGTCGTTCGACGGGTTCAAGGCGGTCAATGATCTCTCCTTCTACGTGGACGAGAACGAGATCCGCGTCATCATCGGCCCCAACGGCGCCGGCAAGACCACGGTGCTCGATCTGATCTGCGGCAAGACCAAGGCCACGTCAGGCTCGATCCAGTTCCGCGGCAAGGAGCTGACGCGGATGAAGGAGAACGAGATCGTCAAGACCGGGGTCGGCCGCAAGTTCCAGAACCCATCGATCTACGACGATCTCACGGTGTTCGAGAATCTGGAGATCTCATATCCCCGCGGCCGCTCCGTGTTCGGCGCGCTGACCTTCACCCGCGACGCCGCCGTGCGCGACCGGGTGCACGAAGTCGCCGAAATGATCTTCCTGAAGGATCGGCTCAACGTGAACGCCGATCTGCTCAGCCACGGCCAGAAGCAATGGCTCGAGATCGGCATGCTGCTGATCCAGGACCCGGACCTCTTGATGCTGGACGAGCCCGTCGCCGGCATGAGCGTGTCCGAGCGCGCCAAGACCGCCGAGCTGCTCAATCGCATCATCAAGAACCGCTCGGTGCTGGTGATCGAGCACGACATGAAGTTCGTCGAGGACATCGCCCACAAGGTCACCGTGCTTCACCAGGGCCAGATCCTCTCCGAGGGGACCATGGAGAAGGTGAAGAACGACCCCAAGGTCGTTGAAGTCTATCTGGGCCATTAGGGAGACGCGACGATGCTGGCAATTTCCGATCTTCACGTCGCCTACGGCCAGAGCGAGGTGCTGCACGGGCTCAACGTCAAGGTCGCGCCGAACGAGATCGTCGCGATCATGGGCCGCAACGGCATGGGCAAGACCACGCTGATGAAGTCGCTGATGGGCATTCTGCCGACGAAAAGCGGCTCGGTGACCATGGACGGCGCCGAGCTCGGCGGTCTGCCGAGCTACGAGAGGGTGGCCAAGGGCCTCGCCTATGTGCCGCAGGGCCGCATGATCTTCTCGACCATGACGGTGAAGGAGAACATCGAGACCGGCCTCGTCGTCTCCGGCGGCACCGAGGTACCCGAAGACATCTACGAATTATTCCCGGTGCTGCTGGAGATGAAGGGCCGCCGCGGCGGCAATCTGTCCGGCGGCCAGCAGCAGCAGCTCGCGATTGCGCGGGCGCTCGCGACCAAGCCGAAGGTGCTGCTGCTGGATGAGCCGACCGAAGGCATCCAGCCCTCGATCATCAAGGACATGGCGCGCACCCTGAAGCGCATCCGCGACGAAAAGGGCCTCTCGATCGTGGTGTCCGAGCAGGTCCTGAGTTTCGCGCTCGATATCGCCGACCGCGTGCTGGTCATCGAGAACGGCGAGATCGTCCGCGACGATCCGCGCGACGCCGTCGATGCCGCGCAGGTCTCCAAATATCTGTCCGTCTAACCAACCGTAGTAAAAGGGGAGCATCTCGATGCCAGAGACACTGATCAAGGTCGATCTCACCAAGTCGGCCTACGAAAATGACATGGTGCATAATCGCTGGCACCCCGACATTCCGATCGTGGCCTGGGTCAATCCCGGCGACGATTTCATCATCGAGACCTATGACTGGACCGGCGGCTTCATCAAGAACAACGATTCCGCCGACGACGTGCGCGACATCGACCTGTCGATCGTGCACTTCCTCTCCGGCCCGATCGGCGTCAAGGGCGCCGAGCCCGGCGATCTCCTGGTCGTTGATCTGCTCGACGTCGGCCCGCTCAAGGAGAGCCTGTGGGGCTTCAACGGCTTCTTCTCCAAGCAGAACGGCGGCGGCTTCCTGACTGACCACTTCCCGCTGGCGCAGAAGTCGATCTGGGACATCAAGGGCCTCTACACCTCGTCGCGTCACGTTCCCGGCGTCAACTTCGCCGGCCTGATCCATCCCGGCCTGATCGGCTGTCTGCCCGATCCGAAGATGCTGGACACCTGGAACAAGCGTGAGGCCGAGCTGATCTCGACCAACCCGACCCGCGTGCCCGGCCTTGCCAATCCGCCATTCGCGCCGACCGCCCATGGCGGCCGTGCCAAGGGCGACGTCAAGGCGAAGATCGGCGCCGAAGGCGCGCGCACGGTGCCGCCGCGCGAGCATGGCGGCAATTGCGACATCAAGGACCTGTCGCGCGGCTCGAAGATCTACTTCCCGGTCTATGTGCCCGGCGCCGGTCTCTCGATGGGCGACCTGCACTTCAGCCAGGGCGACGGCGAGATCACCTTCTGCGGCGCGATCGAGATGGCCGGCTGGCTGCATCTGAAGGTCGAGGTGATCAAGGACGGCATGGCGAAGTACGGCATCAAGAACCCGATCTTCAAGCCGTCGCCGATCACGCCGAACTACAAGGACTACCTGATCTTCGAGGGCATCTCGGTCGACGAGGCCGGCAAGCAGCACTATCTCGACGTCCACATCGCCTACCGCCAGGCCTGCCTCAACGCCATCGAATATCTGAAGAAGTTCGGCTACTCCGGCGCGCAGGCCTACTCGATCCTCGGCACCGCGCCGTGCCAGGGGCACATTTCCGGCGTGGTCGACGTGCCCAACGCCTGCGCCACGCTATGGTTGCCGACGGAGATCTTCGACTTCGACGTGATGCCGTCGGCGGCAGGTCCCATCAAGCACATCACGGGCGATATCCAGATGCCGATCTCGCCGGACAAGTAATCCCTGCGCGACGGGATGCGGGACGGCGCGTATCTGCCGCCCCGCATCCGCCGCCAGGTGTGTTGAACAGGCAAGAGCGTGGGGATGATGCGATGCCGGTCTATGAATATCTCTGTGACGATTGCGGTCCCTTCAAGGACCTGCGCCCGATGGCGGAATGCGACGATCCGCAAAGCTGTCCGCATTGCGAGACCATGGCGCCGCGGGTGATCCTGACCGCGCCGAATTTCTTCTGCATGCCGGCGGAGAAGCGCAAGGCGCACGCCGTCAACGAGCGCAGCACGCATGCGCCGCAGACGCTCGCGCAATACAAGGCCTCGCACGGCCCCGGCTGCGGCTGCTGCTCCACGGGCAAGACGGTCAAGGACAAGAGCTCGGCGGACAAGAGGAAGCCGGCGCGGTTGATGACCAAGAGCAGGAGCGGCGCCAAGGGTTTTCCAACGGCCCGCCCCTGGATGATCAGTCACTAACCCACGCGACCGCTCGATCGGCGGCCAACCCAGAACAACAAGTCAAGAACAGGAGCGGTCAAAATGCTTCACGGCGACATTTCCAGCAGCAACGACACCGTCGGCGTCGCAGTGGTAAACTACAAGATGCCCCGCCTTCACACCAAGGCCGAGGTGCTCGACAACGCCCGCAAGATCGCCGACATGGTGGTGGGCATGAAGGTCGGCCTGCCCGGCATGGACCTCGTGATCTTCCCCGAATACTCCACTCAGGGGATCATGTACGACTCCAAGGAGATGTATGAGACCGCCTCGGCGGTGCCCGGTGAAGAGACCGCGATCTTCGCCGAGGCCTGCCGCAAGGCGAAAGTGTGGGGCGTGTTTTCGCTGACCGGCGAGCGCCACGAGGAGCACCCGCACAAGGCGCCCTACAACACCTTGATCCTGATGAACGACAAGGGCGAGATCGTCCAGAAGTACCGCAAGATCATGCCCTGGGTGCCGATCGAGGGCTGGTATCCCGGCAATTGCACTTATGTCTCCGAGGGCCCGAAGGGCCTCAAGGTCAGCCTGATCATCTGCGACGACGGCAACTATCCGGAGATCTGGCGTGACTGCGCCATGAAGGGCGCCGAGCTGATCGTGCGTTGCCAGGGCTACATGTATCCGGCCAAGGAGCAGCAGGTCCTGATTTCCAAGGCCATGGCATGGGCCAACAATGTCTATGTCGCGGTCGCCAATGCCGCCGGCTTCGACGGCGTCTATTCCTATTTCGGTCACTCCGCGATCATAGGTTTCGACGGCCGCACACTCGGCGAGTGCGGCGAAGAGGATTACGGCATCCAGTACGCCCAGCTGTCGAAGCATCTGATCCGCGACGCGCGCCGCAATGGCCAGTCGCAGAACCACCTCTACAAGCTGGTCCACCGCGGTTACACCGGCATGATCAATTCCGGCGAAAGCCCGCGCGGCGTCGCGGCGTGCCCGTACGATTTCTACAAGAACTGGATCAAGGATCCCGAAGGCACGCGCGACATGGTCGAGGCGATGACCCGATCGACGCCGGGGACAGACGAGTGCCCGATCGAGGGCATCCCCAATGAGGCAGCGGCCAGCAACTACTGAGCTGTCGCGGATGTCGCAGGGTGGGCAAAGCGTTCGCGTGCCCGCCCCTCATCGCGAACCCCCGGACAGGGGCGCCAAGTGTGTTCGCGGCGCAGCGCCAAGCCCCGACTGGCGGGGCAGTTCTACTGTGCATGGGGTTGTTTTCGAGATTTTTTGGCGGAGGGGCGGATCGGCTCGCCACGCCTACCGCTTCTTCTGCTCGGGCTTGCGCGGTGGCCGCGGCGGCACGGGCGTGCCGGCCATCTTGTTGGCGGTCTCGCTGACGTCGAGCAGCGAGCGACGAATGTCCTCGATGTAGCTCGCCGACTTCTTCCTCATGGTGTCGGTCAGCTCGCGCAGCCCCTGCACCGTCTCGAACAGCTCGTCGGCCCTGCCATCGACGAAGCCTGGCACCACGCCCTCGATCTTCGTGACCGCCTTGTCGAAGCCTGCGAAGGCGCTGTCGACCTTGGCCATGACGGAATCGATTTCGCCGCCCTTGCTCCTGAGGTCGGCGCTGGAGTTCTCGAATGTGCGGAGCCCCTCCTTGATCGCAGGGGCGTTGCTCACGATCGTGCGGTCGACACTGTGCAAGGTGTCGACGATGGATTCGACGTCGCTGAGATCGGCGGTGAGCACGGGAATGCCGTCCGAATCAAGCGGCACCGGCGGTGCGGAAGGCGCGCCGCCGATCAGGGAGACCGCGGCGACGCCGGTGAGACCCTGGAACTCGATTCCCGCCACGGTGTCCTTGCGGATTGGCGCGGAGTTGTCGAGCATCACCAGCGCCACGACCTTGCGGGGATTGTCCAGCTTGATCGACAGGATCTGGCCCGCGAGCACACCGTCGAAATTGACCGGGCCGCCCCGGCGCAGGCCGCTGGCGGAACCGCCTTCGAACACCACGCGCAACTGGCTGCGACTCTGGATGGTGCGCCATTTCTGTACGCCGAGCAGGCCGCCGAACGCCACGGCGATCACCGCCAGCGTCGCCGTCCCGATCACCAGATTGCTCGCGCGTGCCATGCGGGTGCGATTTTACGACCAAAGCGGGGAAGTTGGAAGGAGTCCGAACGACCGCAATGCTAACGCGGGCGGGTTAACGACTTGTCCGCCGTAGCTCGAAGAGCGAAGGCGGAAGTGTAACCCGCCACTGCTCTCCGCCGTGCAAAATGGCGCGCTAGTCCGCCCAACGCGACATCAATGCCCGGCCGCGCGCTTTGCCGCGGCATTGTTCAGCACGATCAGGGCATCGACCGCCACGCCCGTCCTGGTGTTGATCAGGAACGGATTGATGTCGATCGAGGCGATCCGGTCGCCGGCATCCGCGATCAGGTTGGACAGGCCGACCAGCGCCTTCACCGCGGAGGCCTCGTGCAAGGCCGGCTTGCCGCGATAGCCGCGCATCTTGATGCCGGCCTTGGTGCGGCCGATCAGGAGCCGCGCCTCGGCCTCGTCGAGCGGCGCGCCCGCGAGCGCGACGTCCTTCATCAGCTCGATGTCGATGCCGCCGGTGCCGAACAGCACGACCGGACCCATCTCGGCATCGAGCGAGGCGCCGACCACGAGTTCGAGGTCGGCCTTGACCTGCTGCGCGATCAGGATGCCGTCGAGCCTCGGCTTGCCCTTCAGCCGCTTCACCCGCGCGGTGATATCGGCGAACGCCTTCTTCACCTCGGCCGCATTGCTCAGGTTCAGCACCACGCCGCCGATGTCGGACTTGTGCAGGATCTCGGCGCTGACGACCTTTGCCACGACCGGGAAGCCGATCTGTTTCGCGATCTTCACGGCTTCCGCCGCGGTCTGTGCGGTCGCTTCCTTCGAGGTCGGGATGCCATAGGCCTTCAGGAGCTTCTTCGAGGCGACTTCGTCGAGCGCGGCGCCGTTCGCCGATGTCAGCGCCTTTTCCAGCACGGCACGCGCGGCGGGTTTCGAGCTCGAGACGATGTCGGGTACTTCCTTGCGTAGCTTCGCATAGGCGAGCAGTGATTTGATCGCGGTGACCGCGCGATCCATGCCCTGCATGACCGCGAGATGCGGCAGCGATTTGCGCAAGGACTTGGTGAACTCGGTGAAGCCGATCGACATCGCGCTGATGTAGATCACGGGCTTTGAGGCCCGGCTCGCCATCTCGTCGACGATGCGCAGGTTACGCTCGCGCAGCTCGTGCGGCGCCTTCGGCAGCTCGGCATCGATGATGACGATGTCGATATCGGGGTCGTCGATCATCAGCTTGATCGACTTCATGTAGACGGAGGGATCGACGACCGCGGCAAAGCCGGCGTCAAGCGGATTGCCTACGATCGATCCGGGCCCAAGCATCCTCGCCAGCTCCGAGCTGACATGCGGGCTGAGCGGTGCGAAGTTCAAGCCTTCCGCATAGAAGGCGTCGATCAGCATGCCGCGCTTGCCGCCGGACAGCGTGACCGCGGCGAGCCGGTCACCGTTGGGTACGGCGGCGTGGACGAAGCATTCGGTGGTCTCGATCAATTCGTCGAGCCCGCCGACCCGGATAACACCTTCACGCGTTGCGATTGCGTCGAACGTCTCGATCGAGCCCGCCAGCGCTCCGGTGTGCGCCATCGCCGCGGCGCGGCCGCCCTCGGATGCGCCGAGCTTGAGCGCGATCACGGGCTTGCTCGCCGCGCGCGCCGCCTTGCAGGCGTCGCGAAAGGCCTTTGTGTTGCGCACGCCCTCGAGGTAGACCACGATCACCTTGACGCTCGGATCCTCCGCGAAATAACGCATCAGGTCCGGCGTCTCGAGCCCGGCCTCGTTGCCGGTCGTCACCATGTAGCCGACACCGACACCGCGATCCTCCAGCGCCTGGCGGATCGCCATGACGATGGCGCCGGATTGCCCGGCGATCGCCACCGCGCCCTGCTCCATGGTGACGATGCGGTCGTCGATATTGGTGAAGAGCTTTTCGCCGGCGCTCAAGTTGCCGAGGCAATTCGGGCCGGTGACGGCGAGGCCGGTTTCGCGGATGGCCGCTTGCAGTTCGGCGGCGAGCTGCTGGCTCTCGTCATCCTGCAACTCGCTGAAGCCGGAGGTGACGATGGTGGCCGAGCGCGCGCCGGCCGCGGCGGCATCGCGGATCACCTGCACGGCGAAACGCGCCGGCACCAGCACCAGGACATGATCGGGCTTTTCCGGGAGGGCTGCAAAATCCTTGTAGCAGGGCACACCCCAGATCGTCTCGCGCTTGGCGTTGACCGGATAGAGCCCGCCCTCGAAGCCGTATTTGACCAGATTGTTCCAGATGCGCTCGGCATAATTGCCGGGCTTGTCGGTCGCGCCCACCAGCACGATGTTGTGCGGGTGCAGCATGGCATGGATGCCTTTTACGATGTCGCTGGCGTCGGGCGATGGAGACCATGGGCGCGGAGAGGAGAATGCAGCAGATACGCGAGCTTCCATGGTGTGACCTCACCTGTTGTTCTTCTTGGTGGCGCGTCACTCTGTTCTATGGCGAGTTCTTCGCAGTAGCAACCACATGGTATGCCGTGTGATGGAATGAGCGATGCATCGCTGCTATTCATTCGCTCCCATCAGCACGCCATGCAGGACATAACGTTCGGGACCGGACGTGACGGCGTCGAACGGCCAGCAGGTGGCGAGCACGAGCTCGACATCCTGTGTCGCGGGATCGATGCCCGATGCGTCGAAACGGACAACGGTCGCAGAATCCACGCGATAGCGGAAATGCCTGCCGTCGCGGCGGGTGATCTCGATCACGTCTCCGATCGCGACATTCCGCAAGAAGCGGAAATGCGTATCGCGATGGGCGGCATAGACGGCAACGCCGCGCTCGCCGGCATCGACTGTCCGCTCGATATGGCCGGGTCCGAAAGCAAGCGCCTGGCCGCTCGTGCCGTCCAGAACGATCGCGCTGGCGCCGATCCGCTTCACCTCGATCCGGGCGACCGGCCAGGTATCGGCCCATGACCATGGCTTGACCACCTCTCCCGTCGCGACGCTTCTGTCGAACGCGCGTTCCAGCAGCACCTGCGCGAGCCAGGCTTTTGCATGGATGTAGGCGCCGTCGCCGAACAGGACGGCGCCGATCAGCGCGAGAACCAGGGGAGAGATGAGGCGGGGCATTGAGTATCTCTTGTTCGTCGTTCCGGGGCTCGCGTAGCGAGAACCCGGAACCTCGAGATTCCGGGTTCGGCTCTACGAGCCGCCCCGGAATGACATTCCCCAAAAAGGCGCGCGCGGCCGTTGGGTAGGGGACGGGCAGCCGCGCGCGCTAACAGAGGAGTTCGGGGAGGCTCCTCTCTCAAGCGGCGTCAGTGAGCAAGGGCTGACGCCGGTTGAACACGAACAGGATCAGGGCGAGCACGATCAGGACCAGACCTCCGATCATCTTCAGCTCGGCCGAGGTGGCGGTCTTGGGCAGGCGGATCGCGTCGGGCGCGGCGGGGGTCGGCCGCCTTGCCGCCGGCTGGTTGCGCGCATCGGCATGGCGTTCGCGCAGCTGCGTCGGCACCAGCTGCGGCCGTTCGCCGAAGATCTTCTCGAAATCCCAGCCGGCCGGCAGATTGATCGGCAATTCGCTGAGCTTGAGCGGTTCGCCTTCGGGGCGGCTCGGCGTCTTGTCGATCGCGACGAGGCTGGTGAGCCGCGTGACGATCTGATGGTCGAGCGCCAGCGCCAGGATCGCCTTGTCGGCCTCTTCCGGCGTCATCTCGCGCATCGTGCGCGCCACTTCGGCGTCGCCGATCTTGCGCCTGGCCCAGAGTTTTGACAGGCCCTTGCCTTCGGCGGCATTCTGCAACGGCAGCGTCACCGACCACGGACGGTCGCCGACGCGTCCCTTGATCTCGAGCGAGCCTGCGAGCTTGTCGAGCCTGGCCGCCAGCACCAGGGGCTCGTCGCGATAGACGTCCGGAATGATCGCCGGGGTGACGTCGGCCGTGGCTTCGGAGAACTTTGCGCTGAGGCCGGTCACCGCCGGATTTTCCAGCTTCGCGAACAGGCCGCGCATGCGCTCCTCGACCTGCTCGACAGAGCCGATATGGGTGAAGGCGCCGCGGCCGAGCTCGGAAGCGCGCGTCATCAGATAGGTGTTTGGCGCGGACCCGATGCCGACCATGAATACGCGCGAGCGGCCGCGCATCGCCGTGATCGTCTCGAACAATTGCTGCTCGTTGCCGATCGCGCCGTCGGTCAGGAACACGACCTGGCGAACCATGCCGGTGTCACCGATCTTGTCGGTCAGCGCGGCGCGCATCGCCGGCACCATCTCGGTGCCGCCGCGCGCCTGCAAGGCGCTGACGAACGAGGTCGCTTCGCCGACATGGGCGGCATCCGCCGGCACGGAGGCCGGAAACAGCACGTCCATGGTATCGTCGAAGCGGATGACGTTGAAGCGGTCGGCCGGCTGGAGGCGGCCGAGGGCGTAGAGCAGGCTCGCCTTGGCCTGGACGATCGAGGTGCCGCCCATCGAGCCCGAATTGTCGATCACGAACACGACCTCGCGCGGCAGCGGCTTCTGCGTTGCCTGCTCGGCGCTCGGCGGCGTGACGAAGGCGAGCAGGTAATCGGCATCGCCGACATGCTCGCGGAACAGGCCGACCGACGGTGCTTTCTGAGCCGCCGGCTTCCACGTCAGTTCGAAATCGCGGTCGGCGGGCACCGCGCCGTCGGCGAGCGTGACGATGCGCGTCGCGTTGTCCGGGCTCTCGATCTTGACGCTATGATGGTGGCTCTTGACCTCGCCGAGCGCAAAGCCGGCCTTCAGACGCACTGTGATGCTGGTCGGGTTAGCGGGCGCATTCCTGGCGGGATCCAGCACTGTCGGGGAAATACGCTCGCGGTCGGGCACGGGATCGGACGTGGCGGCGCCCCAGCCGGAGCCGTCGTTGCGGAAGTCGACACTCTGTACAATCGGCGCCGGATTGTAGCGCGGGGCGACCACCAGCGGCACGCGGAGCGAATATTCATTGCCGGATTGATGCACCGGCTCCTGATATTCGATCTGCACCAGCACGGTTTCGCCGGGACCGATATTCGCAACCGAGTTGGTGAAGATGTTGGGCCGCTCCTGCTCGGTGAGCGCGGCCTTCTGGCCGGCGCTGCGCGCCTGTTCGTAGATCACGCGCGCCTGTTGCCGCTCCTTGATGTCGCCGACGATGACGCGGTCGCCGACCACCATCTTCAGCGTGTCGACGGCGCCATTGGTCGCGAGCGGATAGACATAGGTGGCCTCGACCCAGTCCTTGGTCGGATTGCGGAACGCCTGGGTGACGCGGGTGCGCAGCGTCGGGCCCGATACCGTGATGTCGATATCGATGCCGAGGCGGATCGCTTCGGTGGTGGCGCCATCTTCCTTCAGGAGGAGGGTGCCGGACCTGGCATCGCCGGGCTGGAGCAGGCTGGCCTGTTCGGTCGTTGCTGACCAGCTCGTCCCGAAGCTCACCAGCAGGGCCACGAAGGCGACCAGCATCACTGCGATGCCCTGCGCGAGAAGAAACAATCCGAGCTTGATCAGCCGGCTCAGCATGGGATGTTCGTCGCTGTCGGCTGTGTCGTAGGTATTCATTTGGCCTGCTCCCGAAGGATGTTTGCAGGCTCAGCATCCGCCGGGAGGGCCTGATTTCGCGAGCAGAATGATCGGCAATGTTCCGCCGCGGCCGGCCCGGGCGGGCGGCGGACGGGTGGCCATGTGCGGTTTTGTGCTGGTTTGTCCGGCCTGCTAGAGTGGTGCTCCCAAGGCAGGGGTGACGATGCAGACGCAGGGCGACAAGCAGCTTTCGGACGAGCAGTGCCGCGAGATCGCGGAGACCATTCGCGAGGAGCTCGCCAGGCGCCGGATCTCCCGGCAGGCGCTGGCCGAACAGGCCAAGCTCAGCCTGTCGACGCTGGAGAAGGTGCTCGGCGGCCGCCGGCCGTTCACGCTGGCGACGACGGTCCGGCTGGAGCAGGCGCTGGGTGTGTCCCTACGCAAGAGCGTCGTCGTCGTGGCGCCTCCGGCCGCGAACGATGTCGCGCCCGACAGCCTCGGCTCCTATGCGCATCGCGCGGTGACCTGGCTCGAGGATGTCTACATCACGCTGCGGCCGTCGTTTGGCGACAAGGACGCGATCTTCGCCTACCGCACCGAAATCTTGTGGGAGCCGAAGGTCTCGTCGCTGGTCTTCCGCGAGGGCGATCGGACCGATGCCGCCTATGAGCATACCGGCGAGGTCGCCGTGCCGCATCAGTCCGGCTTCATCTATCTCGTCATCATCAAGCACGGCCAGCATCGCGTGATCACGGTGTCGCGGCCGACGGTCGCCGGCGAGATGTACGGCATCATCTCGACGCTCCGCGCCGGTCCCGGCTCGCAGCTGACGCCGATTGCAGCACCGATCGCCTACGTGCCGCTCAGAAACGTTCCGACGCCGTCCTTGGGACGGGTCGCGTCCGGCGACGCCAACTATGAGCTGTACCGAAAACACCTGCGCCGCACGGTGGAAGAGCCGTTCGCGCTGTTCTTGCCGGCATAGGTTCACCCTTGGTTCACCCTGGAGATCCGCGGACAAGGAGATGGCGGACTCGCGGCCGCCATCCCCCATGCACGGAGAGTTCGCCGAGAACTAGCCGCTCGGCTCCGCGCTGATGATGGGGCCGAACAGTTCCCACTGGCCGTTCTTGAACCGCCACATCTTGAGCTGTTCGATCGGCGCGAAGTCGGTGGGCGAGGTGTTGATCTTGATCCCCGGGATCAGCGTATCGGGGGCGAAGTCCTTCAGGCTGGCGGCCTGCTTCATCACGTTCTCGCGGGTGAGATTGTCGCCCGCCTGCTTCAGCACCTGCACCATCGTCTGGGCCGCGGCATAGCCGTAGACCAGATTGGCGTCCGAGATGTTTGCGCCGGGCATGTATTTGTCGATGAAGGCCATGAACTTCTTCATGCCCTCGTCGTCCTTCCATTGCGGATCCGACGCGTCCTTCAGATAACCGGCCGATAACACGCCCTCGGAGGCTTCGAGGCCGGCGGGCTTCATCACCGCGCCGATGGACACCGAGACATCCGTCATCAGGTGCATCGGCTTCCATTCCAGCTCCGCGATCTTCTTGATGGCTTGCGCCGCGAATTTCGGGGTCGAGATGTTCACGAAGACGTCCGCGCCGGTGCCCTTGAGCTTGACGATGTGCGAGTCGATCGATGGCTCCGAGGTCTCGTAGCTCTCTTCGGCCACGATCAGCTTCGATGCCTTGTCGCCGAACACGTCCTTGATGCCGGCGACGTAGTCCTTGCCGAAATCGTCGTTGGCATAGAAGATCGCGACCTTCGCGTCCGGCTTCTCCTTCAGGATGTACTTGGCGAAGATCCGCGCCTCGACCCGGTAGCTCGGCTGGAAGCCCATGGTCCACGGGAAATTTTGCGGGTCGTTCCACTTGCTGGCACCGGTGGCGAGGAAGAGCTGCGGGATCTTCTTGGCGTTGTGATATTTCTGCACCGCGGTCTGGGTCGGCGTGCCGAGCGCGTTGAACACCAGGAACACTTCGTCGCTCTCGATCAGCTTGCGGACCTGCTCCACGGTCTTGGGCGGCGAGTAGCCGTCATCATAGGAGATCCAGTTGATCTTGCGGCCGTTGATGCCGCCCTGGTCGTTGATCATCTTGAAATAGGCTTCCTCGGTCTTGCCGATGACGCCGTAAGCGGAGGCGGGGCCGGAATAGGCCTCGACATTGCCGATCTTGATCTCGGTGTCGGAGGCGCCGGTATCGTACCTCTTCTGTGCGTAAGCCCCTTGAACCGAGAGCAATGTCAGGGCCGTCGCCGCCGCGAGCAGGACGCGTTTCTTGTTTTTCATGGAAATTCCTTGGGTTTCTTGTGGGTCGGAGCAGGCACTACAAAAGGAAAAAGCGCCCGCGAGAGGGGCGCTTTGGTCAGGCGTTGGCGACTCTCTTGTCGACTTCGGAGGCCGCCGAGAATTCCTTGCGCAAGGTCGGCTTGTGGATCTTGCCGGTGGCGTTGCGCGGCAGCGCATCGACGAAGCGAATTTGGCGTGGGCATTTGAAGCGCGCGAGATTGGCCGCGCAATGTGCGAAGACGTCGGTTTCCGTCAGCCTTTGTCCTGGCTTGACCGCGACGATGGCAAGGCCCACCTCGCCCCATTGCGGATCGGGAATGCCGATGACGGCGGCTTCGGCGATGGCGCCAAGCTGGTGCAGGACGTTCTCGACCTCGGCCGGATAGACGTTCTCGCCGCCGGAGATGTACATGTCCTTCCAGCGGTCGACGATGTAGTAGAAGCCTTCCTCGTCGATTCGCGTCGCATCGCCGGTGTGGAGCCAGCCGTCGGTGAAGGAGGATTTGTTCGCCTCCGGCCTGTTCCAGTAGCCGGGCGTGATGTTTGGTCCCTTCACCCAGAGCTCGCCAAGCTCGCCGACATCGGCGTCGCTGCCGTCGGGCCGCACGATCCGCACCTCCGTGTGCAGCACCGGCTTGCCGGCGGAGCCGGCCTTGCGCGCCGCATCCTCGCGGTCGAGCACCAGCACGGCCGGCGAGGTCTCGGTCATGCCATAGCCCTGCTGGAGTGCGACGCCGCGCGCCTCCCAGACCTTCAGCAGCGGCACCGGCATTGGCGCGCCGCCGACACCGCCGACGATCAGCCGGGTAAGGTCGGTCGTTGCGAAGGCGGGATGCTGCGCCATGAACTGGTAGATCGCGGGGACGCCGAAGAACACGTTGATGCCCTGCGCGGGATCGTTGATCAGGCCGAGCGCCGTGCCGGGATCGAAGGCCCGCATGATCATCACGGTGCCGCCGGCATGCAGCACCGGATTGGTGTAGCAATTCAGCCCGCCGGTATGGAACAGCGGCAGCACGGTAAGCAGCACCGAGGACGGTCCGATGCAGGCGGGACCGCCGAGATTGACGCAATTCCAGAACGTCATGCCGTGGGTGATGGTCGCGCCTTTCGGATGACCCGTGGTGCCGGACGTGTACATGATGGTCGAGACGTCATCGAGTGTGACCTCCTCGATCCGGTCGAGCGGCTTTGCGGCGGCGATGCCGGCCTCGTAGGCCCCGCCGGGGCCGAGCAGCAGGCTGGTCGCTACACCGCAGAGCTTGGCGACGCTCAGCGCCGTCTCGGCGAGGTCGGCATCATGGATCATCACCTTCGGCGCGCAATCAGCGGTGATGAACTGGAGTTCGGGAACGGTGAGGCGGGTGTTCAGCGGCACGAAGATCGCACCTAACCGCCCGCAGGCAAACTGCACCTCCAGCGTATCGGTCGTGTTCAGCGCCAGCACCGCGACGCGGTCGCCGCGCGAGACCTTCAGCGTGTGACACAGGAACGAGGCGAGACGCGAGACCCTCGCATCCAGCTGCGAATAGGTGAAGCGGCGCTCGCTCGCGAGGTCGATGACCGCGACCTTGCCAGGCGTGCGGCGGCCATGATGGGCGATCCAGTCGTAGTAACGAACGGCCAAAAAACCCTCCCTCGGCGGTCTTGTGCCGCCTGTATCCCTATTGCCGTGCACCATGCCCGGCGTGGCCCTGGGGCCAGCCGGAGTTTGTGCAACACGTCTTTTTTGATTTGGAGTTGGCGCGCGAGGGGCGAAAATCGTCTTGCGTTGAGTTGCTAGGTGATGGCCTGCTGAATGGCCTTACCGGGTCAGCCACTCCGCGCAAGTGAGCTGCCCAGGTTCCAGCCATGGTGGATGAGACGAATCCGTCCGCGAGGCGAGAGTGCGATGAAGAGCCCGTTCTATACCGCCGAGCACGATGCCTTCCGCGACGTGATGCGCCGCTTTGTCGAGAAGGAGATCTCGCCCTTCGCCCATGAATGGGACGAGGCCGGCGAATTTCCCCGCGCGCTCTATCGCAAGGCGGCGGAGATCGGCCTGTTGGGGTTGGGATTCCCCGAGGAATATGGCGGGATTGCCGCCGACCAGTTCATGAAGATCGTGGCGAGCCAGGAGCTGGCGCAGGCCGGCGCCGGCGGCGTCAGCGCCAGCCTGATGAGCCACACCATCGGCTCGCCGCCGATCGCGCGTGCGGCGCGGCCGGAGGTGAAGGCGCGCGTGCTGCCGCAGGTGCTGGCAGGCGAGAAGATCTCCGCGCTCGCGATCACCGAGCCGGGCGGCGGCTCGGACGTTGCAAACCTTCGCACGCGGGCGCGGCGGGACGGCGATCACTACGTCGTGAGCGGCGAGAAGACCTTCATCACCTCGGGCATGCGCGCCGATTATCTGACCGTCGCCGTGCGTACGGGCGGCGAGGGCGCCGGCGGCGTCAGCCTGCTCCTGATCGCGGGCGACACGCCCGGCCTGTCCAGGACAAAACTGAAGAAGATGGGCTGGTGGGCCTCCGACACCGCGACGCTGCATTTCGACGACTGCCGCGTGCCGGCCGAAAATCTGATCGGCGAGGAGGGCCAGGGCTTCAAGATCATCATGCAGAATTTCAACAGCGAGCGCATGGGTATGGCGGCGGGCTGCACCGCCTTCGCACGCGTCTGCCTCGACGAGGCGATTGCCTACGCCAAGGAACGCAAGACCTTCGGCAAGCCGCTCGCCCAGCACCAGGTCATCAGGCACAAGATCGTCGACATGGCGCAGAAGGTCGCGGCCTCGCAGGCGATGCTGGAGATGTTGGCCTGGCGCCTGGAGCAGGGCGAAAGTCCGGTCGCCGAAATCTGCATGATGAAGAACCAGGCAACGCAGACCATGGCGTTCTGCGCCTCGGAAGCCGTGCAGATATTCGGCGGCGCCGGCTTCATGCGCGGCATCAAGGCCGAGCGCATCTACCGCGAGGTCAAGGTCAACGCCATCGGCGGCGGTACCGAGGAGATCATGAAGGATCTGGCGTCGCGGCAGATGGGGCTGTGACCTTCGCCGTCATTCCGGGGCGGCGCGAAGCGTCGAACCCGGAATCTCGATATTGTAGGACTCATCTCTGGATTCCGGGTTCGCGCTTCGCGCGCCCCGGAATGACGAAGGGAAAGAAATGCTATTCACCGCCGACCACGACGACATCCGCCGCTCCCTGCAAAAATTCATCGCGAACGAGATCAATCCGCACGTCGACAAATGGGAGAAGGCCGATATCTTCCCCGCGCACGCGCTGTTCAAGAAGATGGGCAGCCTCGGCTTCCTCGGATTGAACAAGCCGGTCGAATTCGGCGGCTCGGGGCTCGACTATTCCTATGCGCTGATGATGGCGGAGGAACTCGGGGCCATCACCTGCGGCGGCGTGCCGATGGCGATCGGGGTGCAGACCGACATGGCGACGCCGGCGCTGGCGCGGTTCGGCTCCGACGAGGTGCGGCGCGAATTCCTGGCGCCCTCGATTGCGGGTGATTTCGTCGCCTGCATCGGCGTCTCCGAGCCCGGCGCCGGCTCCGACGTCGCCTCGATCAAGACCGCTGCGCGCTCCGACGGCGACGACTATGTCATCAATGGCGGCAAGATGTGGATCACCAACGGCACCCAGGCCGACTGGATCTGCCTGCTCGCCAACACCGGCGACGGGCCCGTTCACCGCAACAAGTCGCTGATCTGCGTGCCCATGAAGGCCAAGGGCGTCACGGTCGCCCGCAAGCTCGACAAGATGGGCATGCGCTCGTCCGACACCGCGCAGATATTCTTCGACAATGTCCGCGTGCCCAAGCGCAACCGGATCGGCGAGGAGGGCAAGGGTTTTACCTACCAGATGATCCAGTTCCAGGAGGAGCGGCTGTGGGGCGCGGCCGCCTGCCTCAAGGCGCACGAATACATCATCAACGAGACCATCGAATACACCCGCAACCGCAAGGCTTTTGGCCAGAGCATCCTCGACAACCAGGTCGTGCACTTCAAGCTCGCGGAGATGCAGACCGAGGTCGAGCTGCTGCGCGCACTGATCTATCGCGCCGGTGAGGCGCTGGTGGCGGGTGAGGACGTGACCAGGCTCGCGACCATGGCCAAGTTGAAGGCCGGCCGGCTCGGCCGGGAGCTCACCGACGCCTGCTTGCAATATTGGGGCGGAATGGGCTTTACCAACGAGACGCCGGTCAGCCGTGCCTATCGCGACAGCCGTCTGACCTCGATCGGCGGCGGCGCCGACGAGGTCATGCTGATGGTCCTGTGCAAGATGATGGGCACGCTGCCCGGCAGTAAAGGGAATGCATCATGATCACGCTCTATCACTGCGATGCCGCACGCTCGTTCCGTCCGCTCTGGATGCTGGAGGAGATGGGGCTGCCGTACGAGTTGAAGATGCTGCCGTTCCCGCCGCGGGTGTTCGCCAAGGAGTATCTCGCGCTCAACCCGCTCGGCACGATTCCCTTCATGATCGACGGCGAGACGAAGATGACGGAGTCCTCGGGCATCTGCCACTACCTCGGCACCAGATACGCCCCGACGCCGCTGATGGTGGACGTCGAGGATCCCGCCTATGGCGCGTTCCTGAACTGGATGTATTTCAGCGATGCCACGTTAACCTTCCCGCAGACGCTGGTGCTCCGCTACACCCAGCTCGAGCCGGAGGAGCGCCGCAATCCGCAGGTCGCCGGCGACTATGCCAAATGGTTCCTGGGCCGGCTGCGCGCCGTTGAGGCAGCGACCGCGAATGCCGAAACCTTGTGCGCCGGCCGCTTCACCGCCGCCGACATCGTGATCGGCTACGCGCTCCGCCTCGCCGACAACATCGGGCTCGCCAAGGATTTCGGGCCAAACGTCGCAGCCTATTGGGCGCGATTGCAGCAGCGCGAGGGCTTCAAGCGCGCCGTTGCTGCGGAGCAGAAGGCTGGTGTCGAGCAGAATGTCGCGCCGCGGGTAAGGGCGTAAGGGACGCTGTCATTCCGGGCCGATGCGAAGCATAGAATCTCGAGGTTCCGGGTTCGGTCCAACGGACCGCCCCGGAACGACTGCGCATGTTTCCCTGACAGCGCTATCCCTTCGTGACAGCGCTCAAATTTGCGCTAAGGTGATCTTCGTCCGCAGCGGCCAGAGAGCCGCGCGAGGAGGACCCCAATGGAAGATAACGGTCGCGAATCCGACCATCTGATGCTGATCACGCCGGAACGGGTGTTTTATGCCGGCCTGCTCGGCCGCCCACGCAAGCGGACCCCCGGCTGCTGCCATGTCTATGTGGCGGTCAAGGGCAACCTGCACCTGACGATCGACGATGTCCTCGCCACCGCCGAGCTGTTCGTCACCCTGCCGAACCAGCGGCATTCCATTGCCGGCGACTACCGCACTGCAATCAGCGTGACGCTCGAGCCCGAAAGCATGCCGGATGGCGTGATCGAGGCTTTGGCCGAGCGGCTGACCGGACCGGACCGGGCCGTCTATGCCCGCAAGATCCTCGCCGCCTACGCGCTGCTGCGCCAGCGCCGCTACGGCGACATCACCACCGCCGAATTCGACGAGATGTGCTTCGGCGAGGCGCTGCCGCGCCGCGTGCTCGACCCGCGGGTGATGCGCGCGGTCGCGCGCATCGGGCGCTTCTCCGGCGAGCCGGTGACGGCGGATACTTGCGCGGCAGAAGCAGGTCTTTCCGCCTCGCGCTTCCTGCATCTGTTCAAGGAGGAGACCGGCATCTCGTTCCGCTCCTTCCGCGCCTGGAAGCGCGCGCGGCACTTGCTGCATTTCGCCAACCAGGACCTCAACCTCGCCCATCTCGCGCAGGACATCGGTTATCCCGATAGCACGCATTTCAGCCACTCGATCCGCCGCTTCTACGGCTTGAAGCCGCGCGCGATCTTCGTCGGCTCGCGCGATCTTGCGATCTATCGCAGCACCGAGACGGTGAGGCTCGCGGAAGCGAGCTAGGCTCGCTCTCGTAGGGTGGGCAAAGCGAAAGCGTGCCCACCATTTTCACCGAATACCAAGACGTGGTGGGCACGGCGCAAGAGCGCCTTTGCCCACCCTACGCACCTACAACTCGCTATTTTCCAGCTTCTCCGCGCAAGAAGCCGCATGCCGCGCGTCACATGATCGCAAGCGTTGAATTCTCAACGTGCGAGACATCCAAGTCATGAGCGTCAAGGCATGAGCGACAAGGCCGTCATCACCTGCGCGCTGAATGGCGTGCTCACCGACCCCAAGCAGCACAACGTGCCGGTGACGCCGGAGCAGATGGCGCGCGAGGCCAGGGCTGCGTTCGATGCCGGCGCCAGCATCATGCACATCCATCTGCGTCAGCAGGCGCCGAACAAGGGGCACCTGCCGTCCTGGGAGGTCGGCGTCAGCAAGGAGATCCAGCAGGCGATCCGCGAAGCCTGCCCGGGCGTGATCATCAACCACACCTCGGGCGTGTCGGGGCCGAACTATAGCGGCGCGCTCGACTGCATCCGTGAGACGAAACCGGAGATCGCCGCCTGCAACGCCGGCTCGCTGAACTATTTGAAAGTGAAGGCCGACAACACCTGGGCCTGGCCGCCGATGATGTTCGACAACGCCGTCGAGAAGGTGAAGGACTATCTCGACGTCATGAACGCGGTCGGCACCATCCCCGAGTTCGAATGCTTCGATGTCGGCATCGTCCGCTGCGTCGGCATGTACACCCAGGTCGGCATGTACAAGGGCCCGCTCGAATATAACTTCGTGATGGGCGTCGCCTCCGGCATGCCGTCGGATCCCGACCTGTTGCCGATCCTGATCAAGCTGAAGCGTCCGGAGGCGCATTGGCAGGTCACGGCGATCGGCCGCGAGGAGATCTGGCCGCTGCACCAGCGCTGCGCCGAGCTCGGCGGTCACCTGCGCACCGGCCTCGAAGACACCTTCTATCTCGCCGACGGCACGAAGGTGACGTCGAACGGCCAGCTCATCGAAGCCGTCGCCGCCTGTGCCCGCCGCGCCGGCCGCGAGATCGCAAGCCCCGCCGAGGCGCGGAAGATCTTTGGGACGAATCGGTAAGCCACACTCCGTCATTCCGGGATGGCCCGAAGGGCCAGGCCCGGAATCCATAACCACGATCGGGAATATGGATTCCGGGCTCGCGCTACGCGCGCCCCGGAATGACGGGAAGGAGCATTAATGTCCATTCTCGAAAACACCATTTCCCCCGGCAGCGCGGCCTACCACGCCAACCGCGACGGCATGCTGGGTTTGATCGACCGCATGCGCGCGCTGGAAGAGCGCACGCGTGCCGCATCGGCCGCGGCAAAGGACCGCTTTCACAAGCGCGGCCAGCTGCTGCCGCGCGAGCGCGTCGCGCTGGTGCTCGATCCCGGCGCGCCCTTCATCGAGCTGTCGACGCTCGCCGGCTACATGTTCGACGTGCCCGATCCGAACAAGAGCGTGCCGGGCGGCGGCGTCATCGCCGGCATCGGCTTCGTCTCGGGCATCCGCTGCATGGTCAGCGCCAGCGATTCCGGCATCGACGCCGGCGCGCTGCAGCCGTTCGGCCTCGACAAGACGCTGCGGGTGCAGGAGCTCGCGCTGGAGAACAAGCTGCCCTACGTGCAGCTGGTCGAAAGCGCCGGCGCCAATCTGCTGCGCTACCGCGTCGAGGATTTTGTTCGCGGCGGCAACATCTTTCGCAACCTGGCGCGGCTCTCGGCGGCGGGTCTCCCGGTCGTCACGGTGACGCACGGCTCGTCCACCGCGGGCGGCGCCTACCAGACCGGCCTGTCCGACTACATCGTCATGGTGCGCGGCCGCACCCGTGCCTTCCTCGCAGGGCCGCCGCTGCTGAAAGCCGCAACCGGTGAGATCGCGACCGAGGAAGAGCTTGGCGGCGCCGAGATGCACACCCAGGTCTCCGGCCTCGGCGACTATCTCGCCGAGGACGATCGCGACGCGCTGCGCATCGCGCGCGAGATCATGGCGGCCCTGGAGTGGGAGCGGCCGGACAGGGCGGCTGCCCAATTCAAGCCGCCGCGCTACGACCAGGACGAGCTGCTCGGCATCATGCCGATGGACCACAAGCGCCCCGTGGACATGAAGCAGGTGATTGCCCGCATCATCGATGATTCCGACTTCACCGAGATGGCGCCGAATTACGGCCCGGCAACCGTCTGCGGCCATGCCCGCATCGAGGGCCAGGCGATCGGCATCATCACCAACAACGGCCCGCTCGATCCTGCCGGCGCCAACAAGGCAACGCATTTCATCCAGGCTTGCTGTCAGACCCGCACGCCGATCCTCTATCTGAACAACACCACCGGCTACATGGTCGGCAAGGCCTATGAGGAAGCCGGCATGATCAAGCACGGCTCCAAGATGATCCAGGCGGTGACGTCGGCGACGGTGCCGCAGATCACCATCTATTGCGGCGCCTCGTTCGGCGCCGGCAATTACGGCATGTGCGGGCGCGGCTTCCATCCGCGCTTCTGCTTCTCCTGGCCGAACGCCAAGACGGCGGTGATGGGCGGCGAGCAGGCCGCCGAGACCATGGCCATCGTGACGGAAGCCGCCGCCGCGCGGCGCGGCAAGCCGATCGAGAAGGACAAGCTCGATGCGATGAAGGCGCAGATCGTCGGCGTGTTCGATGGTCAGATGGACGTGTTCTCGACCAGCGCGCGCGTGCTCGACGACGGCGTGATCGATCCGCGCGACACCCGGGCGGTCCTCTCCGAAGTGCTCGCGATCTGCCGCGAAGGCGACGCACGCAGGCCCCAGCGCATGCAGTTTTCGGTGGCCCGGCCATGAGGAACGGATCAGTGCAGCACCGGCCGTTCTTCAAGGTCCTGATCGCCAACCGCGGCGAGATCGCGTTGCGGGTGATGCGCAGCGCGCGCAAGCTTGGCCTCGGCGTCGTCGCGGTCTATTCCGACGCGGATCGCGATGCGCTCCATGTGCGGCAGGCCGATCAGGCCGTGCGCATCGGCGAGGCGCTGCCGGCGCAATCCTATCTCAACATCCCCGCGATCATTGCCGCGGCGAAAGCCAGCGGCGCGGATGCCGTCCATCCCGGCTACGGTTTCCTCGCCGAGAACGAGGACTTTGCGCAGGCCTGCAAGGACGCCGGTCTCGTCTTCATCGGCCCATCGCCCCAGGCGATCGAGGCGATGGGCAACAAGGCCGGCGCCAAGGAGATCATGCGGAAGGCCGGTGTGCCCTGCGTGCCCGGCTATCAGGGCCTTGAGCAAGGCGACGAGGTCATGCTCGCGGAGGCCAGGAAGATCGGTTTTCCCGTGATGATCAAGGCGGTGGCCGGCGGTGGTGGCCGCGGCATGCGGCTCGTGACCGATGCTGCATCCTTCCCCGACGCGCTGCGCAGCGCGCGGTCGGAGGCGAAAGCCGCGTTCGGCGATGCCACGGTCATTCTCGAACGCGCGATCCAGAATCCACGCCATATCGAAATCCAGGTGTTCGGCGACAACCACGGCAACGCCATTCATCTCGGCGAGCGTGACTGCTCCGTGCAGCGGCGGCACCAGAAGCTGATCGAGGAAGCGCCGTCGCCGGCCGTCACGCCGGAGCTGCGTGCGAGAATGGGCGAGGTCGCCGTCGCCGCGGTGAAGGCGCTGCGTTACGAGGGCGCCGGCACGCTGGAATTCCTGCTCGATGCGAGCGGGGAGTTCTACTTCATGGAGATGAACACCCGTCTCCAGGTCGAGCATCCCGTGACCGAGGCGATCACGGGGCTAGATCTCGTCGAGCTGCAGCTGCGCGTCGCGCGCGGCGAGCAATTACCGGTGAGGCAGCAGGACATCCGCTTCGCAGGTCACGCCATCGAGGTGCGGCTCTGCTCGGAAGATGCCGCGCAGGATTTCATGCCGCAGTCCGGCAGCATGGCGCGCTGGCAGGTGCCGGATGGCATCCGCGTCGAGCACGCGCTGCAATCAGGCTCGGAGATCCCGCCGTTCTACGATTCCATGATCGCCAAGGTGATTAGCCACGGCGCGACACGCGAGGAGGCGAGGGGACGGCTGATCGTCGGCCTGGAGCAGCTCACCGCCTTCGGCGTGACCACCAACCAGGCCTTCCTGATGTCCTGCCTGCGTCATCCCGGCTTTGCCAGGGGCGAGGCGACGACGGCGTTCATCGGCGCGCATCGCGACGAGCTGCTGGCTCCCCCGGCGGACGCGGCGTTCGGCACGGCGCTGGCAGGCCTGCTGCTCTACGTCACAAATCCGCGCGCGCCGTCATGGCGGGGCGGCCGGAGCCTGTCGGCAACGTTTCCGCTTCCTGCGAAAATCGAGATCGCCGGCCAGGCGCGCGAACTCGAAGTTACGCGAGAGCGGGATGGTGGGTACACCGTCGCCACCGACGGCCGGCAGGACAAGTTCGAAATTGATCAGCTCGATCCTGACGCGATCCGCTTCCGTAACGACGGCATGATGGACAGCGCCAAATTCCTGCGCGATGGCGATCGGCTCTATCTCCAGCATCGCGGCTTTCCGCTCGCGGTGACCGACTTCACTCTCGCTGCGCCAAAGGCGGCGGCAACCAACGGCGGCGACGGAAAAGTCCGCGCCGCCATGAACGGCCGTGTCGTCGCCGTCCTGGTCAAGCCGGGCGACCGCGTCGCCGCCGGCCAGCCTGTGCTGACGCTGGAAGCGATGAAAATGGAGCACGTCCACAAGGCCGGCATCGACGGCGTGGTCGCCGCGATCGACGTCACCGAGGGTGAGCAGGTGACCACGGGCAGGATCGTCGCGGAGATCGGAGCGGGGTAGCGCGGCAAATTCGATTGCGAGCGCAGCGAAGCAATCCAGAATCTTTCCGCGGCGGCAGTCTGGATTGCTTCGCTGCGCTCGCAATGACGACGGAGATGCTGCCCCGAACTCAACTCGCTGCGGGTTGCTGGCTTCCGTCTCGTATGGAATCATAAATAATTTCAAAGAGATGTTAGAAATTTGCATCGATAGCGCGATTCGCCTTGAACAATGTTCATTAGTGGATTACCAATGCTGAACATTGTTCAAATACGGAGCTCCCATGTTGTGCGCACATGACCACGCTCAAAAGCCCAATGTCACGTTCCCCTCAACGCCCCGTCGGTTCGCCGCACCTACAGTTCGCGAAAAATACCTGATCGGCGCGCTCTTCGTTCTGGCCCTGGCGGCGCTGCTGGCGCCGACCCTGCCCCCCGGCGCGTGGCACATCCCGCATTTCGTCGACGCCCGCTCCTGGCTCGGCGTGCCCAACGCCGGCGACGTACTGAGCAATCTCGCCTTTCTCGCGATGGGCGTCTGGGGCTCGGAGCGGCTGCGCGCCCGTCATGATGCACCCGTGGGAGCAAGCTGGTTTTTTGTGGGACTGATCCTCACTTGCTTAGGCTCGGGCTTCTATCATCTGGACCCCGACATGCCGCAACGGCTCGTGGCCGATCGTCTCGGCATGGCGGTGGCGTTCGCAGGATTCCTGGGCATCGCGGCCAGCGAGCGCATCAGCGTGCGCGCGGGCGAGGCGGTGCTGGTGCTGATGATGGTTGCGGGCCTGCTCGCGGCCTGGGTGGCACGCGACAACCTCACGCCATGGGTGGTCGTGCAGTTCGGCGGCATGGCGTTGGCCGTGGGACTGGCCCTGACACGGCCCCGGCCTGGTGCGCTTGGCGTGCCGCTCGGCGGCGTGATTTTCTTTTATGTGCTGGCCAAGCTCTTCGAGCTCGGCGACGAGGCCGTTTTCGAAGCGACAGGGCATATCGTCTCGGGCCACACACTCAAGCACCTGGCTGCTGCGCTGGCGGCTTGGCCGGTGATCCGGGCGTTGGCGCCTGCTGCTATTGGCCCCGCCCAGTCCCGTCATTGAGCAAACACGCCACCTGGTGCCCGTCGCCCGCATCTAACAGCGCCGGCCGCTCCGTCCTGCACCGGTCCATCGCGAACCGGCAGCGCGTGTGAAACGCGCAGCCGGATGGCGGATTGACCGGGCTCGGCACGTCGCCGTCGACCAGCGGCGCGAGCTTCCTCGCGAGCGGGTTGGCGATCGGCACCGAGGCGAGCAGGGCCTGCGTGTAGGGATGGCGCGGGTTCCTGAACAGCTCGTCCTTGGCGGCGATCTCGACGATGCGGCCGAGATACATCACCGCGACGCGGTGGCTGATATGGGCGACCACGGCGAGGTCGTGCGCGATGAAGAGATAGGAGAAGCCGTGCTGGCGTTGCAGGTCGATCAGCAGATTGATCACCTGCGCCTGGATCGAGACGTCGAGCGCGGAGACCGGCTCGTCGCAGACGATCAGGCGCGGCCCCAGCGCGAGCGCCCGTGCGATGCAGATGCGCTGGCGCTGGCCGCCGGAGAATTGATGCGGAAAGTTGCGCATCTGGTCGGGCCGCAGGCCGACCTGCTCGAACAGCTTTGCAGTCCGCGCTTCCAGCTCCTTGCCGCTCGCGAGCCCGTGCACGGCCAGCGGCTCTCCGACAATGTCGCCCGCGGTCATGCGCGGATTGAGCGAGGCAAAGGGGTCCTGGAACACGATCTGCATCGAGCGACGGTGCGGGCGCAGCGCCGCCTTGGAAAGATGCGTGATGTCCTCGCCCTCGAGACGGATCTGGCCCGAGGTCGGTTCGACCAGCCGCAGCACGCTGCGCGCCACCGTCGACTTGCCGCAGCCGGACTCGCCGACCAGCCCCAATGTTTCGCCGACACCAACCGTGAACGAGACGCCGTCCACCGCGTGCACGGTGCCGACCTGCCGGCGCAACACGCCGGCGCGCACCGGGTAGTGCTTCCTAAGGTCGGTGACCTCGAGCAGCGCTTCGGTCATGCGACCTCCGCGACGTCAGCCGCGCGCCAGCAGGCGGCGAGATGGCCGCCGCCCCAATCCTGCAATGGCGGGTACTCCTCGCAGCGCTTGATCGCGAGCTTGCAGCGCGGCGCGAAGGCGCAGCCCTGTGGCAGCCGCACCAGCGATGGCACGGTGCCGGGAATTTCGTTGAGCCGCGCCTGCGTCGCGGCGCCGGACGCCGGCACCGACGGAATCGAGGCCATCAGCCCGCGCGTATAAGGGTGCTTGGGATCGGCGAACAGCGCCTCGACGCTGGCTTCCTCGACCTTCCTGCCCGCATACATCACGATCACGCGCTGCGCGGTCTGCGCGACGACGCCGAGATCATGCGTGATGAGAACGAGCCCGGTGCCGAGCTCCTTCTGGAGGTCGAGGATCAGCGCCAGGATCTGCGCCTGGATGGTGACATCCAGCGCAGTGGTCGGCTCGTCCGCGATCAGCAGCGCCGGCCGGCAGGCCAGCGCCATCGCGATCATCGCGCGCTGACGCATGCCGCCCGACAACTGGTGCGGATATTCCCGCGCGCGCCGTGCCGGCTCTGGAATCCGTACCAGCCGCAGCATCTCGACTGCGATGTTCCGGGCTTCTTTGGCCGACATCACCCGGTGCAGCCGCACGGCCTCGACGATCTGGTCGCCGATCCGCATGACGGGATTGAGCGACGTCATCGGCTCCTGGAAGATCATGGAGATGCGGTTGCCCCTAACGGCGCGCATCTCCGCCTCGTCCAGCGTCAACAAATCGGTGCCTTCGAGCGAGACCGACCCGCCGACGATGCGGCCGGGCGGATCGGGCACCAGCCGCATCAGCGACAGCGCGGTAACGCTCTTGCCGCAGCCGGACTCGCCGACGATCGCCAGCGTCTCGCCGCGCCTGACGGTGAAGGAAACATCATCGACGGCCTTGAAGAGACCGGAGTTCGTGAAGAACACCGTCTTCAGGTTCTTCACTTCGAGCACGAGATCGGATTTATCAGCCATCAGCCGCGCTGCCGGGGATCGAGGATGTCACGCAGGGCGTCGCCGAACAGGTTGGCGCCGAACACGGCGAGGCTGATCGCGATCCCCGGGAAGATCACCAGCCACGGCGCGGTGCGGGCATATTCGGCAGCGGATTCCGACAGCATGCGGCCCCAGGACGGATAAGGCTCGGGAATGCCGAGGCCGAGGAAGGAGAGCGAGGCTTCGGTCAGGATCGTCGAGCCGAGCTGGGCGGTCGCCAGCACGATCAGCGGCGCCAGCGTGTTCGGCAGCACGTGGCGGAGCGCGATGCGCACCTCGCTCATGCCGATCGACTTGGCAGCTTCGATAAAGGGTAGCTCGCGCAGCGCCAGCGTGTTGGCGCGGACGACACGCGACACGGTCGGGATCAGCGGAATGGCAATGGCGATGATGACGTTCGGCAAGGACGGACCGAGTGCGGCGGTCATGATCAACGCCAGGACCAGCAATGGAAGCGCCTGGAGGACGTCGGAGACACGCTGGAACACCAGATCGACCCAGCCGGAGAGATAACCGGACGTCAGCCCGACGATCACGCCGATCGTGCCGCCGAGCGCGGTCGAGCCGATCCCGACCGCCAGCGAGATCCGCGAGCCATGAATGATGCGGCTGAAGACGTCGCGGCCGAAAGAGTCCGTTCCCATCCAGTGCGCCAGGCTCGGGCGGGCCAGCGCACGGGCGGCGTCGATCGTCAGGGGGTCATAGCGTGCAATGAAATCGGCAAAGATTGCGGTCAGCACGAACGCCGTCATGATGACGAGCCCCGCAGCGCCGAGCACATGCCGCTGCGCTAGAAACAGCACACGCCGCCAGCCCCCGGTCGCATGCATGCCGGCGCGCCTGAGTTCGAGATCATAGTCGATCGTAGCCATGTGAGCTCTATCTTCCCCCTCTCCCCGCTTGCGGGGAGAGGGTCGGGGTGAGGGGGGCTCTCCAAGGGGGAGGTGAGAATTGGACCCGCGGAGACTCCCCCTCACCCGAATTTGCGCTTTGCGCAAATTCGACCTCTCCCCGCAAGCGGGGAGAGGTGAAGGGGAGCGCGCTCGCGGCGTGAGCAATAGTCATCAGATCAATCCGTGTACCGGATACGCGGGTCGAACACCGCATACAGCATGTCGACGATGAAATTCGCGCTGACCACCACCACGGCGATCAACATCACGAGGTTCTGCACGATCGGATAATCGCGCCAGCGGATCGCCTCGACCAGGAAGCGTGCGACGCCGGGGATGTTGAACACGGTCTCGGTGACGATCAGGCCGCCGATCAGGAACGCCGCCTCGATCCCGATCACGGTGATGACGGGCAGGATCGCGTTCTTCAGCGCGTGCTGGTAGTTCACCGCGGCGTCGGACGCACCCTTGGCGCGCGCGGTGCGGATGTAATCCTGCCGCAGCACCTCCAGCATCGAGGAGCGGGTGATGCGCATGGTCAGCGCCGAACTGCGGAATCCGACCACCATCGCCGGGATGCAATAGGTTGCAACCGCCTCCCCAAAACTCTGGGGGTTCGGATTGAAGAGCGGCATCTGGCCGAACATCGCCACCGACGCCGTGAGGACCAGCAGCCCCAGCCAGAATGACGGCAGCGACAGGCCGGAAAGACTGACGACACGCAGCGCGTAGTCGAGCCGCGTTCCCTGCTTCACCGCGCTGATGACGCCCAAGGGAATCCCGATCGACGCCGAAAACAGCAGTGCCAAGCCGGCAAGCCGCGCCGTGATCGGGATCCGCGGCAGGATCTCCTGAAGCGCCGGTTTCTCGGAGACATAGGAGTAGCCGAAATCGCCGCGCAGGAAGCCGCTGATCCAGTGCCAATATTGCACCACCAGCGGCTGGTCGATGCCGAGCTCCTTCTCCAGATTGGCCTTGTCGGCGGGATCGACATAGCCGGCCGCGGCGAACAGGATGTCGACGATGTTGCCGGGCACGATGCGCAGCAGGAAGAAGATGACGACCGAGATCCCGAACAGGGTCACGAGCATCAGGAACAGGCGCCGCACCAGATAGGCAAACATCCCGCGCCCTCCCGTCGAACCGTTAGCGCGCTACTTGTCCATCCAAACGTCTTCGTACCGGTATCCATTATAGGAGCTGTTCGACATCACCGTCACGCCCTTGACATAGGGCTGCCAGCAGCTGCCGGTGCGCGCGTGAAAGATGATCGGGCGCGCGACGTCCTCCTGCAGCTTCTTGTCGATGTCCCACACCAGCTTCTTGCGTTTGGCGATATCGGTCTCCTGCGACTGCACGTCGAACAGCTTTTCGATCTCCTTGTTGCAGTAGTTGGTGTAATTGCGTTCGGAACCGCAGGAATAATTCTCGTAGAACGACTGGTCGGGATCGTCGACCGCGTTGCCGGTCAGGTTGAGCCCGAGCATGTAGTCCTTGCGCGCGATCTTCGGAAACCAGTTCGCGGTCTCGACCACGTCGAGCTCGCCGTCGATATAGATGCTCTTGAGCTGGTCGATCAGGATCACCGCGGGATCGCGGTAGACCGGAATGTTGCGGGTGGAGATCTTGACGGCGAGGTGCTTGTCCGGGCCGTAGCCGGCCTTCTGCATCAGCTTCTTGGCTTCCTCGCGGTTGGCGTTCACATCGGGGCCATAGCCCGGAATGGTCTCGAGCATCTCCTTCGGCATGCCCCACAGCCCGTTCGGCTGCGGCAGCATGGTGCCGCCGACATCGCCCTGGCCCTCGAACATGATCGAGATGAAAGCCTTGCGGTCGAGCGCCAGCGCCATGGCGCGGCGGATGTCGATGTTGTCGAACGGCGGCGAGGAGGAGTTGACGATGATGTTGGTCGCGACATTGTTGGGCTCGACCACGCAGACCGCGTTCGGCGCCTGGGATTTCACGTCCTTGAGCAGCGGAATGCTCACCTCCGTCGGGAAGGTCATGTCGAACTTGCCGGCGACGAAGGCGAGGATGGCGGTCGAGCGGTTCGGAATGATGGTGAGCTCGATGCCGTCGAGATAGGGCCGGCCCTCGCGCCAATAGTCGGGATTGCGGGTCAGCTTGATCGATTCATTGGCCTTGAACTCGACGAACTTGAACGGGCCGGTGCCGATCGGGTGCGTACGCATGTCGCCGGGCGAGACATGGCAGGGATAGACCGGCGTATAGCCCGAGGCGAGCAGCGCCAGCAGCGAAGGCTGCGGCCGCTTCAGGTTGAAGGAGACCTCGAGATCGCCGTCGGTCGAGATGTCGTTGACCTGGTCGTACCAGGTCTTGCGCGGGTTCTGCCGGAACTTCTGCTGCGATTTGCCCATCAGCATGTCGAAGGTGCATTTGACGTCCGCAGAGGTGAACGGCTTGCCGTCGTGCCATTTGACGCCCGGGCGCAGCTTGAAGGTCAGTGTCTTGTTGTCGTTCACCCATGCCCAGCTCTCCGCGAGCTCGGGGACGATGGTGTCCATGCTGTTCTGCGCCACGTCCTGCTTGTAGATGACGAGGTTGTTGAACACAGGCATGAAGGGAACGTTGAGCGAGTAGGTCGCGCCTTCATGGATCGAGGCATTGCCGGGGCTGTCGCGGTGATACATCCGCAGGATTCCGCCCTGCTTGGGCCCGCCGGCCAATGCGATGGTCGAAAACGCCAGCAAAGATAGCGCCGCCGTCGCGGCAAGCGCCCGCACGCTCCGCATCCTCGTCCTCCCTGGACAACAGCCTTTTGCGGCCTGTTGAAGCGACGATAGCGACGCGCGCGCAGCGAGGCAACCGGCAAGGGTGGCGGCGCTCTCGACAATTCGGATGACGGAAGGCCGCAGGTCTCACTCTTTCACAATGAAAGAGTTCCCCCGGCGTCGTCCTGGCGAAAGCCAGGAGCCATTACCCCAGGGAGGTGTTTGGCGAAGATCGTCGTCCGGTATTGCGACCTACAACAATCGCGAGATCACGCGGTATGGGTCCTGGCCTTCGCCAGGACGACGCTGAATGTGTGGCGCAGGATTGCCCAAAACCCCTCACACAATCCGCGACGACTTGTTCCCCCAGTACCGGTCGCGCAGCAGCCGCTTGTACAGCTTCCCCGTCGGCAGCCGCGGCAATTCCTTCTCGAAATCGACCGAGCGCGGCACCTTCTGCCGCGACAGCGATTGGCCGCAGAAGGCGATCAGCTCCTCGGCAAGCGCCTCGCCCGGCACCACGCCCGGCATCGGCTGCACCACCGCCTTCACCTCTTCGCCGAGATCGGGATTGGGCACGCCGAACACGGCGGCGTCCGCAACCTTCGGGTGCGTGATCAGCAGATTTTCGCATTCCTGCGGATAGATGTTCACGCCGCCCGAGATGATCATGAAGGTCGCGCGGTCGGTGAGGTAGAGGAAGCGGTCGGCATCGACATAGCCGACGTCGCCGACCGTGCTCATGCTGCCGTCGGCCGAGCGCGCCTCTTTCGTCTTCTCCGGATCGTTGAAATATTCGAACGGCGAGGCGGTCTTGAACCACACCTGGCCCGGCGTGCCGGTCGGGCATTCCCGCATGTTCTCATCGAGAATGTGGAGGTCGCCCAGCAGCACCTTGCCGACGGTGCCGCGATGGCTAAGCCACTCCTCGCTGTTGCAGGCGGTGAAGCCGAGGCCCTCGGTGGCGCCGTAATATTCGTGGATGATCGGCCCCCACCATTTGATGATGTCGTCCTTGACGAGGGCCGGGCAGGGCGCCGCGGCATGGATCGCGATCTCGAGCGAAGACAGGTCGTAGCGCTTTCGCACCTCTTCCGGCAGCTTCAGCATGCGCGAGAACATCGTCGGCACCAGCTGGGTGTGCGTGATGCCCCATCGCTCGACGAGCTGGAGGTAACGCTCGGGATCGAACGTCTCCATGATGATGACGGTGCCGCCCATGCGGATCGTGAGGTTCACGGCGGCTTGCGGCGCGGAGTGATAGAGTGGCGCCGGCGACAGATAGACCATGCCCTCGCGGTAGTGCCAGAGCTTCGTCAGGAAATCGAACAGCGGCAGATTGTGTTTCGGCGGCTCCTCCGGCAGCGGCCGCAGGATGCCCTTCGGCCGCCCTGTCGTGCCGGATGAATAGAGCATCGCGGTGCCGAGCCACTCATCCGCAATCGGGGTCTTCGGCAGACCGGCGGTCACTTCGGCAAGGCCGACGATGCGGTCACTCTCGCCGGGACCGTCGGCGACGATACAGAGCCTGATGTCGGGGCAGGCCTGGATCGCCTCGCGCGCGATGTCGAGCTTCGCCACGGAGGTGATCAGGATTTTGGACTGGCTGTTGACCAGGAGATAGGCGAGCTCGCCGGGCGTGAGGAAGGAGTTGATGCAGGTGTAGTACAGCCCGGACCGCTCACCGGCGCCGCAGGCCTCGAGATAGCGCGAATTGTTCTCCATGAAGATCGAATAGTGATCGAGCCGCTTCAAGCCGTGCTTGCGGAACAGGTGCGCCAGGCGGTTGCTGCGCGCCTCGAGCTCACGATAGGTGACGGTCTCGCCGGTCGCCGCCATGATGAAAGCGGGCTGGAGCGGGCGCAGGCGGGCATGGAGACCAGTGTACATCGATCCTCCGGCTTGAGATTATGCGGCGAGAAGCAGGATTTCGCGCAACTGCGCGGGGCCTTCGATCTTGCGCGGGTTGCGCGGCACCCAGGGCGTGCGCATCGCCTGCTCGGCGATGGCGTCGAAATGCTCGGGCGAGACGTGCACCTCCGCGAGGCTGCGCGGCATGCCGAGCGAGCGGATGAAGGCGTCCAGCACATCGGCGGCGTTGTGGCCGGGAAAGCCCATGGCGGCGGCCACGATCATCTGGCGCTCGGCATTGTCGCGCGCATTCCAGCGCATTACCGCCGGCAGCATGATGCAGGAGGTGTAGCCGTGCGGCACGTCGAAGGCCGCACCCAGCACGTAGCCGATGCCATGGCTCGCCCCCATCGGCACGCCGGCCGCAAGCGCGCCCATCGACAGCCAGGTGCCGATCTGCGCATCCATCCGCGCGTCGAGGTCGGCAGGATCGGCCTTCACCCGCGGCAGCGCGTCGGCGAGCATGGCGAGGCCCTTGACCGATTGCGCGTCGGCATAAGGGTGCGTCTCGCGCGAGCAGATCGCCTCGACGCAATGGTCCACGGCGCGGATGCCGGTGGACAGGAATAGCCATTCCGGCGTGTGCACGGTGATGGCGGGATCGAGGATGGTCGCGCGCGGCACCGTGAGCGGATGCCGCAGCATCTGTTTCACATGCGTGCTGCGGTCGGTCACGCCCGCGATCGCGCTGAACTCGCCGCCGGCAATGGTCGTCGGCACGCTGATCTGTCGTACGGTCGGCGCGTTCATCTCCGGCGCGACGCCCTTGTGCACGCGGATGCGCTCGATGCCGTCGACATCGTCGATGCCGTTGGCAAGGCAGAGCTGCACCGCCTTGGCGCCGTCGGTGATCGAGCCGCCGCCGACCGTGACGATCAGGTCGGCGCCCACCTCGCGGGCCGCATTGGCGGCGGCGATCACCGCCTCGCGCGGCGTGTGCGCCGGCATGGCGTCGAACACGCCCGCACAGCGTGCGCCGAGCGCCTGTCTGATCTTCTCGATTTCGTCGGTCTGCCGGTTCAGCGTGCCGGAGACCATCAGGAAGGCACGGCGCGTCCCCAGCCGGTCCATCTGCGCGACGATGGCGCCTGCCGCAGGATGGCCGAAGACGACCTCCTCGATCGCGCCGTAAACGACACGTCCCTGGTGCACGTCTGTCCTCCCGGACAATTCGTCTTGTTCTTGTAGAGGTAATCTAGCCGAGCCTGCCCCGCCCGTCATGCGCGAAGACGCTGGCTACTCTTCTCCCTCTCCCCGCCTGCGGGGAGAGGGTTGGGGTGAGGGGGGCTCTCCGCAAGGGAGGTGACAGTTGGACTCGCGGAGACTCCCCCTCACCCGGATCGCAACTTGCGATGCGATTCGGCCTCTCCCCGCAAGCTGGGAGAGGCGAAGGAGCGCCATCTCCCTCCCTGTCAACCCATCATCAGGCTAGGTCCTCTCGCCGAGCGTTGCGCGAGCCATCGTCTTGAAGATTTCATTATGGCAGCCCATCTTGTGTCCCCCGCGGGTAGGCGAGTACCCTGCGTTTTCTGCGGCTTTTATGCGAGGACCTTGGATGAGCGGACCGGATGGAAGCGAGCAACTTGTCAAAACGCACGATTTCGTTCGGCCGCGGCCTTACGCCATCGCCGGCCTTCTCGCCGCGGCGTTTGCACTCACCGGTTGCGGACAGCCGACCTCGCAGGCCGCGGCCCCGCCACCTCCGCCGGTGACGGTCGCCCAGCCGGTCAAGCGCACCGTCACCGATTGGGACGAATTCACCGGCCGCTTCGAGGCCGTGGAGGAGGTGCAGGTGCGCCCCCGTGTCGGCGGTTTCGTCAACTCCGTCGAATTCCAGGACGGCGCCATCGTGCACCAGGGCGATCTGCTCTACGTCATCGACCCGCGCCCGTTCGAGGCGGTGGCGGAGCAGGCGGACGGTCAGCTCTCCGATGCGCGCGCCAAGGTGGAGCTTGCCAAGCGCGAGCTCGATCGCGGCCTCAACCTGGTGCAGACCAGCGCCGTCTCCGAGCAGGTCGTCGATCAGCGCCGCCAGGCCTTGCAGGCCGCGCACGCGGCGGAAGTGCAGGCCGAAGGCGCGCTCAAGGCCGCCAAGCTCAACATCGAATTCACCCATGTGACCGCGCCCCTCACGGGCCGCGTCAGCCGCCATCTCGTCAGCCCCGGCAATCTCGTGCAGGGCAGCGACACCGGCACCTCGACGCTGCTCACCTCGATCGTCGCGCTCGATCCGATCTACGTCTATTTCGACATGGATGAGACGACGTTCATCAAATACAGCAAGCTCTGGTTCGAAGGTAAGCGCCCGAGCTCGCGCGATACGGCGAACCCGGTGCAGGTGACGCTGGCCGGCGAGACCAAGCCCTCGCATGAGGGCACCATCAACTTCCTCGACAACCGCCTCGATGTCTCCACCGGGACCCTGCGCAGCCGCGCCGTGATCAAGAACACCGATCTGTCGATCCTGCCCGGCCAGTTCGGCCGCGTCCGCCTGATCGGCAGCGCGCCCTACGAGGCGCTGCTGATCCCGGATGTCGCCGTTGCGACCGACCAGTCCCGCAAGATCGTGTTCGTGGTCAAGCCTGATGACACCGTCGAAGCGCGTCCCGTGGTGCTTGGGCCGATCGACGATGGCCTGCGCGTGATCCGCGAAGGGTTGAAGGCTGACGACCGCGTCATCGTCAACGGCATCCAGCGCGCCCGCGTCGGCGCCAAGGTCGCTCCGTCTCCCGCGCCCGCGCCGGCCGGCGGCAAGCCCGGTGACAAGTCATGAACCTTGGCCGCCTCTCCATCAACCAGCCCATCCTGGCGATGGTGCTGTCGATCGTGCTGCTGATTGTCGGCGCGCTCGCCTATACAACGCTGCCGGTCTCTGAATATCCGCAGGTGGTGCCGCCGACCGTCGTCGTCACCACGCAATATCCCGGCGCCTCCGCGCAGACCGTGTCCGACACGGTCGCCGCTCCGATCGAGCAGCAGATCAACGGCGTCGAGGACATGCTGTATCTCTACAGCCAGGCGACCTCGAACGGGCAATTGACGATCACCGTCACCTTCAAGCTCGGCACCGACCTCGACAAGGCACAGGTGCTGGTGCAGAACCGCGTCGCGATCGCGCAGCCGCAACTGCCGGACGAGGTGCAGCGCAACGGCGTCGTCACCCGCAAGAACTCGCCCGACATCCTGATGGTCGTGTTCATGCTGTCGCCCGACGACAGCTTCGACCAGCTCTACATCTCCAACTACGCGCTGCTGCAGGTCCGCGACCAGCTGCTTCGCATCGACGGCGTCGGCGACATCCAGATCTTCGGCGCGCGCGATTATTCGATGCGGCTGTGGCTCGATCCCGACCGGATCGCAAATCTCGGTCTGACCTCGACCGAGGTGCTGGCGGCGATCCGTGCCCAGAACGTGCAGATCGCGGGCGGACAGATTGCCGAGCCGCCGATCGCCGATCGCGCCTTCCAGCCGAACCTCACCTTCACCGGACGCCTGAAGGACCAGAAGCAGTTCGAGGACATCCTGATCAAGGCCGGCTCCGACGGCCGCACGGTGCGGCTGCGCGACGTCGCCCGGATCGAGCTCGGGGCGCTGGCGTATTCCACCAACAGCTTCCTGTTGCGCAAGTCGGCGGTCGCGATGCTGGTGACGCAGCGACCGGGATCGAACGCGCTCGCGACGGCCAAACACATCTCCGACACGATGACGAAGCTCAAGGAGAGTTTTCCAAAAGGCCTCGACTACAATATCGGCTACAACCCGACCGAGTTCATCGCGCAGTCGGTCCACGAGCTGATCAAGACCATCTACGAGGCCATGCTGCTCGTGGTTATCGTGGTGCTGGTGTTCTTGCAGGGCTGGCGGCCCGCGATCATTCCGATCATCGCGATCCCGGTTTCGCTGGTCGGCACCTTTGCGGTGATGGCGGCGCTCGGCTTCTCCATCAACAATCTCACGCTGTTCGGTCTCGTGCTCGCGGTCGGCATCGTGGTCGATGACGCCATCGTGGTGGTGGAGAATGTGGAGCGCCATCTTGAGCACGGCCTGAGCCGGCGCGATGCCGCGCTGAAGACCATGGAAGAGGTCGGCGGCGCGCTGGTCTCGATCGCGCTGGTGCTGTGCGCGGTGTTCGTGCCGACCGCATTTCTGGGCGGCATTTCCGGGCAGTTCTTCCAGCAATTCGCCGTCACCATTGCGGTTGCGACCGCGATCTCCTGCTTCTGCTCGCTGACGCTGTCACCGGCGCTGGCCTCGCAGATCCTGACGCCGCACGAGGAGAAGCGGCCGCCGGCGAGCTGGAACGTCGTCGCGCGCGGCTGGAATGCCTTCACCGGCGTCTTCAACCGCACGTTCGACCGTCTCGCGCATGGCTATGCCGGCCTTGCCAATTTCGTGATCCGGCACTCGGTGGTGATGCTGCTAATCTATGTCGTGCTAATCGGCAGCGCAGGCTGGCTGATCGGGACGACGTCGCAGGGCTTCATCCCGGCGCAGGACCGCGGCTACGTCATTATCTCAGTGCAGTTGCCGGGTGCGGCATCGCTGGCGCGGACCACCGAGATTGTCCGAGAGATCGAGCGGATCTCGCTGGACACGCCAGGCATTATCCGCGTGGCCGCCTTCGCCGGCTTCTCGGGCGCGACACGAACGCAGGCCGGCAATGCGGCGGCGCTCTTCCCCGTGTTCGATGAGCCCGAGGTGCGGCTGAAGAAGGGCCTGACCGCGAATGCCATCACGGCCGAGCTGCGCAAGCGCCTCGCCGCGATCCAGGGCGCCTTCATCATCGTGATTCCGCCACCCGCCGTGCCCGGAATCGGCACGGGCGGCGGCTTCACCATCCGCATCCAGGACCGCCAGGGCCGAGGGCCCGAGCTGCTGGCATCCGCGACCGACGAGCTCGTCGCCGCCGCCCGCAAATCGCCCTCGCTGCTGGCTCCGACGGTGTTCTCGCCGTTCTCAGCCAACACGCCGCAGCTCTTCGTCGACATCGACCGCACCAAGGCGCAGAAGCTCGGTGTACCCATCGCCAACATCAACGACACGATCCAGACCTATTTCGGATCGACCTATGTCAACGACTTCAACCTGTTCGGCCGCACCTACCACGTCACCGCGCAGGCCGATTTCCCGTTCCGCAAAGAGCCGAGCGATCTCGCGCGGCTGCGCACGCGCAACGCCTCCGGCGACATGGTGATGCTCGGCAGCGTGGTCGACTTCAAGGATGTCTCGGGGCCCGACCGCGTCGCGCGCTACAATCTTTACGCGGCGTCCGAGCTCCAGGGCGAGCCGGCGCCTGGGACGAGCTCGACCACCGCGCTCAACGCCATCAAGAAGCTCGCCGACGACACCCTGCCGAGCGGCTTCACCTTCGAGTGGACGGATCTCTCGTACCAGCAGGTCACCGGCGGCAACGCGGGCCTGCTGGTATTCCCGATCTGCGTGCTGTTCGTCTATCTCGTGCTCGCCGCGCAATATGGCAGCTGGACCCTGCCGTTCGCGGTGATCCTGATCGTGCCGATGTGCCTGCTAGCGGCCACCATCGGCGTCCGCATCATGGGGCAGGACGTCAACATCCTCACCCAGATCGGCTTCGTCGTGCTGGTGGGACTGGCGGCGAAGAACGCGATCCTGATCGTCGAGTTCGCGCGCGACATCGAGAACGAAGGCAAGCCGCGGTTGGAGGCCGTGATCGACGCCTGCCGCCTGCGTCTGCGGCCGATCCTGATGACCTCCTTCGCCTTCATTCTCGGCGTGCTGCCGCTGGTGGTCTCGACGGGCTCCGGTTCGGAAATGCGCCAGGCCGTCGGCGTCGCCGTCTTCTTCGGCATGCTCGGCGTCACCCTGTTCGGGCTTCTGTTCACGCCGATCTTCTATGTGGTGGTGCGCAACCTGGCTGAGGGGAAGAACGACGGGAAGCCGAAGGTCGCAATGTGATGTTTCTCCAGCGTCGTCCTGGCGAAAGCCAGGACCCATTACCCCAGGGAGAAGTTGCGGCGCGAGCAGGTTGCGACCACCGGTCTTCGCCAAATTGCTCCCTGGGGTATTGGGTCCTGGATCTACGCTCCGCTTCGCTGCGCTTGTCCAGGACGACGGTTTTTTGTGGTGCCGCCCTTCATACTAACGACCAACACGCAATGGATGGGCATTCCCGGGGTTCTTCACTAGTATCCGCGCGATTTCAAAACAGAACACTGCTGGGAGCCAACACATGAAATCAGCCCTTTTGGCCGCCGTCGCAACCTCGGCCCTGCTGCTGGCAGCACCGGCCTCCGCGCAAGGCGTCAAGATCGGCATCCTCAACGACCAGTCCGGCGTCTATGCAGACTACGGCGGCAAATGGTCGGTCGAAGCGGCCAGGATGGCGATCGAAGATTTTGGCGGCGAGGTGCTCGGTCAGAAGATCGAGCTCGTCACCGCCGACCACCAGAACAAGCCGGATCTGGCGAGCTCGATCGCGCGGCGCTGGTACGATGTCGAGAACGTCGACATGATCACGGAGCTGACGACCTCCTCGGTCGCGCTCGCGATCCACGAGCTCTCCAAGGAAAAGAAAAAGATCGACATCGTGGTGGGCGCCGCGACCTCGCGCCTCACCGGCGATGCCTGCCAGCCCTACGGCTTCCACTGGGCCTATGACACCCGCGCGCTCGGCGTCGGCACCGGCGGCGCGCTGACCAAGGCCGGCGGCGACACCTGGTACTTCCTCACCGCGGACTACGCCTTCGGCTACGCGCTGGAGAAGGACACCAGCGAGATCGTCACCGCCAATGGCGGCAAGGTGGTCGGCTCGGTGCGCGTGCCGCTCAATTCCTCGGACTTCTCTTCCTTCCTGCTGCAGGCGCAGAGCTCCAAGGCCAAGATCGTGGGCCTCGCCAATGCCGGCCTCGACACCACCAACTCGATCAAGCAGGCGTCCGAGTTCGGCATCGTCGCCAGTGGTCAGAAGCTCGCGGGCCTCTTGATGACGCTGGCCGAAGTGAACGGCCTCGGCTTGCAGGCCGCGCAAGGCCTGGTGCTGACCGAGGGCTATTACTGGGATCTCAACGACAAGACCCGCAATCTCGGCGAACGTTTCCTCAAGCGCACCGGGCGGATGCCGAGCATGATCCATGCCGGCACCTATTCGGCGACGCTGAGCTATCTGAAAGCGGTCAAGGCCGCCGGCACCAAGGATCCGGAAGCCGTCGCCAAGAAGCTGAAGGAGCTGCCGGTCGACGACGACTTCGCGCAGGGCGGCAAGGTTCTCGAGAACGGCCGCATGGTCCACGATATGTATCTGTTCGAGGTCAAGAAGCCCGCGGAGTCGAAGAAGCCCTGGGACTATTACAAGCTGCTCGCCACCGTCCCCGGCGACAAGGCGTTCTTCACCGCCAAGGACAGCGGCTGCCCGCTGACGAAGTGAGGCGTAGCGTCATTCCGGGGCGATGCGAAGCATCGAACCCGGAATCTCGAGATTCCGGGTTCGGCGCTGGCGCGCCGCCCCGGAATGACGGCTTGCAATTCATCCCTCACACCAGCCGCGACACCGCCGCCCCGATCGCCCCTACCCATAGCGCAATGGCTGCGATGGCCTGGATCAAGAAGCCCGGGCCGCGCTTTGCGGCGGCCTGCGAATAACCGATGAAATAGACGATGCGGCCGACGATCCAGAGCGCGCCGATCCCGGCTGCGAGGGCGTCGCTGATGTAGATCGCGAACAGCCAGAGCGACGGCAGGAAGATAGGCATCCATTCCAGCGTGTTGACCTGGATGCGGAAGGCGCGCTCGAAGTCCGGGTGTCCTGAGGTCGCCGGCACCTTGATGCCCGTCCTCGCTCGCGCGCGCGAGACGTTGATGGTGGCGAAGAAATAAAACGCAATCGCCAGCAGCGTGACGAGGGCGGTGAGGTGATACATCGCTCGCTTCCTTGAAGAGGTCGCGCTTCAATACCCGGTCAGCTCGAGATAGCCAACACCGTCATGCGTGCCGGCAAAGCTGATCGGCCCTTCCCAATAGGAGAAGCCGGTCCCCATCCAGGCCTTTGGATTGAGCGGCTTGCATTGGATTGAGAACGAGCGCGAGGGGATGGCGATTTGCCACTCCACCGGCAGCTTGCGCCCCGCGACCTCGGCGGTCGCCTTCGGCGTCATCTGGATGTCGCTGCCCGAGATCATCTGCGTGCTGCCGGTGGCGGTGATCCAGTTGCCGAACGGATAGTCCTTGCCGTCCTTCTGCCGCAGCCGGTACAGCATCAGCTTGTCGCCGGATGCAAGATGCAGCGACAGCCAGTCCCAGCCGGTCTGGTCGGCGTCGAGCGGCTGGCTGCTCCACTCGCGGTCCATCCAGGCCTGCCCCGACACATCGACCGGCTTGTCATCGATGGTGAGCGTGCCGCGCGCGCGGTAGAACGGCTGGCTGTAATAGTAGGAGGCCTGGCCGCGCTCCGACTTGCGGCTGAAGCCGCCGTCACCCTGCAACACCACCGCACGATCGGCCTCCAGCGTCAGCGCATAGCTGAAGTTCGTGCCGGAGGCCTTCAGCGTCAGGGGCGCCAAAGTGCGATCGTCGGTGCGCTCAAGACCCTTCATCTCCCAATCGTCGATCCACGCCGTGAAGGGCTTCGCTTCGACGCCGGCCTGTCCGATCCCGCCGCGCGAAAACAGCTCGCTGAAGCGATGGGTATCGGCGCGCGTCACCGCCGCATGCGCCATCCAGATCTGCTGATTGGCCCAGCCTTCGCCTTGCGGTCCCGGCTGCGCCGCCTGGCGGAACAGCGTCCATTGCAGGCCGCAAGCCGCACCGCTGCTGTCGACGATGTTCGCGGTGAGATACCACCACTCGATGCGAAATTCCGGATGCGGCCCGTGATCGGCGGGGAAGGCGAACGTCTTTCCCGGCGTGACCTTCGCAAAGCCGTCGGCCGTCTCGCCGAGCCCGGCATAGCCTTGCGCGCCGGCGTGGCGCGCAAGGGCGAGCGCGGCAATGCCGCCGGCAAATGCGCGCCGCGAGATCTTGTCAGCGCTCATTGGCAAACACCTTGACGAGGTTCGCCGGCTGCATCCGCGCCAGCCGTGCGACCGGCAGCAGCGCGGCCAGCAGCGAGGCGACCAGCGCGACCGCGACCAGCTCGACGAGTTGCAGCGGGAACACATGGAACGGCAGCCGCCAGCCGAACGCCTTCACATTCACGATCGCAATCAGGCACCACGCCACCAGCAGCCCGAGCGGCACGGCCAGCAGCGAGGTGAACAGCGCCACCGACAGCGTCTTGGTCAATTCGATCGCGGCGAGGCGCGGCCGCGTGATGCCGATCGCCCACAGCGGTGCGAGCTGCGGCAGGCGGGAGTTGGCCAGCGTCAAAAGACTGGTCAGCAGCGCGATGCCGGCGACACCGAGCGTGAAAGCGTTCAGCGCCGATGTCACCGCAAAGGTGCGGTTGAAGATGCGGATCGATTCCGCCTTCACCGTCGCCTGGTCGGCGACGCTGCGGTCGTCGAGTGCAAACCGCTTCTGCAAGGCCGCGATCAAGTCCGGAATCTTGTCCCGCGCGACGATGAGGCCGATCCGCGTCTGTGGCGTCTGCGGAAAGTGACGGATCAGCGCCGCGACATTCACGGCCAGCTGTCCCTTGGGATTGCCGTAATCGGCATAGATGCCGACGATGTCGAGCTCCCAGGTCCCGCCCGGCGCCGGCACCTCGACGACGTCGCCGACGCGGACGTTGAGGCGGCGGCTCAATTGCTCGCTGATGAAGGCGGCATTGCCCGGCACCAGCTGGGTCCAGGCGCGTGGCGCAGTCTCCAGCAGCGGCCAGCGCTCGCGATAGAGTGCGTGATCGGGCAGGCCGAACAGCTCCACCGGCTGGCCCTGGACTTGCGTCTCGGCGCGGCCGCCCGACAGGATCGCCTGGACTTCGCTGCGCTCCTTCAGCCAGTTCCGGATCGCGACGCCTTGCGCATTGTCGGAAGCGCTGATGTAGACGTCGGCCGCGAGCCGCCCGTTGAGCCAGCCGACGAAGGTGCGGCTGAAGGTTTCCACCATGGTGGAGACGCCGACATTGACGGCGAGCGCGAGCAGCAGCGCCATCAGTGCCAGCGACAGCCCGGAGAGCTGCTGCCGGCTGTCCGCCCAGAACCACAGCGAGAGCGGTCCTCGCGCTGCGCGCTGGCCTATGAGCAGGATGATGTCGAGGAAGGCCGGCAGGATCAGTGCCGCGCCCAGCATCAGCGCCGCCAGCACGCCGAAGCCTGCGATCAGCGATTCGCCATAGTGAAGCAGCAGCAGCGCGACCGCGAACACCATGCACGCCGCAATGCTTTGCAGGATCAGCCAGCGGCGCTGCCTCTGCTGCCAGGCGTACGGCTGCGCGGTCGCCAGCACCGGCATCCTGATCGCCTTGATCAGGCTGGTCGCGGCCGCAACGAGCGCGCCGGCAACGCTGATGCCGATGCCGGCGAGCCACCATTCGGGCTGCAAGCTGAGTTGCCCCGGGATCTGCGCGCCATAGAGCCCGCGCAGCGACGCCGCGACGTCGGGCAACAGCGCGGCCGCGATGAAATAGCCGCAGACGAGCCCGATCAGTCCGGCGACCAGCGCCAGCGCCACCAGCTCGATCACCAGCACCGTGTTGACGAGGCGCGCCGAGGCGCCGCAGGCTCGCAACGTGCGCAGCATCGGCAGTCGCTGCTCGAAGGCAAGACCCACGGCCGAATTGACGATGAACAGGCCGACGAAGAACGACAACAGGCCGAAGGCGGTGAGGTTGAGATGGAAACTGTCGGTGAGACGCTCCAGCTCCGTCTCCGCATTCGGCTCGACCCGTTGCAGCCGGTCGCCGACGACGCTCGCCAGCGGCGCCGGCTTGCCCTTCGGCTTGCCGATCAGCAATCGCGAGACTTGGTCCGGCTTGTTCAGGAGCTTCTGCGCCACGCCGATATCGACCACCAGCACGTCGGGCACGAGCTGCGGCTGCACGTGCAGCGGCGGCAGTGTTGCGCCGCTGCTGATCGGCGGCGCCGCGCCCTCCTGCTCCTGCAAGTCGTTCAGCGTCTCTTTCGCCACCAGCGTCCGGCCGGGCGGCGCGACGAAGCTCGTCAGGTCCGCGGCACCAAGGCGTGGCGCGTTGCCGACATCCACCGGCAGCGTCACCGGCTCGATGCCGAGCAGCCGCACCGAGCGCCCGTTGATCTGGACGCGGCCCTCCAGCACCGGCGAGACCGGCCAGCCTGCGCGGCGGAGCCTGACGAACAGGTCTTGCGGAAAGGTCGCCGCATTGGGTGCGACCAGCATCGGCGTCCGCACGCCGCCGAACGTCGCCGCGGCGCGGTCATAGGCATTGCGGGCCTGCTGGTTGATCGCCTGCACGCCGCTCCACAGCGCAGTCGCGGCGATCAGCCCGATCAGAAGTGTCGCGAACTGCATCCTGTGCCGCCGCCAATGGCTCAGGAGCACCGCGAGGACCCACAGCGCGCGCCTCATGCGATTCGCCCCGCATGCAAAGTGAGGTGGCGGTCGAGCGTGCCGGCCAGATGCAGGCTGTGCGTCACCATCAGGAATCCGCAGCCGGTGCGCGTGACGAGGTCGCGCGTCAGCGCCAGCACGTCCTCGGCGGTCGCTTCATCCAGATTTCCGGTCGGCTCGTCCGCGAGCAGCAGCGAGGGTCTTGTCGCGAGCGCCCGGCCGATCGCGACCCGCTGCTGCTGGCCGCCGGACAATTGCTCGGGATAGCGCTTCAGGAGGGCGCCGAGCCCGAGCCGTTCGACCAGTTCACTGGACCAGGCTGCGTCGTGCCGGCCGGCGATCCGCGCCTGGAAGGCCAGATTGTCGGCAACCGACAGGCTCGGGATCAGGTTGTACTGCTGGAACACGAGGCCGATCCGGTCGCGCCGCAGGCTGGCGCGCCCCGCGTCGGACAGCTTGGTGACCTCGGTGTCTTCCAACCGGATCGAGCCGCCATCGGCGGCATCGAGCCCCGCGATCAGGTGCAGCAGCGTGCTCTTGCCGCTGCCGGATTCGCCGGTCAGCGCGACGCGTTCACCGGCCTTGAGGTCAAGGTCGACGCCGCGCAGCACGTGGACCGGTTCGGCGGCCGAGGAGAACGTCTTGGAGAGATTTCGGATGCTCAGCACGATGAATGGCGCCGGACGGAATTAACGGAAATGCTGCGTAGCACACCTGCCGCGGAAATGCCGGGGTTGCGTTGCCGTCGAAGCCGTTGTTAGCTCCAACAACGGCCAAATCAAAAAACTGCCAAAAAGACAGACGGGGAGAACGATGAGCGCTCAGGGAACGCCCATGGTGGCGGGCAAGACGACGACATCCAGGGAAACACCAAAGGGCGCCTGGACGGTCACCTTTCTGCTGTTTCTATTTATGCTGGTTAACTTCGCCGACAAGATCGTTGTCGGCCTCGCCGGCGTGCCGATCATGGCGGACCTGAAGCTCTCCCCGGAGCAGTTCGGCCTGCTCGGGTCTTCGTTCTTCTTCCTGTTCTCGATCTCGGCCATCGTGGTCGGCTTCATCGTCAACAAGGTGCCGACGCGCTGGGTGCTCCTGACGCTGGCGGTGGTCTGGGCGCTGGCGCAGTTTCCGATGGTCGGCACCGTCTCCTTCACCACGCTGCTGATCTGCCGCATCGTGCTGGGCGCCGGCGAAGGCCCGGCCTTCTCGGTCGCCGCGCACGCCATCTACAAATGGTTCCCCGACGAGAAGCGCACGCTGCCGACTGCGATCCTGTCGCAAGGCTCGGCTTTCGGCGTCATCCTGGCGGTGCCGGCGCTGAACTGGGTCATCGTCAATCACTCCTGGCACTACGCCTTCGGCGCGCTCGGCGTCGTCGGCCTGATCTGGGTCTGCGCCTGGCTCGCGCTCGGCAAGGAAGGCCCGCTGGAGGACACGCACACCCTTGCCGCCACCGAGACGAAAATTCCCTATCTTCAGCTTCTCACCTCGCGCACCTTCGTCGGCTGCGTCGCGGCGACCTTCGGGGCCTATTGGGCGCTGTCGCTGGGGCTGACCTGGTTCACGCCGTTCATCATCAAGGGCCTCGGCTTCTCGCAGAGCCAGGCCGGCTGGATTTCGACCCTGCCCTGGGTGTTCGGCGCCACCATCGTGATCCTGACGGGTTGGATCTCGCAACTGATGATGGCCCGCGGATCGACCACGCGCGTCGCCCGCGGCGTGCTCGGCTCGGTCCCGTTGATGGTCGGCGGCCTGATCCTGGCTGCGATGCCGTATGTTCAGGGCGCCGGCCTTCAGCTCGCCTTGCTCGTGGTCGGAACGGGCCTGTGCGGCGCGATCTACGTCGTCTGTCCGCCCATGCTCGGCGAATTCACGCCGTCGTCGCAGCGCGGCGCGATCCTGGCGATCTACGGCGCGCTCTACACGCTCTCGGGCATCATCGCGCCCGCCGTGATGGGCACCGTGATCCAGCGCGCCGGCAGCATGCTCGACGGCTACATGACCGGCTTCACCATCAACGCCGTGATCATGGTCGGCTCCGGCCTGCTCGGCCTGGCCCTGCTCTGGCCGAACAGCGAAAAGGCTCGGCTGACGCGCGCTGCCGCCCCGCAGGCAGCGGCGCTGAAAGGCGCGGTGTCGCCGACGTAAGGGGTGGCAGGCGTTCAAGGCCCGCCACAAACACCGCTGTCGTCCCGGCGAAGGCCGGGACCCATAACCACAGGGAGTGGATTGAGGCGAAGCTGATAACTCCAAGTCTTCGCAAAACAATTGCCGGGGCGTATGGGTCCCGGCCTTCGCCGGGACGACACCGAATGTGAGGCGCGGCCTTCGCGTCTCACATGCATCCTACCGCGCTAGTTCACCACCCCCTGCGCGCCACGAATCAACTTCCCCGGCCGGCGCCCCGTGGCCGCGCCATGCCGCCGCGTCACCACGCCCGACACGATGGTCGCTTCATAGCCGTCGACGTCCTGCAACAGCCGCCGCCCGCCGACCGGCAGATCGTAATGCACCTTCGGCGGATGCAGATGCAGGCGGTCATAGTCGATCACGTTGATGTCGGCCTTGTAGCCGGGCGCAATCAGCCCGCGATCGGTGAGGCCGACCGAGAGCGCGGTCTTGCGTGACTGTGCCGCGACCACGAACGGGATCGACAGCTTCTCGCCGCGCGTGCGGTCGCGTGTCCAGTGCGTCAGCAGATAGGTCGGGAAGCTCGCATCGCAGATGATGCCGCAATGCGCGCCGCCATCGGACAGGCCCGGCACCGATTGCGGATCGATCAGCATCTCGCGCGTCGCATCGAGATTGCCGTCGGCATAGTTGAGGAACGGCACGTAGAGCATGCCGCGGCCTTCGTCCGACAGCATCGCGTCATAGGCGAGCTCCTCGGGCTTCCGGCCCTGCTTGCGCGCCTGCGGCCCCAGCGCGTTCTCCGGCGGCTGCTCGTAATCGGGAGGATCGCCGAGCAGGAACATCTTGTCGTAGTTGGGCCGGAAGAACAGCGGATCGTCGGTCGCGGTCGCCGTCTCGCTGAGGATCGCCTGGCGGACCTCCGGTTGATGCAGCCGCGCCAGCCGCTCCTTCAGCGGCAGATGCGCGATCGCCCTGTAGCTCGGATGGGTCTGGAACCGGTTGCGCGACAGCTCGAGCCCGAGCAGCAGGCCGACCGGGCGCGCCGCGATCTGCGCGGTGATGGAGAGGCCGCGCTGTGCGGCGGCATTGATCTCGTCCAGCGTCTGGCGCCAGCGCTGCGGCGCCTTGTCGTTCTGCGTGATCGAGAACGAGATCGGGCATTTCGTCGTGTCGGCGACCCGCAGCATCATCGGCAGGTCGTCGTCGATGGTGGAGAGATCGAGCACGAATTGCAGCACGCTGCGGCCCTCGCGATGCATCGCACCCGCGATCGCGGTGAGCTCGTCCTCGCCGGCCTTCAAGGTCGGCGTGAAGTCGCCGGTCGAGGTGCGGTGGTTGAGCGTGCGCGAGGTCGAGAAGCCGAGCGCGCCGGAGCGGACCGCTTCGCCCGCGAGCTTTGCCATCGCCGCATTGTCTTCCACCGTGGACGGATCGCGGCGCGCGCCGCGCTCGCCCATGACATAGACGCGCAACGCCGCATGCGGCAGTTGCGCGCCGACGTCGATGTCGAAATCGCGCTTCGACAGCCAGCCCATGTAGTCCGGAAAGCTCTCCCAGGCCCAGGGAATGCCGGCGCTCAGCACCGGCTCGGGAATGTCCTCGACGCCTTCCATCAGCTGGATCAGGCGGGTGTGGTCGGCGGGCTTGCACGGCGCAAAGCCGACGCCGCAATTGCCCATGATCGCGGTGGTGACGCCGTTCTGCGACGACGGCGTGATGTCCTGGCTCCAGGTGACCTGCCCGTCATAGTGCGTGTGGACGTCGACGAAGCCCGGCGTCACCAGTTTTCCGCGCGCGTCGATTTCTTCTTTGCCCTTGCCGGAGATCTTCCCGACCTCGCTGATCCTGCCGCCGGTGATGGCGACATCGGCCTCGAACAGCTCGCCGCCGTTTCCATCCGCGACCATGCCGCCGCGGATCACGAGATCAGGATTGGTCATGAGGTTTCTTCCCGTTTTGTTTTTGTTACACGCAGTTCTCTCTACTCGTCGTCCCGGATGTCAGCGCAGATACGGGACCCGTAACCACAGGGAGTAGTTTGGCGAAGACTCGGAGTGACCAGTCTCGCGCGACGGATTCTCCCTGGGGTAATGGGTCCTGGCTTTCGCCAGGACGACAGTTGAATTTGTGGCTACGCCGCAGCCTGCCGCTTCCGCTCGGTGAACGGCGACAGCACCACCGTCGCCAGCATGAAGATCACGGAGGCGCCGAACACCCAGTGCGGCGCGCTCTGGTCCATGATCCAGCCGAACAAAAGCGGGCTGACGATGCCGCCGAGATTAAAACCGGTGGAGACGATGCCGAAGGCGCGCCCCGCAGCGCCGGCGGGAGCGGCATTGCGCACCAGCATGTCGCGCGAGGGCGCGATCACGCCGGAGAGGAAGCCCGCCGCCGTCATCGTCGCGGTCAAAGCCCAGCCGGGCAATGTCACCAGTGCGATCAGGAGCACGATCGCCGCATTTGCGGCAAAGCAGGCGGCGGCGACATAGCCGTGACGTTCGGTGTGGTCGGCGAGGAAGCCGCCTGCGAGCACGCCCGCGGCGCTGGCGCCGAGGAACGCGGTCAGCGCGACGTTGGCGATCGAATAAGAGGCGCCGTAGCCGCTCATCAGCGCCACCACGCCGAAATTGTTGATGCCGGCCACCGACAGGCTTAGCAGCATGAACAGCGCGGTCAGCGTGATCAGCGCCGGCGTTATCACCGCCTGCTTCGGCGCGCTCTCGTGACCGGGCTTTTTCTTGTGCGCGCCGGCCTCGGGAATGCTCATGGCGACCAGCAGCAACGCCACCAGCACGCCGATCGCGCCCGACGCGATCAATGCGCCGACGCCACCCGATACGGTGACCAGCGCGGCGACGATCGCCGGCGTCACGGCGCCGCCGAGATAGCCGGCAAAGGTGTGGATCGAAAAGGCGCGGCCCATCCGCGCCTCGTCCATGTGCTCGGTCAGGATGGCGTAGTCGGCGGGATGATAGACGCTGTTGGCGAGCCCGAGCAGCACGGCGCAGGCGATCAGCGAGGCGTAGCTCAAATGCAGGCCGAGCAGGATCAGCGCGAAGCCGCCGAGCGTCAGCCCGATCAACAGGATCCTGCGCGCGCCAAAATGGTCGACGAGATAGCCGGTCGGCGCCTGCGTCAGGCCCGATACGACGGCAAGGGTGGTGAGCGCGAAGCCCAGCTCGACATAGCCGACGCCGAGCCTGTCCTTCAGGAACGGAAACAGCATCGGCAGGACCAGCAGATGGAAATGGCTGACCCAATGCGCGATCGAGATTCCCGTCAGCGTGCGCAGCGCGCTGTCCGCCTTGCCTTGCTGCGGTGCGGCGAGAACATCGACCATTGCAGTTCCGTTTCACTCCCTGAAGGGAGCGCAAACTATCGGGGACAGCGGTTATTTGTCCATGAACGCAGGCGCATGGCAGGTAGCGCGGGTGGCGCCGCTGTCTCAATCATGACTCGACGATGCGATCGGGCACACTGCGCTCCCTCCCCCTTGCGGGGGAGGGCGGGGGAGAGGGGTAGCCCAGCAAAAGGTCTATCCGTGGTCGATGCAAAGATCGTCGGGCTCTCGAAAGAGTGTGCCGTGTGGCACCCCTCTCCCTAACCCTCCCCCCGCAAGGGGGAGGGAACGCACCATTCGTGGGGCAGGCTTCAACTCACAACGGCTCGTCATCGGGACCGTACCGGTCACGCTTCGGCGTTGCGATGTCGCCGTCTTCGTAATCGTCGTCGTCGGTGTCGCGCGGCAGCGGCTTCTTCGCCTTGTCGTCCGCCAGCTTCTCGCTGGCGGTTTTGGGCGGCGCGCTCGGCTTGGCGGTCTTGTTGACGGTCTTGGCCATGGCTGTTCCCGGATGGTGATGCTGCATCCGATCCTAGTCCCAATATGTGGGCGGTTCCTGACTTATCTCAAGAACGGCGCGTCGGGGCGTCAGTGCACCACCGGTCCGCCCGCCTTCTTCCAGGCATCGATACCGCCGGCGATATGGGCGGTATTGGCGAGGCCCGCCTCCTTCGCCGCCGCGACGGCCATCGCCGAGCGTTCGCCGAAGGCGCAGAAGAACACGATGCGGCGGCCGGTGGCGGCCGCGACCTCGCGCAGCATGCCGCCGGGCTTCAGGCTCTCCTCGACGGACGGATAGGGCGTGTGCAGGGCGCCCTCGAGCATGCCGTGTTTCATCCGCTCGTTGGTCTCGCGCAGATCGACCAGCAGGATGTCAGGCCGGCCCAGGACGCGGATCGCCTCGCTGGCGGTTAGCGCGCGGCCCTCCTTTTCCAGCTCCTCCTGATGCAGGCCGACGCGCATGTTGGCGGGCACCGCCACGTCCATCATCTTCGGATTGGGCAGCTTCAGGTTCGCCATCAGCTCGATATATTCGTCGACCGAGCGCACCTGGAGCCGCGGATTGTAGCGCTTCTCCTCGCCGATGGTGGAGACGGTGTCGCCCTTGTAGTCATGCGCCGGGAACACCATCGTTTCGTCCGGCAGCTTGAGTAGGCGATTGAAGATCGAATCGTACTGCGCGCGCGAGGAGCCGTTCTGGAAATCGGTGCGGCCGGTGCCGCGGATCAGCAGCGTGTCGCCGGTGAAGACGCGGTCGCCCATCAGGTAGGAATAGGAATCGTCGGTGTGGCCGGGCGTGTACATCACGTCGAGCGACAGCCCCTCGATCGTCACCTTGTCGCCGTCGGCGACACGCATCGCCACCACGTCGGCCTTGGTCTGGTCGCCCATCACGGTCATGCAATGGGTGCGGTCGCGCAGCTCGCCGAGGCCGGTGACGTGGTCGGCATGAAGGTGGGTATCGACCGCCTTGACCAGCTTGAGGTCGAGCTCGCGCAGCAATTGGCAATAGCGGTCGACCTTCTCCAGCACGGGATCGAGGATCAGCGCCTCGCCGCCGTGGCGGCTGGCAAGGACGTAGCTGTAGGTGCCCGAAACACTGTCGAAGAGCTGGCGGAAGATCATGGCAAGACCCGGCGTGGAACTGGCTTCCAAGATTCTACTATGTTCCGGGTCAGAAAGAGAAGCAATTCACTGTGTGAACAGGTAAATTTGGAAGATTTTTATTGCTGGCGAGGCGGGGATAAGCGCCACACACTCAGTGTCGTCCCGGCGAAGGCCGGGACCCATACCGCGCGTGATCCTTCGGGAGGGGCGGTGGGAGTACCGAACGACTGATCTTCGCCAAACACCTGCCTGGGAGTATGGGTCCCGGCCTGCGCCGGGACGACAGGGGAGTGTGACGCCCTGGCGCCCCCTACGGCCGCACCACCGTGTACCCATTCTCCGCCAGGAACAGGATCTGCCCGACCCCGACCTGCACCGGCGTCGCGGCGGGGATGAACTCCGGCCGCTTGCCTGTCTCCCGCTCGACCGTGTCGACGGTGTTGAGGCAGATGTCGAAGCGCACGCCTTGCGCGATCAGGCTCTCGACCTGCTTGCGGCGCTCGCTGTTCGACAGCAGCAGGTCGATGCCGGGTCCGAATGCCACCACCTCGATCGCGACCTTGTCGGGGGCGTAGGCCTTCAGGAGATTGTTGGCGACGCTGAGCACCAGCGCCTGCTTCCTGGCGTCGCCGTCGGAGAGCTGCAGCACGATCTTGTGCTCGGCGAACGGCTTGTCCTGAAGCGGCACCTGCTGCGCAAAAGCCGGCGGCATCGCGGCCAAGGCGAGCATCGCCAGCATCATCGCGCGAAACATTTGCGAGCGCGTCATCCCTGTCCCGCAATGCCCGGATTGTTCTCGACGCCCTTCAGCGTGACGCCGGAGCCGAGCCGCTCCGAAAGCATCCGGCCCGAGCGCAGATATTTGGCCACCACGTCCCACACCGGTGCGCCCTGCTGGCCGTTGACCGAGGCCCAGCCCGCGACCTTGTAGCGGTGGTTGGCGCTGATCGCCTTGCCGTTGTTGAGCTTCAGCTCAGAGATGCGGCCGCCGATCGCCCCCGCCGGCGTGCAGGTGTAGCTGAGGCCGCCGGCGCGCACCATGTCGCCGCCCTGCTGGTAATAGGGATCGGCGTTGAAGAGATTGTCGCAGATGTCCTCCAGCACGTCCTTGATCTGGGCGCCGGTCATTTCCTGCACATAGGTCTCGGGATAGCTGATCGCGGTTTCCGCGAGCACGTCCTCCATGGTCAGCGCCTGGCCGGACAGCGCGGTGACGCCCCAGCGGAAGCCCGGCGACAGCGCGATCTCGGCGTCGAGCTCGCTGCGCAACGCGGTGCAGATCAGCTCGTCGACCGGGCCGGAGAAATTGCCGCGGCGATAGAGCAGGCGGTCGAGCGTTGCGATCTTCTCCGACCAGTCGGCCACGTGCGGCGCGCGAACCCGGCCGATCAGCTCGGCCATCGCCGGATCAGGCTTCAGCAGCTCGGAATAGACCGGCAGCAGGTGATATTTGACGCCACTGACCTTGCCCTTGTCGAGCGCGAGATCGAGCACGCCCAGAAATTTCCCGTTGGATCCGGCATTGGTGACGAGTGTCGTTCCGCCGGCGTTCGTCACAGGAATCGGCTGCGGCACGGCGTCGTGGGTGTGGCCGCCGAGGATGACGTCGATGCCGGTGACGCGGCTCGCGAGCTTGAGGTCGACGTCCATGCCGTTGTGCGACAGCAGGATGACGGCATCGACCTTGTCGGCGGTGCGCAAGGCATCGACATGCTTCTGGAGCTCTTCCTCGCGGATGCCGAAGGTCCAGTCCGGCGTGAACCGCTTTGGATGCGCGATCGGCACGTAAGGGAAGGCCTGGCCGACGATCGCGATGCGATGACCGCCGAGCTCCTTGATCACGGAGGGCTTGAAGACGCGCCCCGTCGCCTTGTCGAAGGCGCGGGCGTCGTTGAACGCGGCTTCCTCGGTCAGGAACACGTTCTGCGCCAGGAACTCGCCCTTGAAGCGCTCGAGATTGTCGCGCAGCGCCTGCTCGCCATAGGTGAATTCCCAATGCCCGGTCATCGCCTCGATGCCGAGCAGATTGGCGACCTCGACCATGTCGCGGCCCTGCATGACGTTGGCGAGCCCCGTGCCCTGCCAGAGATCGCCGCCGTCGACGAGCAGCGAATCTCTTTCGCCGACATCGCCGCGCAAGCGATCGACCAGCGTCTTCAGATGGGCAAAGCCGCCGAGCTTGCCGAAGCGCGCCGCAGACTTCTCGAACTCGAAGCAGGTGAAGGCATAGGCATCGGCGCTGTCGGGCCGGATTCCGAACCGCTCGAGAAAGGCGCGGCCGACCAGATGCGGCGGCCGTCCCGCCATCTCCCCGATGCCGATATTGACGCTGGGCTCGCGGAAATAGACCGGGTTGAGCTGCGCATGCGTGTCGGTGATGTGCAGGATCCGGGCATGGCCGAAACGTTCGAGGTCGTAAATGCTCGCCGCTTCAGTGCCGCGCGCAAGCCGCGGCAGGCCGAGCGATGCTGCGGCAACGCCTGCACTCTTCAGGAAATCACGGCGGCGGATCGCCATCCAGAATCCTCCGCGCCTCATCGGCAGTTCAACTGAGGTCCAGTCTAGCGGATTTCCATCGCCTTCCAGGCCTCTTTTTCGGACGTGGCCTGGAAGATCGACGCCTTCGCCAGCGCCTCGGCCTCCTTGGCTGCGGCCAGGGCGCGGTCGAAATCGCCGCCATCGGCTGCCTTCTTCGCCGCCGCCAGCGTCGAGACGGTCACGGTCCACTGATTGCGCATGCCGGCTGCCTCCTTGGAGGCGGCTTCGGCGGCGGCATAGGCCGCCTTGTAATCCGCCTCATTCGCCGCGCGCGCCGTTGGCGCAAGGCTAAGGGCGAGCAGCATGGCGAGGGGAAGTGACCGCTTCATGGCCGCGCTCCCGGTCCTGATATCGGCAGGCCGTTGGCGACGTAGGAGAGGAAATATTCGACGTCGCGATATTCATCCGCCTGCGGCTCCAGCGGAACCGCCCGGGTCTGGCTGTTGCAGGTGACGAAGCGGCGGCTGGTCGTGCCCATGCCGCTCCATTCGGAGCGGTAGATCGGCATCGCGTTCAAAATGCCGAGCGCCGGCGCCAGGATCTCGGCGCGGATGCGCTCGCCCGGGCTCTGCACATGGCAGCTCGCGCAGGAGAAATTCATCTGGCCGCGCCGCGTGTAGAAATAGCGCTTGCCGTTCTCGAACGCGGCGAGCGCGCGGGGATCATCGGGGATCTTGATGTCCATCGGCTTGCCGCGCGAGGTGAAGGCCATGTAGGCGGTCAGCGAGGCCATCTCGTCCTTGACGTAGGAATAGGGCGCCTCACCATTGGCCTCGCGGCAGCGGTTGAGCGCGAGCTCCAGCGTGACGACCTTGCCCTCCTTCTCGTCGAAGTAGGGGTAGTTCTGGCGGATGCCGATGCCGCCATTCGGGAAGCAGTCGGCATAGGTCTTGCCGTTCTTGAACGGGGTGGCGAACATTTCCTTGCCGGCGTCGAGCGCGAACTCGTAGGGCGGGAATTCCTCCTTCTCCCGCCACTGCCGCTTCATGTCCTCGTTCATGGAATAAGGACCGTTGACGAAATCCTCGTGCTTCACGGTCGGAAACTTCTGGAAGAAGAAGTTCTGGAACGCTTTTGCGTCGGCAACTGGATCGACCTTGTCGGCCGCGATCACGCGCGGCGAGGTGAGGGCGACCGCGACGAGCGCGGCGCTGAGCGAACCAAGCAGGAGGGCGGAGCGGGCCTTCATCACGCGATCTTCGCGGTGGTCGTATCCGACCCGCCCTTGTTGTCGGTCCAGGAGATCTTGATGTCGTCGCCCTTCTTGGCGCCCTTGAAGCTGAACTTCACATAGGGGTCCTTGGAGATGGCGGTGCCCCAATCGGCGACGAAGACGTCCTTGCCGTTACATTCGAACTTCAGCTGCTGGATGAAATGCGCGGGGATCACCTCGCCCTTGGCGTCCTTGACCAGGCCGGTGTCCATGGGGTGCTGGATCAGCGCCTGCACCTCGGTGATGTCGCCGTTTGCGGTCGCGCGCACGCGAATGCTGGATGCCATGTCGATCTCCTTAGCCGCCGCAGCCGCCGACGGTGACTTTGACTTCCTTGGTCGCGCTGTAGAGCTTGCCGTCGGCTTCCACGATCGCGGTCACGTTGGTGGTCTTCGCCATCTTCAGCCGGTTGGCGACAGCAGGGATCGTGCCGTCGGGAATCTTGTAGGACGCGGCGAGCGCGTTCGGGTTCTCGGCCACGAAGAACGAGATCGAGGTCACCTTCTCCAGCGTCGTCGTCACCGAGATCGGAACCACGCCGCCATTCTCGGCGATCTCCGGCGCATCCAGCTTGACCTTGTCGGAGGGCTCGGCGGTCTTGCCGTAGAGCGCCTTGATCGCGTCCGCTTCGTTCTTCAGCTTGAACGCTTCTTCCGGATATTTGTCGTTGGCCGCGGCGTACGCGGGCGCCACGCCGAACGGCAGATTGCCGAGGCCGAGCAGCGCGACGGAGGCTGCGCCCTGAAGGATCAGGCGCCGCGTCGCAAGGGGGCCGGTGGTCGTGGTCATCTGAGCTCTCCTGGCGTGCCTGAAGTCACAGGGTTTGCAGGAAATCAACGATCGCGCTGATCTCCTGGTCGGTCAAAATCCGGTTCCGGCCGAACGGCGGCATCATGGTCTGCGGATTGCGTTTGGTCTCGTCGAAGATGATCGCGGCCAGCTCGTTGCGATCAGGGTATTTCGCCTTGAGGTCCTTCAGCTCCGGGCCGATCGTTCCCGGCAGGTCGCCGCCCTTGATGACGTGACAGGTCAGGCAATTGCCCTTGCCACGGTCGAAGGCGAGCTTCTGGCCCTCGGCCACGGCGGATTGCGCCCGCGCCGGGCTGGCGAGGCCGGCGGCGAAGGCCAGCAAAAGGAGCAGGGCAGGCATCCGGGAAAAGGCGGTCAAGGCGTCATTCCGAGGCGTTATGGCGATGCACTCGATCGCGGAAATAGCAGCGTTCCAAAGCACAAAGGGCATCACCTGACAATCAGGACTATGCACGCGGCAAAATGGAGTTAATATCTTCCGCATTGCAACTAAAGAGATTATTTGTTCGGCCGATTTGGCCGCGAGAGTAAGGTCCGTGAACGCGGGCCGGCTGTTTCGAGGGCGTTTGGGCGCTCCTGCTGTTTTCATCGTGTTCTCGTTTTTTCAAGGGGACGTCACTTGGCTGAATATGTCGTCGAATTTGGCAGGGACGGCGGACGGGTCGAGCCAGATGGGCGGCTCGATGCACCGGCATTCCATCGCAATCACGAGCCGCTCCGGGCGGCTCTGGAAAAGCACCTTGCCGGCTGTTCCGGAAACGTTGTCGAGGTCGGCAGCGGAACCGGCCAGCACGTGGTCCATTTCGCCCGCCATACGCCCGACCTGGTCTGGTGGCCGAGCGACCTCAACCAGCGGCACGTGAAGAGCATCGAGGCCTGGCGCGTCCATTCGGGCCTGCCAAACATCCGCTCGCCGTTGCGGATCGATCTCTCCGATCCCGGCTGGTGTCCGGAAATGCGAAGCGGGCAGGGGCCGACGAACCTCGCCGCCGTGTTCTGCGCCAACGTCATCCATATCGCGCCATGGACCGTGGCCGAAGGCCTGTTCGCCGGCGCCGGTCGCTATTTGAGGGCCGACGGCAAGCTGTTCCTCTACGGCCCGTTCAAGCGCGACGGCAAGCATACCGCGCTCAGCAACGCCGTGTTCGACACCTCATTGCGCGAAGGCAATCCCGACTGGGGCGTGCGCGACATCGGCGATGTCGAGACGCTCGCGCGAGGCGCCGGCCTTGGTCTCGTCGATACGATCGAGATGCCGGCGAACAATCTGACGCTGGTGTTTGCGCGCTAGGTTGGCGCTTCTGACTTGGGTTCGGGTGCACGCCACAGCGGCGGTGCGCTCCCTCCCCCCTTGTGGGGGAGGGCGGGGGAGAGGGGTGGCCCAGGAAACGGTCTATCCATCTGCGACCGTGCCGCGCGTGCAAGTCGAGAGAGTCCCCGTGTGATACCCCTCTCCCTGCCCCTCCCCCGCAAGGGGGGAGGGAATGAGAGAGTGGTGCCCGCCTCACATCGTGATGGTGAGAGTTCGAAGAGGCAGCGCAATCACGCCTCCCCATCCTTCCATCCGATCTTGTCCCTGAGGAATCGAAAGCCCAGCACCTCAAAACCGGCGCGCTCCTTGTTGTCCTTGCCGTAGCCGTGACCGCCCGCTGCCGGCTCGTAGAACCAGGCCTCATAGCCCATCGCCTGGAGCTTTGCCGCCATCTTGCGGGCGTGGCCGGGATGGACGCGGTCGTCGCGCCGCGTGGTGGCGATCAGGATCGGCGGATAGGCCTGGCCGGGCTTTGCGTTGTGATAGGCGGAGTAGGTCTTCAGCCACTCCCATTCGTCGGGCTTGTCGGGGTCGCCATATTCCGCGATCCAACTCGCGCCTGCGAGCAGCTTGGTGTAGCGGCGCATGTCGATCAGCGGGATGGTGCAGAACAGCGCGCCGAAGCGTTCGGGGTAGCGCACCAGCATGTTGGTGATGAGGATGCCGCCGTTCGATCCGCCCTGCGCTGCGATGCGCTTCGCGCTTGTCACGCCGCGGCGGACGAGATCGGCGGCAACGGCGGCGAAATCGTCATGCGACAGCTTCTTGCCGGCGAGCCGGCCGGCATCGTGCCAGCGCGTGCCGAATTCGCCGCCGCCGCGCAGATTCGCCTGCACCGTGGTGCCGCCGCGCTCCAGCCACAGCTTGCCGAGCGATGGATTGTAATACGGCTTCACCGCGACGGCGAAGCCGCCATAGGCGCTCATATAGACCGGCGCATCGCCGGTCTCCTTGGCAGGACCGGTCTGCACATAGGGAATGCGCTCGCCGTCGATCGAGATCGCCTCGTGTTGCGTCACCACGAGGCCGTCGGCGGTGAACGTCTTCGGCGCCTGCTTCAGCACGGTCGGGCTTGCGAGGCCGCGCTCCAACAGCAGCAGCGAGGGCGGCGTGAGCGGATCCTGCACGTTGGCGAGCAGGTCGCCATTGCTCTCGGAGGGATGACGGTCGAGCGGCCAGATATCGACGACGCCGATCTGCGGTAGGCCGGGAAGCGTGGCGCGGCTCCAGCCCGCGGCGGACGGCGTGCAGATCTCGAATTGCGGCTTGAGCTCGTCGAGGATCGACAGCACCAGCTTGCTGCCCGCCCAGAACAGGCCCTGCAATGCGCGCCGCGGGCCGGGCTCGAACAGGACCGCGAAATCGCGGCTGCCGGCGAGGAACGCCGAGAGCGAGATGCCGAGCACGGTGTCGGTGGCAAAGGTTCGGCCTCCGGCCGACCAGTCCTTGCGCAGCTTCATCGCGAACCAGTCGCCATGCGCCTGCATCCAGACGCCGGTCGGCAGGTCGAGCTTCGTCGTCGCACCGGTCGCATCGCGCAGCCAGATCGCGTGATTGAAGAAGTCGATCTGATCGACGATCCAGACCCGCGGCGCCGATCCGGTGTCGTCGGCCATGCCGGAGACCGCCATGTGATCGGCGGTGGTCTCGATGATCACCTGCGCCCGATCGGCAGGCTGGCCACGCCGCCACAGGCGAACGGTCCGCGCATATCCGGAGCTCGTCGCCATCCCCTCGCCATGCGCGCTCGACAGCAGCAGCGTGTCCTGATCGAGCCAGTCAACGCCGCCCTTGGCTTCCGGCAGCGTAAAGCCGTCCGCCACGAAGCTCTTCGTGTCGAGGTCGAATTCCCGCAAGGTGACGGCGTCGCTGCCGCCGCGCGACAGGCTCAGAATCGCCCGCGAGCTTGCCGGCATCGTGACGATCGAGCTCAGCAGCCAATCCTCGCCCTCCTTTGCCGCGAGCTGGTCGATGTCCAGCACGATGTCCCACGCCGGGCTCGCTTTGCGAAACTCCGCCAGATTGGTTCGCCGCCACAGGCCGCGCGGGTTGGTGGCGTCCTTCCAGAGGTTGTGCAGATCGCTGCCGCGCCGGCTGACATAGGGGATGTTGTCGGGACGATCGTAGATCGCCGCGAGGATATCGCGGTCGCGCGCGAAGGCCGCTCCGCCGAATGCGTCGAGCGTCAGGCTGTTCTGCCGCTCCACGAAATCGAGCGCGTGCTTGCCTTCGATCTCCTCCAGCCAGAGCCAGGGATCGTCGTCGGGAGCGCTGAGCGTAGGCCTGTCGTCGACCGTCATGAACGAAACTCCCAAAAGTCGCGGCGGATAGGATTTGATCGAGCGCAAGCCGTCAAGAGCGCAGCCCGCTATCATCTGCCCGATTGCGTCAGAGGCATGGCCTGCGCCCGTTTGCGCCGGTTGCCCACCCTCCCGCGCCGCTCCATAGTGCCGGGAATCAACAAAGCCCTTGTGAGCCCGTTGGGGCGGAAATGCCGATGCTTGACGTGACTTCAGCCAATCAGATCGCCGCCGACGCCCGCGTGCGTGCCAATGTGGTGCGCCTTGCTGCCGCGCAGGCGCTGACCGGCGCCAACTCGGCTGTGATCTTCGCCACCGGCGCGATCGTCGGCGCTACGCTCGCGCCCGACATGTCGTTCGCGACCGTGCCGATCTCGATGTATGTGGTGGGCCTTGCCGCCGGCACGCTGCCGACCGGCGCGATCTCGCGCCGCTTCGGCCGCCGCGCCGCCTTCGTCATCGGTACCGGTCTGGGCGCGCTCACCGGCCTGCTCGGCTCGTTCGCCATCCTGCACGGCTCGTTCGCGCTGTTCTGCATCGCGACCTTTCTCGGTGGCCTCTATGGCTCGGTGGCGCAGTCCTATCGCTTCGCCGCCGCCGATGGCGCCAGCGTGGCCTACCGGCCCAAGGCGGTGTCCTGGGTGATGGCGGGCGGCGTGTTCGCCGGCGTGCTCGGTCCGCAGCTCGTGCAGTGGACCATGGATGTCTGGCAGCCCTATCTGTTCGCCTTCAGCTTCCTGGTGCAGGCTGCGGTGGCGCTGGTCGCCATGGGCATCGTCGCCGGCGTCGACATGCCGAAGCCGGCGCCGGCCGATCTGCATGGCGGCCGGCCGCTGCTCACGATCGTGACCCAGCCGCGCTTCATCGCGGCGGCGCTGTGCGGCGTCATCTCCTATCCCATGATGAATCTGGTGATGACCTCGGCGCCGCTCGCCATGAAGCTGTGCGGCCTCAGCGTCAGCGATTCCAATTTCGGCATTCAATGGCACATCGTCGCCATGTACGGGCCGAGCTTCTTCACCGGCGCGCTGATCGCGCGCTTCGGCGCACCGAAGATCGTCGCCGCCGGCCTGCTGCTCGAGGCCGGCGCGGCCACCATCGGTCTCTCCGGCCTCACGGCGATGCATTTCTGGGCCACGCTGATCGTGCTCGGCGTGGGGTGGAATTTCTCCTTCATCGGCGCCTCCGCCCTGGTCTTGGAGACGCACCGGCCGCAGGAGCGCAACAAGGTGCAGGCCTTCAACGATTTCCTGGTGTTCGGCATGATGGCGATCGGCTCGTTCTCGTCAGGGCAATTGCTCGCCAATTACGGCTGGTCCGCGGTGAACATGGTGGTGTTCCCGCCGGTCGTGCTGGGGCTTGCCGTGCTCTCGCTCGTCTCCTGGGCGCGCCGCCGCAAGGCGCGGCTGGACGCCGCCATGGGCGAGTTCCCGGACGCGGTCTGATGGCGGGAGGCTGTCAGCAACGTTGATACTTCGATCCGGGTCGAAGTGATTTTTGGGAGCCGCGTTGTTACATGATGCTCGTCATGAACAGGCTCGTCAGGCCAGCAACGTCCTTCATTTTCTGCCGTCATTCCGGGGCACCCGAAGGGTGAACCCGGAATCTCGAGATTCCGGGTTCGATGCTTTGCATCGCCCCGGAATGACGGCGAGGAGCAAAGAAATGCTCGACAATCCCCGCCACGCAGCTCCGATCGACGAATCCTCCCTCCGCTATGAAGGCTGGCGCATCGTCGCGGTTTGCTTCCTGCTCGCGACCTTCGGCTGGGGGCTCGGCTTTTATGGCCAGAGCGTCTATGTCGCCGAGCTCCAGCGCGCGCGGGGCTGGCCGGCCTCGCTGATCTCCGCGGGGACGACGTTCTTCTATCTGTTCGGTGCGCTGCTCGTCGTCTTCGTCGGCGAGGCCGTCCGAAAATACGGCCCGCGCCTCTGCCTGATCGCGGGCACGCTGGCGATGGCCGCCGCGGCGGTCGCGATCGGCGCGGTGCGCGAGCCCTGGCAGCTTTATCTCGCCGACGCCGTGCTCGCCTTCGGCTGGGCCGGCACCAGTCTCGCCATGATCACCAACACGATCAGCCTATGGTTCGACCACAAGCGCGGCATGGCGATCAGCCTCGCGCTGAACGGCGCCAGCTTCGGCGGCATTGTCGGCGTGCCGCTGCTGGTGACCATGATCAGCCATGTTGGATTCGCGACGGCGATGTACGCCACCGCAGGCGCCATGCTGGTGCTGCTCGTGCCGGTGATCCTGCTCGCCGTCGGCCGGCCGCCCGAGCACCATGGCTGGCATGCGGCAGCGAAGGCAAAGCCGCAATCGTCGGCGCAAATCCGCGCGCACGCGCTGCGCGACGTCGGCTTCCTCACGGTGACGATTGCCTTCGCGCTGGTGCTGTTCGCGCAAGTCGGCTTCATCGTGCACCTGATCTCGTTCCTCGACCCGGTGATCGGCCGCGAGCGCGCTGCGGTAGCCGTCGCCGTGCTGACGGCAATGGCGGTGGTCGGCCGCGTGCTGTTCTCGATGGTGATCGACCGGCTCAACCAGCGCCTCGCCTCGGCGCTGTCGTTCCTGAGCCAGGCCGCGGCGTTGTGCGTCGTCATCAACCTGCACAACGACTACGTGCTGATTGCGGCTTGCGCCGTGTTCGGCTTCTCGGTCGGCAACCTCATCACGCTGCCCTCGCTGATCGTGCAGCAGGAGTTCGATTCCGCCTCGTTCGGCGTGTTGATCAGCCTGAACACCGCGATCAACCAGGTGACCTACGCGTTCGGCCCCGGCGTGGTCGGCTTCCTGCGCGATTTCTCCGGCGGCTATGCGCTGCCGTTCTATCTGTGTGTCGCGCTGGAGGTGGCGGCGGCGGCGCTGATCATGGTGCGGGGGAAGCCTCATAGGGTGGGCAAAGGCGCATAGCGCCGTGCCCACCATCTTCTCAACGAGTGCCGCGAGAATTGGTGGGCACGCTTCGCTTTGCCCACCCTACGACATCACGCCTCCCGCTGCCGCAACAACGCCTCGACATCCAGCCGCTTCGTAATCATCGCAAGCTTGCCATCCGGCCCGAACGGCCATTGCTCCCTCGGCCGATCCCAGTACAGCTCGACGCCGTTCTGGTCGGGATCGCGCAGGTAGAGCGCCTCGCTGACGCCGTGGTCGCTCGCGCCGTCGAGCGCAATGCCGGCCGAAAGCACCCGGTGCAGCGCATCCGCCAGCGCGGGGCGCGTCGGGTAGAGGATCGCGGTGTGAAAGAGCCCGGTCGTGCCCGGCGGCGGCGGCGAGCCGCCCTTGCTCTCCCAGGTGTTGAGCCCGATGTGGTGATGATAGCCGCCGGCCGAGATGAAGGCCGCGCCAGAGCCCATGCGCTGCATCAGCTCGAAGCCGAGCACGCCGCAATAGAAGCCGAGCGCGCGATCGAGATCGGCGACCTTGAGATGAACGTGGCCGATCCGGGTGCCGGCATGGACGGCTGGGTTCTGCGACATGGCAATGCTCCGTTGATCAACCCCACATAGGCCGCGCCCCGGGACAGTGCCACTGGCCTATCCCGAAACCCAGCGTTTCCGGATGGGAAACTAAGAGAGCTCCGGCTCCTCGCCCTCGGGCAGCCCGAACTCGAACGTGTTCAGCGTCATCGACACCATTGTGTAGTAGCCGCACAGCCCGATCACCTCGACCACGCCGCGTTCGCCGAGCAACTTCACCGCCTCATCATAGAGGCCCTTCTCGACGCCGCGGCCCTCATGCAGCGACTTCGCGACGTCGTAGATCATCCTGGCCTTGGGGTCGTCGAACTCAGGCGTGCGGCGGTCGCGGATCGCGTCGATGATTTTTGGATCCATGCCGCCCGCAAGCGCGAGGCGCTTGTGCGCGTACCATTCGTAATGCGCGGTCCAGTGCCGCGCCGTCACCAGGATCGCGATCTCCGAGAGCTTGGCGGGGAAAATCGTGTCGAAGCGCAGCACTTCGCCGAGCCGCGTCGCGTGACGGGCCATCTCCGGGCTGTTGAGCCAGGCCATCATCGGTGCCGGCGGCTTGCCGCGCTTGCCGGCAATCGACTCGTCATAGGTCTGCCGCTGGCTCTCGTTCATTTCGCCAGGCGAAAGAAGTGTCAGGCGCATTCTCGTTTCCTCTTTGTTTTCAAGCACCGTCGTGGTCGCGACTATAGCCGAATGCGCCTGCGGAAGTGGTTGAATTCCACGGTGCGATGGCCCAGAGTCGCGCCCAACAAGTCGATTTTGATTGATGGAAACGACCAATGACTGACTCTAAGACCAGCGATTCTGAAACGGCCGATCTCGAAACATTCCGCAACGAGACGCGCGCCTGGCTTGAAGCCAACTGCCCGCCGGAAATGCGCAGGCCCGCAACGTCGGACGCCGACGTGTTCTGGGGCGGGCGCAATGCAAAATTCTCGTCCGAGCCGCAGCGCATCTGGTTCGAACGCATGCGCGACAAGGGCTGGACCGTGCCGGATTGGCCGAAGGAATATGGCGGCGGCGGATTGAGCGCTGCCGAGCACAAGGTGCTGCGCGCGGAGATGGCCAAGATGGGCGCGCGGCCGCCGCTGTCGAGCTTCGGCATATGGATGCTCGGGCCGGCGCTGCTGAAATACGGCAACGAGGCGCAGAAGAAGGAGCACCTGCCAAACATCGCGGCGGGCCTGATCCGCTGGTGCCAGGGGTATTCCGAGCCGAACGCCGGCTCCGATCTCGCTTCGCTCCAGACCCGCGCCGAGAGCGACGGCGATGATTTCGTCATCACCGGCTCGAAGATCTGGACCTCCTACGCCAACTATGCCGACTGGATCTTCTGCCTCGTCCGCACCGATCCCGCCGCTAAGAAGCACGACGGCATCAGCTTCATCCTGTTCGACATGACCTCGAAGGGCGTGACGACCAAGCCGATCCTCCTGATCTCCGGCTACTCGCCGTTCTGCGAGACCTTCTTCGACGGCGTCCGCGTGCCGAAATCGCATGTGGTCGGCACCGTCAACCGCGGCTGGGACGTCGCGAAATATCTGCTCCAGCACGAGCGCGCGATGATCTCGGGCATGGGCGAGCGCGGCGTCGGCCGTCCGCTCGGCCAGATCGCAGCCGATTCCGTCGGCAGCGATGCGCAAGGTCGCCTCGACGATGCGATGCTGCGCGGCAAGATCGCGAGCTTCGATGTCGATGAAGCCGCGCTAGCCGCCTGCGCCGAGCGTGCCGTCGATCTCGCCAAGGCGGGGCAGGCGCATCCGGCGTTCTCCTCCGCGATGAAATATTACGGCACCGAGCTCAACAAGCGCCGCTACGAGATCCTGATGTCGGCCGGCGGCGTCGATGCGCTGGAGTGGGAGAGCGACCGCTCCAGGCAAGGCGCCCGTCCGCGCGCCTGGCTGCGCACCAAGGCCAACTCGATCGAGGGCGGCACGTCCGAAGTGATGCTCGGCATCGTCGCCAAGCGTATCCTCGATCTGCCGGGGGCCTAACTCCGCCGTCGTTCCGGGGCGGTCCGCAGGACCGAACCCGGAACCTCGAGATTCCGGGTTCGCGTCTTCGACGCGCCCCGGAATGACACCAACAGATTTACAAAGACGCTAGAGACTGAAGCCATGGCCCTCGTCCTCACCGAAGAACAATCGATGCTCCGTGACTCTGCGCGCGGGCTGATCAGCGACAAGGCGCCGGTGTCGCACCTGCGCCACTTGCGCGACTCCAAGGATCCGACCGGCTTCTCCAAGGAGTTCTGGCATTCCTTCGCCGAGATGGGCTTTGCCGGCCTGCTCGTGCCGGAAGAGTTCGGCGGCTCCGGTCTCGGCTTCGTCGAGGCCGGCGTCGTGATGGAGGAGATCGGCCGCACCTTGATGCCGTCGCCCTTCCTCGCCACCAGCGTGGTCGCAGCCTCGGCGTTGAACCGCGGCGGCAATGCCGCGCAGAAGTCGGAATATTTGCCGAAGATTTCCAACGGCTCGCTGCTGGCGACGCTCGCGATCGACGAGGGCGCCAAGCATCGCCCGCTCCGGACCAGCCTCCAGGCCGTGCGCGCCGGCAACGGCTTCAAGCTCTCCGGTGCCAAGGCCCTGGTCGTCGACGGTCACGTCGCCGATCTCCTGATCGTCGCGGCGCGCACCGCGGGCTCAGCCGGCGAGCGCGACGGCTTGACGCTGTTCCTGGTCAACCCCAAGGCCAAGGGCGTCGCGATCGAGCGCACCATCATGGTCGATGCGCACAACGCTGCGCGGATCGAGCTTGCCAATGTCGAGGTCAATGCCGACAGCGTGCTTGGCGAGGTCGATCAGGCCGCCGGTCTGCTCGACGGCGTGCTCGACATCGGCCGCGGCGCGGTGGCCTCCGAAATGGTGGGCCTCAGCGACGAAGTGTTCAATCGCACCGTCGAGTACCTGAAGAGCCGCAAGCAGTTCGGCAAGCTGATCGGCGAATTCCAGGCGCTGCAGCACCGCGCCGCCGAGCTCTATGTCGACATCGAGATCACCCGCGCCGCGGTGATGAAGGCGCTCCAGGCGCTGGATGCTGACGTCGCCAAAGCCACGTCAGCCGTCGCGGTCGCAAAAGCCCGCGCCGGCACCACCGCCACGCGCGCGGTCCAGGAAGGCGTGCAGATGCATGGCGGCATGGGCATGACCGACCAGTTCGACATCGGCTTCTTCATGAAGCGCGCACGGGTGTGCGAGGAGCTGTTCGGGGATGCGAACTACCACACCGAGCAGCTGGCAAGGGCGCGGGGGTATTGAGGCGGGTGGACGTGAGGCGCAGGACGCCGCCTCACAATCAGTGTCGTCGCCCGGCTTGACCGGGCGACCCAGTACGCCGCGGCGTCTCGATCAACAACAACTGGCTCTGGAATACTGGATCGCCCGCCTTCGCGGGCGATGACGGTTGAGAGTGTGGAAAGCTCGCGCCTCATCTCGTCATTGCGAGCGCAGCGAAGCAATCCAGACTGTCACCGCAGAGGGATTCTGGATTGCTTCGTCGCTGCGCTCCTCGCAATGACGGCGGAGGAACCGCCGTTACCGCATCGGCGGCGCGTACTGCACGCCACCGGCGTTCCACAGCTGGTTCATGCCGCGCGGGATCTTCAGCTTCGACTTCTCGCCGATATTGCGCTCGTACATCTCGCCGTAATTGCCGACATTGCGGATGATGCGGACGACCCAGTCCTTGGTGAGGCCGAGCTGCTCGCCGTAATTGCCTTCCGTGCCGACGAGGCGCATCACTTCCGGCTTTTTCGACTTCAGCGCCTCGTCGATGTTCTCGGAGGAGACGCCGAGCTCTTCGGCGTTGATCATCGCGTAGAGCGTCCACTTCACGATCATCATCCAGTCGTCGTCGCGCTGGCGCACCACGGGGGCGAGCGGCTCCTTGGAGATCATGTCCGGCAGGATCATGTGATCGCCGGGCTTCGACAGGTTCAGCCGCAGCGCGTAGAGCTGCGAGACGTCGGCGGAGAGCGTATCGCACTTGCCGGTGTCGTAGGCCTTCACCACGTCGTCCAGCTTGTCGAACTTCACCTCTTCGTACTTCATGTTGTTGGCACGGAAGTAGTCGGAGACGTTGAGCGCCGTCGTGGTTCCGGTCTGCACGCAGACCTTGCTGCCGGTCAGGTCCAGCGACGTTTCCTTGTTGCGCGAACGCGGCAGCATGAAGCCTGCGCCGTCGTAATAGGCGACGGCGGGGAAATAGAGGTCGTAGTCGAGCTCACGCGCCATGCTCCAGGTCGAGTTGCGCGAGAGGATGTCCACCTTCCGGCTCTGCAATTCCTTGAAGCGCTCGCTGGCGTCGAGCGCGACGAACTTCGCCTTGGCCGGATCGTTGAAGATCGCCGCCGCCACCGCGCGGCAGAAATCGACGTCGAAGCCGGTCCAGTTGCCCTTGTCGTCGGGGATCGAGAAGCCCGGCAGGCCCTTGTTGACGCCGCACAGCACTTCGCCGCGGCGAACCGTACGCTTCAGGGTGCGGGTGTCGTAGAACTCGTAGATGACGGCGAGCACGCCGACCAGCACGGCGACCGCGAGCCCGATGAGCAGGCCGCCTCGAAAAGTGCGCATGATGTCTCTCTCTCGAAATAATCGGGAAGAAAAGGAAGTGTTGCGAAGGCGGGGAACTTAGAGTTCGGGCTTCTGCCGGATGACCACCTTGGTGCCGACAGGGACGCGATCGTAGAGATCGGCGACGTCGTTGTTGACGAGACGGAAGCAGCCCGAGGACACCTTGGTGCCGATCGTATCGGGACGGTTGGTGCCGTGAATGCGGTACACGGTGGTGCCGAGATACATGGCGCGGGCGCCGAGCGGATTGCCGGGGCCGCCGGCCATGAAGCGCGGCAGATAGGGCTGGCGCTGGATCATCTCGGGCGGCGGCGTCCAGTCCGGCCATTCCTTCTTGTTGGTGATGTTCACCAGCCCCTGCCACTGGAAGCCGTCGCGGCCGACGCCGATGCCGTAGCGGATCGCGCGCCCGCCCGGCTGCACCAGATAGAGGTGGCGCTCTGCGGTGGAGATGATGATGGTGCCCGGCGTCTCGGTGGTGCGGAAGTAGACCACCTGCTTCTGCCATTCCGGCTCGAGCTGGTAGGCGTCGTCAGCGACCAGACCCGGCTCGTCGCCGCGGTCGGGCTGCTGCGCGATGGCCTGTGGTGCAGACAGGATCAGGCCGATCGTGGCCACGAACATCCCGGTCAGGCGACGAAAATCCGTCATTTCAAGCTCTCCCCGCTGCCACAGCGCAAATCATTCAAAGCCATCAAATCTCAGGGGCATGTTCATGGCAAGTTGATGGCGCGCCCGGCTGGTATGTCACGAGAATGCTTTGCTTTTTTGACGGGCCCACGGCAATGCCACAAACAGGGGATGGCGCGAAAAGCCTAGATGGCGGCCGCGAGGCCGGTGCGCTCCCTCCCCCGCTTGCGGGGGAGGGCTGGGGTGGGGGTGTCTCCGCGTCGGGATTGCCTGGGATTGCGGAGAACGTCCCTGCGTGGCGAGAGCCCTCACCCGCCGCGCTCGGGACGATGCTTCGCATCGCCCGGGGCGCGTCGGCCTCTCCCGCAAGCGGGAGAGGCAAAGGGACCTCGCCAGGCGGCGACCCGTCAGATCTTGTTATTCTCCGCCGCGATCCCGAGCCGCCGCACGATTTCGGCTCCCACGGCGCGGGCCTCGAGCCGCGAGCCGATGCGGGGGCTGCGAAAGCGTCGGCCCGAGCGCAACCGGATCGTGACGATGCAGTGCTCGTCCTCGGACCGGCCGCGGCGGTCGACGGTGATCGTCTTCACCTCGTGCCCCTCGATATGGTCGGTGCGCGGCTGGCCGTCGCCCCACAGGCGTTCGACGCGGATGTCGCCCTCGCGGATGATCCAGAACGCGCCGGTCACGAGGTTGGCGTAGCGATACACGGCGAACGCCGCGATCGCGCCGAGCGGCAGCAGCAGGATATCGACATGGCTCGGCGGCCATCCGCGCCAGAGCTTGTAGGCGTAGGGCACGGCGGACAAGGCGACGGCGATCAGTGCGACGATCCTTATGTCCCGTGCGGAAAACGCCTCGAGCGGCTCGCCGAGATGCATCTCGGAATTGCTGGCATCGAGCGGATTGACCGGCTCCTCGACGTGGGGAACGTCGAATTGCGTGGCGATCCGTGCCACGGTGTCGCGCACATGCGTGACATCCGAGATCGGCGGCGACGTCAGGCGCTCGCCCGAGACAAGCGTGAAGACCAGCTGAAAGCGGGCCTTCACCCGCTTGCTGCCGGGAACTTGCAACCCCGTGATGTCGTCCTTCGGAACGATCCGCGTCTGGAGTTTTCCGAAGGGACGCTGATGCCCGATCAGGATCTCGTCGGGTGTGATGATCCACACCACCGCCGGCGCCATCATGATGCCGACGACAAATCCCGCTCCCACCAGCAGCGCGACCACCGAGATGATGATTTCCAGCGTGTCGTGCGTGAACAGGCCGGGCGTGAAGCAGAGCGCAACGGCCGCCGCAGAGCCGGCCACGACCAGCCGCTGCGCGATCGATGAGCCTTCACGAAGGCGGATGTCGTTGCTGGTGGTCGCGTCGTCCATTGCGGGCGGCTGATTGCGTCGGTTGCGAAACTCCACGGACGGGTCCGTGGAGTCAAGCAACAAGGCCGTCAGGTGAAACCAGCCGCGCGATGTCCGTGCCGCGTCAGCTGCTGGTGTTCAGCAGCCTCGCCACCGTCCGGTCGATCTCGTCGTAGCGGCCTTCACCGGCATGCTGGAACACGATCTTGCCGGTCTGGTCGATGATGTATTGCGCCGGCCAATACTGGTTGCTGTAGGCGTTCCAGGTCTTCGAATCGTTATCCTGCGCCACCGGATAGGTGATGCCGTGACGCTTCAGGGCGGCCTGCACATTGGAGGCAGAGCGCTCGAACGGGAATTCCGGCGTGTGCACGCCGACCACGACCAGGCCCTTGTCCTTGTATTTTGCATAGAGGTCGGTGACGTGCGGCAGCGTGTTGACGCAGTTGACGCAGCCATAGGTCCAGAAATCGACCAGCACGACCTTGCCGCGGAGATCGGCGATGCTCAGCGGCTTCGAGTTGAACCAGGTGTTGATACCGGTGAAGTCGGGCGCGGTCTGCTGGCTTGCGGCCGCGCTGACGACAGGCGCAGCGCGTGCGGCCTCGTCGCAGATGCCGGGGATCACGGCGCCGGTCACGGCCATGCCGATCAGGGCTGCGGATACGGCGAGCAGTTTCAAGGTCATGGAAGCGTCCTCCGTTGAGATGCGAAGCAATCACAGGCCGATCTGGCCGGTGGGATAGAAGCCGGTGAGCCACGCCACGATCAGCGTGTCGTATTGGAAGTAGGCGGCGACCGCGAAGCCGATCACGACGACGCCAAAGCCCTGCTGCAGGCGTGGCGAAATGCGCGCGAGGCTGCGCACGCGCGTCGTCGCGGCCTGTCCGCCATAGGCGATCGCGAGCATCGGGATCGCCGCGCCGATGGCGTAGGCGACCAGCAGCGTGCCGGCCCAGGTCGCATTCTTCGTCGTCGCCACCAGCGTCAGGATCGAGCCGAGCACGGGCCCTGCGCAGGGCGTCCAGACCAGGCCCAGCGTGGTGCCGAGGATGAGCCCGCCAAGCGCGCCCTCGCGCTGCGCGGCGCTCGCAGCACCAAGATCGAGCCAGCCATTGAGTCGGATCGACAGCCATTCGAACGGCGCCGGCCACAGCATCAACAGGCCGAAGCCGAGCAGCAGGATGGACGCCGCTTCGCGCAGCACGTTCGGATCGAAGTCGAACAGCCGGGTGATCGCGCCGAGCAGCAGCGCTGTCGCCGAGAACGAGATGACGAATCCGAGCGCGATCATCGCCGGCCGCAGATGCCCCGCGCGTCCGATCGAAGCGCCAAGCAGGATCGGCAGCATCGGCAGCGTGCACGGCGCAGCGATGGTGAGGACGCCGGCAAGGACGGCGAAGATCAGGTCGAGCATGGGCCACTCGCGAGGGAGGTCACGAGGGCAGTTCGGGATGGGAGGGGCAGTCGTTACGTGGCGTCACGGCTTCGTGACGGGGTGCCCATCAGGGTGACGGTGCGCTCCCTCCCCGCTCGCGGGGGAGGATTGGGGAGAGGGTGTCTCCGCAACGGGACACTCCCCGAGAGGAGAGAGCCCTCACCCGCCGCGCGCGGGACGATGCTTCGCATCGCCCGGGCACGTCGGCCTCTCCCGCAAGCGGGAGAGGCGGGGCTCGTGGTGGCCACCTCAGGCCCAAACACAAAACGACCCGGAGGGGGGCATCCCGTCCGGGTCGTTGGAAGTCTTGGGAGGTTTAAGCAAAACCGTATGTGAGCTTTATAGGAGGGAAGTTTTTCCGCCTGATGTTGTGGTTTGTTTCAATTGTTTCGTCCGCGGTAACACTTCCGTGTCCGGGAATAGGGCCGCTGGTCAGGTCCTATCCCTTTGAAATCATGAGCTTTCAGGCAGCGAAGCGGTCGACGCCGCAGCCCTTAAGCAAATCCGCCAATTGCTTGCGGGCATAGAACATCCGCGTCTTCACCGTGCTCTGGGGGATGCCGATGATCCGACCGACCTCCTCCACGGACTTCTCGTGGTAGTAGACGAGGGTGATGATCTCGCGATGCGCGGGCGACAGTTTCTGCACGCAGGCGCGCAGGATGGCGCTGGTGTCGCTGCGGTCGAGCGAGGTCTCGGGGGTGTCGGTGTCGTCAGGGATCTGGCGCACGTCTTCCTGGTCGATGTCCTCGAAGCGGCGCTGGCGCATCGCGGTCAGCGCCTTGAAGCGGGCGATCGACAGCAGCCAGGTCGAGACCTGCGAGCGGCCCTGGAACTGGCCGGCGGTCCGCCACACGTCGAGGAACACCTGGCTGACAAGGTCTTCCGCGGTGGTGGCATCACGCACGATACGCAGGATGAAGCGGTAAACCCGCACATTGTGCCGGCAATAGAGGATGTGCATCGACGTCCGGTTGCCGTCGGCAATGCTTTCCAGAAGCATATCGTCCGAAGTCGCCTGAGCGGCGATGATGCTCTGGCTGGCCTGGGCGTTGATGGCGATGACGTTCGGCATAGACTTGGCTCCCCGTAGCGCCGCAACCGAGCGGCGTTTCCTTGGACCAAAGTGTTAATCAGCCACCGTTTCGGGACGTCTGCGCGAAAAGCGGAAAATGGTTTCGTGCGCCGCCAAATTGTTTCGTCGGACAGGGCGCGACGAAACATTCGGGGCAAAAAAGCGTGGAATTTCAATGTACGGAAAATACGGGGGTGGGGATTTGGCAGCGAGCGGAGGCGCCGGGAACGAATTTTCGGGGTTTGCGTTCAGTCGCGCCCCGCACTCCGCCGTCGTCCCGGACAAGCGCGCCAAAAGCGCGCGCCGATCCGGGACCCATAATCACAGGGAGGCGTTGTGGCGCGAAGCTGGTAACTCCGAGTCTTCGCCAAACCCAATTTCGTGGCTATGGGTCCCGGATCTGCGCTGGCGCTTGTCCGGGACGACAGCTGTATTTGCCTGGCGCCCCTACGTCTTCTCGCCAGCCGGCGAGAACAGATAGCCGCCGCCGCGGATGGTGCGGATCACGGCGGGTTTTGCCGGGTCGGGCTCGATCTTGCGGCGGATGCGCATGATGCGCAGGTCCACGGCGCGGTCGAAGGCTTCGGCGTCGCGCGCATTGGCCAGTTCGAGCAGACGTTCGCGCGACAGCACGCGCTTCGGATTGGCCGCGAACACCTTGAGCAGCCCGAACTCGGATGCGGTCAGCGGATGCTCGTTGCCCTCGTCGTCGCGCAGCGCCTGGGCTTCGAGGTCGAGCCATTTGGTGCCGAAGCGGACCAGCTGATCCTTGTCCGATTTCGCCGCCGCAGCCTCCGGCGCCGCGGCCTTGGCCGGCCCGCTTCTGCGCAGCACCGAGCGGATGCGCGCCATCAGCTCGCGCAGCTCGCAGGGCTTTGCCACGTAGTCGTCGGCGCCAAGCTCAAGCCCGACGACGCGGTCGATCGGGCTCGCGGTCGCCGTGAGCATGATGACAGGCACGTTGATGCGGCTCTTGAGGTCGCGGATGATCGACAGCCCGTCTTCCTCGGGCATGTTGAGGTCGAGCACGACGAGATCGGGCATGCCGCCGTCGATCGCGGCGCGCAACGACTTGCCGCCGTCGCACAGCGTCACGGTGAAGCCGTGCATCTTGAGGTAATCGCCGACCATCTCCCGGGCCGGGGCCTCGTCGTCGACGATCATGATGTGCTGGCTTTGGGTCATGGTCTTGAGATCACGGCAGTTCGGTCGCGGGGAGGGTGATGGTGAAGGTCGAGCCCCTGCCGGGGCCGTCGCTGTCGGCGGTCACCTCTCCGCCATGCATGTCGATAATACGCTTGACGATGGAAAGCCCAAGCCCCGTCGAGCTCTCGCCGGCGGTCGGTTTTGCCGACAGCCGCTGGAACCGGCCGAACAGGCGGCCGAGATCCTCCGGCGACAGGCCGGCGCCCTCGTCGCTGACGCGGACGATGGTCTCGCTGCCCTCATGGGCGACGGCCACGCTGATCTTGCCGCCGATCGGTGAGTACTTGATGGCGTTGCTGATGAGGTTGTCGATCGCCTCCCGGATGCGGTCGGTGTCGCACATGGTGACGATGTTGGACGGCGCGGCGACGCTGATCGCCTGCTGCTTGTTGACGGCGAGCGGCTGGTTGGCGTCGGCGACCTCCTTGACCAGGGCGGCGACGTCGACCGGCTCGCGGCGGATGGTGATGTCGAAGGCATCGGCCATCGCGTCCGAGATCAGGTGATCGACCATCGTGGTCAGGCGCTTGGTGGCGTCGCGGATGTGATCGACCTGGGCGACCACGCCGCTGGACGAGGCGCCGGTCGAGATCAGCTCCTTCAGCATCTCGGTGCGGCCGAGGATGACGCCGAGCGGATTCTTCAGATCGTGCGCAACGGTGCCCAGGATCTCGTTCTTGAAGCCGTTGGCGCGCTGCAGCCGCAGCCACTGCGCCGAGAGGCGGCGGTTGGCCTGCATCAGGGCGCGGGTGCGCTGGGCGACGCGGTCTTCCAGCTGCGTGTTGGCGTCCTGGAGCTGCTGATAGAGGATGACGTTGTCGAAGGCGATCGAGAGCCGGCTGGAGAAGATCTCGACCAGCGAGCGGTCGGTCTCGGACAGCTCGCGCTCGGCCTGCAGCAGCACGACCACCTCGCGGCCGCTTCCGGTGCGCAAGTAGATCACGCTGCGGTGGTCGGCGAATTCGTTCTTGCGGCGCTGGAAGGCGGCCTCGACCATCTCGCGCAGGTCGGGGTCGAGCGCCTTCGACGTCGTGGTGCCGATGAAGCGGCTGTAGCAGCCGCTGCCGGCGAGCACCGAGAGCTCGGGGTCGACGCCGCCATTGTCGCGCAGGACCAGTATTCCGGCGCAATCGACATTGAGCAGCGAGGCGAGCTGGGTCAGCACGCCCTCGGCGAGCCGCTGCATCGACTTGAAGTCGTACAGCGTCGAGGCCGCGTCGATGATGATCTCGAGCCCGCGCCGCGTCTGCACCATGCGCTCGAGCTGCTGATAGGAGCGCAGCGCCGCGGTCAGCGAGGTGAACAGCTTGTCGGCGGTGAGCTCGGTCTTGGCCTTGTAGTCGTTGATGTCGTACTGCACGATCACGCGCCGCTCGGGCGCCTGGCCGGGCTGGCCGGTGCGCAGGATGATGCGCACGGTCTCGTTGCGGATCTCGTTGCGGATGAACTCGACCAGCTCGAGGCCGGCGACGTCGGTCTCCATGATGACGTCGAGCAGCACCGCGGCGATGTCGTTGTGCGCGGCCATCAGCTTGCGGCCTTCGGCCGCGGAATAGGCGGAGAGGATCTCCAGGCCCTGGCCGTTGAGGCTGTAATCGGACAGCGCGAAACGGGTGCCGTCATGCACGGCCGGATCGTCGTCGATGACGGCGATCTTCCATTTCCGGGCGTCCGTATCCTCCGACGCGGTGCCGGTGTCGTCGATCAGGTGGAGGACATCGTCCTGTTCGGCCATTGAGAAGTCCCGTCAATCTCTGTGCTTTGCGCGCCGCCCTTGGCGACCCGGGGCATGATAATGCGAAAAGTAGTGCCTTGTCCCAGCTTGGATTCCAGCATCATCCGCCCGCCGAGCTGCTGGGTGACGAGGTTATAGACGATATGGAGGCCAAGTCCCGTACCACCTTCATTGCGCCGGGTGGTAAAGAATGGGTCAAAGGCCTGGCGCTGCACGTCCGGGGTCATGCCGGCCCCGTCATCGGTGAAGATGATCTCGATGTCGTCGGCCCCGCGCGGCCGCGCCGAGATCGTGATCGTGCCGGCGCGCCCGTCGGCGAAGGCGTGGTTGGCGGCGTTGAGGAAGAGGTTGGTCAGGATCTGGCCGTAGGAGCCGGGGTAGCCGTCGAGCAGCAGGCCCTCGGGTACGTCGACCTGGAGCGTGATCGGCGAGCGCTTCAGCACCGGGCGCAGGCTGGCGATGATCTGGTCGGTGGCTTCGCTCAAGCTGAACTGCCGCCGCTCGGCATGGGAGCGGTCGACCGCGACCTGCTTGAACGACTGGATCAATTCGCCGGCGCGCTGGAGGTTGGCGACCAGCTGCTGCGAGGCATCGCGCGAGGCCTGCACGAACTCCTCGAGCTGCGAGCGGCGCAGGCCGCCCTCGCCCTTGAGCTGCGCCTCGAAGATATCGCTGCGCCGGGCAAAGCTCGACGCAACGGTGAGGCTGATGCCGATCGGGTTGTTGACCTCGTGCGCGACGCCGGCGACGAGGCCGCCGAGCGCCGCGAGCCGCTCGGCGTCGATCAGGTTCTGCTGCGCGGTGTTGAGCTCGAGCAGCGCGCTCTCGGCCTTCTCCTTGGACGCGCGCAGCTCGTCCTCGGTCTCACGCTTGGCGATCGCGTTCTCGCGGAACACCTCCACCGCGCGGGCCATGGCCCCGACCTCGTCGCGTGCCTTGGTGCCCTGCACCTCGCGGTCGAGGTCGCCGAGCGTGATCGCGCGCATCGCCGCCATGATCTGCTGCAGCGGCAGGCGGATCGACAGCGCGATCAGCACGCCGGCGGTGAGGATGATGCCGAGGAAGATCACCGCGATCGACAGCACGCGCCGTGAAATATCCGCCAGCGTGCGGTCGAACGTCTCCTGCGCCTTCTGCTCGCGCTGGCGCATCTTGGTGGAGAGGTCGTCGATGGCGCCGATCGCCTCGGCCTGGCTGGCGTCGATGGTGTTGCGCAGCAGCTCGGTGCGGCTCATCAGCTGCTCGGAGAGTTTTGCAAAGCCCTCGCGCAGCGCCACGGTGCGGGTCGCGAGCCGTTGCAGCGCCATGCGCTGGAGGTCGTTGTCGGCGAGGTCGATCATCACGGGGATGGTCTTCTCGATCGTCTCGGTGTTGTGGCGCGCGTCGTCGGCCGCGCCTGACGACTGCGACAGATAGTAGGAGTTGGCCGCGACCAGCATCGCGGTGAAGGCCTCGCGCGACTTGCCGAGCGAGGGCCAGATCAGCGCGTCGCGATGGCCGGTGGCGCCTTCGATGATGGAATACAGGCCCGCCATGTCCCTGGCCGGGCCCTGCACCTGGTCCTCATAGGTCTTGGCGATGGTGGCCTGGACGCTGCGCAGCTCGCCGAAGCCGTTGAGGAAGCGGTCGGTGGTGCGCTCCAGCTCCTCGACCGAGCCCGACAGCATCGGGTCCTTGGCGGCGCGGTTGGCCAGGGTCCCCAGCACCGCCTCGCGCAGCAGCAGGATCTCGGCGAACAGATCCGGGCTCGGCTGGTTGATGTAGCGGTGGATCAGATTGTGCAGCCGCCCGGTCTCGCTTTCGAGCAGCGCCAGGATCCGGTCGGACTCGCGCACCTGGCGCACGTCGTCCCAGGCCGAGCCCAGCACCTGCGAGCCGTTCCAGATCAGCGCCACCAGCACCACCACCACGGCGGAGTTCAGCGCCGCGATCGACAGGATGCGCCAGCGGATCGGCACCGCCCGGAGCGCGCCGACGAGGCGCGCGCGCAGCCGCCCGAGCGGCCCGGGCTGCCTGTCTGCGTGCTCGCTGTGTCCAGACGCGGGCAACGAGGCTCACTCCACCTTGCGAATGCGTTCGATCAGTGCGGCCGCGGCGGGATCGCGCCCGGCCTTGGCGTAGATCGCCGCCATCGCGCCCTCGAACGGCTTGCGATCGATATCCCTGACGATGGTGACGCCGGCTTCCTCCGCCTTGCGCTGCGACTGCTCCTCGAGGTCGCGCCACTTCTCGCGCATGAAGCGGCTGGAGCGCTGCGCGGCCTCCCGGAAGATGGTCTGGTCGTCCGCCGACAGGCTGCTCCAGGCCTTGAGCGAGATCACCAGCACTTCGGGGCTCATCGTGTGCTCGGTGAGCGCGAGGTAGCCGGCATGTTTGTAATGGTCCGTCGTCACGAAAGATGGCCAGTTGTTCTCGGCGCCGTCGATCAGATGATTGGCAAGCCCGGCGAGCACCTGCCCATAGGGCATCTCGATCGGCTCGGCGCCGAGCGAGCGCATCATCTCGCTCATCAACTCCGATTGCTGCACCCGGATCCGCAGGCCCCGGAGGTCTGCGATGCTTTTGACGGGGCGGGCGCCGTTGTAGATCGAGCGGGCCCCGGAATCGTAGAAGGCGAGCCCGACGAAACCGTAGGGCTCGAAGCTGCCAAGGATCTCGCTGCCGATCGGCCCGTCCAGCACCTTCTGCATGTGCTCGATGGACCGGAACAGGAACGGCATGGCGAGCACGTTCATCGCCGGGACGAAATTGCCGATCAGCGCCACATTGGTCCGGTTGAGGTCGATCGCGCCGGCCCGGGTCTGCTCGATGGTCTCCTTCTCCTCGCCGAGCTGGCGGGAATGAAAAACCTTGATCTCGTGCCGGCCGCCGGTGCGCTCGGCGATCAGCGCGCCCATGTAGCGCAGCGCCTGGACGGTCGGGTAATCCTCGGTCTGGGTGTCGGCGGCGCGAAATTCACGCGCAACGGCGCTCGTCGCGCAAATGGCGAACAAAAGCGCGATGAAAATCACCCCGGTCCGTGAGAGTTCGGCACGGTTCAACACTGGCACACTCAACCCCTCAGTGGTGGAGTCTATGGCGAGACCAAAAGGTTCAATGCAATCTAGCAGATGGTTAAGGGAAGGCCATCCCGCCGCGGCCCGCGGGGTGATTGTGCGGCGCGGCCGGCCCTCATTCCCGGTTGAAACTGGAAATGCCGCGCCGTAAGCAGGACGGGGTCGCCTTTTGCCGCGCGACATGGAAAGAGCCATCGTGATTTCAGCATTGCGCTGTTTGCAGGTCGTTGCCACCGCCGCGGCCTTCACGTTCACCGCGCAGGCCAACGCCGCCACCGACATCGCGTGGTGGCACGCCATGTCGGGTGAGCTCGGCCGGCAGCTGGAAAAGCTCGCCGCCGACTTCAACGCCTCGCAGTCCGATTACCGGATCGTGCCTGCTTACAAGGGCAACTATACCGAGACGGTGACGGCGGCGATCTTCGCCTTCCGCTCGCGCAGCCAGCCCGCGATCGTCCAGGTCAACGAGGTCGCCACCGCCACCATGACCGCGGCCAAGGGCGCGATCTATCCGGTGTTCAGCCTGATGCGGGACCAGGGCGAGCCGTTCTCGCTCAACGACTACCTTCCCGCCGTCTCCGGCTACTACACCGATGCGGCCGGCAATCTGTTGTCGTTCCCGTTCAATTCGTCGACGCCGATCCTCTACTACAACAAGACCATGTTCCGTGACGCCGGCCTCGATCCGGAGGCGCCGCCGAAGACATGGCCGGAGCTTGGCGCGATCGCAAAGCGTCTGCGCGACCGCGGCGCTCCTTGCGGCTTCACCACGTCCTGGCCGTCCTGGATCCACATCGAGAATCTCTCCGCCTTCCACAACCTGCCGCTCGCGACTCGCACCAACGGCTTTGCCGGGCTCGATGCCGAGCTGACCATCAACAATTCGGTCGTCGTCAAGCACGTCGCCCAGCTGGCTGAGTGGCAGAAGACCAGGCTGTTCGACTATGGCGGCCGCGGCCAGTCGGCCGAGCCGCGCTTCCAGAACGGCGAATGCGGCATCTTCATCGGCTCCTCGGCGACGCGCGCCGACATCAACGCGAACTCGAAATTCGAGATCGGCTACGGCATGATGCCGTACTGGCCCGAGGTGAAGGACGCGCCGCAGAACTCGATCATCGGCGGCGCCACGCTGTGGGTGCTGCGTGATCGGCCGCGCGCGGAATACAAGGGCGTTGCGCGGTTCTTCGCCTATCTGTCGCAGCCCGGCGTGCAGGCGGCCTGGCACCAGAACACCGGATATCTGCCGATCACCCGCGCCGCCTACGAGCTGACGCGCGCGCAAGGCTTCTACGAGCGCAATCCGGGCTCGGCGATCTCGTTCGAGGAGATCACGCTGCATCCGCCGACGTCGAACTCGAAGGGCATCCGGCTCGGCTCCTTCGTGCTGATCCGCGGCGCGATCGAGGACGAGCTGGAGCAGGCCTTTGCCGGCCAGAAGAGCGCGCAGGGAGCGCTGGATTCCGCCGTCGAGCGCGGCAACAAGCTGCTGCGCCAGTTCGAGCGCGCCAGCCCGGAGCGATAGGCGCTGCTCGGCCCGCAGCGCGCGCACGCGACTCCACATCACGAAATTTGAAGCGATGCACGGATCCGCGGGCGGGCCGCAAATCCACGCTCTCGAAACAATGACGCCCGTGTGAGCCACATCACTTGTGCCGCGGGCGCGCAGCGATAATCTTCAGGTTGTTTCATCTATCATTTTTTCGGAAAAGTTGTGATGGAGATCGCTTATGCCTTGCTCATGTTGCATCATCCCGAACGACGTTCTGACCAGACTTTCCCAGGACAAGAAGCTGTCCGCCGTGCTTCGCAAGCAGATGGTCGACACCGTCCAGGTCAGTCACGAACTGCGCGAATTGCGGACGCAGACGGCGAAATTGACCAGCGTCGTGGCGGCGCGCGCCGCAGGTCTGGTCACGCTGGCCGCGGCGCCGACGGTCACGGTCTACGACTGCAAGCACACGCAGACGCTGCCCGGCACGCCCGTGCCGAAGCCGAAGACGTCCTCGGACGGCTCCGTCAAGCGCACCTTCAACCAGACCACCAAGGTGGCCAGGTTCTACCAGCAGGTCTTCAACCGGAATTCGATCGACGATCACGGCATGACCATGATGTCGTCGGTTCATTTCGGCGAGAAGTACAACAACGCGATGTGGAACGGCTCGCAGATGGTCTATGGCGACGGCGACGGCAGCATCTTCGTCGACTTCACCCGCGGCAACGACGTCATCGGCCACGAACTGACCCATGGCGTGACCCAGCATAGCCTCCAGCTCGCCTATAGCGGCGATGCCGGCGGCCTGAACGAGAGCATCTCCGACTGCTTCGGCTCGATGTTCCGGCAGTGGGAGGCCAAGCAGGACGTCAAGAAGGCTGACTGGCTGATCGGGCGCGACATCATGGGGCCGGCGGCCAAGAAGAAGGGGTTCGCCTGCCTGCGCGACATGGCCGATCCCGCCGCCAAGCACTGCCTGGCGCCGCAGCCGACCAAATATTCGCAAGTGACGCCCGGCATGGACCCGCATTACGCGAGCGGGCCGCCGAACCTCGCCTTCTACACCGCCTGCACGACGCTTGGCGGATACAGTTGGGCCAGGATCGGGCAGGTGTGGTATCATTCGCTCACTGGTTTCGGGCCGGCGCCGAACATGACGATGAAGGCATTCGCGGCGCGGACCCGGCAGGGTGCCCACACGTTGTATCCTGGCGATGCCGCAGTCCTCGCCGCCGTCGATACCGGATGGAAGAAGGTCGGGCTCTAAAACGTGCGATACGGAAGGAAGGAAGCGTGGATCGCTTGAAGATCGAGCGCGTCGGAGGGTTCGCCGGCTTCGGCGGCCCTCACCTCAAGAGCCGCGGTGAAGTGGCATTGTCGGATCTGTCCGCCGCCGATCAGAAGACGGTGGAGCAGCTGTTTGCCGATCCGAAGAAGGTCGCGCCCGCGCATCCAGGTCAGGCCGACGCGTTCAGTTACCGGATCACGCGCGGTGCGCAGACCATCGAAGTCCCCGAGCATGCGGTCCCCTCGACCATCAAGAACAGCGTCAAGGATGTCCTGGAATAACACCGGACGGAGCCGGGCGCTGTGATGGAGGAGTCGCTGCCGCCGGATTCAGTCGGTGCTTGGGGCATGTCCGCGTCGACGAGCCTCGAGGCCTACCGTGCCTTGCGCGCCGACCAGTCCCGATGGCTGCCGATCGCGCTCGACATCGCGCGCAGCCACGGCCTCGACGTCGGCGCGCCGCAGGTGTTTGTAACAGGTACCAATCTCGTGGTCGGCCTCGGTGAGCGCCTGATCCTGAAGATCTTCCCGCCGCTGCTCCACGCGCAATTCGTCTCCGAGCGCGGTTCGCTGACGCAGCTTGCGGCACGTCTTTCCTTGCCAATTCCGCAGGTCGTCGCGGAAGGGATGCGCGACGGCTGGCCCTATCTCGTCATCACGCGTCTTGCCGGCACGCTCGGCTCGGAGGTCTGGCCGTCTCTGCCGGAACAGCAGAAGGAGCGCCTGCTGCGCCAGATCGGCGAGACCATCGCGGCCGTGCAGCGCGCGCCGCTTGGCCCTCTCGCAGCAATAGAGCCGCGCTGGGACGAGTTCATGCGCGCCCAGATGCAGGGGTGCCGCGCCAGGCACCAGCGTCTCGGCCTTGCGCCCAAATTCCTTGGAGGCCTCGACGATCTCCTGCGCGATGCGGCCCGCCTCGTTCCGATGGACGCGCCGCCGGTGCTCCTGACCGGCGAATACATTCCGGAGAACTTTCTGCTCGCCTGCCATGACGGGCAATGGTCGCTCGCCGGCCTGTTCGACTTCGGCGACGTGCGGGCGGGATGGCGCGACTACGACCTGCTCGGCCCCGGCGCCTTCATGGCGGCGGGCCGGCCGGGGAGGGTGCGCAGCCTGCTCGAAGGGTTTGGCTATGCGAAGCTGGACTATGCGCTCAAGCGGCGCCTGATGGCCCTGATGCTGCTGCACCACGCCAGCGATCTCAACAGCCACATCTGCATCGAGGGCTGGCAGGACAAGGCGAAGGATCTCGTCGAGCTGCAGGACCTGATCTGGGCGGAGTGAGTGCTCCGGCCCCACCGCTCTCCGTCATTCCGGGGCGCCGCGAAGCGGCGAGCCCGGAATCCATTTTCCCACGCATTCTGTGGCCCGATGGATTCCGGGCTCGATGCTGCGCATCGCCCCGGAATGACGGCCGGGCCTGGTGGCTTCAGCACGGGCGCCGCGCTATCTGCGCGATGAGTCCTGCCGTCGCCTCCCGAATGGGCTCTCACGCTTTATCGATGAAATTTTGAGCAATTCTCCGTCTTTGTATGCAAGAAGGAAGTGCGCCGCTCTCCGGAAAATCAGGCAAAAATCAAAAAGATCAAGTGATATCAGTTGATTAGCGCGAGGCTAACGTCTCGTTAAGCTCTGGCACGAACCTTGCGAATCCAGTTCCAACCAGAAACTTTTGCGTTGGAGCGATTTCATGAAGCGCCGCGATTTCCTCAAGTCCGTTTCCGGATTGGCCGCAGGCGCGGCGCTTCCGGCCATGCCGTCGGTGATCTCCTCGGCCAAGGCCGACGCTCGCTCGGAGACGCTGCTGATCGTCTCGGAGGGCGGCCCCAACAATCTCGACATCCATGGCGTCGGCACCAACGTGCCCGGCTATGAGGTGTCCTGGAATTGCTACGACCGGCTGATCAGCCACGAGATGAAGAGCGGCCCCGGCGGCGTGCCCTATTACGATCGCGACAAGTTCAAGGGCGAGCTCGCCGAGGACATGAAGATCGACGACATGTCGGTCACCTTCAAGCTGAAGAAGAACGCCAAATTCCACGATGGCGCGCCGGTCACCGCCAAGGACGTGAAGTGGTCGTTGGACCGTGCCGTCAGCGTCGGCGGCTTCCCGACCTTCCAGATGAGCGCGGGCTCGCTGACCAAGCCCGAGCAGTTCGTCGTGATCGACGACTACACCGTGCGCGTCGATTTCCTGAAAAAGGACAAGCTGACGATTCCCGATCTCGCGGTGATCGTGCCCTGCATCGTCAACTCCGAGCTGGTGAAGAAGAACGCCAGCGAGAAGGATCCCTGGGGTCTCGAATTCACCAAGCAGCAGACCGCGGGCTCCGGCGCCTACAAGGTGACGAAGTGGACCGCCGGCACCGAAGTGATCATGGAGCGCAACGAGGATTGGGTCGGCGGGCCCTTGCCGAAGATCAAGCGCGTGATCTGGCGCATGGTGCCGCAGGCGGGCAATCGCCGTGCGCTGCTGGAGCGCGGCGACGCCGACATCTCCTACGAGCTGCCGTTCAAGGATTTCCAGGAGATGAAGGCGAGCGGCAAGCTCAACGTGGTGTCGCTGCCGTTCTCCAACGGCATCCAGTATATCGGCATGAACGTCACCAAGCCGCCGTTCGACAACGTCAAGGTGCGGCAGGCGATCGCCTATGCGCTGCCCTACCAGAAGATCATGGACGCGGTGCTGTTCGGGCTCGGCAATCCCATGTTCGGCGCCGCCAAGGACAAGCCGACCGAGGTCGCCTGGCCGCAGCAGCACAAATACAACACCGACATGGAGAAGGCGAAGGCGCTGCTGACGGAGGCCGGCTACGCCAACGGTTTCGAGACCACGATCTCGTTCGACCTCAATTTCGCCGGCGTCAACGAGCCGCTCTGCGTGCTGGTGCAGGAATCGCTCGCCCAGCTCGGCATCAAGACCACCATCAACAAGGTGCCCGGCGCCAACTGGCGCACCGAATTGAACAAGAAGGAGATGCCGCTCTTCACCAACGTGTTCTCGGGTTGGCTCGATTACCCCGAGTACTTCTTCTATTGGTGCTATCACGGCAACAATTCCGTCTTCAACACCATGAGCTACAAGTCGGCGGAGATGGACAAGCTGATCGACGGCGCGCGCGTCGCGGCCGCGAGTGGCGACACCGCGACCTACGACACCGACGTGAAGGGTTTCGTCGATCTCGCCTACAGCGACATCCCGCGCATCCCGCTGTACCAGCCCTTCGTCAACGTCGCGATGCAGAAGAACATCAGCGGCTACCAATACTGGTTCCATCGCCGCCTGGACTACCGCGCGATGGCAAAGGGGTGAGGTGTCATGCTGATGGTCGGCGACGCATCGGCATGTGTTGGTCTCTTCCACTGGAGTGAGGTGGGCACTGTCATCTCATTCCCTCTCCCCTTGTGGGGTCCGAGGCGAGCGAAGCTCGCTCTCGAGGGCAGGGAGGGGGGTAGCCACGAACTCCGACCCCTCCCGGAGCCACCCCCCTCCCTAGCCCTCCCCCACAAGGGGGGAGGGAACGCAGCTGAGCAGGTCGTTCGAATTTGCTTCCAATGGCTAGGCAGAAGGAGAGCACTCCCATGCTGACCATGATCGGCAAGCGCCTGATGTTCGCGATACCCTCGCTGATCGGCGTCGTCATCGTCACCTTCCTGCTGACGCGCGCGCTGCCTGGTGATCCCGCCGCGTATTTCGCCGGTCCCGCCGCGACGAAAGAGGCCGTCGAGCAGATCCGGAAGAAGCTCGGCCTCGACCGGCCGCTGATCGAGCAGTTCTTCCGCTACACCAACGACCTCGCCCATGGCGATTTCGGCAACTCGCTCACCACAGGCCAGCCGGTCGCCGCCGAGATCCGCAACCGCCTGCCGGCGTCGGCCGAGCTGACGCTGCTCGGCCTCATCGTCTCGATCGTCATCGCCATTCCGCTCGGTGTGCTGGCGGCGACGCGGCCGGGATCATGGGTCGATCACCTCTGTCGCGTCACGACGACGGCCGGCGTCTCGCTGCCGGTGTTCTTCACCGGGCTCGTTCTCGTCTACGTTTTCTATTTCCGGCTCGGCTGGTCGCCCGCGCCGCTCGGCCGTCTCGACGTGTTCTACAGCGCGCCGCCGACGGTGACCGGTTTCTATCTGATCGACACCCTGATCGCGCGCGACCTCGAGGCGTTCCGCTCGGCGCTGAGCCAGCTTATTTTGCCGGCCACCACGCTTGCGATCTTCTCGCTGGCACCGATCGCGCGCATGACCCGCGCCTCGATGCTGGCGGTGCTCGCCTCCGAATTCGTCCGCACTGCGCGCGCCAGCGGCCTGTCGCCGGCGACCGTCATCGTCACCTACGCCTTCCGCAACGCGATGCTGCCCGTGATCACCACGCTCAGCATGGTGTTCTCGTTCCTGCTCGGTGCGAACGTGCTGGTGGAAAAAGTGTTCGCCTGGCCCGGCATCGGATCCTATGCGGTGGAAGCGCTGATCTCGTCGGACTTCGCGCCGGTGCAGGGTTTCGTGCTGACCATGGCGGTCATGTACGTGCTGCTCAATCTCGTGATCGACATTTTGTACGGCGTAATCGATCCGCGCGTCAGGTTGGAGGGCTAAATCATGAGCTCCGTTGCGCCTGCTGTTGAACCCGTCGGTCCCGCCCGTACCTCGGGACTGGTCGCGATCCTCGAACAGACCCGCTACGTTCTCGGCGAAAACAAGGTCACGGGTTTTGCCTTCGCCCTGCTGATTGTGATCCTCATCGCCGCGATCTTCGGTCCCTATGTGGTGCCGTATGATCCGCTCGCCTCCGACACCGCCGCGGCGTTGAAAGCGCCCTCGGCGGCGCACTGGTTCGGGACCGATCAGCTCGGCCGCGACATCTTCAGCCGCGTCGTCGTGGCCACGCGTCTCGATACCTTCATCGCGATCGCCTCCGTCGTGCTGGTGTTCCTGATGGGCGGCCTCGCCGGCATCGCGGCCGGCTATTTCGGCGGCTGGACCGACCGCATCGTCGGCCGCATCGCCGACACCATCATGGCGTTTCCGCTATTCGTGCTGGCGATGGGCATCGTCGCGGCGCTCGGCAACACGGTGCAGAACATCATTCTTGCGACCGCGATCGTGAACTTCCCGCTCTATGCCCGCGTCGCGCGTGCCGAGGCCAATGTCCGCCGCAATGCCGGCTTCGTGCAGGCCGCGCGCCTGTCCGGCAACGGTGAATTCCGCATCCTGCTGGTGCATATTCTCCCGAACATCATGCCGATCATGATCGTGCAGATGTCGCTGACCATGGGCTACGCCATCCTCAACGCCGCCGGCCTGTCCTTCATCGGCCTCGGCGTCCGCCCGCCGACCGCCGAATGGGGCATCATGGTCGCGGAAGGCGCGGGCTTCATGGTCTCAGGCGAATGGTGGATCGCGCTGTTCCCCGGCCTCGCTTTGATGATCGCCGTGTTCTGCTTCAACCTCCTCGGCGACGGCCTGCGCGACATCGTCGACCCGCAGCGGAGGACGTGATGGCAAAGCCCCTGCTAAGATTCCCCAATGATTCCAACGCCATTCTACTGTGCATGGGGTTGTTTTCGCACTTTTTGAGTGACGGGAGCCATCTATGACGGCCCAGCCCTTGCTCGACGTCCAGGACCTCACGGTCGAATTCACCACCCGCCGCGGCATCGTGAAGGCGGTGCAGCACGTCAACATCTCCGTCGCCAAGGGCGAGACGCTGGCGATCGTCGGCGAGTCCGGCTCCGGCAAGTCGGTGACGTCCTATGCGGTGATGCGCATCCTCGACCGGGCGGGGCGGATCGCCGAGGGCTCGGTGATGTTTTCCGGCATCGACGTGAAGGCTGCGACCGAAGACCAGATGCGCGACCTGCGCGGCCGCGAAGTCTCGATGATCTTCCAGAACCCGCGCGCTGCACTGAACCCGATCCGCAAGGTCGGCGACCAGATCGAGGACGTGCTGCGCACCCATGTGCAGCAGGCCCAGGTCGCCGATCACGGTGAGAAGGCGATCGAGGCGCTGGAGCAGGTCAAGATCGCCCGCCCGCGCGAGCGCTACCACGCCTATCCGTTCGAACTGTCCGGCGGCATGTGCCAGCGCGTCGTCATCGCGCTGGCGCTGGCCTGCAACCCGCAGCTCCTCATCGCGGACGAGCCGACCACGGGCCTCGACGTCACCACCCAGAAGGCGGTGATGGATTTGATCGTCGAGCTGACCAGGCGCCGCGCGATGTCGACCATCCTGATCACGCATGATCTGGGTTTGGCCGCCGCCTATTGCGACCGTGTCGTGGTGATGGAAAAGGGTCGCGTGGTCGAGACCGCCACGGCCGCCGACATTTTCGCCAACCCGCAGCACCCCTACACCAAGAAGCTGATGCGCGCGACACCGCGGCTCGGCGTGAGCCTGCGGGATCTGCTGCCGGAGGAGGAGGGGGCTTCCTTCGCCTCTCCCCGCGTGCGGGGAGAGGCCGACGCACGAAGTGCGGGGGGTGAGGGGGACTCTCCAAGCACCGTGCTCGCGGAGACGCCCCCTCACCCCAACCCTCTCAGCGCGAGCGAAGCTCGTCGCGACCCCGCAAGCGGGGAGAGGGGGAAGAGCGAACAGCCGCTCCTTCTCATCGAAAAGCTCGTGAAAGAGTATCCCCGCCAGGGCGCCACGGCCACGCTCGGCAAATTGTTCGGCCGCAAGCCGCCGGTGGAGCCGGATGTATTCCGCGCCGTCGACGGCATCAGCTTCTCGATCGGCCATGGCGAGAGCGTCGGCCTGGTCGGCGAATCCGGCTGCGGCAAATCGACCACCTCGATGATGGTGATGCGGCTCCTGGACCAGACCTCCGGCCTGATCCAGTTCGACGGCGAGGACATCGGCGGCATCGCGCCGGCCTCGTTTGCCCGGCTGCCGCAGCGCAGCCGCATCCAGATGGTGTTCCAGGACCCGACCGACAGCCTCAATCCGCGCTTCACCGCCGCGCGCGCCATCGCCGACCCGATCATGCAGCTCGGCGACGTCAGGGGCCGCGATGCGCTGCGCGCCCGCTGCGAGGAGCTGGCCACCATGGTCGGCCTGCCGCACAATCTGCTGGATCGGTTTCCGCACCAATTGTCCGGCGGCCAGAAGGCCCGCGTCGGCATCGCCCGGGCGATTGCCCTGCACCCGAAACTCGTCATCCTGGACGAGCCGACGGCGGCGCTCGACGTCTCGGTCCAGGCCCTGGTCCTCAATCTGCTCCAGGACCTCAAGGCGCGGCTAGGTATGAGCTATCTGTTCGTCTCGCATGATTTGAACGTAGTGCGCTTGCTGTGCGATCGTGTCATTGTGATGCGGACGGGTCGAATCGTCGAGGAAGGCTCTTCCGAGAGGGTTTTGAGCGATCCGCAGGACGACTACACCAAGGAGCTGCTGACGGCGATCCCTCATCCGCCGTTGCCGGTACACTGATTGTTTGGGAGCGTGATGGCCGAGCCGCTGGACGATTATATCGACGCCGTATCGAAAGCGCTGGCATTGCCGATCGAGGAGGCCTGGAGGCCGGCGGTTCGCGCCAATCTCGAAGTGTCGCTGCGGCTCGCCCGCCTCGTCGACGAATTCGCGCTGCCGGACGAGACCGAGCCGGCGCCGATCTTCTCCGTCTGACGCCGCCATGACCACCAAGCCAGAGATGAGTGCTGCCGATATCGCCAAAGCGGTGGCTGGCGGCAAGATGTCCGCCCTCGCTGCCATCGAAGCCGCGCTTGCGCGCATCAAGCAGCACGACACCATCCTCAATTCCTTCACCGACGTCACCGCCGAGCGCGCCCTTGCGAAAGCGCGTGCGATCGACGCCGACATTGCCGCCGGCAAGGAGGTCGGCCCGCTCGCCGGCGTGCCCTTCGCGGTGAAGAATCTGTTCGATGTCGCGGGCCTGCCGACGCGTGCCGGCTCGAAGATCAACCGCGACCTCGCGCCCGCCAAGCGCGACGCCACCTTGATCGAGCGGCTGGAAGCGGCCGGCGCGGTTCTGGTCGGCGCGCTCAACATGGGCGAGTACGCCTACGACTTCACCGGCGAGAACATTCACGACGGTCCATCGCGCAATCCGCACGACACGACGCGCATGAGCGGCGGCTCCTCCGGCGGCTCCGGCAGCGCCGTCGGCGGCGCGCTGGTGCCGATTGCGCTGGGCTCGGACACCAACGGCTCGATTCGCGTGCCGTCCTCGTTCTGCGGCATTTTTGGTCTGAAGCCGACCTATGGTCGGCTGTCGCGGGCGCGGTCGTTTCCGTTCGTCGCCAGCTTCGATCATCTCGGTCCGTTCGCGCGCACCGTCACCGATCTCGCGCTCGCCTACGATGCGATGCAGGGGCCGGATGCGGGCGATGCCGCCTGCACCACACGCGGTCTGGAGCCGACGGTGCCGCTGCTCGCCAATCCGGTCTCGGACCTGCGCATCGCGATCGCCGGCGGCTACTTCCAGAAGAACGTGTTTCCCGAGGCCGTCGAAGCCGTGAGCCGCGTCGCCAAGGCGCTCGGCGCGACGCAAATCGTCGAGGTGCCCGAAGCCGCGCGTGCCCGCGCGGCGGCTTACGTCATCTCCACCACCGAAGGCGCTTCGCTGCATCTCGATCGCCTGCGCAAGCGTCCGAACGATTTCGATCCCGCCGTGCGCGACCGCCTGATCGCGGGCGCCATGGTGCCCGCGCCGCTGGTGGATCGCGCGCAAAAATTCCGCCGCTGGTATCGCGCGCAGTTTTCCGAGATCTTCAAATCGGTCGACGTGCTGCTGGCGCCGGCGACGCCGTGCACTGCGCCAAAGCTCGGGCAGGTGAATTTCAATCTCGACGGCGTCGAACTGCCGGTGCGCGCCAATATCGGCATCCACACCCAGCCGATCTCCTTCATCGGCCTGCCCGTGGTCGCGGTGCCGGTGCCGCTCGAGCCGCTGCCGATCGGCGTGCAGATCATCGCCGCGCCCTGGCGCGAGGATATCGCGTTGCGCGTCGCGCATACGTTGGAACGGATGGGCGTTGTTGCAGCGCCAGCCCCGAGAGGATTCTGAGATGGAGATCGATCTCCCAGAGGTGATCGCGGAAGTCAAAGCCGCATTCGATCGTTATGAGCAGGCCCTGGTCACCAACGACGTAACCGTGCTCGGCGAGCTGTTCCGCAACGATCCCCGCACGCTGCGCTACGGCATCGGCGAGAACCTCTATGGCTATGAGGCGATCTCCGGCTTCCGCGCCGGCCGCTCGCCGGTCGGCCTCAACCGTCGCACCGCGAAAACCGTCATCAGCAGCTATGGCCGCGACACGGCCGTCGCCTCCACCCTGTTCTATCGCGACACGGCGCCCGGCAAGGTCGGCCGGCAGATGCAGACCTGGATTCGCTTCCCGGAGGGCTGGCGCGTCGTCGCCGCCCATGTCAGCATCATCGACGAGTCGAAAGAGACCTGATCGAATGACGCTTGACGACCTTCCGCAGGGAACTCTGCCGGCCGAGTCGGTGGTGCCCCGCGTCGACCGGGCCCTGCCGTCGGTGCAGAAGGTCACGCGCGCCGAGGAACTGCGTCTTCAGCTCGCCGACGAGATCGTGCGCGGAGCCCTGGCCCCCGGCTCGCCGCTGGACGAGACCGACATCGCGCGGCGTTTCAACGTCTCGCGCACGCCGGTGCGCGAGGCCCTGCGCCAGCTGGTGGCGAGCGGCCTCGTCGAGGCCCGGCCGCACCGCGGCGCGGTGGTGGCGCAGCCGTCGATCGAACGGCTGAAGAGCATGTTCGAGGCGATGGCGGAGCTGGAAGCGCTGTGCGCCGGCCTTGCGGCCGAGCGCATGTCCGCCGCCGAACGCCACGGTCTGGAGGCCATCCACGAAGAGCTGCGTGTCCTCAGCTACACCGGCAATCCCGATCGCTTCCACGAGGTCAACGAGCGCTTCCACAACGCGATCTATGCCGGCTCGCAGAACGGTTACATCGCCGAGATCACGCTGGCGACCCGCGTCCGCGTGCAGCCGTTCCGCCGTGCCCAGTTCCGCAACCTCGGCCGTCTCGCCAAATCGCAAGCCGAGCACGACCGCGTCGTCGTCGCCATCATGCGCGGCGACAAGCAGGGCGCCGCCGCCGCCATGCGCGCCCACATCGAGTTGGTGCGCGGGGAGTACGAGATCTACGCGGTGTCGGTTTAGCGCCGCGCACTCGTGTCGTAGGGTGGGCAAAGGCGCAAAGCGCCGTGCCCACCATCTATCCTAGCTAATGGTAATGGTGGGCACGCTACACTTTGCCCACCCTACGAGAGCTACGCCGTGGCCGCCTCCGCCATATACGCGCGCCAACCGCCGTAGCTTGTGATGTCTCGCGCTTCGCCGAGCACTTCCGGCTCGACGAGAAAGCCCTTCACGCTGCGGCCGTCGGCGAGCCTGATGGTGCCGATCGCCATCGGCGCCGGAATCGCGTTGACGAACTTGCCGAACGCAGCCGCAGAAAGCGACCAGATCTCCAGCTCGATGGCCGCGCCTTTGCCGGCTGCGACGCGCAGCATGCCCGGCTTCGGTGGTGTGGTCGGAAGCGCATAGAGTTTGTAGTCCGCCGCCGTCCTGGTCGCCTCGATCAGCTTTCCGTTCAGCGCCTTCAGCTCGCCGTTCAGCGCCATGCCGGACAGATGCGCGCCGACGACGGCGATCGGAATCTCGTCGATGCCGCCTGCGGCAAGCGGCGCGAGCGCGGGTTGCGCGACGCCCTTCGCGCCGACGCTCAGCCTGGTATCCGCATGGAACACGCGGCCGATGCTCGCAAGCAGCGCATCGCGGCCGGCCGGCGCCAGCAGCGTGATCCCGAACGGGATGCCGTCGGCGCGCATCGATGCCGGCACGGCGAGGCCGCAGAGGTCGAGCAGGTTGACGAAATTGGTGTAGGTGCCGAGCCGGCTGTTGAGCTCGATCGGGTTGGCCAGCACCTGCGCGGTCGTATACGCGGTCGGCGCCGTCGGCAGCACCAGCGCATCGATATTGGCAAAGGTGCGCTCGGCGATCTTGCGCAGGCCCTGCAGGCGATAGAGCGCGGAGAAGGTGTCCGCCGCCGTCAGCCGCGCACCGGCCGCGGTGATCTCGCGCGTCACCGGATGGATCATATCGGGCGCGGACGCCAGCAGGTTCTTGATCACGAGATAGCGCTCGGCAACCCAGGGCCCTTCGTAGAGCAGTCGCGCCGTCTCGTAGAACGGCTCGAGGTCGAATTCGACCAGCGTCGCGCCGAGCGCAGTCCAGCGCTTCAGCGCCTCGCCATAAGCGGCTTCCGCCTTCTTGTCGCCGAAGAAGATCAGCTGCCCGTTGCGCGGCACGCCGAGGCGCAGGTTTGCGGGGAACGGCGTCAGCGCGCCGAGCGGCCGGTCGCGCGAGAATGGATCGGCCTGGTCAGGTCCCGCCATCACGGAGAGTGCGAGTGCAGCATCGTCCACCGTCAAGGCGAATACCGAGATGCAGTCGAGCGTGCGGCAGGCAGGCACGAGTCCCGCGGTCGAGATCATGCCGAGGCTTGGCTTCAGCCCGACGATGTTGTTGAGCATGGCCGGCACGCGGCCGCTGCCGGCGGTGTCGGTGCCGAGCGTCAGCGGCACCAGCCCGGCGCCGAGGGCGGTCGCCGAGCCCGAGCTGGAGCCACCGGGAATCAGATCCTCGCGAATCGAATTTTTGGGAATGCCGTAGGGCGAGCGTACGCCGACGAGGCCGGTTGCGAACTGGTCGAGATTGGTCTTGCCGATGATGATGGCGCCGGCCGCGCGCAGGCGCTCCACCGCGGTCGAGTCATGGGTCGGTGTGTAGGAGAAGGCGGGGCAGGCCGCCGTGGTCGGAAAGCCCAGCGCGTCGATGTTGTCCTTCACCGCGACCGGGACGCCATAGAGCGGCATGCTGGCGGCATCCGGGCGCGCGGCAAGCTTTTCAGCTTCCGCGATCGCGTCCTTCTCGTCGCGCAGGCTGATGAAGACGGCGGGATCGTTGTGGTCGCGGATGCGCTGGTAGCTGCGCGCGATCGTCTGTGCCGGCGTGAGCGTGCCCGCGCGATGCGCGGCCACAATCGCGGCGATCGTTTCAGGCTGTTCAGCCCCCATTTTCAGCCCTCATGGCGACAAAACTCCGGCAACATGTCCTCACCCGGATTGAAGCAAGCGATGTGCCATTGTGTACAGAATCCGGGCAGCGCGGCTGCTCCGGATATTATCGGGAGATCAGTAGGTTGGGGGATATTTCGGCGGCCGGGCGGGGCATCGCGCCAACGCCTTGTTCCGGGCATTTGCGCAAATTTTGGGCAGTCTGGATCAGGTGAAGCCAGCGAGGATCTGGAGCAGCCGCTCCCGGTTCTCCTTGCCGATCTTCGCCTCGACATGGCGCTCGTGCTCGTCGGCGAGCCGCTTGAACTTCGCCAGCGCCGTCTCGCCCTGGGCGGTGAGGTGCAGGGCGTGGGAGCGCCGGTCCGCCTTCGACTTGACCCGTTTCACCAGCTTGCGGTGTTCGAGGCTGTCGAGCAGATGCACAAGCCGGGCGCGCTCGATGCCGAGGCGCTTGGCCACCGCCATCTGCGACAGGCCCGGATTGGCGCCGATTACCGTCAGCACCGAATATTGCGTCGGCCGGATGTCGACCCCGCCCAGCGTCTTGATGAAGTCCTGAAAGATCCAGATCTGGAAACGCCGCACCGCGTAGCCGGCGTGTCCGACCAGCGCGTCGAGCCCTATCTCGTCCGCGTCGTTCCGCCGCGCCGCGCCGTTGCCGGCGCGTTTGCGTGGGGAAGTTTGGGCTACCGTGGCTGTCACGTCGCGTCTCCTGCCATGCATCCCTTGTAGCGCCTCGGACGGCCGTGCGGAAGATTGTTGTTGACGACAACAATTGTCGTGCCCAACATTATGGCCAAGGCAGAATGGCCAAGGCAGTCCGGAACGAGGCTGCGGCCGATCCGGACATCCGGGCGGAGGAGGAAACACATGACAGCCGCCTTACGCGGTGACGCGTCAAGTCTGTTCGCAGCGCCCAAGACGATCGCCGAGCATCGCGCCGACGGCAGCATCGTGCTGCGCTCGCCGGAGCCGTTGCACGACAGCGCGCGCTGCATCGGCGACTGGCTGGAGCAATGGGCGCGGCAGACGCCCGATGCGATCTTCCTCGCCGAGCGCGGCAATGCCGAAGCGCCATGGACCACGGTCACCTACGCGCAGGCATTGCGGCAGGTGCGTGGCGCGGCGTCATGGATCCTGTCGCAAGGCCTCAGCGCCGAACGCCCGCTCGTGATCCTCTCCGACAACAGTATCGACCATGCGCTGCTCGCGCTTGCGGCGCAGCATGTCGGTGTGCCCTCCGCCGCGATCTCGCCGGCCTATTCGCTGATGTCCAGGGATTTCGACAAGCTCAAGAGCATGATCGCGCTGCTCGAGCCGGGCGCGATCTACGTCTCCGCGACGAAGCCGTTCGCGGCGGCGCTGGCTGCGATCGAGCCGCTGCACAAGGCGCAGATCATCAGCGGCAACGGCGCTGACGCCGACGCACTCGCCTTCAGCGCCGTTGCGGCAACGCCCGAAATTGCCGACGTCGCAAAAGCCTTTGCCGCGGTGACGCCGGACACGATCGCAAAATTCCTGTTCACGTCAGGCTCGACCGGCACGCCGAAAGCCGTCATCAACACCCAGCGCATGCTGACCTCGAGCCAGCAGGCCAAGGCGCAGACCTGGACCTTCCTCGAACAGGCTGGCAGCGATCTCGTCATTCTCGACTGGCTGCCCTGGAGCCACACCTTCGGCGCCAACCACAATTTCAACCTGGTGCTGCGCAACGGCGGCTCACTCTATATCGACGGCGGCAAGCCTGCGCCCGGTCTCTTTGCGACGTCGCTCGCGAACCTGAAAAGCGTGATGCCGACGGTCTATTTCAACGTGCCGCGCGGCTTCGACATGCTGATCGCGGCATTGCGCGGTGACGAAGCGTTGCGCCGCCGCTTCTTCAGCGAGGTGAAGTTCGCCTTCTACGCGGGCGCAGCGCTGCCGCAGAACCTGTGGGACGCGCTCGAACAATTGTCCGTCGAAACCGTCGGCCGCCCGCTGCCGATGGTATCGGCCTGGGGCTCGACGGAAACCTCGCCGCTGGCGACCGACTGCCATTTCCTCGCCGAGCGCTCCGGCAATATCGGCGTGCCGATACCCGGTACCGAGCTGAAGCTCGTCACCTCCGGCGACAAGCTGGAAGTGCGCGTGCGCGGCCCCAACGTCACGCCGGGTTACTGGAAGGCGCCCGAGCTGACCAGGCAGGCGTTTGACGACGAGGGCTTTTATCTCATCGGGGATGCGGTGAAGCTTGCTGATAGCGCGCGGCCGGAGCGCGGCCTGTTCTTCGACGGGCGTGTCGCGGAGGACTTCAAGCTCAATTCCGGCACCTGGGTCAGCGTCGGCACGCTGCGGCTCGCCGGCATCGCCGCGCTGGCGCCGCTCGCGCAGGATATCGTCGTCGCCGGTCATGGCGGCGACGAGGTGCGCTTCCTGGTGTTCCCGAACATCCTGGCGTGCCGTGGGCATGCCGGTTTGCCGGAGACGGCCGATGTGAATGATGTGCTGGCACATGACAAGATCAGGGGTGCGATCGCTCAGGGGCTTGCGAAGCTGAAGCAGCAGGGCGCCAATTCCTCCGGCCACGCCACGCGCGCGCTGCTGCTCGCCGAACCGCCATCGGTCGACGGCGGCGAGATCACCGACAAGGGCTACATCAACCAGCGCGCGGTGCTGACGCGGCGCGCGGAGGCGGTGGCGCGGCTGAATGACGATGCGGCGGGGGAGTGGATTGGGTGCGTCGGGTGAATTGACGCGGAGGCGGCGCCTCATCGAGGCGATGACGCAACCGCGCAATAGCGCAGTCCTGGTCGTCTCGATGTCATTCCGGGGCGCGCCTCTTGGCGCGAACCTGGAATCCATTTCACCGCAGGGGCTGTTTCACGATGGATTCCGGGTTCGCGCTACGCGCGCCCCGGAATGACGAGCTGAGTGTGAGACAGACTGCCAATAGGCCAGCCAACCTGCCGCAATATCCTGCTCGATTCTTTTGTTGCCTAAGCAACTAATTTGTGCGAACCGTTCCGGACAAGGATGACGGTGGACGAACCGCCGCGCCTGATCTCGGAGGAAACAATGCTCGGCAGGAATGGTGCCGCGGGCAAATGCCGGCGCATGCCTGAAAGCGGCGATGCGGCGCGCTTCACGCGCGGTGCGTCAGGCGGTGCTGCTGCCCGTCACCGCGCCGAGATTTTCGTGCAGCCGGCGGAGCAGATCGATCAGCACGTCGCGCTCGTCCTTGCTCAGGCAGGACAGCAGGCGCCGTTCGCGCTCGAACGCCGCGACGATCACCTTGTCATGGGTGGCGCGGCCTCTCGCCGTCAGCGCGATCGAATGGGTGCGGCCGTCGTTCGGGTCGGTGCGGATCGACACCAGCCCGCGCTTCTCAAGGCCGGCAAGCGTCCGGCTCACCGGCCCCTTGTCGAAGCCGATGACGTGGCAGATGCGCGAGGCGGGAATACCGGGCTCGATCGCCAGCAGCGACATGATCCGCCATTCCGTGACGTTGACGCCGAACTCGCGCTGGTAGAAGGCGGTCGCGCTGTTCGAGAGCTTGTTGGCGATGAAGGTGATGAACGCCGGGACGTAACGATCGAGATCGAGCGTCGGCCCGGTCTCGGCGGGCGCGGGCTTTTGGCGGGCTCTGGTCGAGGACGGCGGCATATCGGGCTTTTGACTCGCGTGGTGCCCGAAGACCTAAGGGCAAGCGCGGCCCTTTCACAAGATCAAAATGAGGGAGGACTTCCATGAGCGCACCCGGCTCCGCGGCATCAGGCGTCCCGCATCTCGACGTCGATCCCTTCGACATGAACTTTTTTGCCGACCCCTATGCCGCGCACGAGCTGCTGCGGGAGGCGGGGCCGGTGGTCTATCTCGACAAGTGGAACGTCTATGGCGTGGCGCGCTATGCCGAGGTCCACGCCGTGCTGAACGATCCCGCGACGTTCTGCTCCAGCCGCGGCGTCGGCCTCTCCGATTTCAAGAAGGAGACGCCGTGGCGGCCGCCGAGCCTGATCCTCGAGGCCGATCCGCCCGCGCACACTCGGACCCGCGCCGTGCTGTCAAAGGTGCTGTCGCCGACCGTGATGAAGCAGGTGCGCGACCGCTTTGCCGCGGCGGCCGAGGAGCGGGTGGACGCGTTGATCGAAAAGCGCAGCTTCGATGCGATCGCCGACCTCGCCGAGGCCTATCCGCTCTCGATCTTCCCGGATGCGCTCGGGCTGAAATCCGAGGGGCGCGAGCATCTGATTCCCTACGCGAGCGTCGTGTTCAACGCGTTCGGGCCGCCCAACCAGTTGCGCCAGGAGGCGATCGCGCGCTCGACGCCTCATCAGGCCTATGTCGCCGAGCAATGCCAGCGCGAGAACCTCGCGCCCGGCGGCTTCGGCGCCTGCATTCATGCCCAGGTCGATGAGGGCGCCATCACGGCCAGCGAAGCGCCGCTGCTGGTGCGCTCGCTGCTCTCGGCCGGCCTCGACACCACCGTCAACGGCATCGGAGCGGCCGTCTATTGCCTCGCGCGCTTTCCGGAGCAATGGCAGCGCCTGCGCGGCGATCTCTCACTCGCGCGCAGCGCCTTCGAGGAGGCGGTTCGCTTCGAAAGCCCGGTGCAGACCTTCTTCCGCACCACCACACGTGAGGTCGAACTGTCGGGCGCGACGATCGGCGAAGGTGAGAAGGTGCTGATGTTTCTCGCCGCCGCCAATCGCGATCCGCGCCGCTGGGACAAGCCCGACAGCTATGACGTCACCCGCCGCTCATCCGGCCATGTCGGATTCGGCTCCGGCATCCACATGTGCGTCGGCCAGCTCGTCGCGCGCCTCGAAGGCGAAGTGATGCTGACGGCGCTGGCGCGGCGCATCGCGAAGATCGAGATCACGGGCGAGCCGAAACGCCGCTTCAACAACACGCTACGCGGGCTCGACGGCCTGCCTGTGACCATCACCCCGGCCTGACGAGGAGCCTCGATGCCCGCGATTACTTTCATCCATGCCGACGGCAAGTCCGACCGTGTCGAGACCTCGGGCGGCGAGAGCGCCATGCAGGCCGCGACCCGCCATGGCCTCGACGGTATCCTGGCCGAGTGCGGCGGCAATGCCATGTGCGCGACCTGCCACGTCTATGTCGATGAAGCCTGGCTCGCGCGCCTGCCCGCGATGGCAGATGACGAAGACGCGCTGCTCGACGGCACCGCCACCGAGCGACTGCCGAACAGCCGGCTGTCCTGCCAGATCATGATCACGCCCGCGCTCGACGGGCTCGTGCTGAGACTGCCGGAACGACAGGTCTGAATTCCAAACGTGCCGGCGACGACCGGCGCGACACACATAAGGGGAGGGAACGATGAAACACCTGAAATGGACGCTCGCGCTGGCCGCAAGCCTCGTGACCGGCGCAGCAAGCGGCGAAATCTCCGACAACGTCGTGCGCATCGGCGTGCTCAACGACATCTCCGGCATCTTCCAGGACACCAACGGCATGGGCTCGGTCGAATCCGCGCGCATGGCGGCCGAGGATTTCAACGGCGGGGGTAAGAACATCAAGGTCGAGATCGTCTATGCCGACCACCAGAACAAGGCCGATGTCGGCAATGCGATTGCGCGCAAATGGCTCGATGTCGAGGGCGTCGATGCCATCGTCGACGTGCCGAATTCTGCGGTCGGCCTCTCCATCAACACGCTGCTGCGCGACAGCCGCATGACTTTCCTGGCGTCGTCCACGGCGAGCTCGGATCTCACCGGCAAGGCCTGCTCGCCCAACACCATCCAGTGGGTCAACGACACCTGGGCGACCGGCAACACCACGGCGGCCGCGATGGTGTCGCGCGGCGGCAAGGACTGGTACTTCCTCACGGTCGATTTCGCGCTCGGCAAGGGCATCGAGGCCGAAGCGCAGAGATATATCGAGGCGCATGGCGGCAAGGTGATCGGTTCCTCCAAGCACCCGCTCGGCACGTCGGACTTTGCCTCCTTCCTGTTGCAGGCGCAGAACTCGAAGGCGCAGGTGATCGGCCTCGCCAATGCCGGCGGCGACACCATCAATGCGGTGAAACAGGCCGCCGAGTTCGGCATCCAGCAAAGCGGGCAGAAGCTCGTCGCCTTCCTGCTCTTCATCAACGATGTCCACGGCATGGGCATCAAGGTCGCGCAGGGCCTCCAGCTCATGGAAGCCTTCTACTGGGACATGAACGACGACACCCGCGCGTTTGCCAAGCGCTTCGGTGCGCGACCGGGGATGAACGGCAAGATGCCGAGCGGAAACCAGGCCGGCGTCTATGCCTCCACGCTCGCTTATCTCAACGCGGTCGCGGCGACCGGCAGCGACAACTCCAAGGACGCCGTGCCCGAGATGAAGAAGTTCAGGGGCAAGGACAAACTGTTCGGCGACACCGCCATCCGTCAGGACGGCCGCGTCGTGCATCCCATGTATCTGTTCGAGGTGAAGAGGCCGGAGGAGTCAAAATACCCTTACGACTATTACAAGCTGGTCTCGACGATTCCGGCGGAGCAGGCGTTTCGCCCGCTTGCGGAGGGCGGTTGCGAGTTGGTGAAGTAATTGCTCTTTGCCTCTCCCCGCTTGCGGGGAGAGGCCGGATTGCATCGAAGATGCAATCCGGGTGAGGGGGTGCTTCCGCGAGTCACATGTCCGCGGGAACGACGATCTTTCAACGCGTCATTGCGAGCGCAGCGAAGCAACCCAGAATTCCTCCGCGGGAAGACCCTGGATTGCTTCGCGGCGCTCGCAATGACGGTGGGGGAGCATCGAAGGATTCGACTCCTACTGTCCCCGCGGAGACTCCCCCTCACCCCCGACCCTCTCCCCGCATGCGGGGAGAGGGAGAAGCCGTCACCCCACCACCTTACTACTCCCCTGCGTAATCAGCCTCGCAGCGCGCTGATCTCGCGCGTAGATCCAGAGCCAGCTCAGGGCGACGCTGAGGCGGTGGCGGAGGCCGATCAGGAAGTAGATGTGGGCGATGCCCCAGATCCACCACGCGATGGTGCCGCGCAGCTTGATGCGGCCGAAATCGATCACCGCGAGGCGCTTGCCGATCTGCGCAAGGCTGCCAGAGTGCTTGTAGCGGAACGCTCCCTTCGTCTCTCCGCGCAGGCGCGCCTTGACGGTCTCGGCGACGTGCCGCCCCTGCTGTTTGGCGGCGGGCGCGATTCCGGGCACCGGCTTGCCCTCCCAGGCACTGATCGTCACGGTGTCGCCGATGGCAAAGATCTCGGGATGGCCGGGGATCGTCAGGTCGGCCTCGACCTGCACACGGCCGGCGCGATCGGCCGGCACGCCCAGCCATTCGGCGGCGGGCGAGGCGCGCACGCCCGCGGCCCAGATCTTGGTCTTCGCGTCCAGGCGCGTGCCGCCATAGACCACGCCGTCGCGGTCGATCTCGGTGACGGGCTGGCCGAGCACGACCTCGACGCCGATCTTCTCCAGCGACGCCTGTGCATAGGCCGAGAGCTCGTCGGCGAAGCCTGCGAGCACGCGCGGCCCCGCCTCGATCAGCACCACGCGCGCCTTGGTCGTATCGATGTTGCGGAAATCTTCCGGCAGGGTGTGATGCGCCATTTCGGCGATGGTGCCGGCGAGCTCGACGCCGGTGGGGCCGGCGCCGACGATGACGAAGGTCAGCCGCGCCGCGCGCTTGGCCGGATCGGTCTCGCGCTCGGCGCGCTCGAACGCCACCAGGATGTGACGGCGCAGCGTGGTCGCGTCCTCCAGCGTCTTCAGGCCGGGCGCGAACTGCTCCCATTCGTCATGGCCGAAATAGGCGTGACGCGCGCCGGTCGCGAGCACCAGCGTGTCGTAGGGCACCTCGCTGCCGTCGTCGATCAGCACGCAGCGCCTCGTCGCATCGACGCCGCTGACCGTCGCGAACAGCGTCGTCACCTCGCGCCGGTCGCGCATGAGATGGCGGACCGGCCAGGCGATCTCGCTGGTCGCAAGCGATGCGGTCGCGACCTGGTAGAGCAGCGGCTGGAACAGATGATGGTTGCGGCGGTCGATCAGCGTGATGTCGACCGGGGTGCCCGCCAGCCGGTAGGTCGCCTCCAGCCCGCCGAAGCCGGCGCCGACGATGACGACACGATGGGGTGTGGTGGTCATGATGCGCCCTCGACTCTTGCTGCTTCTCTGTTTCATTTAAGTGCGGAAAGTGACCCGCGGTCCAATAGCCGTCATCAATCGCGGAATAGGCTGGGCGTATCGTCGTGCCGCGAAAAAGCGCCGCAGCCTCCACCGAAGTGAGTAGAATTATATTTCTTGCCATCGCCGATGGGGGCGAAATATGGTGCAGGGACGGGTGCTGAGCCATTGGCGGCTCGACAGATTTTGCGTTCAATAGAGACAGGCCCGGGGCGGCGATCACCCCGTTTCCCGGATCAATAATAAGGAGGGGAGTGGTTATGAGGACGGCATTCTGGCTGGCGGGCGCAGCGGCGCTGGTGCTGGCAAATCCGGCATTCGCCGGCGACACCATCAAGATCGGTTTCGTCTCGACCTTCAGCGGCCCGACCGCCGTGATCGGCAATGACATGCGCAACTCGTTCGAGCTGGCGCTGGATCATCTTGGCCGCAAGATGGACGGCAAGCCGGTCGAGGTGATCTACGAGGACGACGGCCAGAAGCCCGATGTCGGCAAGCAGAAGACCGAGAAGCTGGTGCAGTCCGACAAGGTCGATTTCATCGTCGGCTATATCTGGTCGAACGTGCTGCTGGCTTCCTTGAAGACCGCGGTGGACTCGCAGACCTTCCTGATCTCGGCCAATGCCGGCCCGTCGCAGCTCGCCGGCGAGCTCTGCTCACCTTACGTGTTCTCGACCTCCTGGCAGAACGACCAGACGCCGCAGGCCATGGGCCTCTACATGAACCAGAAGGGCGTCAAGAGCGTCTTCCTGATCGGGCCGAACTACGCGGCCGGCAAGGACATGCTCGCGGGCCTCAAGAACACCTTCAAGGGTGAGATCAAGGGCGAAGAATACACGGTCTGGCCGAGCCAGCTCGACTTCTCCGCCGAGCTCTCCAAGGCCCGCGCTTCCGGCGCCGAGTCGATCTTCGTGTTCTACCCCGGTGCCGCCGGCGTGCAGTTCCTCAATCAATATACCCAGGCCGGCCTGAAGAGCACGATGCCGCTCTACACCGCCTTCACCGTCGACGAGCTGTCGTTGCCGCTCCAGAAGGAGAACGCGTTAGGGGTTCCCGGCGCGCAGCAGTGGGTGAACGACCTGCCCAACGAGCAGAACAAGCGCTTCGTTGCCGACTACCGCAAGAAGTACCCCAATCTGCGTCCGACCTATTACGGCGCCCAGACCTACGACGCCGCCCAGCTCATCAACAGCGCCGTCGTCGCGGTGAAGGGCGACACCAGCAAGAAGGACGCGATGAAGGCCGAGATGGAGAAGGCCAACTTCAAGTCGCTGCGCGGTGCGTTCAAGTACGGCAACAACCACATCCCGGTGCAGAGCTTCTATCTCCAGGACGTGGTCAAGGACGCCGATGGCCAGCTCGCGCTGAAGACGGTCGCCACCATCGTCGAGAACGACCAGGATCGCTTCCATCAGAAGTGCGCGATGAAGTGAGCTGGTTGGGCGAGCTCTCTCCTCTCCCTCTCCCCGTTCTTACGGGGAGAGGGGCGGAGTGAGGGGCTGTCTCCGCGAGGACGGAGCGAGTCGAATTCCTCGAAATTCCCCACATCGTCATTGCGAGCGCAGCCAGAGCCTTTCCGCGGAGGGATTCTGGATTGCTTCGCTGCGCTGGCAACGACGTATTGAGAGAGTGGTGCTCCCGATTGTCATGTCTCTCGCGGAGACTCCCCCTCACCCGGAATCCGCGCTACGCGCGAATTCCGGCCTCTCCCCGCGAGCGGGGAGAGGTGAAGAGCTACACCCGCGGCATGCTCGCGGGCCGCACTTCGCGTGATTGCGCCGCGAGCCTGATCCCGGCATTGGCCGCGCCGAAGCCCTGATAATTCCTTCGTTCGACGATCTCAAAGAAGAAGCGCTCGTCGAAGATGTGGGTGTAGACCTGGAAGAACTCGCCGTCGCCCTCGCGGTCATAGAGGATGTGGTTGGCGCGTAGCTGCGCCATCAGGTCGGGCGCGAGGTCGTATTTGGCTTCGATGTCGTCGTAGTAGTTGTCGGGAATATCCAGAAAGCCCGCGCCGCGGGCGCGCATCGCTGCGACCGCTGCAAAGATGTCCCGGCATGCAAACGCGACGTGCTGCACGCCTGAGCCGAAGAACTCCGAGATGAAGCGGGCCGGCAGGGTGCGGTTGGCGGAGGAGCCGTTGAGCACGAAACGCAGGCTCTGGTCGCCGTTGATGACGGCCTGGCTCTGCACGAGGCCCCTGGGATCGGCGATCTCCATCTGCGGCAGGCGCTTGAGGTCGAGGATGCCGGTGTAGAACAGCAGCCAGGACAGCATCTCGTCATAGGGCATCGACTGCGCGATATGGTCGACGGCGAGCAGCGCGTCCGCGCTCGCCTCGCTCGCAACCGGTTCGAAATCGGTGTCCCAGTTCTTGCCGGCCTGATCAAGGAAATAAAGCAGGCTGCCGCCGACGCCGTGGATCGCCGGAATCTCCAGCTCGCCCGGCCCGACCGGCTGGTAGAAGGTGCGCGTCTTCAATGCTTCGGCGCGCTGCATGGCAAGGCCGGCATTGTCGACGTCGAGCGCGATGGCGCAGACGCCGGGGCCGTGCGTGACGTAGTGCGAATGCGCGAAGCCGTCGGTCTCGCAATTGATGACGAGCTCGACCTTGCCCTGCGACCAGCGCTCCACCGCCTTGCTGCGATGCTCGCCGGTCTTGCGGAATCCGAGCTGCGACAACAGGCGGGCGAGTTCGCCGGCCTTGGTCTCGTTGACGGCAAACTCGATGAAGCCGGTGCCGTGACTTTTGGCCTTCGGCGCCAGTGGTTCGCTGACGAGCTTCGGCCAATCCGGTGCAAGCTGGTCCTCCAGCAGAATCAGCGAGCGCAGGCCGTCGATGGCGGTCTGGGCCGCCGAGCCGGCGCGGAACTGGTCGTTGAAAATCTCCAGCGACAGCGGTCCGGCATAGCCGGTCGCCGCGACCGCCGCCATGAATTCGCCGACCGGCAGATCGCCCTGGCCGGGGAACGAGCGGAAGTGCCGGCTCCAGGACAAGATGTCGAGCTCGAGCTTTGGTGCGTCGGCGAGCTGCACCAGAAAGATCTTGTCGCCGGGGATCGAGGCCATCGCGCGGACCGGAAAGCCCGGGGCGAGTGCATGAAAACTGTCGAGGATGACGCCGATCGCGGGATGATCGGCGCGCCGCACGATCTCCCAGGCATCGCGGTAGTCGTTGACGTGCCGTCCCCAGGCCAACGCCTCGTAGCCGACGCGCAAGCCCCGCTTGGCCGCGCGATCGCCGAGCTCGCGAAAATCGTCCGCGGCGCGGTCGATGCCGCCGAGCGAGCTGGGGGAGACGTTGGAGCAGATCAGCAGCAGGTCGGTGCCGAGCTCCTGCATCAAGTCGAACTTGCGCTCGGCGCGGGCAAAGTTGCGCGCGCGCTGCGGCTCCGGCATGCCCTCGAAATCGCGGAACGGCTGGAACGCGCAGATCTTGAGGTTGAGATCGCGGCAGAGCTTTGCGATGTCGCGCGGGCCTGCGCCGAACGACAGCAGGTCGTTCTCGAAGATCTCGACCTCGTCGAAGCCGGCGGCTGCGATGGCGCGCAGCTTTTCATCCAGCGCCCCTGAGAGAGAGACGGTCGCGATCGAGCGCTTGTTCATGCTGCTGTCTCCTCCATGGCTCCCCCTAGGAAGAGCTGGCCGATGCGGGGATCGTTCAGGATGCGCTTCGCGCCGTCGACCATGCGGGTCTGGCCGAGCTCGAGCACGATGCCGATATCGGAGATCTCCAGCGCCGAGCGCGCGTTCTGCTCGATCATCAGGATAGTGACGCCGCGGTCGCGCAGGCTCTTGAGGATGTCGAAGGTCTGCTGCACCATCAGCGGCGACAGGCCGATCGAGGGCTCGTCGATCAGCACGAGCTTCGGCTCGAGTAGCAGCGAGCGGGCGATCTCGAGCTGCTTCTGCTCGCCGCCCGAGAGCGTCGATGCCTGCTGTGCCGACTTGCGACGGAGCGCCGGAAACAGGTCAAGTGCCGCCTCGATCCGCTTGGGCAGGTCGAGACCCTTTCCGGCGGCGACGCCGCCGAGCTCGACATTGTGGCGCACCGACAGCTCGGGGAAGATGTTGCGGCCCTGCGGAACGTAGCAGACACCGGCATTGAGCAGCGCGCGCTGGCTTAAGTTCGTGACGTCGCGACCGGCAAAACTGACCTTGCCCTCGCGCAGCTTGAGCAGGCCGAAGATCGCCTTGAACACGGTCGACTTACCGGCGCCGTTGGGGCCGATGATGGTGGTGATGGTGGCCTGCGGAACGGAAAACGTCGTGCCGTTCAGGATCGTCATCTTGCCGTAGCCGCCGACGAGATTGTGAACCGAGAGGATCGGGTCGCTCATGGCTCGTGCCCTCAATGTCCCAGATAAGCTTCGATCACGGCCGGGTTCTTGCGGACCTCGTCCGGCCGTCCCATCGCCAGCACCTTGCCTTCCGCCATCACCATCACGCGCGAGCACAGCGACATCACGAACTCCATGTTGTGCTCGATCACGACGAAGGTCGCGTTCTTCTGGCGGTTGATCGCGACCAGCCGGTCCTTCAGGTCCGCCAGCATCGACGGGTTGACGCCGCCGGCGGGCTCGTCGAGCAGCACGAGGCGCGGTCCGCCCATGAAAGCCATGGCGGCATCGAGCAGCTTCTGCTGGCCGTAGGAGAGGCCGCCGGCAGGTTCAGCCGCGAGGTGATCGAGCTTGAAGAAGCCGATCATCTGGTTGGCGGCCTCCGTCAGCCCGGCATCGGAGCGGCCGACCAGGCGCGAGGCCATGTTGCCCTGGTGCTCCTGTCCCGCGAGGATCAAATTCTCGCGCACCGACAGTTTTGGAAATACCTGCAACAGCTGGAAGGTGCGGCTGACACCGAGCTTGTTGAGCTCGGAGGGGCGCAGCCCCGTGACCACCTTGCCGTCGAGCTTCACTTCGCCACCGGATGGCGTGAGCTGGCCGAGAATGCAGTTGAATAGCGTGGACTTGCCGCAGCCGTTCGGTCCGATCAGACCGAGGATCTCGCCCTCGCGCACGTCGAAGCTGACGTCGGCGACGGCGCTGATGCCGCCAAAATTCTTCTTGATGTTGGTGACTTCGAGGACCGCACTCATTGCACCGTCTCCAGCCGGGATTTTGCCACGGCGCGCAGCGCAGAGGCCGCCTTGGTGCGGCGCTCGGCGAGATAGCGGTCGAGGATTCCCAAAATGCCGGTCGGCGACCAGATCAGCAGCAGCATCACCGCGATCGCATAGAGCATCAGGTAATACCCTTCCGTGAAGCGCAGCCATTCCGGCAGCAGCACCGCGATCATCGCGCCCAGGAAGGGACCGAAATAGAAGCCGGCGCCGCCGACGATCACCATCATCAGTAGATCGAGCGAGAGCGACAGGTTGAACGGCACCGGATCGATATATTGCGTCAGCGGCGCGTAGAGCGCGCCGGCAACGCCGCCAAGCGCCGAGCCGATCGCAAACGCCATCAGCGTGTAGCGCCTTGTGTCGATGCCGAGCGATTGCGCGCGCAGCGGGTTTTCGCGCAGCGCCATGAAGGCGCGGCCCCAGGGCGAGCGGATCAGCCACCACACCGCGAGCGAGACGATCGCGAGCGAGCCGAGGCAGACATAGTAGAAGGGCAGGGGCTTGTTGGTCGCGATTCCGAAGAAATGCGGGCGCGGAATGTTGGAGATGCCGTAGATGCCGCCCGTCAGCCAGCTCTCGTTGCGGAACACGAGGAAGGCCAATGTCGAGAAGGCGAGCGTGACGAAAGCGAGGTAGTGGTGCTGCACGCGCAGCGCGGGATAGCCGAGCACCCAGCCGACGCCGAAGCTCAAGACGATCGCAACCAGGATCGCGACCGGCAGCGGCCAGCCATGGGTGGTCATGATCGCCGCCGCATAGGCGCCGATGCCGACGAAGGCGCCTTGGGCAAGCGAGACCTGGCCGGCATAGCCGAGCGTGAGGTTGAGGCCCATCGCGGCGATGGTCATCACCGCCCACTGGCTCAGGATGAACAGGCCGTAGCGGTTGAAGTTCATGGGGACGATGATCAGGCCGGCGATGACGATGAGGCCGAGCGCGATCTTCAGGGGTTTGCCAAAGCTGCTCATACCGTGCGCTCCTCGGCGCGGCCGAGCAGTCCTTGCGGCCGGAACAGGATGACGACGATCAGGAAGATCAGCGGCACGGCCGCGCGGTATTGCGTCGAGACGTAGCTTGCCGCGAGATTGTCGAGCACGCCGATCAACAGGCCGCCCGCGATCGCGCCGCGCACCTGGTTGAAGCCGCCGACGATCGCCGCGATGAAGGCGGCCTGGCCCAGCACCTCGCCGGACGAGAATTTCGCGAGGTAAATCGGCGTGATCAGCAGCGAGGCCAGCGCGACCAGGAAGGCGTTGATCAGGAAGGTCAACAGGATCATGCGCTCCACGGGCACGCCGATGATGCGCGCCACCGTCGGATTCTGGGCGGCCGCCTGCATCTGGTGGCCGAGCGAGGTGCGGTTGAGGAGCGAGGTCAGGCCGAAGACTGCAAGAATGGCGACGACGAGGACGCCGATGCTTTGCAGCGAGACGGCGTGGCCGAGGATGGAGATATCGCCGGTCGGCACGATCGAGGGGAAGGGCGAGGCCTCCGCGCTGAAGAACTGCTTCACCGATTCCTTGATGCCGATCGCCAGCGCCATGGTCGCGATCGCCAGCGGCAGCACGCCATGGCGCATCATCGGATCGACCAGCAGCATCTTGAAGGCGAGGCCGAGCAGGATCATCGAGAGCAGGATGCCGAGGATGATCGCGAGCCAGAACGGCGCGCCAACATGCATCGTCGCGAGCATCAGGAACGCCGGCAGCATCACGAACTCGCCCTGCGCGAAATTGATGGTCTGCGAGGTCTGCCACAGCAGCGTGAAGCCGACCGCGACCAGTGCATAGATGGCGCCGGTGGCAAGTCCTGCGACCAGAAGATCGAACAGATTGGACATTTTCCCCTCTCTCCTCTCCCTCTCCCCGCTTGCGGGGAGAGGGTCGGGGTGAGGGGGAGTCTCCGCGAAGTCAGTGACAGTTGGACTCGCGGAAGCTCCCCCTCACCCGCCGCGCTTCGCGCGTCGGCCTCTCCCCGCGTGCGGGGAGAGGCAAAGAAGCCTCACTTCACCTTCGGCAGCACCTGCTTCACCACCTGCTTGCCTTCGACCACTTCGACCAGAAAACTCTGGCGGTCGATGTCGCCGGTCTCGCTGAAGGTGACGTCCATCAGGATGCCCGGCTCGTCGGCGGCCTTGATGGTCAGGCCGTGCAGCGTATCGGCGAACGCCTTGGAATCGACCTTGCCCATCTTTTCGGTGGTGGCCTTCACCATGTAGACGGCGAGGTAGCCCTTCAGGCCGTTGTGGTCCGGCACGTAATTGTACTTCTTGGAAAACTTCTCGCGGAACGCCTTGATCAGGTCGACCGGTGCGTCCGTGGTGAGGCCGACATGGCCGCGCGCGCCGTTGGCGGCATCGCCGGCAAGCTCGATCACCTTCTGGCCGATCAGCGTGGTCTCGCCCATCAGCGGCGCGGTGACGCCCTGGCGCTTCAGCTCTTTCAGGATGCGCGCGCTCTCTTCCTCGTTGAGATAGACGAATACGGCGTCGGGATTGGCAGACTTGATCTTGCCGACGTCGGCGGCGAAGTCGGCCTGGCCTGCTTCGGTGGAGAGATCGGCGACGACCTTGGAGCCGAGCCGGTCGAGCTCCTTCACGACGACGTCGCGTCCGCCGCGGCCGAAGTCGTTGTTGACCCAGACCACCGCGACCGACTTCGCCTTCATCTCGTCGTGGATGTATTTCGCGACCTTCGGCATCGAGGATTGCTGGCCGAACGAGGTGCGGAACAGGAACTTGTTGCCGGCTTGCGTCAGCTCGGCGGCTTCGCCGCCCATGATCTGCGCGATGCCGGCTTCGGCCGCGAGCGGTGCGGTGACCTTCACCGAGCCGGAATAGCCGGGTCCGAGCAGCACATAGGGCTCGGCATCGAGTGCCTTCTGCACTTGCGCGCGGGCAACGCCCGGATTGGATTGCGAGTCGGCATGGGTGACCTCGAGCTTGCGGCCGAGCACGCCGCCCTTGGCGTTGATCTCCTCGATCGCGAGGTCGATGCCGTTCTTCCAGTTGGTGCCGACGGTGGCGCCGCCGCCCGACAGCTCGGCGACGTCGGCGAGCTTGATCGCCTGTGCGTGGACGCTGGTTGCAGTCGCGAAGGCAAGCAGGGCGCCTGCCAGAATAGTCGATTTCATCGTCTCTCCTCCCGTTCCCTCTGATGTTGTTGTCCGCGGCCTTGTGTCCGGCCGCTTCGGTTACGCTGCGTGATAGGCTGAGCTTCGTGCCGCCATCACCTCGTCAAAAGCCTCTCCCATGACTTCGGTCGATGGGGCAAGGCCGGTGAACAGTTCGAAAGCGTCGGCGGCCTGGTAGATCGCAAGCTCCCGCCCGGTCATGATCTTCGCGCCGCGCTCCTGCGCCGCGGCCAGCAGCGGCGTGATCAGCGGCGAATAGACGGCGTCGGCCACCCAGAGCTTCTCGTGCAGCAGCGCAGCCGGAACAGGCATGCCGCGGTTCGGCAGCATGCCGACCGGCGTGCCGTTGACGAGGCCGGTCGCGCCGTCGAGCGCGTCCTCGACGCTTTTCGCGACCCTGGCGCCGCCATGCTTGGCAAGCAGTGCGGCAAGTTTTTCGGCCCGCGCCGGTTCGGAGTCGAAGATGCGGAGGTCGGCGACCTCAAGGCTCGCCAGTGCGAAGGCGATCGCCTTGCCGACGCCGCCCGTGCCGATCACGGCAACCGCATTTCCAGACGGCGCCAGCAGCGGCGCCACCGCGCGCGCAAAGCCGGTGGTGTCGGTGTTGTGGCCGGTCAGGCGGCCGTCCCTGACAACGACGGTGTTGACCGCGCCCATCGCGGCGGCGCCCGGCGCCAGTGCGTCGAGCAGTGGGACCACCGCTTCCTTGTAAGGATAGGTCACGTTGACGCCGGCAAAGCCGAGCCGCCGCACGCCTTCGAGCATCAGCCTCAGTCCGGCCGCGTCGGCGCCTGCGACCTCGATCAGCTGGTAGTGACCGCGCAGGCCGAGCGCCTCGGCGGCGCGCTCATGCATGGCGGGGGAAGCGGAATGCGCGATCGGCGCGCCGATCAGGCCGGTGAGGAGTTTCTTGCTGGCGGCGTATCCGCGCTTCGACATGGTTCGCTATCGTCTCGTTGGGAGCGTTCGGTCCCGGCCATTAGCGGGGAGACCTGCGCAATTCCAAGGGGGCTTCCGCGTGCGACGATAGCCCTTCCCTCGCCTAACACAATTACCCTTATGCCCCGCAAACCTAACATCATGTTATTTCTTCCGTCCGCGCGCAGGCGCAGCCCTGCCGTTGCCGCGGGACGGCTCGACCGCGCGCATCTCGGCGCGCAGGGATTCGATGAAATACTCGACGTGAAGCGACAGCGGTGCGCCGCGCTTCACCGCGATATAGGTGTCGAACCGCGTCGGCTCGGTGATCTTGAGCAGCTCGATGCCGGGATAGCCGCCATGGGCCACCGTGAACTGGTCGATGACGGCGATGCCGAGCCCCGCTTTCACCAGCGCGCAGACCGTGGTGCCGAAGCGCGCGCGGATGGTGATGTTGTAATCGAGCCGGTTGCGCGAAAAGATCCCGGCCATGATCCGGCCGTAGGGGTCGTTCGGATCGATGCCGATCAGCGGGTAGCGGGTGATCTCGGCCGCCGACACCTGCTTGCGGCCGGCCAGCTCGTGGCCGGGCGGCACGATGCAATAGAGCTCGCCCGAGGCGAGCGGCAGGAAGTCGAGCCCGGAATGCTCGAGCCGGTAGCTCATCGCCACGCACTCGCCGCGGCCGAGCAGGAGATAGTCGATGGCCTCCTCGAGCTTGAGGATGTTGATGTCGATGCCGAGATCGGGATAGCGGCGCCGGACGCGCTCGATCGCGCGCGGCACCATCACCTGCGAGATGCTCGGCACCGAGCCGATGCGCAATTCCGACAGGCCGCCGCGGCCGATCTTGGAGATGATCTCCGAGAGGTCGTCGACCTTCTTGTAGACGCCGTTGATCTGCTCGAAGATGTTCTCGGCTTCCGGCGTCGGGAAGTAGCGGCCGTTCTGGCGCTGGAAGAAGCGGATGCCGAGCGAGCGCTCGGTGTATTTGACGAGGCGGCTGATCCCCGGCGCCGAGACGTTGAGCAGCTTCGCCGCACCGCCAATGGTGCCCGTCACCATCACGGCACGGATCACTTCAACCTGGCGCAGCGTCATCATGTCCCGGGCTTCCGAAAGAGGATCGTGCGGCGATCATCTCACGAGAGAAGCGAGGTCAGCCAGCGGCAAATGGCGAGCCATGGCAGCGCAGCGAGCGATTCCCATGCCCTCCAGGGGAGGGTAAGGGCGCCGCTCATTCGCTGACGATGATGGCGGAGTAATTTCGCGGTTGGCGTGTTTCGACTAAAATCTGCGCGTTCAAATGGAAGGGCGGCGGCGTCGCGCGATCTGTTGCATCGGCGTCGTCTGCTAGCTCGCCGGCCCTTCGGGCGATACGCTGTTCGCGAACTCGGCGCGCTCGCTCTGTAGCACCTCGCGCGCGAACTCGATGATCCTCTGCTTGTTTGCCGTTTCACGGACGGCGAAAAACACGCGGTTCAATTCCAGGCCGAGCACGCTGTTGAGGGCGATGTTCTCGTCGTCCATCGTGGTTTTCCCGCTTTGTACGTCACAGGTGTAACTTGACGTCCCTTCTTCCACAAGTAGATTAAAGCTTCGGAGCAGGCGGTTACCGGAGAACTACGGAAGCAGCGAATTGAGGCAGCCCCCAAATACGTGCTATAGCGGACGACGAGGGTCAGGAAACGCACCGATGTCCGCCGTCGATTATGGCCGGGAAGCGCTCGACTTCATCGAAGGCCTGGGTGTCTATCGCAAGGTACCGGACGCCATGAACGCGCTTGAAGCGGCCTTCGGCCGTTTCGGCTTCGAAACTATCATTGTGACGGGATTGCCGAATCCCGATCAGCGGTTTGCGCAGATGGTGCTCGCCAAGCGCTGGCCGGCGGGATGGTTCAATCTCTACACTCAGAACAACTATGACCGCTTCGATCCCGTGGTGCGGCTGTGCCGGCAATCGGTCAATCCGTTCGAGTGGTCGGAGGCGCCCTATGATGCCGAGCTCGAGCCGAGCGCGGCCGAGGTGATGAACCGCGCCGGCGATTTTCGCATGTCGCGCGGCTTCATCGTGCCGATCCACGGGCTCACCGGCTATGAAGCCGCGGTGTCGCTCGGCGGCGTCCATCTCGACCTCAATCCCCGCAGCAAGCCGGCGCTGCACCTAATGGCGATGTATGGCTTCGACCACATTCGCCGTCTGCTCGAGCCGACGCCGTATCCGTCGACGCGTCTCACCCCGCGCGAGCGCGAGGTGATCTCCTGGGCTTCGCAGGGCAAGTCGGCCTGGGAGATCGGCGAGATCCTGCACATCACGCAGCGCACCGCCGAAGAGCATCTTGCAACTGCTGCGCGCAAGCTCGGTGCGGTCAACCGTACGCATGCGGTTGCGCTGGCGATTCGCCACAAGATCATCAATCCCTAAGCGACGTACTGGGAAATTTCCCAATATCGAACCTGCCTCTTTTCGCAGAGGCTGCCCCCCATTGAGGCTGAATGGGGGTTTCCATGATTCACGCAATTTCCGCGGTCAATCGCCACTTATACGAGGACGTACTCGAGCAGCATTTCCGGCTGCGTCATGACATCTTTGTCGAGGAGCGGCACTGGGAGACGCTGCGCAGGCCGGATGGCCGCGAGGTCGATTCCTATGACGACGAGGATACCGTCTATCTGCTTGCGCTGGAGGGACGGCGCGTCGTCGGCGGCCACCGGCTCTACCCCACGACCAAGCCCTCGATGATGAGCGAGGTCTTCCCGCATCTGGCGGCGGTTCGCGGCTGCCCCTCGGATCCGCTGATCTGGGAATGGTCGCGCTACTTCGTCGTCCGCGATCGCCGCGACGGCGCGCTCAACCTGCAACTGATGGCGGCGGTGCAGGAGTTCTGCCTCGACCAGGGAATCGCGCAGGTCAGCGCGATCATGGAAACCTGGTGGTTGCCGCGCTTCCACGAGGCCGGCTTCGTCGTGACGCCGCTCGGCCTGCCGGCTCTGGTCGAGAACGCCTGGACCATGGCGGCCACCGTCGACATTCGTCGCCAGACGCTCGATGTCCTGCATGATCGCATCGGCATGCCTTCCATCGTGCAACAGGACGGCCCGCGTCTGGACGCCGTCGCCCGTGCCAACCTTTGCGGCCTCGCTGCCGCGCAACGAAAGAGCGCCTGAAATGTCGAATATGATGCGGGACAGCCAGATCATGGCGCAAATCAACGACGAGAATCTCGGCTACATGTCCGACATGGCGCTCGAGCTGGCGCAGATGGCGGACGACTCCGGACTGACGACGCTTGCCTATCTGTTCCGGATGGCCGCACTGGAGGCCTCGACGGCAAACAGCGTGCTCGCCGAGCCGGGCGATCTTCCCCGGCAGATGACGTCGCACTAGACGCAACCTTCTTCACTTCTTTCATTCCGACGACGTCCTCACCCTCTCCCCGGCCTACCCGGGGGGAGGGTGATCGTTTGGGTGCGGCAGGTTGCCCCATGCTGCGCGGCAGCCTTCTTGCATCGCAGGACAGGTTTCGGCCGTGTGCGCCGGGATGCAACAAAGTGCATGTTTGGTGTCAAATCGCTCTTGCCTCTGAACGATACTGCCATTACCCAGTTTTCGGCCTTGAAGAGGCAGGGGGAGCTCTTTCACTGATGGCGACCGTGTTCGAACATCGGCGCGACGCTGCGTGCGCCTGAAAGAGTCTTGATGCTGCTCGTCGTCGAACAGTTTCTGAACGGATTGCAGTTCGGCCTGCTGCTGTTCCTGCTCGCCGCCGGCCTGACGCTGGTGTTCGGGATCATGGATCTCGTCAACCTCGCGCACGGCTCGCTCTACATGATGGGCGCCTATTTCGCCGCGACCTTCGCGGCCTGGACCGGCAGCTTCCTGCTCGGTGCGCTGATGGCGCTCGGAGCAACGCTCGTGCTCGGCATCGTGCTCGAGATGACGGCGCTGCGGCATCTCTACGGCCGCGACCATCTCGACCACGTGCTCGCGACCTTCGGCCTGATCCTGTTCTTCAATGAAGCCGTGCGGCTGATCTGGGGCCCGGCAGGCCTGGCGCTGCCGCTGCCGGCCTGGCTCACCGTGCCGGTGCCGATCCTGCCCGGCATTCACTATCCCGCCTATCGCCTCGCCATCATCGTGGTGGCGCTGCTGGTCGCGCTGCTGCTCTATCTCGGCGTGATGCGCACCCGCATCGGCATGCTGATCCGGGCCGGCGCCTCCAACCGCGAGATGATCGGCGCGCTCGGCATCAACATCAAGCTGCTCTACACGCTGGTGTTCGGTCTCGGTGCCGCGCTCGCCGGCCTTGCCGGCCTGATGCAGGCGCCGATCCTCACCGTGCAGATCGGCATGGGCGAGAACATCCTGATCCTGGCCTTCGTCATCATCGTGATCGGCGGCATCGGCTCGATCCGCGGCGCGTTCCTGGCCGCGATCTTCGTCGGCATGATCGACACGCTCGGCCGCGCCTTCCTGCCGAACCTGCTGCGGCAGGTGCTCAGCGGCGCCGCTGCCTCCACCGCCGCGCCCGCGCTGTCGTCCATGCTGATCTATCTTGTGATGGCGATCGTGCTGGTGGTGCGGCCGGAGGGGCTGTTTCCGGCCAACCGTCGATGAAGGCTTTCACGGTGAGCAAGGCCGTCACGGCCCTGATGCTGGCGGGCCTCGTGCTGCTGCCGCTCTATTCGCAAGCATCCGGCAACGTCTTCATCCTGACGCTGTTCACCCGCATCGTCATCCTGGCGCTGGCCGCCGCGAGCCTCAACCTCATCATGGGTTTTGGCGGCATGATGAGCTTTGGCCACGCCGCCTATCTCGGCATCGGCGGCTACGCCGTCGGCATGCTCGCGCAGGAAGGCGTAGGTTCCGGCTTCATCCAGTTTCCAGTCGCGCTGGCGGCCTCTGCGATCTACGCGCTGGTGATCGGCGCGCTCTCTTTGCGCACCCGCGGCGTCTATTTCATCATGATCACGCTGGCCTTTGCGCAGATGGCCTATTACGTCGCCTCGGGGCTGGCGCGTTACGGCGGCGACGACGGCCTCACCGTCTACAAGCGCAGCGACTTCTCCGGGCTGATCAATCTCGGCAATCGCGTGCAGTTCTATTATCTCTGCCTCGCCTGTCTTCTCGGCGTCCTGTTCCTGATCTGGCGCATCGTCAATTCGCGCTTCGGTCTCGTCGTGCAGGGCCTGCGCTCCAACGAGCAGCGCATGCAGGCGATCGGCTTTCCCGCCAAGCGCTATCAGTTGGTCTGCTTCGTCATCTCCGGCATGATGTGCGGACTTGCCGGCGCGCTGCTCGCCAACAACACCGACTTCATCAGCCCGGCCGTGATGTACTGGACGCGTTCCGGCGACCTCATGGTGATGGTGATCCTCGGCGGCATGGGTACGCTGTTCGGCCCGGTGATGGGCGCGGTGGTGTTCCTGCTGCTGGAGGAGTTCCTGTCGCAGATCACCGAATATTGGGCGCTGATCATGGGGCCGCTACTGCTGCTGATCGTGCTGTTCGGGCGCGGCGGCATCATGGGCATGCTCGGGAGGGCTGGCCGTGGCTGAACCCTTGCTCCGCGTCGAGAAGCTGGTGCGCCGCTTCGGCGGCATCATCGCGACGGACAACGTCTCGCTCGACGTCGCGGCCGGCGAGCTGCACGCCATCATCGGCCCGAACGGCGCCGGGAAGACCACGCTGATCAGCCAGCTCACCGGGCATCTCGAACCGCATTCCGGCAGCGTCTCGCTCGGCGGGCGCGACATCACCTACCTGCCGGCCTATCGCCGCTGCGCGCTGGGGCTGGCGCGGTCGTTCCAGATCACCTCGCTGCTGCTCGACTTCACCGCCGCCGACAACGTCGCGCTGGCGGCGCAGGCCCATGCCGGCACCTCGTTCCGCTTCTTCGCCAACGCGCGCAAGGAAAAGGGCTTGCGCGACGCCGCCCATGCCGCGCTCGACCGCGTCGGCCTGTTGCATCGCGCCGACGTCGTCGTGAACAGGCTCAGCCATGGCGAGCGCCGCGAGCTGGAGCTTGCGGTCGCGCTCGCCAGCAAACCGAAATTGCTCCTGCTCGACGAGCCCATGGCCGGCCTCGGCGTCACCGAATCCCAGCGCATGGTCAAGTTGCTCCAGGAGCTGCGCAGGGAGGTCTCGATCGTGCTGGTCGAGCACGACATGCCGGCGGTGTTCGCGCTGGCCGACCGCATCTCGGTGCTGGTCTATGGCCGCGTCATCGCCTCGGGCGATCCGGCCGCGATCCGCGCCAACGAGGACGTCAAGCGCGCCTATCTCGGCGACCAGCATGTGGTGACGCACCATGGCTGACACGCTGCTCGACGTTGACGGCATCGAGACCTGCTACGGCCTCTCCCAGGTGTTGTTCGGCCTGTCGCTGTCGATCAAGCCGGGCGAGATGGTCTCGCTGATGGGCCGCAACGGTATGGGCAAGACGACGACCATCCGCTCCATCATGGGCCTGACACCGGCGCGCGCCGGGAGCATCCGTTTTGCGGGCTCCGAGGTGCGAACGCAGCCGTCCTACAGGATCGCAAAACTCGGCGTCGGCCTGGTGCCCGAGGGACGCCAGATCTTCCCGAACCTCACCGTGCGCGAAAACCTGGTCGCGGCGGCGGCCGACCGCTTCGGCAGCAGCAATCCCTGGACGCTCGCGGCCATCTACGTGATGTTCCCGCGCCTCGCCGAACGCGCGTCGAACATGGGCAACCAGCTCTCCGGCGGCGAGCAGCAGATGCTGGCGATCGGCCGCGCGCTGATGACCAATCCGAAGCTCCTCATTCTGGACGAAGCGACCGAGGGCCTTGCGCCATTGATCCGCGAAGAAATCTGGAACTGCCTGTCGCTGCTCAAGAGCCGGGGCCAGTCGATCCTGGTCGTCGACAAGAACGTCGATCACCTCGCCCGCATCTGCGACCGCCACTTTATCATCGAGCGCGGCAAGACGGTGTGGAGCGGCACGTCGGACGAACTGATGGCCGAGCCGGATCTGCAGCACAAATATCTGGGGATCTAGCGGGCTCGGCGAGGTGAGGGGCAGAGCGCTCCCGCCGATCTCTCGGTGTCGTCCTGGCGAAGGCCAGGACCCATACCGCGGAATCCATCGATTGCAGGTGGTATCCGTACCGGACGACCCGTCTTCGCCAAACTGCTCCCTGGGGTAATGGGTCCTGGCTTTCGCCAGGACGACGCCGGGGTGCGAACCAATCACCAATAAATCCCATGCCGGTGCAGCTCGCGGATCACGCGGGCCTCGGTGGACGGCTGGCGGCGCTTTGGCTTCGCCGTTTCGGTCGTGCTGGCCACCGGTGCGGCAGTGGACTGAGTGGGGGGCGTGGCAACCGGGCCGGTCGCGACCGGTGCGGCTGCTGTCGGCGGCGTCGTAGCAGTGATTGCGGCTGGCGGTGTTGAGGTCGGCGCGGTCGTCGCCGTCTGCAGATTCGGCGCCTGCGTTGCCGCCGGAGCCTGCGTCGTCTGCGCCGGCACGGTTGCCGTCGCGGCCGGCGGCTCGGTGGCCTGCTGGTTCGAATTGGTTGCCGCAAGGCTCAGGCTCCGCGGACCACCGGCATAGGCCTCGGTTGCGACCAGCGACATCACGGCGATCAGGATCAGCTTGCGCATGAGAACCCCCGTTATCTGGCCAATATGTCTTACCCAATTCGCACGCGCCGGCGCCTAACGCGACAGGTGGTGCGTGCCGATTTCGATCAGGGTGGCCCGGCAGGACAAGCGATAGATCAGACTGAACAATCGACCCAACATGACCGAACTCCGTTGTTGATCATCGGCAGGGACTCTAGACCCCGTGTCTTTCCGGCTGTTTTCGAGGGGGGAGGAAAATGGCTTCGTCGGATGGTGGGGAGATGTCGTCGGAACAGGCGGGACGAAGTCGCCTCACAGCGGCGTGAGCCGTGCGCTATGGTGCTCCCCAAGGCCGCCCGTCGAGAGGGGTGTCAGAACATCTCGAAATATTCGCGGTGCTCCCAGTCGGTGACCTCGGCGAGGAAGCGGTCGATCTCGGCGTTCTTGATGTGGGTGTAGTAGTCGACGAACTCCGCACCGAACTTCTCGCGGAAGAACGGATCCTCCTTCAGCGCCGCAACCGCATCGCGCAGTGACTTCGGCAGCAGCGGCGCCTTGGTTTCGTAGGGCGTGTCGGCCGACGGGCCGGGATCGAGCTTGCGATCGACGCCGTCGAGGCCGGAGAGGATTTGCGAGGCCATGTAGAGATAGGGATTGGCAGCCGGCTCGCCGATGCGGTTCTCAAGGCGCGTGGCGGCATCGCCGGCAGCCCCGAGCACGCGGATCATCACGCCGCGATTGTCGCGGCCCCAGATCGCGCGGTCGGGCGCCAGCGAATAGGAGCGGTAGCGCTTGTAGCCGTTGATGGTCGGGGTGGTGAACACGGCGGACGCGCGGGCGTGGTCGAGCAGGCCGGCAAGGTAGGCGCGGCCGAACGCGCTGAGCGGCTCGCCGCCTGCCTGCGCCATGAACTGGTTTTCGCCGCTGGTGCGCGAGACGATCGACTGGTGCAGATGCCAGCCGCTCGCGAACAGGTTCGGCAGTTTGGGGCGGCACATGAAAGTGGCGTGATAGCCGTGGCGCCGCGCGATCTGCTTCACGGCCGAGCGGAACAGCACCATGTTGTCGGCGGGCTCGAGGCCCTTCCTCGGCGCGAAGGTGAACTCGCACTGGCTTGGCCCGAACTCGACCTCGACCGAGCGCAAGGGCAGGCCGAGTGCGACGACGTCGCGGCGCAGGATCTCCAGCACCGGCTCCATCTGATCGAAGCGCTGCTCGGTGAGGTACTGGTAGCCGTGGCTGAGCAGGCTCACCGAGGGCGGCGTCCCGGGCTGGCCGGCGTCCTCCGCACGCATATGCGGATCGTCGAGCTTGAAGATGTGGAACTCGACCTCGAGCCCGGCGACGAAATCGTGGCCGCGGCCAGCAAGCTCATCGAGCACCTTGCGATAAAGCCCGCGCGTTGCGAACGGCACGGGGCGGCCGTCATTGAAATGGAGATCGCACAGCACCCAGCCCGTGGTCGGCGCCCATGGCAGCACGCGGAAGGTGGTGGGATCGGCAACCATCAGCACGTCGGCTGCGCCCTCCATCTCCTTCATGCCGAACCCGCCGCCCGATGTGAACACCGGGAACACCGTGCGGTGCGAGGTGTCCTTGGCGAGCATGGTGGTGGTGATGGAGCAGCCGCTCTCCAGCGAGGCGATCGCCTCCGCGGCGATGATGGTCTTGCCGCGCAGGATGCCGTGCTGGTCGGGGAAGGCGAGGCGGATGACCTCGAGGTTCTTCTCCTCGACGATGCGGCGCATGCGTTGCGCCGCGTCCTTCTGTTCATCCGACCACAGCGCATGACGCGCGACGAAAGTCACTGCTATTGCTCCCCGATAGCTGTCGTTCCGGGATGGTCCGAAGGACCAGACCCGGAACCTCGAGATTCTCAGGTGCGCAAGTGCGCACCATAGTACGATGCTATCGCATCGCCCCGGAATGACGATGCCCCAAAAATCACTCCGCCGCCGTCAGCCGATGCACCTTGCCGTCGATCTCCTTCGGCACCGGCGCGGTCCACGGCGCGCCGCGGCGGCGCTTGACGTCGACTTCCATCCAGTAGGTCTCCCAGCCCCGCGTCGGCCCGATGCCGTCCATGGTCGCCGGTCCCTGGATGCTGCGCGCGTTGGCCTCGTCGAGGAACAGCATCGGCTTCTCGCCGCCGCCGACTTTCTCGATCTCCTGCCGCAGCAGGCGGCGGTATTGCACGATTGCCTTGTCGCTCTGGCCGAGGTGCTCCTTGGTGCGGTCCTGGATCGCGCCCATCGACTCCACCGCCCACTGGTCGTGGACGTTGATGTCGTTGCCCATGCCGGTATAGGTCGCGGTCTGCTGCTCGTGCGGATCGAAGCCGTAGTCGTTGCCGCTGTTCTTGCGCGATTTGTAGTCGGGCAGCTCATAGAGCTCGAGCCGCTGGTCGCGCATCTTCTTTTTGTCGACGGGGTTCGTGTAGCTGGTGAAGATCGCGTACCAGTAGCAGTTCTCGTCGTCGACCGGCACGTGCCACTGCGTGATCGTCATCTCCGTGCTCATGGGGATGACGAAGCCGTGCGGGAACAGCTGGTTGGTGACGCGCACATGGGTGCGCTCCTCGTCGATCTCGCGCAGCGCGATCAGCCGGAGGCCGTATTCGGTGTGCTCGACATTGATGATCGGACGGTCGTATTCGCGCAGGATCTTCGTCATCGGCAGGTCGCTGCCCGCGGAGGCGCCGCGGAACTGCTTGCCGTAGGCGGTGGAGGTATCCTCGTCCTCGAAGAAGCGGTGCAGATAGGAGGCGTGCGCGGGATCGATGCCGACCTCGAGCGCCTGGAGCCAGTTGCAGGCCATGTGGCCCTTGAACGCGAACGTGTGAGTATCAGGCGCGACAAAGCAGTCGATCTCGGGAAATGCAGGCGGCTCACCCTCGCCGAGATAAGCCCAGAGGATGCCGCTCTTCTCCACGACAGGATAGGAGCGCTGGCGGATGTTCTGGCAGAGCTTTGAATCCTTCGGCTCTGCCGGCGTCTCGATGCACTGGCCGGTGGCGTCGAACAGCCAGCCGTGGAAGGCGCAGCGCAGGCCGCCATGCTCGAGCCGCCCGAAGGCGAGGTCGGCGCCGCGATGCGCGCAATGGCGATCGATCAGGCCGTAGCGCCCTCGCTCGTCGCGGAACAGCACGAGGTTTTCGCCGAGCAGTCGCACGGGGCGGATCGGCCGCGCGCCTTCCAGCTCGTCGACCAGCGCCGTCGGCTGCCAGTAGCTCCGCATCAGCTTTCCGCAGGGGTCCTTCGGCCCGGTGCGGGTGATCAGGTCGTTCTGCTCCTGGCTCATCATGGCGAGTGCATCCCATATCTCGGAGTGGCGTTTGTTCGCCTATTGAACGAATGGGCGAATTATGACATGCCTAGGATCGGCAGCAAGCACTATTTTGCAGGAAAGTCCCGACGCCATGCCCAAGCTGAAGCGAAGCGAGACCGATGAGCGTGCGACGGATTTCGTCGAAAGCCTCGATCGCGGCCTGCGCCTGCTTCAATGCTTCGGCACGACGGTCGGCCCGATGACCCTGAGCGACCTCGCCCGCGCCGCCGATCTTCCGCGCGCCACCGCCCGGCGGATGCTGTTCACGCTCCAGCGTGGCGGCTTCGTCGGTGGTGACGGCAAGCTGTTCACGTTGACGCCGCACGTGCTGACCCTTGCGGCCTCGTATCTGCGCTCCAACCAGCTCGTCGCGGTTCTGCAACCGGTGCTCGATCGCGTTGCGACCGCGGCAAATGAAATTTCATCGCTCGCGGTGCTCGATGGCGACGACGTCGTGTTCGTCGCGCGCAGCAGTCCGGCGCGGATGTTTTCAGGCGGGCTCGAGATCGGCTACCGCCTGCCGGCGTTCTGCACGTCGGTCGGCCGCGCCATGCTCGGCCAGCTCGATGATGCCGAGCTCGCCCCGCGCCTGAAGACAATGACGCGCGAAGCGCTGACGCCGCAGACGGTGACCGATCCCAAGGCGCTGCTCGCGCGCATTACGGCCGACCGTGCGCAGGGCTATTCGCTGGTCGATCGCGAGGCCGAGCCGCATTTCCGCTCGATCTCGGTTCCCGTGCGGCGCTACGATGGTGTGATCGTCGCCGCCGTCAACATGGGCGCCCATGTCGACCGCGTGCCGGCGCAGGAGCTGATCGACCGCTTCCTGCCGCTGCTGCGCGAGGGCGCCGAAGCAGTGCGTTCGCAGTTGCTGTAGCTACAGCGCACTTCGCTCTTCCTGCCTGGCAGGCTATAATGCGCGCGGCACAAGAGAACAGGGAGGATGCCATGCAACACACCATGGTTCCCAGTGATCGCGTGGAGCACGTCGCCGTCTACGGGCGCGACGGCACGAAGCTCGGCACGATCGAGCGGCTGATGCTCGACAAGGTCAGCGGAATGGTCGCCTATGCCGTGATCAAGACCGGCGGGCTGCTCGGTGCTCATCACCATTATCCGGTGCAGTGGAGCGCGCTGAAATACGATCGCGGCCGTCAGGCGTTCCAGGTCGAGCTGACGATGGACGAGTTCAGCAGCGGTCCATGCGAGTTCGATGGCGACGAGTTCGATTGGGGCGACCGCTCGCGGTCCTACCCGCATCCGAATTACTGGTCGGTCTGAAGAGCCGGACGGGTTCGCAGCCGCATCGCTCTTGCGGGCTCGATTGAGCATTGCCCCGCCCACCGAGCGGCATCCGAAGCAACCGTCTGGCCTATCCCGGCAGCGACTCTTCGCCGACCTTGGGCCAATAGGTTCCAAAGCTCCAGAGGCCGCCCTCGGGATCGCGCGCCGCGAAATCGCGGCTGCCATAATCGGTATTGTAGGGCTCCATTTCGATCGTCGCACCGGACGCCTTCACCTTCTCATAGAGTGCGTCGGGATCATCGACAGCCAGATAAATGGCATCCGTACGGTGGCCGCCGATGTCGCCGACCCGCTTTGCGTACGCATCATCGCGATGCGCACCGAGCATGAGGATTGATGATCCAAATGCCAATTCGGCGTGAACGACCGTGCCCTCCTTGCGATAGACCACGCGTTCGGCGAAGCCGAGAACGTTTTTCAGCCAAGCGATCATCGCCTCCGGATCCTTGCAGCGCATGGTGTGGTACAGGCGCGGTGCTTCATAGCCATTCTGCTGGTTCATGAAATTCTCCAGGAAATTATCCAGGAAATTATCCAGGAAATTATCCAGGTCTATTGCAACGCCAAGCCTAGTTCGGATCCCGCCAGCCGGGCTTGAACAAATGGGACCAGACGCTACCCGCCGCCGTCCCGCATCAGGCGTGGATCCGCAAAATCGAGCCGCGCGGCCCATCCGGTCGGCGTCTCGCCGCTGAATATCCGGAAGTCGCGGGCAAGATGCGCCTGGTCGGCATAGCCGGCGTCTGCCGCGACGGCTGCCCAGCCGCCTGTCCCGTCCGTGCGGGCCAGTGAGCAGGCCCGATGAAAGCGCAGCATCTGGGCCATTGTCTTCGGCGGTACGCCGATCTCGTTGTGGAAGCGGCGCGTGAGATGCTTGCGGCTCCAGCCTATGTCGGTGGCAAGCTCGGTGATCCGGACCGCGCCTGCCCGTCGCCAGAGCGTATCGAGGGCGAAGGCGATCGCCGGCGAGGGCTCATGCACAGCGCGACGAAGCACGAAGTCTTCCACGATCTCAAATCGTCGCTGCCATCCGACCGCCTCGGCAACCCTGGCGCGGAGGTTCTCGCCATCCCGTCCCAGAATGTCGCCCAGACCGACCATGCGCGCGGTCAGATCCGGCACTGCTCCTCCGAAGAAGCGATACGCTCCAAGCGGGGTGAAATCGACCTGAACGCATTCGGCGCGGCCATCGGATTCGATGAGGACCGGTCCGGGAAAGAGACCAGCCGCGAAACTCGGCTGAGCGTCGGCAACATCCGGCTCGCGCCCAAGCGCAATGCGGAAGGGTGTCCCCAAATTCACGAGAAGAGGCAGCGCAAGCGGCGCCGCGTGCCGGAAGCCGGCCAACCCGACGCCGCGCTCGCGATAGAACGAGATGCTGGAGACCAGCCGCGCAAGGCGTGGCGAGGCGGGCCGACGGATGACATCGGGGTTTGCGGCAGCGTCCATCGCGCGCAGCATAGCGCCGCAGCGGTGCCCCTCCAAGTGGACGGCGCGCCCGGCCTTGCCCGTGTGGTGGCTAGCGGTTGCGCATCCAGTCGGCGAGGCCGGACAGCGCCTTGTCGAGGTCTTGCCGCGCGGCAGCGTCCGCGACCGTCTCCTCCAGCGCGCCGCGCATGCAGGTGAGCCACGCATCGCGTTCGGCATCACCGATGGCAAAGCCGATGTGACGCTGGCGCAGCCGTGGGTGTCCCTTTTCGACGGAATAGAGTCTTGGGCCGCCGGTCCATTCGGTGAGGTAGCGCTTCAGCACGTCCCTGATCAGGCCGAGATCGGCTGCATGCATGGCGCGGATGACTTTCGCCTCCGGCAGCGTGTCCATCCGTTCGTAGAAGCGATCGACCAGAAGGTCGATCGTGGCACTGCCGCCGATCCGCTCGAACATGGAGATTGCGACGTCGCTATCGGTCATCATTTGTCTCGAGGCTTGCTTGCTGATCGTTGATACAGTGTTGCTGGAGGTCGCGCAAAATCCTTGCTGTCGTCCCGGACAAGCGCAGCGAAGCGGAGCGCTGATCCGGGACCCAACCAAAGGGGGTAGTTTTGCGATGACTCGTGGTTACCAGCTCGCGCAACAACTTCTCCCTGGGGGTATGGGTCCCGGATCGGCGCGCGCTTGTGGCGCGCTTGTCCGGGACGACAGTGGAGTGTGTAGCTGTAGCGAGCTCGAAACGACCTACAGCGCCACGCTGCGCAGACCAAAACTGCGCGCTTCGTTCTGGAGCACCGGGCGCACCGCGTCGATCAGGCGCGCGGCGGCGGCATCGACGGAGAGGCCCGCCGTGTCCACCACCGCCGTCGCACGCGAGTACAGCGGCTCGCGGCTCAAGAGGATGTTGCGCAGCTCGGCCATCGCGGAGCGGTCGTCCGCCATCGGGCGCAGGTCGCCCTGGCGACGGACGCGGGCCATGTGCTCCTCGGGCTCGGCCTTCAGCCAGATCGTGTAGAACGACGACAGGATCTGGTCGAAGGTCAAAGGCTCGGAGACGATGCCGCCGCCGGTCGCAAGCACCATCAACTCGTTGCGCGCGAGCAGCTGTTGCAGCGCCGCCTGCTCCATGCGGCGAAAGCCTTCCTGGCCGTAGAGCGCGATGATCTCGGCGACCGAGAGGCCGTTCTGCTGCTCGACCTCCTTGTTGAGCTCGACGAAGCTCCAGCCGACCTTCTTCGCCAGGATCTTGCCGAGCGTGGACTTGCCGGCGCCGCGCAGGCCGATCAGCGCGATGCCGCAGAACGGCGCGCGCCGCGGCGCGGATGCGCTGCCGCCGGCGAGCACGTCCTTGGCCTGCGCGATCTGCGCGGGCGTCGCCTTGCGCAGGAGATCGCGAAACATCTGCCAGTCCGGCGTCGGATCGGCGCTGGGCAGCAGATCTTCGAGATGCGCGCCCATCGCGTCGGAGACGCGGCGGAGCAGCACGATCGAGACATTGCCCTTGCCGCTTTCGAGCTGCGCGATGTAGCGCTCCGAGATTCCTGATACCTTGGCGAGCACTTTGCGCGACATGCCGCGCAGTGCGCGCGTGGTGCGCACACGCTGGCCGAGCTGTTCGAGGAAGCGGGATTCGGCGTCGGGACTGTCGGTCATGAGCCTTCTTTACAGATGTCCTGCGGCGCGTTTTAATGAAACATAATGCCTGCTGGCATTGACAGCAAGCCGCCGCGGTGTCTTTCTATGAATTATAATTCTAAATTCAGGGGAGAAGTCCGTGAGCGAGGGATCCTATAACGCGGTGACCTGGCTGCTCGACCGTAACGTCGAGGAGGGGCGCGGCAACAAGCTCGCCTTCGACGACACCGTCTCGCGGCTGACCTATGGCGAGCTCCAGCGCGAGAGCCGCCGCGCCGCCAACATGCTGCGCCGTCTCGGCGTCCGCCGCGAGGAGCGCGTGGCGATGATCATGCTCGATACGGTCGATTTCCCGATCGTGTTCCTGGGCGCGATCCGCGCCGGCATCGTGCCGGTGCCGCTCAACACGCTGCTGACCGCGGACCAGTACGCCTACATCCTCGCCGACTGCCGTGCCCGCGTGCTGTTCGTTTCCGAAGCGCTCTATCCCGTCATCAGGGACGTCGTCGGCCGCATGCCGGATCTCGAGCATGTCGTCGTCTCCGGCGCCAAGCAGAATGGCCACAAGCAGCTCGCCGAGGAGCTCGCTGATGAGAGCGACCAGTTCACCACCGCCGCGACTCATCCGGACGAGCCGGCATTCTGGCTGTATTCGTCCGGCTCGACCGGCATGCCCAAGGGCGTGCGCCATCTGCATTCGAACTTGCAGGCGACTGCGGACACCTACGCCAGGCAGGTGCTCGGCATTCGCGAGAGCGACGTCTGCCTCTCCGCCGCAAAGCTGTTTTTCGCCTATGGTCTCGGCAATGCGCTGACCTTCCCGATGTCGGTCGGCGCAACCGTCGTGCTGAACAGCGAGCGCCCGACGCCGGCGCGCATGTTCGACCTGATGAACCGCTACAACCCGTCGATCTTCTACGGCGTGCCGACCTTGTTCGCGGCGATGCTCAACGACGAGACGATGAAGAGCGAGCGTGGCGGAAAGAGCTTGCGCATCTGCACCTCGGCCGGTGAGGCATTGCCCGAGTCTGTGGGCAACAGCTGGAAGGCGCGCTTCGGCGTCGACATTCTCGACGGCGTCGGCTCGACCGAGCTCTTGCACATCTTCCTATCGAATGCGCCCGGCGACATCAAATATGGCTCCTCCGGCAAGCCGGTGCCGGGCTATGCGGTGCGGCTCGTCAACGAGGCCGGCCAGGACGTGGCCGACGGCGAGGTCGGCGAGCTCCTGGTCGATGCGCCCTCCGCCGGCGAAGGCTATTGGAACCAGCGCCACAAGAGCCGCCGCACCTTCGAGGGCCCGTGGACCCGCACCGGCGACAAATATGTCAGGGATGCCGAGGGCCGCTACACCTTCTGCGGCCGTGCCGACGACATGTTCAAGGTCTCCGGCATCTGGGTCTCGCCGTTCGAGGTCGAGAGCGCGCTGATCACGCACCCGGCGGTGCTGGAAGCCGCCGTCGTGCCCGAGGCCGATCCGGAAGGCCTCTTGAAGCCGAAAGCCTTCGTCGTGCTGCGTCAGGGCGCGAAGACCGCGAACTTGCAGGAGATGCTGAAGGAGCACGTCAAGCAGAAGATCGGCCCGTGGAAATATCCGCGCTGGATCGACGTGGTGGACTCGCTGCCGAAGACGGCGACGGGGAAGATCCAGCGGTTCAAGCTGCGGGAAGGGGCGAATTGATTGGCTTCGTCATTCCGGGGCGCGCGAAGCGCGAACCCGGAATCTCGATCCGCAGACTGCAATCTCGGGATTCCGGATCAACTCGCTTTGCGAGTTGTCCGGAATGACGGAATGAATGGAACCGACAGCATGACCAACCTCACCCCCACGGGCTTCCTCAGCGTCAGTGGCGCCAGCCTCGAATATAAATGGCTCGCGCCGCAATCAGCGGAGGCACCGACCATCGTCATGCTGCACGAAGGTCTCGGCTCGGTCGGGCTCTGGGGCGACTTCCCGGAACAGCTTCGAGAGGCGACCGGTGCCGGCATCTTCGTCTATTCGCGTGCGGGCTACGGGCAGTCGAGCCCGGTCGCGCTGCCGCGGCCGCTGGATTACATGCACCGCGAGGCGCTGGAGGTGCTTCCGAAACTGCTCGATGCGATCGGCTTCAGGCGCGGCCTCCTGCTCGGCCATTCCGACGGTGCCTCGATCGCGACGATCTACGCCGGCGCGCACCAGGATCATCGCCTGAACGGCCTCGTGCTGATCGCGCCGCATTTCATCGTCGAGGACATCTCGGTGAAATCCATCGCCGCGATCAAGACCGCCTATGAGACCACCGATCTCAAGCCGAAGCTCGCGCGCTGGCACAAGGACGTCGACAACGCCTTCTACGGCTGGAACGGCGCCTGGCTCGATCCGAAATTCCGCGACTGGGACATCTCGGAATACCTCGCCTATATCCGCGTCCCTGTCATGGTCCTGCAAGGCGTGGACGACCAATACGGGACGCTGCGCCAGGTCGAAATTGCGCAGGAAGAGTGTTACTGTCCGGTAGATTTGAAAATTATTTCAGGCGCGGGCCATTCCCCGCATCGTGAAGCGCCGGGGGCGACGCTTGACGCAATTGAGCAATTTGCAAAGGCGGCCCTGCGCGACGATCAGGGACTTCAGGGACGCGCCGCATGATGTTGCGGAGGCGCGCCTCGCATGAGTGCGCCGCCGAATGCGAGCGGCCCGCTGCCGTGGCCGCAATGGGCCTATGTGCCGGGCGAGGCCGGGCTCGATGCCGACTACGAGACGCTCGCCATGGCCAAGGCGCTGGTGCCTTCGGCGTTTCGCGGCCATGTGCCGGCGCGCCATCCGGCGCTGCGCTACGGGCTCGCGCTCAACGACCGCGGCTATTTCTGGGAAGCGCAGGAAGTGCTGGAGGCGGTGTGGGCCGCAGCGCCCCAAGGCGGCCGCGAGCGCATTCTGCTGCGGGCCTGCATCCGCATCGCCAATGCGAATTTGCGGTTGCGCATGCAAAGGTCGCATTCGGCGGCACGGCTGTTTGGCGATGCGCTGGCGGAGCTGCGCGCGCTGAGCTCGCGCAAGGCGGCGGCCGGCGACGGCTTTGTCGAGAGCTTTCCCATTGCTGCGCTGACGGCCTTGCTCCAGGCCAAGCTCGGTCGTCCCCAGCTCTCCAAGGCCGACTGGATCGCACTCGGCGCCATCGTGCGGCCCTAGGCGCTGGCATGAAACAAAGTGCATGTATTGGCTGGTAAGGACTAGACTTGCTCTGAAATATGCACTATTGTGCATCTAACGTTAAAACCAAGACGAACTCAAGGGTGGCCCATGGCCGGGGAAGATCGGCGCCTCGCAGGCGGCGCGACATTCATCGATTTCCAGACCGAACCGTCCCGCTACAAGCACTGGAAGCTCGCGGTCGACGGTGACGTCGCGACCCTGACCATGGACGTCGACGAGAACGGCGGCCTGTTCGAGGGCTATCTGCTCAAGCTCAATTCCTACGACCTCGGCGTCGACATCGAGCTTGCCGATGCGATCCAGCGGCTGCGCTTCGAGCATCCCGAGGTGAAGGTCGTGGTGATGCGCTCGGCCAAGAACCGCGTGTTCTGCGCCGGCGCCAACATCCGCATGCTCGCGGGCTCGACCCACGCCCACAAGGTCAATTTCTGCAAGTTCACCAACGAGACCCGCAACGGCATGGAGGATTCGTCCGAGAATTCCGGCCAGCGCTTCATCACCGTGGTGAACGGCTCGGCCGCCGGCGGCGGCTATGAGCTCGCGCTCGCGACCGACCACATCATCCTCGCCGACGACGGTGCCTCTTCGGTGGCGCTGCCCGAAGTGCCGCTGCTCGCGGTGCTGCCGGGCACCGGCGGCCTCACCCGCGTCGTCGACAAGCGCAAGGTGCGCCGCGACCATGCCGACTTCTTCTGCACCATCGAGGAAGGCGTGAAAGGCAAGCGCGCCGTGCAGTGGCGTCTCGTCGACGAGATCGCGCCGAACTCGAAGCTGGAAGGCAAGATCGCCGAGCGCGTCAAGGAATTTTCCGCGGCCTCCAGGCGCAGCGGCAGCGGCAAGGGCATTGCGCTGACGCCGCTCAGGCGCATCATCGACGAGACCAGCCTGCGCTACGGCTTCGTCACCGTCGACGTCGATCGTGCCGCCCGCATCGCCACCATCTCGATTAAGGCGCCGGAGGCGGCGGCGCCGGCCGACATCGACGGCATGATGGCGCAGGGCGCTGCGTTCTGGCCGCTCCAGGTCGCGCGCGAGCTCGACGATGCCATCCTGCATCTGCGCATCAACGAGCTCGAGATCGCCATGCTGGTGTTCAAGAGCCATGGCGACCGCGCCCATGTGCTCGCATCCGATGCCTTCCTTGAAGCCAACAAGGCGCACTGGCTGGTCAACGAGATCAGGCATTACTGGAAGCGCGTGCTCAAGCGTATCGACGTCACCTCGCGCACGCTGGTGACGCTGGTCGAGCCCGGCTCCTGCTTTGCCGGCACGCTCGCCGAGCTCGTCTTCGCCGCCGACCGTTCCTACATGCTGATCGGCACCCGCCAGGGCGACAACCGCCCGCCGCCCGCGATCGAGCTGTCGGCGATGAATTTTGGCCCGTATCCGATGAGCCATGGTTTGACGCGGCTTCAGTCTCGCTTCCAGGCCGACCCGGCCGATCTAGAACGCGCCGAAGCCACCATCGGCACGAGCCTGGACGCCGAAGAGGCCGAGGAGCTCGGCCTCGTCACCTTCGCGCTCGACGACATCGACTGGGACGACGAGGTCCGCGTGTTTCTGGAGGAGCGCGCCAGCTTCTCGCCCGACAGCCTCACCGGCATGGAAGCGAGCCTCCGCTTCGTCGGCCCGGAGACGATGGAATCAAAGATCTTCGCGCGCCTCACTGCCTGGCAGAACTGGATCTTCCAGCGCCCGAACGCGGTCGGCGAGGAGGGCGCGCTCCGCCGTTACGGCAGCGGCCAGAAGCCGAAATTCGATATGACAAGAGTTTAGGGAGAAGCACGGCCATGAACATGAACATCATGAACGTCGACTACTCGACCAAGATTCCGAACAACGTCAACCTCGCCGAAGACCGCCAGGTGCTGAAGGCACTCGAAGGCTGGCATCCCGGCTACATGGACTGGTGGAGCGACATGGGGCCGGAAGGCTTCCAGGAGTCGCTGGTCTATTTGCGCACCGCCTACTCCGTCGATCCGCGCGGCTGGGCCAAGTTCGACTATGTCCGCATGCCCGAATATCGCTGGGGCATCCTGCTTGCGCCGCAGGAAGAAAATCGCGTCGTTCCGTTCGGCGAGCATTTTGGCGAGCCGGCCTGGCAGGAAGTGCCGGGCGAGCATCGTGCCATGCTGCGCCGCCTGATCGTGATCCAGGGCGACACCGAGCCCGCCTCGGTCGAGCAGCAGCGCCATCTCGGCAAGACCGCGCCCTCGCTCTACGACATGCGCAACCTGTTCCAGGTCAACGTGGAAGAGGGCCGTCACCTCTGGGCGATGGTGTATCTGCTGCAGAAATATTTCGGCCGCGATGGCCGCGAGGAGGCCGACGATCTGCTCCGCCGCCGCTCCGGCGATGCGGACGCGCCGCGCATGCTCGGTGCCTTCAACGAGGCGACGCCGGACTGGCTGTCGTTCTTCATGTTCACCTACTTCACCGACCGCGACGGCAAGATGCAGCTGCACAGCCTCGCGCAGTCGGGCTTCGATCCCTTGTCGCGCACCTGCCGCTTCATGCTGACCGAAGAAGCGCACCACATGTTCGTCGGCGAGACCGGCATTACCCGCGTCGTGCAGCGCACCTGCGATGCGATGCGCGAAGCCGGCATCACCGATCCCACCGACATCGCAAAAGTCCGCGCGCTCGGCGTCATTGATCTTCCGACCATCCAGAAGAAGCTGAACCTGCACTACACGCTGTCGCTCGACCTGTTCGGCTCGGAGGTCTCGACCAACGCGGCCAACGCCTTCAATGCCGGCATCAAGGGCCGCTATCACGAGACCCAGATCGAGGACGATCACCAGCTCAAGAACGCCACCTATCCGGTGCTGAAGTTCATCAACGGCGAGATCAAGCTGGTCGACGAGCCGGCGCTGACTGCGCTCAACATGCGCCTGCGCGACGATTACAGCCAGGATTGCGTCAAGGGCATGCTGCGCTGGAACAAGGTGATCTCGACCGCGGGCTACGACTTCAAGCTGACCTTGCCCAACGTCGCCTTCCACCGCCACATCGGCGAGTTCAAGGACGTCCATGCGACGCCCGACGGCATTTTGATCGACGATGCGACCTGGGCGAAGCGCAAGGACGAGTGGCTGCCTTCGACAGCCGACGGCGACTTCATCACCTCGCTGATGCAGCCCGTCACCGAAACCGGCAAGTTCGCCTCCTGGATCTCGCCGCCGAAAGTCGGCATCGACAACAAGCCCGGCGATTTCGAGTACGTGAAGATCGAGTCGTAGGCGCGGCCTGCGAGACGCGACGACCGCGCCATACGAAGACTGTCATCACCCGCGAAAGCGGGTGATCCAGTATTCCAGAGACAACGCAAGGATACCGAGAAGCCGCGGCGTACTGGATGCCCCGGTCAAGCCGGGGCATGACAGCGGAGTGTGAGGCGCCGCCGCCTGCCCTCCCTAATCCCCTGACGCGCGACGCCTACCCCGCGATCTCCAGCCCGGCATTGGCGTAGACCACGCCGCCGTCGACGGCGATGGTGTTGCCGACCACGTAATCGCCCGCACGCGAGGCGAGATAGATCGCGACCCCTGCCATGTCCTCGTCGGTTCCGATGCGCCGCGCCGGAATGCGCTTGGCGACATCGTCCGCATGGTCGCGCGCGGCCCGGTTCATGTCGGACTTGAACGCGCCCGGCGCGATCGCGGTGACGTTGATGTTGTCCTTGATGAGTTTCGTCGCCATGCGCCGGGTCAGATGGATCACGGCGGCCTTGCTGGCGGCGTAGGAATAGGTCTCGCTCGGATTGACGAAGATGCCGTCGACCGAGGCGATGTTGATGACCTTGGCCGGACGTTCCGCGCTTGCCGCCGCGCGCAGCGGCTTCGCCAGCGCCTTGGTCAGGAAGAACAGCGACTTGACGTTCAGGTCCATCACCTTGTCCCAGCCGCTTTCCGGGAATTCGTCGAACTCAGCGCCCCAGGCGGCGCCGGCATTGTTGACGAGGATGTCGAGCTTCGGCTCCAGCTTGATGATTTCGCCGGCGAGCTTGTCGCAGCCTTCGACGGTCGAGATGTCGATCGGCAGCGCGATGCACTCGCCGTCATAGAGAGCCGAGAGCTCTTTCGCCGTCGCCTCGCACGGGCCGGCCTTGCGCGCGGTGATGTAGACCTTCGCCGCGCCTTGCGCGAGGAAGCCCGCCGCGATCATCTTGCCGATGCCGCGCGAGCCGCCGGTCACGAGTGCGATGCGGCCTTTGAGCGAGAACAGATCGTTGAACATGGTACCTCCCTTTGGTGGCGCTCGTTTTGGGCGGGGAGGGGGAGGGAGTCAATCTTGTCGTCGTCCTGGCCTTCGCCAGGACGACGGCAGAGATTGCGGTGACAGCGGTGGACGACAGAAACTTAAGCCGCCGCAATCCGGCGAAAGCCGTTCCACATCGCGGTCGCGGCGCCCGAGGTCAGCACCGGCAGGATCCGCGTGTCCTGGTAGTTGCCGTTGAGCGAGATGCGCGGCAGCGCGGTCATGTGGCCGGCGTTCTCGGCGAACAGCATGCCGGGCCGCGTCGTCACCGCGGTCTTGAAGCCGGCCGATGCGGCCAGCGCAAATTCGCGCATCCCGGCCGCCTCGCGGTCGCCATAGGGATAGGCGAAGTGCAGCACGGGACGCGCCAGCACCCGCTCGATCCGCGTGCGGCTCACCGCCATCTCCTGCGCGGCGATCTCCTCGCTCTGCCTGGCGAGATTGCAATGGCTGATGGAGTGCGCGCCGATCGTGACCAGCGGGTCTGCGGCCAGCTGCTTCACCCCGTCCCAGGACAGGCAGAGGGTGTGGCACAGCGCTTCCATGTCGACGCCGTGCCTGGCGCAGAGCGCTGCGATCTCGCGCGCGAGATCGTGCTCGCCCGGCAGCGCGCGCAGCCAGTCATGCAGGCGGTCGAACGCCGCCTGTTTCGCGGCAGGCGTCGTCGCGTCGAGCCGCAGCGCGGAATTGCCGATCTGCACCTCGATCTGCTCGGCCCTGGCGATCACGGCTTCCAGCGCGGTCCACCACAGCCGCCCCGTGCCCTCGGCGAAATCGCTGGCGACGTAGACCGCCAAAGGCGCGTCAAATTCGCGCAGCACCGGCAGCGCATAGTCCAGATTATCGCGATAGCCGTCGTCGAGGGTGAAGGCGGCGAAGCGGCGGGTGAACCTGCCCTGCACCAGCCGCTCATGCAGCTCGTCCATGCTGACGATGTCGATGTCGCGCGAGCGCAGATGGCTCAGCGTCGCGCGCAGGAAATCCGGAGTGACTTCGAGATGTCGGTTCGGCTGGAACGTGGCCTCGCGAGCCGGCCGCACGTGGTGAAGCATGAAAATGGCGCCGACGCCCGACAAAAGCGGGCGCAACAGGTGGTGCGCCCCGCTGAAATAGAGTGCTCCCAGCCCGGCGCGGATGACGTTGTTACGAAGTTGTTTCATGACCCGCTGGCGGACTCTGGCATTCCGTCCTCAACTTACGGAAGAACCCTTGAAGAAAAAGTTATTCCAATTGTCCACGCAAAGGCCTTGCGAGGGCCGCCATTTCCGGTTTGACAGCCTGCCAAGGGTTTGTTTTGTCTCCGGTTCCAGAGTTCGGGTCGTCGAATGCAGAAGCTTTTCAGGTGGGCCAGCAAATGGTGGCCAGGGCTGATCCCCCTGGCCGTCATGTGGGGATTTGCGGCCTGGAATAACACCTTACCGGTCGAGGCGGACCTGTCCGCCCGCAGCTCGGCGGCGCTCAAGGAGACCGTTCTGGACAAGACCCGGATCGCGGTGGACGGCCGCGATGTCAGCCTGGCCGCGGACGCCTTTTCCGAGGAAGGGCGCCGGGACGCGGTAATGGCGGTGGAGATTGTCCCGGGCGTGCGCCTGGTCGACGACCGGACCCGTCTCGTTGCCGAGGCAAAACCCTTCGTCTGGAACGCCGAGCGTGACGTGGTGCGGGTGACGCTGTCGGGCTCCGCGCCCTTGCCGTCGATCAAGGCCCGCCTGACGGAGGCGGCACGCAAGGAGGTCGGCGGCGTCGAGGTCGCCGATCAGATGGGGCTGGCACGTGGCGCGCCGCCGCGCTTCGAGGCCGCCGCGATGCTGCTGCTCGACCAGATCGGCAAGCTCAAGGACGGCAAGATCACGATCTCCGACACCAAGATCAACCTGTCGGGCATGGCGCGCGATCTCGGCGGACGCGAGGCGATCGCGGCTGCGCTGAAGAACTTGCCGGAAGGGTTCTTGATCGCCGCCAACGACATCAAGGCGCCGCCCTATATCTTCCAGGCCTACAAGGATCCGGTTGCCGCGACCGTGACGCTGACCGGCTATGTTCCCGACAACAACGTCCACGCGGCGATCGCAACCAGCGCGTCGCGAAAATTCTTCAACGAGAAGGTCGTCGACAATCTCAAGGCCAGCCTCGGCGCCCCCGGCGCCTTCAACCCCGCCGTGGTCGCAGCGCTCGGGGCGCTGTCGCGGCTGTCGACCGGCACGCTCGTGGTGTCCGATCGCGAGGTGAAGCTGTCGGGCGATGCGCTCTATGAAGGCGCCGGCAACGACATCCGCGCGGGCCTTGGCAAGGACTTCCCGAAAAACTGGCAGTACAAGCCGGAAATCACGGTGAAGCCCGCGGCAGGCCCGGTCGACGGCACCGTCTGCCAGCAATTGTTCTCCGAGCTCCTGAATAAGGGCAAGATCCGCTTCGCCACCAAGCGCGCCGACATTGATCCGGACTCGGCGGGAATCCTCGACCATCTGATCGAGACGGCGCTGCGCTGTCCCACCACCAATATCGACGTCGCCGGGCACACTGATGCCGACGGTGAGGACGCGTTCAACCAGGCACTCTCGGAGAAGCGCGCGCAGGCGGTGATCGACTATCTGGTCAAGGCCGGCCTGCCCGCCAGCCGCTTCACCGCGATCGGCTACGGCAGCACGCAGCCCGTCGCCGGCAACGACACCGACGACGGCAAGGCGCAGAACCGCCGCATCGAATTTCTGGTGAGGTGACGATGCCCTATCTCGTTTCGTTCCATCTGGGCTGGCTGATCGGATCGCTGGTGCTGGGCTTTTGCATGGGCTGGATCTCGGTGGTCCAGCGCGGCAACGGCACCTCGAAGGTCACCGCGCGCTGGCTCGCCGCGCTCGCCGTAGCGCTGGTCGCGGCCTCGCTCGCGCATGTGGTCCCCGGCCGCTTCGGCTACTGGCTCGACCTCGGCCTCATCATGTTCGCCTGCTACCTGGTCGGCTGCACCATCGGCGCCTGGTTGCGCGACCGGGTGGTCTCGCGGAGCCAGCCGGCGGCTTGAGTCCTTGGTTCGCGTGAGGCCATCGCTCTCTCGTTCCCTTCCCCGTAAGGGGGGAGGGAACGTACCGCCATCGGCGCGGTAGGCGAGGCTCATCCCATCAGTTCCAGATCCAACATTGCGATAACAGCCTGATCGGAGTGTGAAATCGCCGAGCGATGAAACTACGCTTGACACTAATACGTACGTACGTATTATTCTGCTCATGCCAAAGCCCTCGCTCAAAGACGCCATCCTCGACGCCGGCCTCAAGGTCATGTTCCGAACCGGCTATCACGGCACCAGCGTGCGCGACGTCACCGCTGCGGCGGGCGCGCCGCAGGGGTCCTTCACCAACCATTTCCGCTCCAAGGAAGCGTTCGCTTCGGAGGTGCTCGACCGCTACTTCGACGTCACCAGGGGGCTGGTCGCAGAAGCGCTTGAGGACACGACGCTGACGCCGCGCGCGCGCCTCAAGCGCTATCTCGACATCATCACCGGCCGGCTCGAGGCCGACGGTTATGGCCGTGGGTGTCTGATCGGCGATCTCAGCCTGGAGGCGACCGGCAGCAGCGAAATGCTGCGTACGCGCCTGACCGAGATTTTTGCCGAATGGCGCGTGCCGTTCGCGGCCTGCATCGCCGAGGCTCAGGCGCGCGGCGAGATCGCATCCGATTTCGAGCCCGGGGAGCTTGCCGACTTCCTGCTCGCGTCCTGGCAGGGCGCGATCCTGCGCATGAAGGTCGATCGCAATCCGAAAGCGCTCGAACGTTTCAAGACCATCGCATTTCAGACCGTGTTCAAGGAGCTGACATGAGCAAGCCAATCGAGATCGAGATTCGCAGAGCGCCCGTGCTGGGAAGCAGCATGGCTTACCGCGAGACGGGTGCGCAGGATGCGCCGGTCGTGCTGTTCCTGCACGGCAACCCGACCTCGTCGCACATCTGGCGCAACATCCTGCCGTTGGTGTCACCGGTCGCGCATTGCATTGCGCCCGATCTCATCGGCTTCGGCCAATCCGGTAAGCCTGACATCGCCTACCGCTTCTTCGACCATGTCCGCTATCTCGATGCGTTCATCGAACAGCGCGGCGTCACATCGGCCTATCTCGTCGCGCAGGACTGGGGCACGGCGCTCGCATTTCATCTCGCCGCGCGCCGGCCGGATTTCGTACGCGGATTAGCCTTCATGGAATTCATCCGCCCGATGCCGACCTGGCAGGATTTCCACCATACCGAGGTCGCGGAGGAGCAAGATCATGCCGAGGCGGCGAGGGCGGTCTTTCGCAAGTTCAGGACGCCGGGCGAGGGTGAGGCCATGATCCTCGAGGCGAATGCGTTCGTCGAGCGCGTTCTGCCCGGCGGAATCGTCCGCAAGCTCGGCGACGAAGAAATGGCGCCCTATCGCACGCCGTTCCCGACGCCCGAGAGTCGCCGCCCCGTTCTTGCGTTTCCCCGCGAGCTGCCGATCGCAGGTGAGCCTGCCGATGTCTATGAGGCGCTCCAATCCGCCCATGCGGCGCTGGCCGCATCTTCCTATCCGAAACTGCTGTTCACGGGCGAACCGGGCGCGCTCGTCTCGCCGGAATTTGCCGAGCGGTTTGCGGCCTCGCTGACGCGTTGCGCGTTGATCCGGCTCGGCGCGGGATTGCACTATCTGCAGGAGGACCACGCTGACGCAATCGGCCGATCGGTGGCCGGCTGGATCGCCGGCATCGAAGCGGTGCGTCCGCAGCTCGCCGCGTGAGGAGGATGAGATGTCGGATGTGACGATCGTCTATTGCCGTCCCTGCGGCTACGAGAAGCGTGCGAAGGAAGCCGCCGCAGCGCTGCGCCGGCAACTGGCGCTGGAGGCGGATCTCGTGGCTGGCAAGGGCGGCGTCTTTCAGGTCAAGCTCGGCGACAGGATTGTCGCCAGCCGCAGCAAGGGCCATTTTCCCGGCACCGACGAAATCGTCGCAGCCGTCACCGCGGCGCGGCATTGATCCGGGGAGGCACGCAGATGCCGGTCGTCTGGAACGAAGATCCGGCGGCAATCGACTGGAACGAGCTTTCCGCGCTCTACCGCACCGCACCGCTCGGCAACAAGACACCAGCCGATCTCGCGCTCGTGTTCGGCAACAGCATGTTCTGTGCCTTCGCTTACGACCAAGGCCGGCTGGTTGGTGCCGGCCGAGCGCTGGCGGACGGCCGCGACTGCGCCTACCTCTGTGATGTCGCGGTGCGCCCGGACTGTCAGGGGCAAGGCCTCGGCCGCGAGATCATCGAGCGGCTGCTGGCGCGATGCCGCGGACATCGCAAAATCATCCTCTATGCGGTGCCTGGCAAAGAGGGCTTTTATGAGCGTCTCGGCTTCCGCCGGATGACGACGGCCATGGCGATTTTCGACGACCAGGCCAGTGCCCATCAGCGCGGCTATCTGACCGCCCCTTAAGCTGCTGTTGCGCCGCACCTGTTTGGTGCATCGGAAAATCCGTCCAGAACGACCCCGTCGCCCCTCTTTCAACAGCCGGGCGCGGCCCATAGATTGACGTCGGCTTAAAACGTGACGGAACATTGCGCGGCCGAAATCATCAAAACTTCATGGCGTCTGCGCAGGATTGCCATGGAGATTCGCGTCAGCCTTGCCGCCGAAAGCGCCAAACCGTGCATCCAGAGCCCGCAACCCTGCCTAAAATATTGAAGGCACGTGATTTTGTTCGAATTGGCGAATTCCACTCCGCCCCAAAACGCGCTAGTGGAGGGTTAGGGGGCATGCGCGATGCCGGAGCCGGCGGCGAGGGTTCGTTGAGTGCCTGTGCGTCGTTTGCCTGTTCGCCGGCCGTCCTGGCCGCTGAAGCGTTGTTCGAGGTCTAGATGCTGGAAGCCATACGCAGGGCGATGACGTTTCTGCGCCAGAAGCAAGTCCTGCATAAGCTTGGAGTTGTGATCAGCGTCGCGGTCATCGGCATCGCTTGCTATGTGCTCTACCACATGCTGCGCGGCATCGACTTCAACGAGGTGATCGAGGCGATCAAGAGCACCGAGCCGAGCCAGATTGCGATGGCGGCGCTGTTCGTGGCCGCGGGCTATTTCACCCTGACCTTCTACGACCTGTTCGCCGTGCGTGCGATCGGCCACGCCCATGTGCCTTACCGCATCAATGCGCTCGCCGCCTTCACCAGCTATTCGATCGGCCACAATGTCGGCGCCAGCGTCTTCACCGGCGGCGCGGTGCGCTACCGCATCTATTCGGCCTATGGGCTGAACGCGATCGATGTCGCAAAGATCTGCTTCCTCGCCGGCCTGACCTTCTGGCTCGGCAATGCCGCCGTGCTGGGCCTCGGCATCTCCTACCATCCGGAGGCGGCGGCCTCGATCGACCAGCTTCCGCCCTGGCTGAACCGGACGCTGGCGCTGATGATCATCGTGGGACTGGTCGGCTATGTGGTCTGGGTCTGGACCCAGCCGCGGGTGGTCGGCCGCGGGCCCTGGACCGTGGTGCTGCCGGGCGGACCGCTGACACTGCTCCAGATCGCGATCGGCATCATCGATCTCGGATTCTGCGCGCTCGCGATGTACGTGCTGGTCCCGGACGAGCCCAATCTCGGATTCGTCGTGGTTGCCGTGATCTTCGTCTCGGCCACCCTGCTCGGCTTTGCCAGCCACTCGCCCGGCGGCCTCGGCGTGTTCGACGCCGCCATGCTGGTCGGCCTCTGGCAGATGGACCGGGAGGAACTCCTGGGCGGCATGCTCCTGTTCCGCGTCCTCTATTATCTGTCCCCCTTCGTCATATCTGTAATCTTGCTGACGTTTCGCGAAGTTATAATCGGCGCCCGATCGAAGCGTTTGCAGCAGGCGGCGCTCAAGCTCGACCCCGGCCCGGCGCGTGAAGCCGCCTATGTGAGAGAGCGCAGCGACGGCACCGCCTGACGGCGCCAAGCCTTTAGGACGAAGCCGTTAGGACAAGCCCCTAGGAGAAGCCCGCCCCGATGGCGATTGACGCCCCATCTTCTCCCACCGCGCAGCCCTGGTCCGACCGGCTGCGGCACTCGACGATCATCCTGATCGCCGCGGCGCTGGCGCTGTCGGTCGTGGTCTCGCTCGGCGAATTGTCGGTGTTGCACGCCGTTGCCGTGTTCCTCTGCATCGCCGCTGCGGCGCTGATCCCCTGGCGGCTGCACGACACCGCCGCCTCGCGCGACGATGTCAGGCGCATCAACCCGGTCGAGAGCGCCGCAGTGGCCGCGGTCGTCGCCGGCATGCCGGATCCGGCGGTGCTGCTCGACCGCGCCGGCCGCGTCATCCATCTCAATGCGGCTGCCGCCCAGCTTGCCCCGGCGCTGCGCAGGAACGAGCTCGCCCAGTTCGCGCTGCGCTCGCCGGAGATCATCACCGCGCTGCGCGAGTCGATCGCGACCACCGAGCCGCGGCGCGCGACCTATCTCGACCATGTCCCGGTCGATCGCTGGATGGAGCTGATCATCACGCCGGTGCCGGTGCCGACCACCTTCGGCGGCGCCGACAAATGCATGCTGATGACCTTCCACGACCAGACGCCGCTGCGCCGGGTCGAGGAGATGCGCGCCGACTTCGTCGCCAATGCCAGCCACGAGCTGCGCACGCCGCTCGCCGCGCTGTCGGGCTTCATCGACACGCTCCAGGGCCAGGCCAAGGACGACCCCAAGGCGCGCGAGCGCTTCCTCGGCATCATGCACAACCAGGCCACCCGCATGGCGCGCCTGATCGACGATCTGCTTTCGCTGTCGCGGGTCGAGCTGTCGGCCCATGTGCGCCCCGACACCCTGGTCGACCTGCTGCCGATCATCCGCCAGGTCGCCGACGGGCTCGAGCCGCTGGCGCGCGAGCGCCAGGTCGAGGTCGAGATCCATCTGCCGGAGCCGCCGGTGATGATCGCGGGCGACCGCGAGGAGCTGCTCCGCCTGTTCGAGAACCTGATCGAGAACGCGCTCAAATACGGCGCCTCGGGAGGACGCGTCATCGTGTCACTAACCTCAGGCGCCGCCACTGATGGAACTCAGGAAATCCGGGTCATGGTCCGGGATTTCGGCCCCGGCATCGCGCCCGAGCACCTGCCGCGGCTGACCGAGCGGTTCTACCGGGTCGATGTCGGCGACAGCCGCTTGCAGGGCGGGACCGGGCTCGGATTATCGCTGGTGAAACATATTCTTAACCGGCATCGCGGCCGGCTTTTGATCGAAAGCGTGCCCAAACAGGGCGCCACTTTCACCGCCTGTTTTCCCCAGATCAGGCCCCCGGTGACAGTCTGAAATTCAAGCGATTTCAATCGCTTGGGGCTGTCATCCGACTGTCACGAAACCTTCGTAAAAGCACAGCCGACCGCTCCTAAAGGGGCGGCACGGGGAGCGCGATCGGGCGCGGATGGCGCTTCGCTCCCCTGTATGGAGACCAGCATGAATTTCCTCAAAACGATCGTCGCTGCCGGCTTGGTCGCCGCATCGACGACGGCGGCCTTTGCTGCCGATATCACCGGCGCCGGCGCGACGTTCCCGTTCCCGATCTATTCCAAGTGGGCCGACGCCTACAAGAAAGAGACCGGCAACGGTCTGAACTACCAGTCGATCGGCTCCGGCGGCGGCATCAAGCAGATCCAGGCCAAGACCGTGACCTTCGGCGCCAGCGACGCGCCGCTCAAGGCCGAGCAGCTCGAGAAGGACGGCCTCGTCCAGTGGCCGATGGTGATGGGTGCCATCGTTCCGGTCGTCAACATCGAGGGCGTGAAGCCGGGCGAGATGGTGTTCGACGGCGAGACGCTCGCCAGCATCTATCTCGGCAAGATCACCAAGTGGGACGATGCCGCGATCAAGAAGCTCAATCCGAACCTGAAGCTGCCCTCGGACGCGATCACCGTGGTTCGCCGCTCGGACGGTTCGGGCACCACCTTCAACTTCACCAACTACCTCTCCAAGGCCAGCGCGGACTGGAAGAGCAAGGTCGGCGAGGGCACGGCCGTCGAGTGGCCGGTCGGCGTCGGCGCCAAGGGCAACGAGGGCGTGTCCGGCAACATCGGCCAGACCAAGAACTCGATCGGTTACGTCGAGTACGCCTATGCCAAGCAGAACAAGCTGACCTACACCGGTCTCGTCAACAAGGCCGGCAAGCCGGTGCAGCCGACCGTCGAGGCCTTCCAGGCGGCCGCCTCGAACGCCGACTGGGCCAAGGCGCCCGGCTACTACGTCATCCTGACCGACCAGCCCGGCGAGAAGTCCTGGCCGATCACGGCGGCGACCTTCATCCTCATGCACAAGGATGCCACCGACAAGGCAGCCTCGCAGGAAGCCATCAAGTTCTTCCGCTGGGCCTTCAAGAACGGCGGCAAGGCGGCCGAAGAGCTCGACTACATCCCGATGCCCGAGGGCGTCGTGACCCTGATCGAGAAGACCTGGGCTGCCGAGATCAAGAGCTAAGCGCTGCTGTCCCGGACTGGGTGCCTGGATCTCAAAAGACCTCCGCTCCGGATCGGCCTCGTGCCGCATCCGGAGCGCAAGACCAACAACAAGCGTATATAACGGGTACAGGGGATCGGCGTGGCAGAGATGGCCGTTCAGAGCGATGTAATCGACGACGCCGGACCGTACGATCGCGCCAAGGCCTTGAGCGCGTTCAAGCTCGGCGACGTCACCTTCTACTGGATCACGCGGCTCTCCGCGATCTCGGTGCTGCTGATCCTCGGCGGCATCATCGTTTCGCTGATCGTCGGCGCTTTCCCGGCGATCAAGGAATACGGCTTCTCCTTCCTGTGGACGCAGCGCTGGGCGCCGTCGGCGGATCCGCCCGTGCTCGGCGCGCTCGGGCCGATGTACGGCACGCTCGTCACCTCCTTCATCGCGATGCTGATTGCCATTCCCGTTGGCCTCGGCATTGCGATCTTCCTCACCGAGCTCTGTCCGCAATGGCTGCGCCGCCCGATCGGCATGGCGATCGAGCTGCTCGCCGGCATTCCCTCGATCATCTACGGCATGTGGGGCTTCTTCGTGCTGGGCCCGTTCCTGGCCAACACCTTCCAGCCCTTCATGATCAAGATCTTCGACGGCGTTCCCGTGCTGGGCGCGATCTTCGCGGGTCCCCCGTCCTATCTCAGCCTGTTCAACGCCGCGCTGATCCTCGCCATCATGGTGCTGCCCTTCATCACCTCGATCTCGGTCGACGTATTCAAGACGGTGCCGCCGGTGCTGAAGGAGGCCGCCTACGGCGTCGGCTGCACCACCTGGGAAGTCGTGCGCAGCGTGGTGATCCCCTACACCCGCGTCGGCGTCATCGGCGGCGTCATGCTGGCGCTGGGCCGCGCGCTCGGCGAGACCATGGCGGTGACGTTCATCATCGGCAACTCGTTCCGCATCTCCTCCTCGATCTTCGCGCCGGGCACCACGATCTCGGCGGCGATCGCATCCGAGTTCGCCGAGAGCGACGGCCTGCACCAGTCCGGCCTGATCCTGCTTGGCCTTCTGCTGTTCGTGCTGACGTTCTTCGTGCTCGCAGCGGCACGGCTGATGCTGATGCGGCTGGAAAAGAAGGCGGGGAACTAACGCCATGAACCCGATCTATTCACGCCGCCGCCGCAAGGACATCGTCGTTCGCGGACTCTGCATCGCCGCCGCCGCCTTCGGCGTCACCTGGCTTGCGCTGATCCTGATCACGCTGCTTTACAACGGCATCGCCGGTCTGAACCTCGAGATTTTCGTGGCAGATACGCCGCCGCCGGGCTCGACCGAAGGCGGCCTGCGCAACGCCATCGTCGGTTCGATCATCATGACCGTGCTCGGCGTCGGCATCGGCGCGCCGCTCGGCCTGTTCGCCGGCACCTATCTCGCCGAGTACGGCCGCAACGACCGCCTGACCTCGGTGATCCGCTTCATCAACGACATCCTGCTCTCGGCGCCCTCGATCATCATCGGCCTGTTCATCTACGGCGCGGTGGTGGTGCCGATGCGCGGCTTCTCGGCGATCGCAGGCAGCCTCGCGCTCGCCGTCATCGTCATCCCGGTAGTGCTGCGCACGACCGAGGACATGCTGCTGCTGGTGCCGAACGCGCTGCGCGAGGCGGCGTCCGCGCTCGGCCTGCCGCGCTCGCTGGTGATCAAGCGGATCGCCTATCGTGCCGCCCGCTCCGGCCTCATCACCGGCGTGCTGCTCGCCACCGCCCGCGTCGCCGGCGAGACCGCGCCGCTGCTCTTCACCGCGCTGTCGAACCAGTTCTTCAGCCTTGGCCTGAACAAGACGATGGCGAACCTGCCGGTCACCATCAACAACTTCGTCCAGAGCCCCTACGCCTATTGGAAGCAGCTCGCCTGGAGCGGCGCGCTGCTGATCACGATTACCGTGCTTGCCCTGAATATTGGCGCGCGCATCCTTGGCGCCGAGAGGACCGCAAAATGAGTGAGCTTTCCGTATCGATGAGCGCGGCCGGTGGGCTGCCCCAGGCGCCGCTGCTGCCGGAAGCGCCGGCCAAGGTGACGGTGCGCAACCTCAACTTCTATTACGGCGAGCACCACGCGCTGAAGAACATCAACCTGACGCTCGGCACCAACCGCGTCACCGCGTTCATCGGCCCGTCCGGCTGCGGCAAGTCAACCCTGCTGCGCATCTTCAACCGGATGTACGACCTCTATCCGGGGCAGCGCGCCACCGGCCAGCTCATGCTCGACCAGACCAACATCCTCGACGGCAAGCTCGACCTCAACCTGCTGCGCGCCCGCGTCGGCATGGTGTTCCAGAAGCCGACGCCGTTCCCGATGACGATCTACGAGAACATCGCCTTCGGCATCCGCCTCTACGAGAAGATCTCGAAGTCCGAGATGGACGACCGCGTCGAGAAGGCGCTGCGCGGCGGCGCGCTGTGGAACGAGGTCAAGGACAAGCTCAACGCCTCCGGCCTGTCGCTCTCCGGCGGCCAGCAGCAGCGCCTCTGCATCGCCCGCACCGTCGCGGTGCGGCCCGAGGTGATCCTGTTCGACGAGCCCTGCTCGGCGCTCGACCCGATCTCGACCGCCAAGGTCGAGGAGCTGATCCAGGAATTGTCCGAGAACTACACGATCGCGATCGTCACCCACAACATGCAGCAGGCGGCGCGCGTCTCCGACAAGACCGCGTTCATGTATCTCGGCGAGCTGATCGAGTTCGACGACACCAGCAAGATCTTCACGTCGCCGAGCGACCGGCGCACGCAGGATTACATCACCGGCCGGTTCGGCTGAGGAGACGGGACATGGGTTCTGAACATACCGCAAAGGCCTTCGACACCGACCTCCAGGAGCTCACCCGGCTCGTCGCCGAGATGGGCGGGATCGCCGAGCGCATGATCGTCGATTCCGTCGACGCGCTGATCCGCCGCGACGTCGCGCTCGGCCAGCGCGTCGTCGCCACCGACACCGAGCTCGACGCGCTGCAGAAGCGCATCGAGGAGCGCGCCGTGCTCACCATCGCCCGCCGCCAGCCGATGGCGGTCGATCTGCGCGAGATCGTCGGCGCCATGCGAGTTGCGACCGATCTCGAGCGCATCGGCGACCTCGCCAAGAACATGGGCAAGCGCGTCGCGGCGCTGGAGACGGATTTCCATCCGCTCAAGCTGTTCCGCGGCCTCGAGCACATGACCGACCTCGTGCAGCAGCAGGTCAAGTCGGTGCTGGACGCCTATGCCGCGCATGATCTGCCGGCGGCGATGGCGGTGTGGAAGGGCGACGAGGAAGTCGACGCCATCTGCACCTCGCTGTTCCGCGAGCTCCTCACCTACATGATGGAGGATCCGCGCAACATCTCGTTCTGCATCCATCTGATGTTCTGCGCCAAGAACATCGAGCGGATCGGCGACCACGCCACCAACATCGCCGAGACCGTGTTCTACATGATCGAGGGCCAGGCGATCACCGACAAGCGGCCGAAGGGCGACATGACGACCTTCGCCACGACGGTCCCGAATACCTGAAGACTTAAGGAGCGACGACACCATGGGCGCACGCATTATGGTGGTTGAGGACGAGGAAGCTCTCACCGAGCTTCTCCGCTACAACCTCGAAGGCGACGGCTATGATGTGGAGACGGTGATGCGCGGCGACGACGCCGACACCCGCCTCAAGGAACACATCCCCGATCTGATCGTACTCGACTGGATGCTGCCGGGACTGTCAGGCATCGAGCTGTGCCGCCGGCTGCGGACCCGGCCCGAGACCAAGCAGCTCCCGATCATCATGCTCACCGCGCGCGGCGAGGAGAGCGAGCGGGTGCGGGGTCTTGCGACCGGCGCCGACGACTACATCGTCAAGCCGTTCTCGGTGCCGGAGCTCCTGGCGCGCGTGAAGGGCCTGCTGCGGCGCGCAAGCCCGGAGCGGCTCGCAACGGTGCTGGCCTATGGCGACATCGAGCTCGATCGCGACAAGCGCCGCGTCGCGCGCTCGGGCCGGCCGATCGACCTCGGCCCGACCGAATATCGCCTCTTGGAGTTCTTCCTGGAGCATCCCGGCCGCGTGTTCTCGCGCGAGCAGCTGCTCGACAGCGTCTGGGGCCGCGACATCTACATCGACGAGCGCACCGTCGACGTCCACATCGGCCGCCTGCGCAAGCTGCTCAATCTCGGCCGCGAGCAGGATCCCATCCGCACCGTCCGCGGCGCCGGCTACGCGCTGGATGATCGCTTTGCGAAGGCGGAGCAGACGTAGGGTTTGCAGGCGTTGGTTTAGCGGGCTACAGCCACACTCTCAGTGTCGTCTCGGACAAGCGTAGTCGTCCGTGAAGAAGGACTAAGCCACTGATCGGGAATCTCGATTTGGGCTAAGGGGCATTTCCAGATTGCAAGGTTTTGATGCTTTGGGCGTCAGAACCTTGCGATTTGGTTTTCGTGGATTCCCTCGAAGCGGGAAGCATGATTCCTTGTCTGCATCGGAGGGAACGATGCGGCCGAAGAAGCACAAGACGACGGGATCGAACGATCTGTTCCGGGCTCGGCTCGACCAGATCATCAATATGAAGCACGAGCTGGTTCTGCTCGCCGGCAAGGTCGATTGGGACTGGATCGACGGCGAGATCGCGCCGCTCTACAGCGAGAACGGCAGGCCCGGGATCGAGACGCGCTTCATGATCGGTCTGCTGTTGCTCAAGCACATTTACGGGCTGTCCGATGAGGAGGTGTGCGAGCGCTGGGTCCATGACCCATACTTCCAGTTCTTCACCGGGGAAGAGTTCTTTCAGCACACGTTCCCGCACGAGCGCTCGGACCTGAGCCATTGGCGCAAGCGGCTTGGCGACAAGCTGGAGTTGCTGCTGGCCGAGAGCTTGCGGGTAGCGCACGAGGCCGGTGCATTACGCAGCCAGGACCTCAAGCGGGTTACGGTCGACACCACGGTGCAGCCGAAGGCCATCACCTTTCCGACCGATGCCAAGCTGCTGCATGCGGCCATCAAGGGGCTCAACCGCCTGGCGATCAGGCACGGCGTCAGGCTGCGGCAATCCTATGCTCGCATCGCCAAGGCCGCCGCGATGATGGCCGGCCGCTACGCCCATGCCAAACAGTTCAGGCGGCATCAGCGGCAGTTGCGTATCCTGCGTAGCCGGCTGGGCCGGATCATCCGCGACATCCGCCGCAAGATCGAAGGCCAGCCAGCACTGGAGCAGGCGTTCGCCCTCCCGCTCGGCCGGGCCACGCAGATCCGCTCGCAGCAGCAGCGCCAGCGCGGCTGGAAGCTCTATTCCTTCCATGCCCCGGAAGTGGAGTGCATCGGCAAGGGCAAGGCCAGCGCGCCTTACGAGTTCGGCGTGAAGGCCTCCATCGTCACCAACAACCGCCGGGCTCCCGGTGGCCTGTTCGTGCTGCACGCCAGCGCACTGCCCGACAACCCCTACGACGGTCACACCTTGCGGGACGTCATTGACCGCACCGAGACACTCACCGGCTGTCCGATCGAGCGGGCCTATGTCGACAAGGGATACCGCGGCCACGACGCACAAAATCCCCGTCGCGTCTTCATCTCCGGCCAGAAGCGCGGCGTTTTCGGTGTCATCAAGCGCGAGCTGCGCCGCCGCTCCGCCATCGAGCCCATCATCGGACACCTGAAGGCGGAAGGCCACCTCGGGCGCTGCTACCTCAAAGGCCGCGCCGGCGATGCCGCCAACGTCGTCCTCTCAGCCGTCGGACACAACTTCCGCCGCATCCTCGCCTGGCTGAGATATCTCTTGTGCCTGTTCCTGGCCCAGCTATGGCGCACGCTCGCCCGGCCAGCCTCGATCAATCCGGCTTCTTAACGGACGACAAGCGTAAGCGCAGATCCGGGACCCATAATCACAGGGCGTGGTTGTCGCGCGAAGAAGGTAACTCCGAGTCCCCGTAGCCACATCTTGCGGTGGTTATGGGTCCCGGATCTGCGCGCGCTTCAGGCGCGCTTGTCCGGGACGACATCGAGTTTGTTGGGCCGTCAACGCGTGACGGCCGTCACTCGATTTCAGAACAAACTCACCGCGAGGGCTTCGCCGGTGCGCGCCGGCGATCCGCGGCGGGCTGATATGCCACGCGCGAGTGCTGCGCGCAGTAGGGCAGGCCCGACAGCGCCCTGCCGCCGCAGAAGAAGAAATCCGGGCTCGAGGGATCGCCGACCGGCCAGTGGCAGGTCGCCTCGTTCAGCTCCAGCAGCGACAGCCGCTGGCTCATCGGCACCACGTTGTCGTAGGTGACCGGTTCGGCCTCCACCTCGACCTCGAAGGCCTGCGCCAGCGCGGTGTTGCCGCGCGCAATGGGGCGGCTCACCCGCATCATGTGCTGCGCGGGGCGCGCCTTGCGCGGCCGCGGAGCCGCCGATGAGGGGCTCTTGGCGCGGCCGGATAGGCCGAGCCTGTGTACCTTGCCGATCACGGCATTGCGGGTCACGTTCCCGAGCTCGGCTGCGATCTGGCTGGCCGATAATCCGGCCTCCCAGAGCTTTTTCAACTGCTCGACGCGATCGTCGGACCAGGTCAAAACCGTCATTGCACCCTTTCCCTCGCCGTGCGGCTGCCATCCTGGCGCCTCGCGGCGAATGCCTAAGCCTCGAAAAACCCGTGCCGTCAGAATCCCTTAAGGCTCGCCGGGCGCGCCGATAACGCCCGAACGTCTACGCCGGTACATGAGGACTTAGAGGATCAGAAACACTGCACGAGATGTCGTATCTGACAAGCCAAACGCTACAATATGGCGTGACTCACGCGCAAGAGTCCGCCGACTCGCTTCCACATGTTCCGTGGCGAAAACCCCGCAATTTCGGCTCCGCAAGACTACGGATTCAGCGTTTCGCGAGGCTTTCGGGCGGCATTGACACCGGTTTCACCAGGCATAAGATAGTGTCACGTGCCGCCCTTAAAAGGCGGCACGTTTCGTTTTCCGGGCCGGTCAATGGTGCGCTGCGTGAGCGTGTTCAGGCCGTCCGCAACATCAAGTGATCGTCATGACTAACAGCGCAGCGCCGCATTTGCTTCCCGTTTTCGCCAGATCCGACCTCGGTTTCGAGCGCGGCGAAGGCTGCTGGCTGATTGCGACCAATGGCGATCGCTATCTCGATTTTACCTCGGGCGTCGCCGTGAACGCGCTCGGCCATGCCCATCCCGCGCTGGTCAAGGCGCTGCAGGAGCAGGCCACAAAACTCTGGCACATGTCGAACCTGTTCCAGAGTCCGGACGGCGAGAAGCTCGCGACGCGCCTGTGCAATGAAAGCTTCGCGGACTTCGTGTTCTTCTGCAATTCCGGCGCCGAGGCGCTGGAAGGTGTGATCAAGCTGGTCCGCCATCATCACTTCTCCAAGGGGCATCCGGAACGTTACCGCATCATCACCTTCGAAGGCGCCTTCCACGGCCGCACGCTGGCGACGCTGGCTGCGACGGGATCTGCAAAATATCTCGAAGGGTTTGGTCCGCCGATGGATGGCTTCGACCAGGTCCCGCATGGCGACATCGAGGCCGTGAAGAAGGCAATCGGTCCGCAGACCGCCGGCATCCTGATCGAGCCGATTCAGGGCGAGGGCGGCGTGCGTTCCGCAACGCCTGCGTTCCTCAAGGCATTGCGCCAGCTCTGCGACGAGAAGGGCCTGCTGCTCGCCTTCGACGAGGTGCAGACCGGCATGGGCCGCACCGGCGATCTGTTCGCGCATCGGCGTACCGGCGTCACACCTGACGTGATGTCGCTGGCCAAGGCGCTCGGCGGCGGCTTCCCGATCGGTGCGATCCTGGCCACCGCGGACGCGGCGGCCGGCATGGGTCCCGGCTCGCACGGCTCGACCTTCGGCGGCAATCCGCTCGCGATCGCGGCGGCGAATGCCGTGCTCGACGTCATGCTGAAGCCCGGCTTCTTCGATCACGTGCAGAAGATGTCGCTGCTGCTCAAGCAGAAGCTCGCCTCCGTGATCGACCGTCATGGCGATGTCGTCAGCGAGGTGCGCGGCGAGGGCCTCCTGATCGGCATCAAGGCCGTGGTGCCATCAGGCGATCTCGTCGCGGCGCTGCGCAACGAGAAGCTGCTCACGGTCGGCGCCGGCGACAATGTCGTGCGTTTCCTGCCGCCCTTGATCGTCACCGAAGCCGAGATCGAGGACAGCGTCGGGCGGCTCGAACGCGCCTGCGCCGCGATCTCGTCCAGTCAGACCAAGCGGGCGGCAAGCTGATGAGCAAGTCGCCGAAGCACTTCCTCGATATCAACGAGCTCCCGCTGTCGGAGCTCAAGAGCATGCTCGATGCCTCCTCCGCCATGAAGGCGAAGCAGAAGGCGCATCAGCCGGTGAGGCCGCTCGAAGGCAAGACGCTGGCGATGATCTTCGAGCGCCCGTCGACCCGCACGCGGGTGTCGTTCGACGTCGCCATGCGCCAGCTCGGCGGCGAGCCCATCATGCTCACCGGCGCCGAGATGCAACTCGGCCGCGGCGAGACCATCGCCGACACCGCGCGCGTGCTGTCGCGCTATGTCGATGCCATCATGATCCGCATCCTCAACCACGACGCCCTGCTCGAGCTTGCGGCCAACGCGACCGTGCCCGTCATCAACGGCCTGACCCGGCGCTCGCATCCCTGCCAGGTGATGGCCGACCTTCTGACCTATCAGGAGCACCGCGGCCCGATCGAGGGCCGGACGGTGGCCTGGACCGGCGATGACAACAACGTGCTGGCGTCCTGGGCGCATGCCGCGGAGCGCTTCAAGTTTCAGCTCAACGTCGCAACGCCTCCGGAGCTTGCGCCGAAGAAGGCGATGCGCGACTGGATCAAGGCTTCAGGCGCGCCGATCATGCTCGGCACCGATCCGGAAGCCGCCGTGCGCGGCGCCGATTGTGTCGTCACCGACACCTGGGTGTCGATGGGCGACAAGGAAGGCGAGCACCGCCACAACGTGCTCAAGCCCTACCAGGTCAATGCCAAGCTGATGTCGCTGGCCAAGCCCGACGCGCTGTTCATGCACTGCCTGCCCGCCCATCGCGGCGAGGAGGTCACCGACGAGGTGATCGACGGCCCGCAATCGGTCGTGTTCGACGAGGCCGAAAACCGCCTGCACGCGCAGAAGGGTATTCTGGCCTGGTGTTTTGACGCGGTGAAGTAAGTTTGGGGTAGGCTTGGCGGCCGCCTCGCATGCAACTGTCGTCCTGGCGAACGCCAGGACGACGCGGAGGTTGCCGTCCTTGCATACGTCCATTCTGCATTGCCGGATGCAGCCGGAACCCCTTCCATTTCCCACCCACCGACCCCAGATAGACGGCCATGGATTCCCAATCCCCTGACATGAAAACCAGGCCAGAAGGCCCGGTTCGCGCACCATCAGCGGTTCCGATCGACGACGCCGTGCTGCCCTACGAGGTCGACGCGCTCGACGTGCGCGGCCGGCTGGTGCGGCTCGGTCCGGCGCTCGACGACATCCTGACCAAGCACGATTATCCCGCGCCCGTCGGCAAGCTGCTCGGCGAGGCCATCGTGCTGACGACGCTGCTCGGCTCGGCGCTGAAATTCGAGGGTCGCTTCATCCTCCAGGCCCAGACCGACGGCCCGGTGTCGTTCCTGGTGGTGGACTACAAGGCGCCGGACCAGCTTCGCGCCTATGCCCGATTTGACGCCTCGCGCCTGGGCACGGCGAAGGATTCCGGCGCGCTGCTCGGCCGCGGCCATCTCGCCATGACCATCGACCAGGGCCCCGACATGAGCCGCTACCAGGGTCTGGTCGCGCTCGACGGCGGCAGCCTCGAAGACGCCGCCCACGAATATTTCCTGCGCTCCGAGCAGATCCCGACGCGCGTGCGTCTTGCGGTCGGCGAGGAGTGGCGCTCGAACGACGGCGGCAGGCATCGCTGGCGCGCCGGCGGCATGTTGATGCAGTTTCTGCCGAAGGCGCCGGAGCGCGCGCGGCAGGCGGACTTGCATCCCGGCGATGCGCCCGAGGGCGCCGAAGTGCACGCCGTCGCCGAAGATGACGCCTGGGTCGAGGCGCGCTCGCTGGTCGAGACCGTCGAGGACGTCGAGCTGATCGATCCGGAACTGTCCGGCGAGCGGCTGCTCTACCGCCTCTTCCACGAGCGTGGCGTGCGCGTATTCAAGCCGCTGGTCCTGAAGGCGCAATGCTCCTGCTCGCGCGATGCGGTCGCCGCGATGCTGAAGAGCTTCTCGCCGGACGATCGCGCCGCGATGGTCAAGGACGACAAGGTCGTTGTCACCTGCGAGTTCTGCTCGTCGGTGTACGATTTCACGCCCGATGAGGCGGGCGTGGAGGACGCGTAACTCTATCCTCCGTCATTGCCAGCGCAGCGAAGCAATCCAGAGTCTTTCCGCAGTGGCCGTCTGGATTGCTTCGCTGCGCTCACAATGACGACGGGGAAGCAGCCTGCCAAGTGCTCGGACATCGTAGGGTGGGCAAAGCGTAAGCGTGCCCACCATCTTTCTGCGTCACCACCGAAATGGTGGGCCCGCTTCGCTTTGCCCACCCCACGGCCCCGCCCCTAGTTCAACACCCGCTTGTTGTCCGGGCTATCCAGCGAAAACGTCGGCACGTCGATCTCGAAGCGTTCGCCGCTTTCGCTGACCATCTGGTAGCGGCCGGTCATGAAGCCGGAGGCGGTCGAGAGCGGCACGCCGGAGGTGTATTCGAAGCGCTCGCCGGGGGCCAGGGTCGGCTGCTCGCCGACCACGCCCTCGCCCTTCACCTCCTGCTGGCGGCCGGTGGCGTCGGTGATGATCCAGTGCCGCGTCTTGAGCTGCACGGTCTCCTCGCCCGAATTGGTGATGACGATGGTGTAGGACCAGAAGTAGCGGGAGCGGTCGGCCGACGACTGTTCCGGAACAAAGTTCGGCTCGACGGTCACTTCGATCTGGCGGGTCACGGCGCGGTACATGGCTGCCATCATAACGAAAACCCGGCCGGGAACCAAACGCCGCAAGCGGCTTTCGCGACATCGTCCCGCCAGAATTCGCGGAGAAAGACACCCCAAAGAAAGACACCCTTATGTGATCCGGCCGCTTTGCGAGACGACGGCCGGACCGGTACAATCCTTATAACGTCGCGATTTGTGTGAGGGTTTCCAGGCCCCGATGACCATTGCGGACCAAGTGACGGGATCGACGATCGCGGGGGCCAAGCCTGCGGATGCAAAGCCGCGTGCGGCCGCGCCGGCCATCTCGCTGCCCGCCATCGGCGAGCGCGAGCTCCGGCTCGACCTGTTCCGCGGCCTCGCGCTGTGGCTGATCTTCATCGACCATCTGCCGTCGAGTCTTTTGACCTGGTTCACGATCCGCAATTACGGCTTCAGCGACGCCACCGAGATCTTCATCTTCATCTCCGGCTACACCGCCGCCTTCGTCTACGGCCGCGCGATGCTGGAGAGCGGCGTCGTCATCGCCACCGCGCGCATCATGCGCCGGGTCTGGCAGATCTATGTTGCCCACGTCTTCCTGTTCACGATCTTCCTCGCCGAGATCTCCTACGTCGCGACCAGCTTCGAGAACCCGCTCTACACTGAAGAGATGGGCATCATGGACTTTCTCAAGCAGCCCGACGTCACCATCGTGCAGGCGCTGCTGTTGCGCTTCCGTCCCGTCAACATGGACGTGCTGCCGCTCTACATCGTGCTGATGCTGGCGCTGCCTTTGATCCTGTGGTCGATGAAGTGGAAGCCCGATGTCACGCTCGGCCTCTCGGTCGTGCTCTACGCGGTCACCTGGGAATACGACCTCTACTTCTCCGCCTATCCGAACGGCTTCTGGGCGTTCAATCCGCTGGCCTGGCAATTGCTTTTCGTCTTCGGTGCATGGTGTGCGCTCGGAGGTGCGCGGCGCATGTCGCGTATTCTGGCTTCACCGGTGACGATGTGGATCGCGATCGCCTATATCGTCGCGGCGTTCTACGTGACGCTGACCTGGTATGTGCCGCAGCTCTCGCATCTGATGCCGAAGCGGCTCGAGCAGTGGATGTATCCGATCGACAAGACCGACCTCGACGTGCTGCGCTTCACGCATTTCCTGGCGCTGGCAGCGCTCACCGTGCGCTTCCTGCCGCGCGACTGGCCGGGCCTGAAATCGCCCTGGCTGCGGCCGCTGATCCTGTGCGGCTCGCATTCCCTGGAGATCTTCTGCCTCGGCGTCTTCCTGGCCTTCGCCGGTCATTTCATCCTGGCCGAGGTCTCCGGCGGCGCCGTCATGCATGCGGTGATTAGTCTCTCCGGAATCCTGATCATGTGGGGCGTGGCCTGGGTGATTTCGTGGTACAAGCGCGTAGCTGACAAGAGCGGTGCGAAAACCAAGAACGCCGTCGGCAACGCCGATCTGGCGGGAGGGGGCTGATGAAGGCGAAGGTTCTCCTGAGCCTGATCCTGCTATGCGGTGGCCTCGCCGCGCCGTCGGCGCGCGCGGAGGATGCTGCGCCGCCCGCTCCGGCCGCGCCCGCAGCCTGCGAATTGCCGTCCTATCTGCTCACCAGCGAAAGCCAGCTTCCCAAGGTCGCCGACGCCATCAAGGCCGGCAAACCGCTCGAAATCCTGGTCATCGGCAGCCGTTCGACCACGATTCCGGCCTCCGAGGACGCTTCCTATCCGGCACGCATGCAGGTCATTTTGAAGGACAAGCTGTCGCCATCGGAAGTTGTGCACGTCTCCGTAGAAATACAGAGCAAGAAGACGGCAGAGGAGGCGGCCGCCAGCTTCGTTAAGCTGATGGAAGCAAAAAGGCCTACTTTGGTCATCTGGCAGACCGGGACCGTGGATGCTATCCGAGCAATCGATCCCGACGATTTTCGCGGTGCGGTGACCGGAGGGGTTTCCGCATTGCAAAATGCAGGGGCTGACGTCGTGTTGATGAACTTGCAGTACAGCCCGCGTACCGAAACCATGATCTCGGTGCCGCCCTATCTCGACAATATGCGGGTGGTGGCACAGGAGCACGACATCCCGCTGTTCGACCGTTTCGCGATCATGCGGCAGTGGAATGATCAGGGTCAGTTCGACCTGTTCAGCCCGTCCCGCGGGCCTGAGCTCGCGAAACAGGTCCACGATTGCCTTGGCCGGGCGTTGGCACAGTTCGTGATCGACGCAGCCCATCTGGGGCCGGCCCAGCAGCAAAATTGAGGTCTAGTGTTAATGAGTTCTATCCGCCCTTTTTGCCTGACGTCATGGCTGGCTGCACCCGTGGCGGCGGCGCTGCTGTTGCTGACTCCTGTTTCGCAGTCGCGCGCGCAGGCGCAGGCAACGCCCGCGCCCGCGCAGGCCGCTAATCCCGCTCCGGCATCGCCCTCCCAGACCACCGTCGCCGCGACGTCTCCCGAACAGCGCAGCATCACCGCGCGCGCCATCGACAAGGTGAAGCAGGTCGCGAAATCCGCCGGTGATGTCTTCAACCGCGTCCCCTGCCTGCCGCCGAAGGGCGGCGCGAAGGCGATGGGGTCGCTGCCGCATGTCGCAAGCAAGCTCGTCGCCGGCAAGCCTGTCGTGATCGTCGCGTTCGGCTCGTCGTCGACCGCCGGCTACGGCGCAAGCTCGCCCGATTTCAATTATCCGAACCGTCTTGCGGCGCAGCTGCGCCGGCAATATCCGACCGCGGACATCACCGTCATCAATGCCGGCGTCGGCGGCGAGGACGCGCCCGAGATGATGAAGCGCCTCCAGAAGGAGGTGATCGACGTGCATCCGGACATGGTGATCTGGCAGGTCGGCACCAACGCCGTGCTGCGCAATCTCGATCCCGGCGACACCGCCAAGATGGTCGAGGACGGCATCGCCCGCATCCAGGCCGCCGGCGGTGCCGATATCGTGCTGGTCGATCCGCAATATTCGCCGGCCGTCAACCAGCGCAAGGAGAGTGCCGGCAAGATGGTGAAGCTGCTCGGCAAGGTCGCCGAGCTCCGTCACGTCGGCATCTTCCCGCGCTTCGAGGTGATGCGCGACTGGCACGAGAATCAATCGATCCCGGTCGAGAGCTTCGTGATTGCCGACGGCCTGCATATGAACGATTGGGGCTACGCCTGCTTTGCCCAGCTCCTCGGCGACGACATCATCCGCTCCGTCGGCCAGATCAAGCTCGGGGTCAACGTGCCCGGGGACGTGCGGGCGTACCGGCCGATGTAGTTCGGCTGCGTAGCCGTAGGGTGGGCAAAGGCGCGCTCTTCGCGCGCCGTGCCCACCATCTATCGCCAGCTCGGTGGTGAATGGTGGGCACGCTTCGCTTTGCCCACCCTACGGAGCTCGATCGCCTCACGCCTTCTCCAGCGCCGCCGTCAGATCCTCGATCAGATCGTCCGCATGCTCCAGCCCCGCGGAGAAGCGGATGAAGCCCTCGCTGATGCCGAGCGCGGCGCGGTCTTCCGGCTTCAGGCGCTGATGCGTCGTGGTCGCCGGATGGGTGACGAGGCTCTTGGCGTCGCCGAGATTGTTCGAGATCTTCGCAAGCTTGAGCTCGTTGAGCACGCGGAACGCGGCCGCCTTGCCGCCCTTGACCTCGAAGCCGACCAGCGTCGAGCCGCCGCGCATCTGCTTCTTCACCAGCGCTGCCTGCGGATGATCGGCGCGGCCGGGATAGATCAATCGCGAGATCTTCGGATGGCCGGCCAGCACTTCCGCAACGCTTGCCGCGGTGTCGGTCTGCGCGCGCACGCGCACGGCCAGCGTCTCCAGGCCCTTAAGCAAGACCCAGGCGTTGAACGGCGAGATCGACGGCCCGGTCTGGCGCATGAAATTGTGGAGGTGCTCGGCGACGAAGGCTTCCGACGACAGGATGATGCCGCCGAGGCAGCGGCCCTGGCCGTCGATGTGCTTGGTCGCGGAATAGACCACGACGTCGGCCCCGAGCGCGAGCGGGCTCTGCCAGATCGGCGTCGCAAACACGTTGTCGACGACGAGCCGCGCGCCGCCCTTGTGCGCGATCTCGGCGATGCCGGGGATGTCGAGCACGTCGAGCGTCGGGTTGGTCGGGCTCTCCAGGAAGAACGTCTTGGTGTTCGGCCGCAAGGCCCGCTGCCACTGGTCGAGATCGAGGCCGTCGACCAGCGTGGTTTCGATGCCGTAGCGCGGCAACAGATCCTGAATGACGTAGAGGCACGAGCCGAACAGCGCGCGGGAGGCGACCACGTGGTCGCCGGTCTTCAGCGGCGCCAGGATCGCGGTCGTCACAGCGGCCATGCCGGTCGCCGCCGAACGCGCCGCTTCGGCGCCTTCTAGCTCGATCATGCGGCGCTCGAACATCGAGATGGTCGGGTTCGAATAACGCGAATAGATGAAGCCGGGATCCTCGCCCTTGAACCGCGCCTCGCACTCCTCGGCGCTGTTGTAGACGTAGCCCTGGGTCAGGAACAGCGCCTCCGACGTCTCGCCGAATTGCGAGCGCAGGGTGCCGGAATGGACCAGGCGGGTTTCGGGACGGTAAGTGGCAGGCGACTTCGACATAGGTACCTCCGACATGACCGTCTCGTCGAAAACGGTCACAAAAAAACCGGCCTGGATATATCCACGGGCCGGGATCACAGAGGTCCCCGGCCTGTTTAGCGACTTATTTAACGTGGCTGCAAGCCGGCCGGCTCAAATCACCACGGGATAAGTGATGCTCATATTCCGCAATGGCCTTTCCGTCAAGGCGTCCATCGGATAGCCGTAAAAGGCTAGTATTTCCCGCACGTCCGGATGCGTTTGACCCCTGACGAGGACCCCCGGTTGAGCTTCACGATCGCCGCCGACGCCAATGGTATCCTGCCCGACCGCATGATCGCGGCGATGGCGGAGGCGGGCCTCATCCTGCCCGCATACGATTTCGTCGAAAGCCAGATCCAGCCGGCGAGCCTCGACCTCCGCCTCGGTGACATCGCCTATCGCGTCCGCGCCAGCTTCCTGCCTGGTCCCGGCGCCACGGTGGCCGAGCGCATCGACGAATTGAAGCTGCACGAGTTCAGCCTTGCCGACGGCGCGGTGCTGGAAACCAACTGCGTCTACATCGTGCCGCTGCTCGAGAGCCTGGCGCTGCCGCCGGAGATCGTCGCGGCTGCGAACCCCAAGAGCTCCACCGGCCGCCTCGACGTCTTCACCCGCGTGATCGCCGACGGCACCCGCCGCTTCGACATGATCGGCGCCGGCTATCACGGCCCGCTCTATGCCGAGATCAGCCCGAAGACATTTCCGGTGCTGGTGCGCGAGGGCTCGCGCCTGTCGCAGGTGCGCTTCCGCACCGGTGACGCCATCCTCAATGCCGACGAGCTCGATGCGCTGCATGCGTCCGAGCGCCTCGTCGACATCGACGATGCCGATCTGGCCGGCGGCGTCGCCGTCTCCGTCGATCTCTCCGGCGAGAAGGCGAGCGGCTTCGTCGGCTACCGTGCCAAGCGCCACACCGGCGTCGTCGATGTCGATCGCCGCTCCGGCTATTCCGTCGAGGACTTCTGGGAGCCGATCTCGGCCCGGCCCGACGGCAGCCTGATCCTCGATCCCGGCGAGTTCTACATCCTCGCCTCGAAAGAGGCCGTGCAGGTGCCACCCGACTTTGCAGCCGAGATGGTGCCCTTTGATCCGCTGGTCGGCGAATTCCGCGTGCACTATGCCGGCTTCTTCGATCCCGGCTTCGGCTATGCCGGTGCCGGCGGGTTGGGATCGCGCGCCGTGCTGGAGGTGCGCTCGCGCGAGGTGCCGTTCATCCTCGAGCACGGCCAGATCGTTGGCCGCCTCGTCTACGAGAAGATGCTCGCCCGCCCCGACGCGATGTACGGCCAACGCATCGGCTCGAACTACCAGGCGCAGGGCTTGAAGCTCTCGAAACATTTTCGGGTGTAGCGACATCTCCAACTGTCATGCCCCGGCTCGACCGGGGCATCCAGTACGCCGCGGCGTCTCGATTCAATCATAACTGTCTCTGGAATACTGGATCGCCCGGTCTTCGCCGGGCGATGACACCGAGTCTGTGGCTGGTTGCGCCGCCCCAGCCGCGATGACACACTCCCGTAAAACAACAAGCCGGGAGCGAACATGACCGCCGCAGCTGACTCCGCGCAGGAAGCCCAATGGAAGCGCTGGCGCGCGGTCGCCGATCTCTATCACGCCTATTTCACCGGCCTTATCCTCACCGTCGTCACGCGGCGCGGCACCGCGGATGCCGCGGAGTTCGTCTTCCGCGTGTTCCGCCGTCAGCAGCAGGAGCGCTTCCTGCCGGGGCTGGAAAAGCTCGGGCTCAGCCATCTGCCGCCGGCGGTCGCGGCTGCGCAATATCACTACCTCTCCAACTGGCTCGGCGGCGTGCATGTCGAATACATGTATGAGAGCGACGTCAAGGCCTGGATCCGCTATCCGCCGCCGCGCTGGATCTGGAAGGGCACCGCGATCTGCGGCGTGCCGGGCGAAGTCTCACGCGCGATGCTGCGCGGCTGGCACGCCAATAACGGGGTTGCGCTCGGAGATCTTCACCTCGGCTTCGTCTGCACCAAGCAGAGCGTCGACGGCCAGGACGGGCTCGAAGGCTATTATCATCAATACGACCATCCGCTCGAACTCGACCAGCGCCTGGTGTTCGCGCGGCATCTGGAAGCGCCGCCGTTCGATGCGAAGACCGCGCCGGCGCTGCCGGTCGCGAGCTGGCCGAAACCGCGGCTTGAAAAAGCCTATCGCAACTATGCGATGGAATATGTCCGCACCGCCGCGCCCGTGATGGTGCAGCTGTTCGGCCCGGAGGACGCCGGTTATCTGCTGCATCTCACCGGCAAGCTGATCGGGATGCAGTATTTCGACGAGGCCGCGGCCGCACTCGCGACGAGCCGCGGCGGCGCGAGGGAATTCGCATCGTTCCTGAACGCGCTGTTCGCTGCCCAGGACGACAATGCTGAGATGACGCAGTCCGAAGGCACCTTCGAAATCCGCCAGCAGAGCTGGAAGCTGATGGACGACGTCGCTGATTGTCACCGCGCCTGCGCCAAGGTGCTGGAGGGATTGTTCGAGGGATTGGCTGCCGGCTGCGGCCGGCATATCGGCATCCGCATGCGCCCGGCCGCAGGCGGCCGTCCGCCGCTGGTCTGGACGATTGGGTGACGAGAACGGCGCGGCCACTTCGCCTCTCCCCGCGTGCGGGGAGAGGCCGGATTGCATCGAAGATGCAATCCGGGTGAGGGGGACTCTCCGCGAGTCCAACTCGCATCGTTTTCGCGGACGCGGCCCCTCACCCCAACCCTCTCCCCGTAAGAACGGGGAGAGGGAGACGAGAGACCGCAATTCCACGGGCTGAAATGCGCTGCCGCAGGGCACGCCTGCATCAGGCGCAGGAGGAATCGGCAATTGCCGTGCTAACAAGCCTCTCGCTGCGCCTTCTGCGCGAAGAAATTCATTGGCACATCTAGTCATTGCCGCGCCGCAAATGGCGCTCGTGCCCGGGAGAGGACATGTCCGACATCGCCGAAATCCCGGTCGATGAACAAGAGCGCCCGCCGCCTCCGCGGCCGGTGAGGAGCGCGCTGATGGACGGGCCGATCCTGCGCACGCTGCTCGGGCTTGCCTGGCCGAACGTGATCGCGCTCTCGGCCGGCACCTGCACGGTGATCGCGGAGACCTCCTATATCGGCCGGCTCGGCGTCGAGGCGCTGGCCGCGATGGCGCTGGTGTTCCCGACCGTGATCCTGACCATGACGATGTCGGGCGGCGCGATGGGCGGCGCGGTGGCCTCCGCCATCGCACGCGCGCTCGGCGCCGGCGACCGCGAGCGCGCCGGCACGCTCGCCGCGCATGCGCTGCTGATCGGCATCACGTTCGGTCTCGTCTTCATGCTGGGCATGCTGATCTTCGGGCCCAAGGTGCTCGAGATGCTCGGCGGCCGCGGCGATGTGCTGACGCACGCGATCGCCTACACGCAGGTGTTTTTCGGCGGCGCCGTGCTGCCCTGGCTGCTCAACACCATGGCGGGCGTGCTGCGCGGCACAGGCAATATGAGGCTGCCCTCGTTCCTGATCCTCAACTCCGCGGCCTGGCAGATCGTGCTCGGCGGCACGCTGGGTCTCGGACTCGGACCGGTGCCGCAGTTCGGCATGCGCGGCGTCGCGGCCGGTGCGCTGATCGCCTATTGCATGAACATCGGCGTCATGGGCTGGTACCTGTTCTCGGGCCGCGCGCGCGTCGTCCCGAAGCTGCGCGGCCTGCGCATCCAGTGGGCCATGTTCTTCGACATCCTGAAGGTCGGCGCCATCGCCTGCTTCTCGCCGCTGCAATCGGTGCTGACGATCTCGATCTTCACCCACATGCTGGCGAAGTTCGGTACCGCGATCCTCGCCGGCTACGGCATCGGTGCGCGGCTCGAATTCCTGCTGACCTCGATCGCGTTCTCGTTCGGCATCGCCTCGGTGCCGATGGTCGGCATGGCCGTCGGCGCCGGCCGCATCGCGCGCGCCCGGCGCATTGCCTGGATCGCGGGTGCGAGCGCATTCGTCGCCGTCGGTGCGCCGGCGTGCCTAGTCGCGCTCTTCCCCGATCTCTGGGTCAACATCTTCACCGACAGCGCGACCGTCCGCGCGGCCAGTCACCAATATCTGTCGACGGTGGCGCCGTTCTACGCCTTCATCGGGCTCGCCTCGACGATGTATTTCTCCTCGCAAGGCGCGGCCAAGGTGATCGGCCCGGTGCTGGCGCAGACCGCGCGGCTGATCTACATCTCGGCGACCGGCTGGTGGCTGTCGACACATGAGGCGACCGCGCAGAGCTTCTTCTGGCTGGCCGCGAGCTCGATGGTCGTGCTCGGCCTGCTGTCGTGCTCCAGCGTGGTGCTGACGCGCTGGGGACCGCGCAAGAGCAAGCCCGCGATCAGGCCGGCTCTCTCAGGCGTCGCGGATTAGCGATGCTTGTGGCGGCGATGGCCGCCACCGCCGCCGACATTGGCGAGCCGCATCAGCTGCGGGATCATCGCCATCATGTCGCCGCCACTGGTGCCGCCGAGCATGCCCATGATGTCGCCGCCGCCCATGCCCGTTGGCATATAGCCGCCTCCGCCCATCGGGCTGTAGCCGCCATAATTGGGCGCACCAAAGCCGCCGCCGAGATTGCTGCCGCCGAGGCCACCGCCGCCCATCATGCCGCCGAAGCCGCCGCCACCATTCTCCATCATGCGGCTCATCATCGGGCCCATGGTCTGCATCAGCATGGCGAAGCGGCGCTTGCCCATCTTCGCCTTCATCATCTCCAGCATCGGCGCCATCTGGGTCATCATGTCCTCGCCGCCGGCGCCTCCGCCGCCACCGAAGCCCGCGAGCTGCGCCTCCGCCGGCGTGCTCGCGACCGAGAACAGCAGCAGCACGACGGCCGCCTGGCAGATCACCTTGTCCGCACCTCTCATGGCATGCTCCTCGCGTGCGTGGCTTCGCCGGGAGAGCGGAGCCAACCGGACGCACGCGGACATGGTTACGGCCGAGGAGGCGAGGGCTCTGTGAGAAAAGTCACAGAGGTCAGTCAGGCGGCCGCGGCTGGAAACGCCTTGTGCATGGCGGCGACGGCTTCCTTCGTCTGCCCCTGGACATACGGCGCAAGCTCGTTCGGCAGCATGTCGATGATCCAGACCAGGCGGCACAGCGCATCGCCCTCGGCGATCACCTGCACCGAGGCGCTGTAGTGCTTCAGCCGCTCGTTGTTGATGGCATAGACGAGGCGCTGCCGCGCATCATTGCAATCGACCAGCACCTCGCGCGCGACGGAGCCGTTGGCGAAGGTGACGATGCGTGCATCGCCATCGAGCGTGCAGGCCGTGACGAAGCCCGGCACCAGCCGCTGATGCAGCGCGCCGAAATCGCGCACCGCGTCCCAGACGTCGCGCGCAGAGGCGTTGAGGGGAATGTCGTTGTGGATGGAGGCCATGAAGGTGTCCTTGGTTGAAGGGGTCGTAGGGTGGGCAAAGGCGCGCTCTTCGCGCGCCGTGCCCACCATTCATCGGCACCGTCGCACGTGGCACCCTACGAATGCTCGTGCGTGGGGCGCTTGCTCACACGCAAACCGCCTCGACATTGTTGCCGTCCGGATCGATCAGAAACGCCGCATAATAGGTCGGGCTGTAGTCCTTGCGCGGGCCCGCGCCGCCATTGTCGTGTCCGCCGCTCTTGAGGCCCTCGCTGTGGAACGCCTTGACCGCGTCATGATTCCCGGCGCGAAACGCGATATGCGCGCCGTCGGCCTTCCGCCCCTTGTTCAGGTGCAGCCACAGCGCCGGCGCGCCCTTCGGCCCGAAGCCGGCATAGCCGTCGCCGCTCGAGCACAGGACGTAGCCGAGCGGCGCCAGCACCGCGGTGTAGAAGCGCGTGGCGGCATCGAGATCGGCTACGCGAAGTCCGATGTGGTCGTACATGTTCGTCTCCATTGCAAAGCGCGCCGCGCGTGGCGCAGGCCGGAGACGAACCTAGTCAATTGAGGGCAAACCGCTCTTGGAGAATCTTGCGCATCTCGCGGAACGGTTGGATCGCGATGCTAGACCGGGTAGCGCCATTTCAAGGCGCGGCGCAGCAGCAGGATAATGACGGTCAGGATGCCTACGAGCGGCCAGAAGAGCCATGGAATCGGTCCCTGATGCCCGAGATGAACCATGTACAGGACCAAGCCGAGCAATGTCATTGTGAGCGTCGCGGCCGACCAGTACAGCGGCGAGCGCAGCATTCCGGTTGCGGCATGCTCGCTGGCTTGTTCGTGAACTCGCCTCGTAACCCAGACGAAGAGCGCGAAAACGCCGATGGTCAAAACCAGTCCCATGGCGGCGCCCGGCTAGTTCGCCGGTGCCTCCGCCTGCCAGCGGACCACCCGTTTCAGGTGATAGACCTGCACCCACATATTCGTTCCAATCACGCTGATCGTCGCGACGATCAGGGCTGTGAGCTTCTGCGGTGCATGAAGGGCGAGGACGAGCAGGAACATGGAAAGGGCCGCCGTGACGCCGAAGCTGAACCAGAGCCCAACGAGGCGTGGTGCAAACCAGGCCGGCTGACCGTCGGTGTCCCACTGCATCGGAATCCTGCGCGAGCTGATCTGGCGGCCGTAATAGACGGCACAGCCCGCGATGAAGGCGAGGCCGACGACAAGCGCGATCAGCGTGGCCGCAATCACGTCAATCGAGGTCCTGTCCATTTGCCGGCTCGCCGCCTTGAAGGAGCGCCAAATCGCCCTTCGGTTGTAATACCGCGCGGGGTACCGCAAGTGCCAGTGCATCGCACCCGTCTGGTCAACAGACTGTTACTGGCGAAGCGGCCCGTGTGTCTCAGTTGAGGACGAGTCGTTCCCCGAAGATCCTGCGCTCGCCCTTCGACGCCTGCCGGAACTTCGTCGGCGACACGCCGGCGGCGCGATGGAAGGTGCGGACGAAATTGGAGAGATCGCCGAAGCCGACGTCATAGGCGACGTCGGTGACCGCGATGTCGTCCTCGGTGAGCAGGCGCGCGGCGTGCCGCAGCCGCGAGCGCACCAGATATTGATGCGGGGTGACGCCGAGCACGGCCGAGAACAGCCGCAGGAAATGGAACGGGCTCAGTCCCGCGTGCCGCGCGGCCTGTTCGAGGTCGACCTCGGCATGCGAGTTGGCGTCGATCCACAGCGCGGCTTCGACTGCGCGGCGGCGGTCGCGTGCGGTGGGCGTGGCTGGCTTGCGCGCCTTGCCCGAGACGACGTCGACGAAACGGCCGGCGAGGATCTGGCCGATCTCGTCGAGGCCCAGGTCGCTGTTGCCATCTGCCGCCGTCTGGGCGAGCTCGCCCAGCACCATCAGCTCGGGCAACGGCGGTGTCGCGCCGACCTTCCAGATCTCGTGCCGTCCCCCGAGGGCATCGACCAGGTCCTCGCTGAAGAAGAAGCCCAGGCAGACGTCGCCGCTGACATGCTCATGCGTGCAGGTGTATTCCTCGCCGGGGGCGCCGACCAGAATTGAGCCTGCCACCAGTTCGAAGAAGCCGGCGCGGCAATGGCAGCCGAAACTGCCGGAGCGGACATAGGCGATGGAATGCCCGGTGCGGCACTCCGCGAACGGCGTGTCGTCCGGCCCCGCATCGCAGCGGAACTCGGAGACCGTGATCGAGCGTGTCGTCAGCAGCGTGGTCGCATCCATGCGACCTTATCTAGGTGGGCGCCCGAGGCGGGGCAACGGGCAGCAACACCTCGAACAGCGTCTTGCTGGCGACGGGATGGGCACCCTCGAGCGCCAGCAGCCGCCGCTTGGAGATCACCCCGCCATAGGGCGAGAGACGGTCTGTGTAGTTGCCGGCCTCCAGCACCCGGTGGCAGGGCACGATCAGCATGTAGGGATTCTTCGCGACCGCCTGCGCCACCGAATGCGCCGCGCCGGAGGCCCCCAGCGCCTTGGCGATCTCGTGATAGGTGCGCGTCTCCCCGCGCGGGATCGTGCAGGTGTACTCGTAGACCCGCCGGTTGAAGCCGGGCACGCCGCCGGCATCCAGGCTGACGTCGGAAAAATCGGGATCGCTGCCCTGCAGCAGGCCCACGATGCCCTCGATCGCAAGCTCGGCATTCAGCGGAGGCTGCTGCTCGCGCGCACCGGGATGGACTGCGAAAATCCGGCGGCGGGTGTCGATCTCCCGCGCCTCCGGCAATTGCACGGCCACCACGCCGGTGCTGCTCCAGATGATGCCGCAGCGCCCTATGGCCGTATCGAATATCGTATAGCCACGCCCCACCATGCACACGCCCCACTCAGTGCACGTCACTCCCCCGACAGCTTGATCATAACACCGCCACAATCCGGCGCACCCAAAATCTTGCCAGGACGTTAACAACCGTCCGGCTGGGTGCGCCAAACCGCTTGGCGAGACGCGCCGTCTCGGCTAATCAGGACGGGCGTGAGCAGCGCATCCGCGGGCGTAGTTCAATGGTAGAACGGCAGCTTCCCAAGCTGCATACGAGGGTTCGATTCCCTTCGCCCGCTCCATCCTGCTTCGCGCGAAGGCGCTTCGCAGGATTTCCATTCTTCGGCAACGCGATGCAGGATGCCCTTCGAAGCTTTAGCGGAGAAGGGTGCTAACCTGGCAAGCTCCGCAAAAATTCGACGATCGCTGCGTTCACCTCCGTGGGCCGCTCCTGCTGCGTCCAGTGCCCACAGCCCGGCAGTATCTTGATCTCGCGCAGTTGCGGCACGAATTGCTTCATGTTGGCGAGATGCTCGGCGGCGCCGGGGAAGGCGATGACCATGTCGTGGTCGCCGGCGATGAAGAGCGAGGGCACCACCACCTTCACGCCCTCGAAGGCCCCCATCAGCTCCCAGTTGCGATCGATGTTGCGGTAGTAGTTGAGCGGCCCGCGAAACCCGCTGCGGGCAAATTCGGCGCTGTAATAGTCGAGGTCGGTGGCGCTGAGCCACGACGGCAGCGGCACCTGAACCTTCGGCAACATGCCGTCCTTGCGCGAGACCATGCCGACGCCGACGGTTCTGCCGGCGCGCTCGGCGCTCGCGCGGATTGCCGCCGCCCCTTCGCCGGAACCGCCATAGAGCATGGCGCCGAGCGTTGCGCGCGGATCCCGTTCGAACTCCGCTTCGGCGACCCCCGGCTCCTGGAAATACAGCTGGTAGAACTGCGCATCTGCCGTCTGCGGCATGACACTCGTCGGCCGCGCCTCGCTTCGCGGCCGATAGGGCACGCTGAGGATCGCGGCGGCGCGGAAGCGATCGGGCCGCAGGCGCGCCGTGTGCCAGGCGATCGTCGCGCCCCAGTCATGCCCGACGATGACGGCGTCCTTCACCTCGAAGGCGTCGAGTACGCCGACAAGATCGCCGACCATGTGGAGGATCGTGTACTGGTCGATCGCCTCGGGCCGGTCGCTCTTGCCGTAGCCGCGCATGTCGGGCGCGACCGCGTGGTAGCCGGCCGCCGCCAGCGCCTCGAGCTGATGCCGCCAGGAGTACCAGCCTTCCGGAAAGCCGTGGCAGAGCAGCACCATCGGCCCCTTGCCCTGCTCGGCGACGTTGAGGCTGATACCGTTGGCCTTGATCGTCCGTTGCGTTGGCTCGCCCATCTCGTCGCCTCCGGATCATTTGTGATTGGGGCGCATCCTAACCGACCCTACGAGCTCTGCGAAGATTCTAATATATTAGACTGCCGCTCACGGCGTTCGCCTCCGTCCGCGCTAAGCTCCCTCTCACCCTGATGGGTGGTGCGGTCTGTGGCCGGGCAATGTTCGGATGAAGACCATGGACCAGCAGAAACTCGACCGTGCGATCGGTCGTCGCTTGAAGACCCTGAGGACGCAGGCGGGCATGACGTTGAACGAACTCGCAGGCCGCTCCGGCGTCAGCCGGGCCATGATCGGGCGGGTGGAGCGGGCGCAGAGCAGTGCGACGGCGGCGCTGCTCAACAAGCTCTGTGCGGCGCTCGACGTCACGCTGAGCGACGTCGTCGCACTCGCGGAGAAGCCGCCCGAGCGGCTGATGCGGCTTGCCGACCAGCCGCATTGGCGTGATCCCGACAGCGGCTACCGCAGGCGCCATGCCTCGCCGCCGGATGCGGCAAGCGGCATCGAGATCATCGTCGTCGACCTGCCGGCCGGCGCGCGCGTCTCCTACAGCCCCTGGGGCCGCAACGCCTTCACCCAGCAGCTCCTGATGCTGGAGGGCGCGGTCTGCGTGCATATCGACGCCAAGACGGTTCGCTTGCGCGACGGCGACTGTCTCGACTTCGACGTGATGCGTGCGGTGACCTTCGAGAACGAAACCAGACAGGACGCGCGCTACGTCATCATCACGCGGCGCGGCACTTCTTACGGGAAAATGTGATGTCGCTGATCGTGCGGGACGCAACGCTCGAGGATGCCGAAGATATTTTGGCCATCTACAACCATGCCGCGATCAACACCACGGCGGTCTGGACCGACGGCCCGGTTGATCTCGATTCGCGGCGCGCGTGGATCCGCGCGCGACGGGAAGCCGGCTACCCCGTTCTGGTCGCGATGAAGGGCAGGGATGTGGTCGGCTTCGCGTCCTTCGGCGATTTCCGTCCCTGGCCCGGCTATCGCCACACGGTCGAGAATTCCGTCTATGTCGACGAGCGGCATCATCGCGCGGGCATCGGCCGCGGCCTGATGGTTGCGCTGATCGAGCGCGCCACGGCGCTGAACAAGCACACGATGGTCGCCGCGATCGAGGCCTCGAATTCCGCCTCGATCGCGCTGCACGCCTCGTTCGGCTTTGCCGAGGTTGGCCGTATGCCGGAGGTCGGCTGCAAGTTCGGCCGCTGGCTCGATATGGTCCTCATGCAGATGCGGCTTTCCAGCGGAGTGAGGCCGTGACGATGCAGATCCGTCCCGGCGACACTTTCGATCCGCGCGTCGTCGCGCTGCTCGATCATCACGTCACGGCGGCGCGGGCGCAGACCGCGCCGGGCAGCGCCCATGCGCTCGATCTCGCCGGCCTTCGCGCGAGCGACGTCGCGTTCTGGACCGGCTGGGACGGCGAGACGCTGGTCGCGACCGGCGCGCTGAAGACGCTTTCGGCCACCCATGGCGAGGTGAAGTCGATGCACACGCTGCAGACCACGCGGCGGCGCGGCTTTGGCGGCGAGATGCTCCGCCACATCATCAGTGAAGCCCGCGCGCGGGGCTTGACGCGGCTCAGCCTCGAGACCGGCTCGTGGGACTATTTCAAGCCGGCCCACGCGCTGTACCAGGCGCATGGCTTCGTCCTCTGCGGCCCGTTCGAGGGCTATGTCGAGGACCGCAACAGCCTGTTTCTGACGCTGGATCTGAGCGGCCGCTGAGCTCTCCGGCCGACTGCCGCAGTGCAACCGGGGGCCGAAAATTCTTTCGCGCCCCTCAAAATGAGTTGCGTACCTCAAAAAACCTCTGCTAGCCTTCAGCCATGGCCGATACTCTCACCGCCGCCGCGCTGACGCTGAAGGACATCGCCCGCGAGGCGGGCGTCAGTCTCGCGACGGTGGATCGTGTGCTGCACAACCGCCCGGGCGTGCGGCCCGATACGGTCCGGCGCGTCAAGGCGGCGATCGAGCGCAACGCGTTCCAGCCGCACGTGGCCGCCGCAGAGCTCGCCCGCGGCCGCGCCCGCCGCTTTGCCTTCGTGATGCCGTCCGGGCCGAACCCGTTCATGCAGCAGATCGAGGCCTATCTCGGCGAGATGTCGGCCTGGCTCTCGGCCCGCCGCCTCGGTGTCGAGATGGTCGCAACCGACGTGTTCGATCATTCCATGCTCGCAGCCTCGCTCGAGGCGCTGTCGGGCGATTACGACGGCGTCGCCGTGGTGGCGCTGGATCATCCCGGCGTCCGCGCCGCGATCAACGATCTCGTCGATGCCGGCACCAAGGTGGTGACGCTGGTCTCGGACGTGCCGTCGTCGCGGCGCCACCATTATGTCGGCATCGACAACATCGCGGCGGGGCGCACCGCCGGCGCGCTGGTCGGGCGGCTGGTCGGTCAGCGCTCCGGCAAGGTCGCGATCGTCGCGGGCTCGCAGGGCCTGCGCGACCATGCCGAGCGCATCTTCGGCTTCAATCAGGTGATGGCGGCGGAATTCCCTGGCCTCAGCGTGCTGCCGGTGCTGGAAGGGCGCGACGAGGACGAACGTTCGGAACAGGTTCTGGCCCGGCTGCTCGGCAGGCATGCTGACATTGTCGGCCTTTATAATGTCGGCGCGGGCACACAAGGTGTCGCCAAGGCGTTGAGCGATGCCGGCCGCGATAAGCAGGTGGTGTTCGTCGGGCACGACGTCACGGCGCTGACGCGCCGGCTGCTGTTGCAGGGCGTGATGGATGCCGCGATCTCGCAGAATCCGGGACATGAGGCGCGCGCCGCCGTGCGCGTGCTGCTCGCGCTCGCCCGTGGCGAGCCCATCCTGCACGAACAGGAGAAGATCAGGATCGACATCGTGATGCGGGACAATCTGCCTTAGCGGCAGCGGATTTCGAACGGCCCGTTGCGGGCAAGGCGACGAAAAGATCGCACACGGCCACAGGCGAAAGGGAGGACGGCGTGTATCTCGGATTGGACATCGGCACGTCCGGTGTGAAGGCGGTGCTCGTGAACGATGCCGGCGCGGTTGTCGCGACGGCGGCGCGCGAGCTTGCGCTGTCGCATCCGGCACCGCTGTGGTCCGAGCAGGATCCCGACACCTGGGTCGAAGCGGCGACCGGCGCCGTCGATGATCTCGCATCCTGCCATCCGCGCGAAGTCGCGCGGGTAGCCGGCATCGGACTATCCGGCCAGATGCATGGCGCGACGCTGCTCGGCGAGGATGGACGGCCGCTGCGCCCCGCCATCCTCTGGAACGACGGCCGCTCGCAGGCCGAATGCGTCGCACTGGAGCGGCGCTGTCCGTCGCTGCACACGATCGCCGGGAATTTGGCGATGCCCGGCTTCACCGCGCCGAAGCTGCTCTGGGTCGCGCGGCACGAGCCAAAGATCTTCGCGCGTGTCGCAAAGGTGCTGCTGCCGAAGGCCTATGTCCGCTATCGGCTGACCGGCGAGATGGTCGAGGACATGTCGGACGCGGCCGGCACGCTGTGGCTCGATGTCGGCCAGCGCCGCTGGTCGGCCCTGCTGCTGCATGCGACCGGCCTCGATCTCCACCACATGCCGCGCCTCGTCGAGGGCAGCGCGGTGAGCGCGGTGCTCGCGCCGGAATTCGCGCAGCGCTGGGGCATGGCAAAGGATGTCGTAGTCGCGGGCGGCGCCGGCGATAACGCCGCCAGCGCGATCGGGCTTGGCGCGATCGCGCCCGGCGATGCGTTTTTGTCACTGGGAACGTCAGGTGTGATGTTCCGTGCCACCGACCGCTTTGCGCCGGCGCCGGCTTCAGCCGTGCATGCGTTCTGCCACGCGCTACCCGGCCTGTGGCACCAGATGGGGGTGATGCTGTCGGCGGCGGCCTCGCTCGCCTGGCTCGCGAGCGTGATGGAGACGCCGGCCGCCGCGCTGCTGGCGCCGCTCGGCGAGCGCGTCGATGGGCCGAGCCCGATAAGATTCCTGCCATATCTCGACGGCGAGCGCACGCCGCACAACGACGCCGCCGCCAGCGGCGCCTTCGTCGGTTTGCGCGGCGCGACCGGGCGCGGCCAGATCGTGCAGGCCGTGCTCGAAGGCGTCGCCTTTGCCGCGCGCGACAATCTGGCGGCACTGAGCGCGGCGAGCGGGCCGATCGTGGAAGTCGATCTCGTCGGCGGTGGCTCGCGCTCGCCGCTCTGGGCCCAGATCTGCGCCGACGTGCTCGGCATTACCGTCCACCGCGTCGAGGAAGGCGAGGTGGGTGCCGCGCTCGGCGCCGCGCGGCTCGGACGCCTTGCCGCCACCGGTGACGATCCTGCTGAAGTTTGCACGCGCCCGCGCCGGCTCGCGAGTTTCGCACCCCGCGCATCCGTGACCGCCGCCTATGACGAGGCCTATCGCCGCTGGCGCGCGCTTTATCCCGCGTTGAAGGAGTCCGCTTAAGTGAACGTGTCAGCCAAATTCTTCGAGGAAAGCACGCCTGTCGCCTTCGCCGGCCAAGATGCCGGACCAGCGCCCGCCTTCCGCTGGTACGACAAGGACCGCCTCGTCCATGGCCGCCGGCTCGAGGATCACCTGCGCTTTGCGGTCTGCTACTGGCACTCCCTCTGCTGGCCGGGCGGCGATCCCTTCGGCGGCGAGACGTTCCTGCGACCCTGGCATCACGGCACCGATGCGATGGCGCAGGCACGGGCCAAGGCTGATGTCGCTTTCGAGCTGTTCCGGCTGCTGGACGTACCCTTCTTCACCTTCCACGACGTCGATGCGGCGCCGGAGGGGGCTTCGCTCGCGGAGTCGGTCGCCAACCTCAACGCGATCGCCGACCTGTTCGAAGCGAAGATGGCCTCGGCCAAAGTCCGGCTGCTCTGGGGCACCGCCAATCTGTTCACGCATCGCCGCTACATGGCGGGCGCCGCGACCAATCCGGACCCTGACATCTTCACTTATGCCGCCGGCCAGGTCCGCGCCGCGCTGGAGGTGACACACCGGCTCGGCGGCCAGAACTACGTGCTGTGGGGCGGCCGCGAGGGCTACGAGACGCTGCTCAACACCGATCTCAAGCGCGAGCTCGACCAGCTCGGCCGCTTCGTCTCGCTCGTCGTCGAGCACAAGCACAAGATCGGCTTCAACGGCCCGATCCTGATCGAGCCGAAGCCGAAGGAGCCGACCAAGCATCAATATGATTTCGACGTCGCCACCTGCTACGGCTTCCTCGCGCGCTACGACCTCCTCAAGGACGTCAAGCTCAACATCGAGCAGAACCACGCCATCCTCGCCGGCCATTCCTTCCATCACGAGGTTGCGCTCGCCGAGGCGCTCGGTGTCTTCGGCTCGCTCGACGTCAACCGCGGCGACGATCTGCTCGGCTGGGACACCGACCAGTTCGCGATGAACGTGCCGGAACTCGCGTTGGTGTTCCACGAGATCCTGAACCGCGGCGGCTTCACGTCCGGCGGGCTCAATTTCGACGCCAAGATCCGGCGTCAGTCGATCGACCCCGACGACCTGATCCACGCCCATGTCGGCTCGATGGATGCCTGCGCGCGCGCCTTCCTTGCCGCTGCCGACATGCTTGATGCCGGCGCCCTCACCGCGCCGCTCGACAAGCGCTACGAAGGATGGGCCGGCCCCGAGGGCCGCGCCATTCTCGGCGGCCAGCGCTCGCTCGCCGATCTCGCCGATCGTGCGCTCGGCCCCGGTTTCGACCCGCAGCCACGCTCGGGACGGCAGGAATATCTGGAATCCCTCGTCAACCGCTATGTCTGAGGAAGGCCGCTGATGACAAGTGCTGAGGCAACACCGGTGCTCCAACTCTCCGGCATCGGCAAGGAGTTCGGCGCGATCCGCGCGCTGCATGACGTCGACATGCAGGTCTTCCCCGGCGAGGTGGTCGGCCTGATGGGCGACAACGGCGCGGGCAAGTCGACGCTGGTCAAGATCATCGCCGGCAATTTCCGCCCCAGCCATGGCGAGATCCGCTTTGCCGGCAGCGCGGTTCATTTCAACCGGCCCGTCGATGCCCGCACGGTCGGGATCGAGGTCGTCTATCAGGATCTTGCGCTGGCCGACAATCTGACCGCGGCCGCCAACGTCTTCCTCGGCCGCGAGCTGAAGCGAAAATTCGGCCCGTTCGCCTTGCTCGACCACAAGGCGATGGCGGCGCGCGCGCTGGAATTGTTCGGCGAGTTGCGCTCGGAGACGCGCCCCGACGACCTCGTCAAGCAGATGTCGGGCGGCCAGCGCCAGGCGGTCGCGATCGCGCGGACGCGGCTCTCCAATGCGCGGCTGGTGATGATGGACGAGCCGACCGCCGCGATCTCGGTCCGCCAGGTCGAGCAGGTGCTGAGCCTGATCCACCGGCTCAAGGAGCAGGGCGTCGCCGTGATGCTGATCTCGCACCGCATGCCCGACGTGTTCGCCGTATGCGACCGCGTGATCGTCATGCGCCGCGGCGAGAAGCGGGCCGACAAGGCGATTCAGGCGACGTCCCCCGAGGAAGTCACTGCCCTCATCACCGGCGCGAAGGAGGCGGCGTGATGGCCATGCCCCTGGAATCCCCGATCACCTTCTCGAATGTCGGCAAGATCAAGTGGTGGCAGCGCGGCATCTTCGCCTCCCAGACCGGCTACGTGCTGCTCGCGCTGGCCGTGCTGCTGGTGATCATGCATTTCGCCAGCCCGTATTTCTTCACCCAGGGCAACATGCAGAACGTGGCGAAGAACTTTTCCTTCATCGCCATCGCCACCCTCGGCGTCACCTTCGTGATCATCACCGGCGGCATCGATCTCTCGGTCGGCTCGATGATGTGCTTCTCGGCCATGATCACCTCGATGGTCATGACCGAGCTGTCGACGCCGGGCGGGCTCGGCGCCTCGCTCTTCGTGCACATGGCGGCCGACGGCAAGACGGTGCTGGCCAATGTCCCCGGCCTGATCCTGCTGATCTCCGTCGTCGCGGGCCTTGGCGTCGCGCTGATCGCCGGTCTCGTCAACGGCTTCTGCATCGCGGTGCTGGGCCTGTCGCCGTTCGTGACCACGCTCGGCATGCTCTCGATCGTGCGCGGGCTCGGCTATGTCGTCTCCAACGGGCGCGGCAGCTTTCCTGGCGGGCCGGACGCCGATTACTTCTACGCGCTCACCTCGGGCGACGTGCTCGGCGTGCCCGTACCGTTCATCTATCTCGTGATCCTTGCGCTGGCGATGGCGGTGGTGCTGCACCACACCTCGTTCGGCCGCCACGTCTTCGCGCTCGGCGGCAACGAGAAGGCGGCCGAACTGACCGGCATCCCGGTCGTGCGCGTGAAGATCGAGGTCTATGTGCTCTGCGCGCTCGCCGCTGGCCTCCAGGGCATCATCATCTCCGGCTGGCTCGGATCGGCACCCGCCAACATGGCGACCTCCTACGAGCTCAACGTGATCGCGGCGGCCGTCATCGGCGGTGCCAACCTTGCCGGCGGCATCGGCGGGCCGCTGGGGGCCATTGTCGGCTGCGTGCTGCTGGAGGTGATCCGCAACGGTCTCGTGCTGGCACAGGTCAGCTCCTACTGGCAGCAGACGCTGGTGGGCGTGATCATCATCCTGGCCGTGCTGGTCGATCGTGTGCGCTCGCGGATGATCTGAAAGTGACGTCGTTCGGGAGGATCACGAAAATGCCGCCTGTCCGCTTCCCGGACGAACTTGAGAGGACAGGCGCCAAAGAAGGGTGGAGGAGACGATGAGGAAACTTCTTCTTGCGGGCATCGCTGTCGCGATGATGGCGACGCCGGCGTTCGCTGCGAACTATCGCTTCGTGATCGTGCCCAAGGCGATGAACAATCCGTTCTTCGATTTTGCGCGCGACGGCTGTCTGAAGCGCGCCAAGGAACTCGGCAATATCGAGTGCGTCTACAAAGGGCCGGTCGAGCACGAGCCGGCGACGCAGGCGCAGATCATCCAGGACTTCGTCACCCAGAAGGTCGACGGCCTCGCCATCTCGGTCGCCGACGTCGCGGCCATGACCAAGTCGATCGAGGCGGCGACCGCGGCGGGCATCCCCGTCATCACCTTCGATGCCGATGCACCGGGATCCAAGCGCATCGCCTATATCGGCACCAACAACAAGGAATTCGGCGTCGCGCTCGGCAAGCAACTCGTGAAGATGCGGCCTGACGGCGGAAAGTACGCGATGGTCTCGGGCGGCCCCGGTGCCAAGAACCTTGCCGAGCGCGTCGATGGCGTCCGCGAGGCGCTGAAGGGCTCGAAATGGACCGAGGTCGCGGGCTCGCCGACCTTCTGCAACGACGATCCGGCACTCGCGGTCCAGCAGATGACGGATATGCGCACCGCAACGCCCGATCTCGCCGCCATCGTTCCCATCGGCGGCTGGCCGATGTTTGCCCCCGAAGGCTTCAAGGCTTTCGCCAGCAGGAACAAGAAGGACATCGATTCCGGCAAGTTCACGCTGGTCGTTGCCGATACGCTGAAGATGCAGCTCGAATTGCTGCGCGACGGCTATGCCAATGCGCTGGTCGGCCAGCGACCGTTCGAGATGGGCGAGAAGGCGATGGACACGCTGCTCGCCATCAAGAAGGGCGAGAAGGTGCCGGAGATCGTCTATACCGGCCTCGATCTCGTCACCAAGGACAACGTTGCGCAGATGCTGAAGTAGGAGCGCCGCCAGCCCCGCACTCCTGCTCCTGCGTGCCTCTCCCGCTTGCGGTTTCCGCAAGCGGGAGAGATGATTTGGACTGCCGGAAGGAAATTTGGAATGAAACGGTCGCGGCTCGGCTCTCTCGACGTCACCTCAATCGGCCTCGGCTCCGCCCCTCTCGGCGGATTGTTCACCCCCGTCAGTGATGCCGATGCGCAAGCGACGCTCGAGCGGGGTTGGTCGGCCGGCATCCGCTTCTACGACACCGCGCCGCTCTACGGCTTTGGCCTGGCGGAACGGCGGCTCGGCGCATTCCTGCGGCAACAGCCGCGTGACTCCTACGTCATCTCGACCAAGGTCGGCCGCCTGCTGCGCTCGGGCGATGGCGCTGCCGCCGAGGACGAACATTACAAGAGCACGCCGCGCGAACGGCCGGTGTTCGATTTCAGTTACGACGGCGTGATGCGCTCGGTGGAGGAGAGTCTTGCTCGCCTCGGGCTCGACCGCGTCGATGTCCTGCTCGTGCATGATCCCGACGATCATTATGACGACGCCGTCGCCGGCGCCTTCCGCGCGCTCCAGCGCCTGCGCACGGAGGGCACGGTCAAGGCGATCGGCGCCGGCATGAACCAGTCGGAAATGCTGGTCCGTTTTGCCGAAACCGTGCCGGTGGACTGCTTCCTGCTCGCCGGCCGCTACACGCTGCTCGACCAGGGCGCGCTGGATGCGCTGTTTCCTGTCTGCCAGGCAAAGAACATCGGCATCCTGCTCGGCGGCATCTACAACAGCGGCATTCTGGCCAACCCGCACACCGGCGCGAAGTTCAACTATCAAGACGCCGACGCGGCGCTGATCGCGCGGGCGCTCGAGCTCGACGAGCTCTGCCGCAGGCACGGCACCGAGCTGAAGGCCGCCGCGCTTCAATTCTGCATGGCCCATCCGGCCGTGACGGTCGCCGTGCTGGGCGCGCGCAATGCCGGCGAGGTCGCCGACAACATCGCGATGTGGCAGGCGCCGGTGCCGCCGGCCTTCTGGCAGGAGCTGCGTGCGCGGAAGCTCGTCGACGCGCGGGCGCCGCTGCCGGGTGGAGTGTAGGGCATGGTGATCGACGCCCATCAGCATTTCTGGGATCCGGCGCGCGCCGACTATCCCTGGATGGACGCGCCCGAACTCGCGCCGATCCGCCGTGCCTTCGGCCCCGCCGATCTCGCGCCGCTGTTGAAGGCGAATGGCATCGACGCGAGCATCGTGGTGCAGTGCCGCTCGGCGCTGGAGGAGACCGAGGAATTCTTGCGCATCGCGCATGCGACGCCCTCTGTCGTCGGCGTCGTCGGCTGGGTCGATCTGACCGATGGCGCGCTTGGGGACACGCTCGACCGGCTGCGCGCCGCGCCGGGCGGCGACAAGCTGGTCGGCATCCGCCACCAGGTCCACGACGAGGCCGATCCAGATTGGCTGCTCCGCGAGGACGTCCGGCGCGGGCTTGTCGCATTGTTCGTCCGCGATCTCACTTACGACTTCCTCGTCCGCACCCGCGAATTGCCGGCGGCGATCGCAACCGCGCAGGCCTTTCCCAACGCGCGCTTCGTGCTCGACCATGCCGCCAAGCCGCCGATCGCTTCCGGCGGAAGCGCCGAATGGGCTGATCGCATCAAGGCGCTCGCCGCTTGCGGCAATGTCTGGTGCAAGATCTCCGGGCTCGCGACGGAAGCGGTCTGGAGCGACTGGGACGCGGATCGGCTGTTGCCGTTCGTCCAGCACGCCGCGACATGTTTCGGTGAGGATCGTTTGATCTTCGGCTCCGACTGGCCGGTGTGCCTGCTTGCGGGAAGCTATGCCGAGATCAAGGGCGCGCTGGAGGCGTGTTTGGCGAAGCTCGGGCCGGGCGCGCGGGACAAGGCGTTCGGGATGAATGCGAAGGCTGCGTATCGGCTAGCGATTGCTTAAGCCGAGCTCGCCCCAACCAAGGTGTCGTCCCGGCCTAGTGCGCAATTGCGCACGGGGGGCCGGGACCCATAACCCCAAGGGAGTAGTCTGGCGAAGACTAGTCGTTCGGTACTCCCACCGCGCGCAGTCCGAGAGATCACGCGGTATGGGTCCCGGCCTGCGCCGGGACGACGACGGAGCTTGAGGCTGCGCTCGCCCCTCACGCGCCCGCGGGCACCTGGTCCAGAAATCCCGTGATGCTTCTGATGCGCCCGTCCTTCAGCACGGCGAAATCGGTGCCCTTGATCGGGCTGTCGGCGCCATCGGGGCCGAGGCCCCAGCTGAAGCGGAGATGATCGCCGTAGCCGTTGGGCTCGCCGAGCAGCTTGAACTTGAAATCGGGAAAGCGCTGTTGCACGCCTGATATCAGCGCGTCGATGCCGTCCTGGCCGTCGCCCTTCATCAGCGGATCGACATAGCTCGCATCCGCCGTCCAGTTCTGGCTCAGCAGCTCGCGCCGGCGGCTTGTCGTGCGCTCGTTCCAGAGCTCGATGTAGTGGCGGGCAATGGTGACGTGGTCGGTCATGGGGTGCTCCTTCGATGACGCCGTGTTCGGCTGATCGTCACTATCGAAGGTTCGCGCACGCCGATCGATTACCTCTGAGGTCATCGGCGTGCGCAAAAAAATGAAGCGCGATGATGTTCTCATCGCGCTTCGGTCGCATGCGAATTGTTCGCGAAGATTACTTCGCGGCTGTGACCATGATCTCGACGGTGTATTGCGGCGCGGCCAGCTTGGCCTCGACGGTGGCGCGGGCCGGGGTATTGCCGGGGGAGACCCAGGCGTCCCACACCGCGTTCATCTCGCCAAACGTCTTCATGTCGGTGATGTAGATCGTGGCCGAGAGCAGCTTCGACTTGTCGGTGCCGGCCTTGGCGAGATGGCCGTCGATCGTCGCCAGGATGTCCTGGGTCTGCTTCGTCACGCTTTCGCCGGCGGCTTTGCTCGCGACGACACCGGCGAGATAGACGGTGTTGCCGTGCACGACGACCTGGCTCATGCGCGGGCCGGTTTCAAAACGCTGAATGCTCATTTGGGATCTCCTGGTGGAATGGCGGCCCTGTCTAGCCCAGCACCTCGCGCTCAGCCACCCCAGGCACGCATGCGTTGCCAGGCACGCATGCGTTGCCAGGCACGCATGCGTTGCCCGTGGCGCATGCGTCGTGGGCGTTGCACGCGTTCCCTACGGAAACTGACTGAAGAACGTCCAGATCGTCTCGGCGCCGTCGATGTCGCTGTTCTGAGGCCCGAGCAGGCTGGTTGCGACCTTGGGGAAGCGGGCATCCGGCGCGAAGCCGGGCATGCGATGGCCGCCATGGTTGACGCGATAGAGCACGACGTCGTGCCCCCTGGGGCAGCGCGAGGAGATCCGCGTGACCGTGGACTGGTCCGCGGGTGCCCTGTCGGGCATTTCAGTCAGATTGGCATCATCGGTCTCGCAGCCGTTGAGCTTGCGCCAGAAGGCAAACGTCTCTTCGGTCGACCAGAACCCGTCCGCGGCAAAATAGCTCGATCCGCGTCCGCCCTCGTAGGGCACCAGCGGGTCGGCCGTGCCGTTCATGATCAGCATCGGCAGCGGCCGCGACGGATGGCACGTGACCGCGGCTTCGTCGGTGAGGTTCATGATCACGCTCGCGCCTGCCGTAAACAGATCGGCGCGGGCGCAAGCAAGCGTCATCGCCATGGCGCCGCCATTGGAGATGCCGGCGACGTAGACGCGGCCAGGGTCGGCCGTGCCGTTCGTCACCAGTTTCTCGACGAGCTTGGCGATGAAGGCGACGTCGTCGGTGCCCTCGGGCGGGCCTCGGAGCGCGGGTCCCGCCTTCGTCCTCGCATCGGCCCAGGCATGGTTGAGCCCATCCGGAAAGACCACCGCGAAACCTTCGCGCTTTGCGACCTGCGGCCACGCCGTCCGCGCGACCATGTCGGCGCCGCGCTGCGTCTTGCCATGCAGCACGACCACCAGCGGGACAAGTCGCTTGGCCGGCAGTTGCACGGTGTAGGACCGCATCACGCCGTTGACGTCGATGGTGTCGGCGGACGCAGCCGGGGCGGTGGCGAAGCCCGCGAGAAGCGCCCCGATATGCATCCACCGCCGCACGATCTAGCCTACCGCCTTCGCCGCCGCACGGCCCGCATTGCGGCCCGAGAACAGGCAGCCACCGAGGAAAGTGCCTTCGAGGGAGCGATAGCCGTGCACGCCGCCGCCGCCGAAGCCCGCGGCTTCGCCGACCGCATAGAGGCCGGGAATGATACTGCCCTCGCCGCCGAACACGCGCGAGTCGAGATCGGTCTCGAAGCCGCCGAGCGTCTTGCGGGTGAGAATGTTGAGCTTGACCGCGATCAGCGGTCCGTGTGCGGGATCGAGGATGCGATGCGGGGAGGCGGTGCGGATCAGCTTGTCGCCGATATAGCGGCGCGCATTGTGGATGTTCATCACCTGCGCGTCCTTGACGTAGGGATTGGCGATCTCGCGGTCGCGCGCCTCGATCTGCATCTTGATGTGCTCGAGCCTGAGGAGGTCGCTGCCGGCAAGCTTGTTCATCGCCGTAACGAGATCGTCGATCTTGTCGCGCACGATGAAGTCGACACCATGGCTTTTGAATGCTTCCACCGGCGCCGGCGCGCCCTTGTTGGTGGCGCGGCGCAGCGTCATGCGCCAGCTCTTGCCGGTGAGGTCAGGGTTCTGCTCCGAGCCCGACAGCGCGAACTCCTTCTTGATGATGCTCTGGGTCAGGATGAACCAGGAATAATCATGGCCCGTCGACATGATGTATTTGAGCTGGCCGAGCGTGTCGGAGCCGGGGAACAGCGGCGCCGGCAAACGCGTGCCGGTGGCGTCGAACCACATGGACGAGGGCCCCGGCAGGATGCGGATGCCGTGGCGCGGCCAGATTGGTGACCAGTTCTGGATGCCCTCGACATAGTGCCACATGCGATCGCGGTTGATCAGCCGCGCACCCGCCTGCTCCGTGATGCCGATCATGCGGCCGTCGACGTGTTCGGGCACGCCCGAGATCATGAATTTTGGCGGCTCGCCGAGCCGCTTGGGCCAGTTCTGCCGCACCAGCTCGTGATTGCCGCCGATGCCGCCGGAGGCGACGATCACGGCCTGCGCCTTCAGCGCAAACTCCCCGACGACATTGCGCGAGGAGCTCTTGCCGCGCTCGACATTGTCGGGCGCGAGAACGGCGCCGCTGACGCCATCCACCGTGCCATTGGTGATGGACAACGCGTCGACGCGGTGGCGGAATTTGAAGATCAAGCGGCCGCTCTTCATCGCCTCGCGCGCGCGGCGCTCGAACGGCTCGACGATGCCGGGCCCGGTTCCCCAGGTGACGTGGAAGCGCGGCACCGAATTGCCGTGGCCCATCGCGTCATAGCCGCCGCGCTCGGCCCAGCCGACCACGGGGAAGATGCGATGTCCCATCGCGTGCAGCCAGTCGCGCTTCTCGCCGGCCGCGAAGGCCACATAGGCCTCGGCCCATTTGCGCGGCCAGTGATCCTCGTCGCGGTCGAAGCCGGCGGTTCCGAGCCAGTCCTGCATCGCGAGATCGAAGGAATCCTTGATACCGAGCCGGCGCTGCTCGGGCGAATTGACCAGGAATAGTCCGCCGAACGACCAGAACGCCTGGCCACCGACCGACTGCTCGCCTTCCTGGTCGACCACAATCACGCGCTTGCCCGCATCCGCGATCTCGGTTGCGGCCACGAGGCCCGATAGTCCGGCGCCGACAACGATGACGTCTGTCTCTTCAGCCATGCGCGTCCCCCTCCATAGGTTCCCCCCTGTAGTTGCCCGGATTGAAGCCAGCGGTTCTAACTGAGATCAAGGGTGTGGCGCGTAAGACATCATTAACTTGTTCCACTTTGGGATAGAGCCCGGCCAAGTGCAGCGCGGACGCAACACTGGATTTGAATTTGTTTTGAGTCAGCCGGCCTGCCTAGACAAAACCTCGGTTACGACGGACGCTAGCCGTGCATCACCACCTGACACGCAGATTCGAATTCGACTGGGGCGGGGGACAATGAAGTTTCTGACGGGGTTGCTGGCGGCGGTTGTGCTCATCGCTTGCATGGGGGCTTCTCACGCGGTGGTTCGCATCGCGGATGACCGCGGCGGCCGGATCGGAACCTACGTCGACAAATACCAGGACCTGCGGCAGTCCGGCGAAACCGTCATCATCGACGGCCTCTGCGCCTCCGCCTGCACCATCGTCCTCGGCGCCATCCCGCACGACCGCATCTGCGTGACCTCGAGCGCGACGCTCGGCTTCCATGCCGCCTGGGATTTCGGCACCAATGGCCGCGCCGTCACCAATTCCGAAGCAACCCAGATGCTTTACGCAATGTATCCCTCGCAGGTGAGGCGCTGGATCAGCCAGCGCGGGGGCCTGACCCCGCACATGCTTTTCCTGAGGGGCAAGCAGCTTCAGGCCATGTACAAGCCCTGCTACATGGACGCGCAGGCCTCGGCGATCAAACCGACCCGCCGGTCTCTCCCGCAATCGGACCAGCTCGAGTCCGCCCGGGGCCAGCTCCTGCACTGACATCCTCGGCACGACGGGTTTGCTTTAGCCCGCCAGCGGCGCCTTGCCCGCAGGCGGGCTAAAGCTTATCTCAAAGCTAGGGAACCGGGGCTTTCGCCCCGATCGTTGTCATGGCTCAACCAGTGCACCCGGCCCATCCGTTACAGGACAATTCGCCCACTGCCGGCCGGACGCCGTCTGTGCTGCTGTTGGCTGGCACAGGTGTCGGCGGCCTGGTCGTGATCGGCGCGCTGGCGCTGTGGTTCCACTATGGCACCCAGGTGTTCTTCGAAATGATCAGGACCGGCTTCATTGCCTGCTTCTGACCCCCGACAGGAAGTCTTCCGCCCATGAGCTCCGCCACCCGCCCGCTGGTGATCGCGACCGCCTTCGCCGCAAGCCTGATCGTCGGGCTGCTGATCATGTTCTGGGCCATGGGCGGGGTCGGCAAGGTGGCGCAACCGGCTGCGATCGGCGGCCCGTTCCAGCTCACCGACCAGAACGGCAAGGCCGTCACCGACAAGAGCCTGAAGGGCAAGCCGACCCTGATCTTCTTCGGCTACACCCATTGCCCCGACGTCTGCCCGACCTCGCTGTTCGAGATCTCGGAAGTGCTGCGCGCGATGGGCAAGGACGCCGACAAGGTCAACGCCATCTTCATCTCGGTCGACCCCGAGCGGGACACGCCGGCGACGATGAAGAACTATCTGTCGAGCTTCGATCCGCATCTCGAGGGCCTCAGCGGCGATCCCGCCGAGATCGCCAAGGTGATCACGTCCTACCGGGTCTACGCCAAGAAGGTCCCGACCAAGGACGGCGACTACACCATGGACCACACCGCGCTGATCTATCTGATGGACCGCGACGGCCGCTTCGTCTCGCCGTTCAACCTGAAGCGGACGCCGGAAGAGGCCGCGGCGGACCTAAAGCGTTATCTGTAGTTTGGTGGATCGGTCGGACCGCGTCCTCGGTGTAACCTCTCCCGCTTGCGGGAGAGGTATAGGCCGCTTTTGGCGGCCGTCCTCTAAGACGCCGAGGCAAAGCCTCGGCTATGGCAGAGCGCCGGGTGAGGGCTCTCTCCTCTCGGGGATTGTCCCTCCGCGGAGACACCCTCTCCCCGCCCCCCTCCCGCAAGCGGGAGAGGGAGCGCACCTTCACCCTGACCGCAATCGGCGCTCGCGTTCCCGGGCGGATGGTCTATAAGGCCCTCCGATCCCAACGAAATTCGTTCATTTCCGGCCGATGGCTCCATCGCAACAGGCGAAATCGTCCAAATCTGCCCGTGGCTTGCTGACAGGGCTGGCCGTCGGCGCCTGCCTGTTCGCCGGCTTGCCCGGCGCGCAGGCGCAGGCCCCGGCCAAGCAGCCTCCGGCGGCGCCCCAGGTCACCCCGCAGGTCGCGCCCCAGGCGGCCCCGCAGGCCGTGCCCGGCTTCTGGGACCCGCGGCGGCGGCCGGAGCGGCCGGACCTGTCGCGCCTGACCGTGATCCGCTTTTTGACCGAGACCGACTATCCGCCGTTCAACTACACCGGCGCCGACGGCAATCCGGCCGGCTTCAACGTCGATCTCGCCCGCGCGCTCTGCGAGGAGATCAAGGTCACCTGCACGGTGCAGATGCGCCGCTTCGAGACCCTGGTCGACGCGCTCACCTCGAACCGGGGCGATGCTATCATCGCCTCGATGGCGGTGAGCCCGCAGCTCCGGGCCCGCGTCGACTTCTCCGATCCCTATTACCGCGTGCCGGCGCGCTTTGCCTCGCGCAAGGATGCGGTGATGCCGGAAATCCGCCCGGAATATCTCGAGGGCAAGAAGGTGGGCGTGATCGGCGGCTCCGCGCATGAAGCCTATCTCAAGGCGATGTTCACCGACGCCGAGCTGCACCCCTATCCCAACGACGACGCGATGCGCGCCGCGCTTCGCAAGGGCGAGGTCGACTTCATTTTCGGCGACGCCATCTCGCTCGCCTTCTGGATCAACGGCACGGATTCGGGCGATTGCTGCGCCTTCTCCGGCGGTCCCTTCGTTGAGAGCCGCTTCTTCGGTGAAGGCATCGGCATCGCCGTGCGCAAGGGCAACGACGTGCTGCGCCAGGCCCTGAACTGGGCCCTGTTCCGCGTCTGGGAAAAAGGCCGCTACACCGACCTGTGGCTGCGGTATTTTTCAGTGAGCCCGTTCTAACCATCGATCGTCATTCCGGGGCGCGCGAAGCGCGAACCCGGAATCTCGAGATTCCGGGTTCGATGCCGCGCATCGCCCCGGAATGACGATCAAGACCATTTTTGCATTCTGCCGGGAAATCGCTATTTTCCGCGGCCCGGAGGCCCCTGATGTCCGTTATCGATCTTGCCGCGAATCCGAGCGACCTGCGTGCGCTCGCCGAACAATCCAACGCCTGGCCGTTCGAGCAGGCGAAGGCCATTGTCGCGCGGCTGAAGAAAAGCCCGAAGGACGAGGTGCTGTTCGAGACCGGCTACGGCCCCTCGGGCCTGCCGCATATCGGCACGTTCGGCGAGGTCGCGCGCACCTCGATGGTGCGCCATGCCTTTCGCGTGCTGACCGAGGACAAGATCAAGACGCGCCTGCTCGCCTTCTCCGACGACATGGACGGGTTTCGGAAAGTGCCCGACAACGTCCCCAACAAGGAAATGCTGGCTGCGCATCTCGGCAAGCCGCTGACGCGCGTGCCGGATCCGTTCTCCAACGAGTACCCGTCATTCGGGCACCACAACAACGCCCGCCTGCGCGCCTTCCTCGATCATTTCGGCTTCGACTACGAGTTCGCGAGCTCGACCGACTATTATACGTCCGGCCGTTTCGACGCGACGCTGCTGAAGATGCTCGCCGCCTACGACAAGGTCATGGCGATCATCCTGCCGACGCTGGGGCCGGACCGCCGCGCGACTTATTCGCCGTTCCTGCCCATCAGCAAGACCACCGGAATCGTGCTCCAGGTGCCGATGATCCGCCGCGATGTCGCGGCCGGCACGGTGACCTATGTCGATCCGGATACCAACCAGGAAGTCGAGACGCCCGTCACCGGCGGCAACGTCAAGTGCCAGTGGAAGGCCGACTGGGCGATGCGCTGGGTTGCGCTCGGCGTCGACTACGAGATGGCCGGCAAGGACCTGATCGATTCCGTGAAGCTCTCGGGCGCGATCGCCAGGGCGCTCGGCGCCACGCCGCCCGAAGGCTTCAACTACGAGCTCTTCCTCGACGAGCAAGGCCAGAAGATCTCGAAGTCGAAGGGCAACGGCCTCACCATCGACGAATGGTTGCGCTACGCCTCGCCGGAATCGCTGTCGCTGTTCATGTATCGCGAGCCGAAGGCGGCCAAGCGGCTGTACTTCGACGTCATCCCGCGCAACGTGGACGACTATCAGCAGTTCATCGACGGCTTCGCGAAGCAGGATGGCAAGCAGCAGCTCGGCAATCCGGTCTGGCACATTCACAACGGCCATCCGCCGAAGGGCGACATGCCCGTCACCTTCCAGCTCCTCTTGACGCTGGTGTCGTCGTCGAATGCGGAGAATGCCGAGACGCTGTGGGGCTTCATCGGCCGCTATCGCCCCGGCGTGAGCCCCAAGACGCATCCCAAGCTCGATGCGATGGTCGGCTACGCCATCAACTATTACCGCGATTTCGTGGCGCCGACGAAGCAGTTCCGCGTGCCGACCGAGACCGAGCGCGCCGCGCTGCAGGATCTGCGCGATGCGCTGTCGCAGCTTCCGCAGGAATCCTCGGCCGAGGACATCCAGAACGTCGTCTACGAGATCGGTCGCCGCGAGCCGTTCCTCGACCAGGTCAAGAAGGGCAAGGACGGCCGTCCGGGCGTGACGCTCGACTGGTTCAACATGCTCTACCAGGTGCTGCTCGGCCAGGAGAAGGGTCCGCGCTTCGGCTCCTTCGTTGCGGTGTACGGTGTGCAGAACGCGGTCAACATGATCGACGGCGCGCTGGCGCGGAGCGCGTGAGGCAGGTAGCGAGGCGCGACCCTAAAGCGGCTCGCCCGCCTTGGTCGTGAATTTGTAGACGCCATCCGGCCCGAGCACGGCGTGCATGTCGACGTCGGGATAGCTGATCACGTCGTCCGGCGTGCGATCGCCGATCACGAGCAGCCTGACGTCGCGTGTGGTGCGATTGACGAAGCGGTGCGCATCGCCGCTGCCGGCGGGGAAGCCGGCGCACATTCCCGTCGTCAGCACCTGCGCGCCGGAATCGGTCTCGAGCACCACTTCGCCCTCGATCACGAAGACGAACTCGTCCTGGCGCGAATGCGCGTGCCGCAACGAGGATTGCCCGCCCGGAATGATCCGGGTCAGGTTGACGCCGAAATTCTTCAGCCCCGCATGCTCGCCGAGCCGGCGGTTGTAGCGCATCTGGTTGGCGGCCCGGTGCAACTGCGGATAGCTGGTGAAATTGCTCTCGCTGACGTCCTCCGGATCGAATGCGGGGAGTCTCGGTTTCGCTGGTGTGGTCATTTCGCTTTCTCGGTCAGGCCGGGAATCGGCACGGCGCCCGCCGCGCAGAACCTCCGCAGCATCGCAGTAGGGCGCGTGTTCCCCGGCAGTATTGGCTGAAATTGCGGCGTCAGCCCGCTCGCGCGGCCTGCGCAAACTGCAAGGGCGTGATGCCGTAGCAGCGCCTGAAATGCTTGTTGAGCGCGGCCTGGTCGCAGAATCCCGCCGCCAGCGCGCTGTCGGCCAGCAAATGGCCACGCCTCAAGAAATGGCAGGCCGCGTTGAGCCTGATGTGGACGAGATAGGCGTGCGGGGTGAGGCCAACCGTGCGCTTGAACAGCCCGATCAGCTGGAAACTGGTGAGGCCTGCGAGGCCGGCAAGCTGGTCCAGGCTCAGATTTTCGGCATGGCGCTCCCGCATCAGGGCGATCAACCGCGACACGACGGCGTCGCGGCCGGCAGGGATCTTGCTGCGGCGTCCGTCACCATAGCGCTCGAACAGACGGCCGAAGGCATCGGCGACCAGCTCATCGGCCAAGAGGTCGTCCTGTTCGGTTTCCAGCACCCGGTGCAACCGGTCGAAGCGCCCGATCAGATCGCCGTCGTCGAGCATGCTCTCCTGGAGGTGGGGCAGGGTGTTCGTGCCGAAGCGCCGCGCGAGGTCGCCGATTGCAGGCTGGGCGAGATAGAAGGCGCGATAGCGCCATCGTCCGCTATCGCCCATCCGGGCCGACTGCCGCTCGTCCGGATTGGAGACGAACAGCGTGGCGGCGCCGACCTTTCGCACGACATTGCGGTTGCGGATTTCGGCGCCGCCGGACTCCGTTACCGCGATCACATAGGCATCATGGGTGTGCGAACCGTAGTCGTGGTGACGGAAATCGGCGCGCAGCAGGCTCATGCCGGGAATCCGCCGGCTGTGCCAATAGCTCGTGTGGTTGCCAGTGTGCCGGCGCGCCATCGTCGGTCCGTGTGCTCCGTCTCTCGCACATCATGACGCGACGGGCGGTCCTGGACGAGAGGCAAAATCGGGATGGGAGCGTTGCCGCAATTTCAGCCAATACGGCGCAGGGGGTGTTCCCGCAAGACTCGGCCTTGCAGGCTTCGGAGAGAAGGATGATCGCTCGCATCTGGCGTGCGGCGGCCACGCGCGACAAGGCCGCCCTCTATCAGCATCACTTTGCAACCCGGGTGGTGCCGCACCTTGAGGCCATCGACGGCTTTTCCGGCGCCTCGCTGTTGCGCCGCGAGGTGGAGGGGGGCACCGAAATGCTGGCGCTGACGCTGTGGCAGGGCCTCGACAGCATCCGCGCCTTCACGGGGCCCGATCCCGACAAGGCCGTCGTCGATCCTGAGGCGCAGGCCATGCTGACGGCCTTCGATGCAACGGCCGCCAACTACGAGGTCGTCGTGGACATCAGACAGAACGTCCGAGGCGCCGTGGCTGCGCCTCAGGTCGAGCGTAGCACGTAACGCCGGTTGTCCTTCTGCACCGGCCGCGCGTTCATCGGATAGAGCTTTGCGAAGGCGGCGACGTCGGCGGCCGAGACCTGGATCGGGGTGGTCAGCAGCAGCCATTCGACCACTTCCGAGCAGGGCGGCGTCGTCAGCGAGCCGGGATAGCGGAAGTAGCTGAGCCTCGTTGGCAGCATCGCGAGGGGATCGATGCTCGCGTCGGCTTTCACCGCCGGGCCGTCCGCCGCGGGCATGGTCTTGACGATCTTGCCGAAGGCCGGGTTCGGCTTGCCCTCGGCCATCAGCACGCCGACCACGGCGAGCCCGCCGGCATCGTTGCGATGGACGAAATGCGCCTCCATCGGAAAATTCTTGCCGCCGATCATGTGCTCGCTCGGCCGGTGGAAGTGCACCTGGAGCAGCTTGTATTTGACGTCGCCGAGCGTGAGCGTGCTGCCTTCGGCGAAGTTGAGCTGGATCGTGTGCCCGTTGTTGACGATGGTGTCGGCGCTCTTGCCCCAATTCAGCTTCAACGTCGGCAATTGCGACTTGATCGTCGCCTCGATGTCGATCGGCGATTGTTGCAGGCCGACCGCGCAGGCCTTGTTGGCCGCGTCGAGATCGCCCCATTTGGCAGGAGCTCCGGCGCCTTCATAGCTCCAATGCACGCCTTCGGCGGCGAAGGCCGGCTTGCAGACCGGACAAAGCGCAAGACCCGCGAGGGCCTTCAATGCGTGACGGCGATTCATCATATTCCCCCAAGATGAATTAGATCGGCGATGCGCGCGCAACCTAGGCGAGAGGCGCGGTGAGTCGCAATGGCCGTCGCGCGTTGAATTTATTGGCTCGCCCACACGATCCTTGCGACCCACGCGAGCTCACCCGCCGCGATCGTGCGCTCGGCCTGCGAGGCATCGAGCGGCAGCAAGTCCAGCGCCTTGGCCGTGCGGCGCTTCAACGTTGCGACCGTCACCTCGCCCGCCTTGGTCGTCACCACGACACGATCCCCCTTGCGGATCGGCGTGCCGGGTGAGACCAGGATGACGTCGCCGTTGCGATAGGTCGGGGCAAGCGCATCGCCGGCAATCTCCAGCGCAAACGTCTGGCTGTCCTCGGCGGTGGGAAGCGCGAGCTCGGTCCAGCCCTTGCCGGACGGAAGGCCGGACTCGTCGAAAGCGCCGCTCGCGCCCGCCTGTGCGAGCCCGAGCAGCGGCACCGAGCGGCTGTTGCCGGTCTCGTCGCTGATCAACCCGGCAAAGACATCGATTGAGGCGCCGGCCGCTGCCAGCGCTTTTGCGATCGATTCGGTCGAGGGCCAGCGCTCGCGGCCGTCCGAGGTGACGCGCTTGGACCGGTTGAAAGTGGTGGGGTCGAGCCCTGCCCGCTTGGCGAGGCCGGACGGAGACAGCCCGGCGCGCGCCGCCAGCCGATCCAGCGCGACCCAGATCTGGTCGTGAGTCAGTATCCTCTGCGCTTTGGCCTGTCTGACCATGGAAGGTCCAGCCCGTCGCAACTCAGGAAAACTGTCCTCAAATCAACCGGTTTTCCGATTTTCGCGCAAGAGGCGACGGCGGACGCGCTTTCAAGCGAAGGGGATACCGGTTCGCGTCAAGAATACGCGTCAAAACAAGAATTTAGAGCCCGTTCCGATTTCATCGGAATGGAATAGGCTCTAGTCTTGAGTTCGGAAGGGGCCGCCTTTACGGTCGCGCCGGGTTTTGAGACCCGCAAGAGACGAAAAACCCCAAGAGACTCAACGAGCTGACTCAAAGAGCAAACAGGGCTCCACATCAGGTGGTCAACAAGATCTACAAAATCTGTCCGGCCTCGGCCTGGCGCGAGGCGGAACGGCAGGGCGTGTACCGCGGCAGCGCGGACGACGCGCGCGACGGCTTCATCCATTTCTCGACGGCCGCCCAGGTTCCCGAGACCTTGCGCAAGCATTATTTCGGGCAGCGCGCGCTGTTCCTGGTCGAGGTCGACGGCGATGCGCTCGGCAGCGAATTGCGCTGGGAGCGCTCGCGCAATGACGAGCTGTTTCCGCATCTCTATGGCGAGCTCGATTTCGGCGCGGTCATCTCGGTGGTGAACCTCAACATGCGCTCGGACGGCGGCCACGACATGCCGGAGCTTGCCCCGTGATTCGCGCCTTCGATGCTCTTTCGCTGCCGGTGCTGCGCTGGCTCGATCCGGAGGATGCGCATCGCCTGGCGATCCAGGGCCTGCGCTTCCTGCCGCCGGTCAAGCCGCGCGCTGACGATCCCAAGCTCGCGGTGCGCGCCTTCGGGCTCAACTTTCCCAACCCGATCGGCATGGCCGCGGGCTTCGACAAGAGCGCGGAGGTGCCGGATGCGCTGCTGCGCCTCGGCTTCGGCTTCGTCGAGATCGGCTCGGTGACGCCCAAGCCGCAAAGCGGCAATCCGCGGCCGCGGCTGTTCCGGCTCGAGCGCGACGAGGCCGTCATCAACCGCATGGGCTTCAACAATGACGGCGCGGATGTCGCGCTGCGCAGGCTCGCCGCGCGCGCGCAGCACGGCGGCATCGTCGGCGTCAATGTCGGCGCCAACAAGGATTCGCCGGACCGCGTTGGGGACTACGTCAAGCTGATCGAGGCCTTTGCGCCGGTCGCGAGCTATTTCACGATCAACGTCTCCTCGCCGAACACGCCGGGCCTGCGCAACTTGCAGGAAGGCGCGCTGCTCGACGACCTCCTCGCAAGGGTGATCGACGCGCGCGAGCGGGTGCGCCAGAAGGCCGGCGACACGCCGGTGCTGCTGAAGATCGCGCCGGATTTGAGCCTTGCCCAGCTCGACGACGTCGTGCAGGTCGCGCGCTCGCGCCGGGTCGACGGCATGATCGTGTCGAATACGACGATCGCACGGCCGAGCACGCTGCGCGAGGAAATGCGGGCGAAGGAGCAGGGCGGCCTGTCCGGCCGGCCGCTGTTCCGCCTGTCGACGCGCATGGTCGCGGAGACCTATGTGCGCGTCGAGGGCGCGTTCCCGCTGGTCGGCGTCGGCGGTGTCGATTCCGGCGGCGCCGCGCTGACGAAAATCCGCGCCGGCGCGAGCCTGATCCAGCTCTATTCGTCGCTGGTCTACAAGGGCCTCGGCCTCGTCGAGGAGATCAAGCGCGACCTCACCTCGACATTGCTGCGCACGGGCCGGGATTCGCTCTCCGACATCGTCGGCGCGGATGCTGCGACGCTGACGGCGGAAGACTGGCCGGGGATGTGAGGCGCCGTTCTTCGCCTCTCCCCGCTTGCGGGGAGAGGCGAAGAGAAAGCCGCTCCATCCGGGCCACGATTGTTCTACGATTTCGGAAACGTCGCCCCATACAGCGCCGGATAGCGCGCGCCCTGCAGGCCGCCGCGCGCGACATAGAAGGCGATCAGCGCGCACCATAGCCCGGCATTGCCGAGGGATTGCAGCGCCCACCAGGTGAAGAGGAAGATCGCCAGCGAGGCCAGCATGAGATTGCGCATCTCGCGGGCCCAGGTGGCGCCGATATAGATCCCGTCGAAGCCGAAGGCGAACACGCCGGGCACCGGCGCGAGCACGATGAAGGGCAGGAAGTCGCGCGCGGCCCGGCGAACGTCTTCGCTCGCGGTCATGACATTGATCAGCGCCGTCCCGAACAGCGCGAACAGCACCGCGACCACCAGCGCGAAGCCGAGCCCCCACGCGAGCACCAGCCGGGTCGAATCCGCAAAACCCCTTGCATCGCGTGCGCCAAAGGTGCGGCCGCAGAGCTGCTGGGCCGCGTTCGCAAGACCGTCGAGGAAGAAGGCGCTGACCAGCAGGAAATTGTTGAGCACGGAATTCGCGGCCAGCGTGACATCGCCGGCGCGCGCGCCCTTCGCGGTAAAGAACAGGAACACGGCGATCAGCGCCGCGGTGCGGATCATGATGTCGGAGTTCACCGCCAGCATCCGCATCAGCTTGGCCCGGTCGAACAAGGTGGCGCGAGGCACGCCAAAGCCGCCGTCCGCATAGCGGCGGCAGACGATCACGCCGAGCGCGAAGCCGATGGTCTCCGAGAGCAGCGCGGCGATCGCAGCGCCCGCGATGCCGGTGTCGTAGACCAGCACGAGCAGGATCGTCGCCGCCATGTTGACGAGATTGATGACGATCTGAAGCAGCAGCGCCGGATTGGCGCGGGCCTGCCCCACCAGCCAGCCGAGGATGACATAGTTGGCGAAGGCCAGCGGCGACGACCAGATCCGGATCATGAAATAGGTCTTGGCGGCGCGCGTGACGCCTTCGCTGCCGCCCATCAGGTCGAACAGCACGGCCGCCAGCGGCAGTTGCAGCGCGATCAGAGCAGCCCCGATCAGGCCCGCGACGATGAAGCCGCGCATCAGGATCGCGGTCAGCTCGCGCGTCTCGCCGGCGCCGAGCGCCTGCGCGGTGAAGGCGAGCGTGCTCATGCGCAGGAAGCCGAACAGCCAGAACAGGCAGTCGAAGATGACGGAGGCCATCGCCACGCCGCCGAGCAGCGCGGCATCGTCGAGCCGCCCGATCGCCGTGGTCGAGACCACCCCGATCAGCGGCGTGGTGAGGTTCGCAACCATCGCCGGACCCGCGATGGCGAAGACCTGGCGGGAGCCGATCTTGAGGGGAACGGGCGCGTGCATGTCAGAACACGAGCACCATGCCGTCTTCGGCGGCGAGATGCTCGATATCGACGAGGCGCGACAGCATGTCGTCGCTCATGTGGGTGAGGACGAGGCGTTTGGCGCCGATTGCCGGCAAATGCTGTTCCAAGGTCTTCAGGCTGAGATGGTTCTTGACTACCTTCTCGTACATATAGGCTTCCGCGATGAAAAGGTCCGCGCCATGCGCCAGCGGAATGAGCGTCTCCGTCCATTCGGTGTCGGCGCTGTAGGCGAGCGTGCGGCCCTCGGTCTCGACGCGGTAGGCCAGGAACGGGCCACCGGATTCGCCGTGCACGACCGGGTAGGGCGTCACCGTCACCGCGCCGAAATCGCGCCTTTGCCCGGACGCGAGCTCGACGACGGAGAGCTCGAAGCGCTGCCTGGTCTTCGAGGAATGCTCGAACAAAACCTCCATCACCTCGCGCAGCCGCGTCTCGATGCCTTGCGGGCCCGCGATCGTCAGCGGTCGCGTTCGCCGCGAGAACTGCGCGTCGAGCAGGACAAACGGCAGGCCTGCAAAATGGTCGCCGTGGAAATGCGTGATCAGGATCAGATCGATGTCGTTGCGGTCGATCTCGAGTCGCTTCAGCGCCGGCAGGGCCGACGCGCCGCAGTCGATCAGGAAGTTGGCCTCGCGCCCCGCAACGTGGAAGCAGGTGTTGAGCCTGCCGCCCGAGCCGAAGGCGTCGCCGCAGCCGACAAAGCGTAATTGCATCGGCTGAGGGCTCCCCGAGCTTGACCCGGATTTAGCGGCGCGGCGCGCCGAAGACGCGCGACAGCAGCCAGATCGGAATCACGATGACCGCGCCGAGCAGGAAGTAGCGCCACAGCCAGTTCACGGCATCGAAGCCGAGATCCCACAGCCGCTGGAACAAGAGGCGAATGCTGTAGATGATATTCCAGGGATCGAAGCCGATCGCCGCCAGCACGACGCCCACCAGGATCGAGAGCAGGACGAGGCGAAACGCGACCGCCAGCGGCGAGCCGCCGAGAAAGCGGTTCAGGCCATCACTGCGGCCGGCCGGCAAATCTCTGACGTCTTGGACCATCGCAAAAAACTCCTCGCGGGATTCGACCCGATTATAAGTCACGGCGGGGCACATGGGGAACCCGTAACCGGCCGTCAATCAGCTTACCGCATTTTAATTTCGGCAGCGCGCCAGCGATTTGGGTGCACGCCGGCGGCTGGGCTCACCTCTCCCGCTTGCGGGAGAGGGGGCGCACCTTCGCCTTGGCGACAATCGAGCCTCGTCTCAGCGCGCTTCAAGCCTCAACCTCCGCCGCTTCCGCCTTCAGCATCTTTTCCAGGGTTTCCAGCCGGTCGGCCTCCCGCGGCGGCTTGTCCCACCGCAGTCGGCTGATGCGGGGAAAGCGCATCGCGACGCCTGATTTGTGCCGCGGCGAGCGCTGCAGCCCTTCGAACGCGACCTCCAGCACCAGCCCCTTGTCGCCCTCGTGCACGACATGGCGCACCGGGCCGAACTTTTCCGTGGTGTTGCGGCGGACGAAGCGGTCGATCTGGAGTAGTTCCTCGTCGGTGAAGCCGAAATAGGCCTTTCCCACCGGTACCAGCTCGTCGCCGGTCTCACCTTCGGTCCAGACGCCAAACGTGTAATCGGAATAATAGGACGAGCGCTTGCCGTGGCCGCGCTGCGCGTACATCAGCACGGCATCGATGATGTGTGGGTCGCGCTTCCACTTCCACCATTGGCCCTTCGGCCGGCCGGGCAGATAAGGCGCATCGCGCCGCTTCAGCATCACGCCCTCGACGGCGTCGGCATCCTCGCCGGCGCCGGCACTTGCGGGGTCGGCGCGCGCGGCGGTCAGCGCCTCCCAGCTCGCGAAGGGCACGATGGGCGACAGATCGATGCGGGGATCGCCGAGCTTAGTGATGAATGTTTCCAGCCGTTCCCGCCGCTCCGTGAACGGCAATTCACGCAAATCGTTCTCATCGTCGCCGAGCAGATCGTAGGCGCGCAGATGGATCGGGAATTCCTTGATCAGCTTTGGCGAGACCGCCTTGCGATTGAGCCGCTGCTGGAGAACGTTGAAGCTCTGCACGCGGCCCTCGCGCAGGATCAGAAGCTCGCCGTCGATCGCGCCCGGCAGGCGCAGCGACGGCACGAGATCCGGAAAGCTCCCCGTGATGTCCTCGCCGGTGCGCGAATAGAGCCGGGCAGTGACGTGGCCGCGGTCGTCGCGGCCCGCAACCGCCTGCACGCGGATGCCGTCCCATTTCCATTCGGCGATGTAGTCGGCGGGATCGAGCGCGACGAAATCGGTATCGTCGATCGCATGCGCGAGCATCACCGGGCGGAACGGCGCGGGATCGCGATTGACCGGCTTTTCGCCGCGGCCTTCCAGCCAGGCGAACAGGTCGAGATAGGGTGGCGCGAGCCCCGGCCAGATCAGCTCGACCTCATGCGGGTCCTTGTCGCCGAGCGCCGCCGCGGCGGTCTTCGCCAGCCGCGCGGAAATGCCGATGCGAAGCGCGCCGGTGACGAGCTTCAGTAGCGCCCAGCGGCCGGTCTCATCGAGCTCGTCGAGCCAGCGTTCGAGCTGTTTTGGCAGCTCGGTCTTGCCGAGGGTGCGGAGCGTGGTGACGACTTCGGTGAGGGTTGGGGGAGGTGGGTTGTTGTGGTTGCTTGGGTGGAGCGCATCGCTGGCATCTCGCCCGCGGTACCCCCCTCCCTGACCCTCCCCCGCAAGGGGGGAGGGAACGGTGAGGCTCGTGCCTCCATCACTTTGGGAATCGCTATTAGTTGTTGTGCTCGCTGACAGCGCCGCGTACTGCTGCGCTCCCTCCCCCCTTGTGGGGGAGGGCGGGGGAGAGGGGTGGCCCGGAAAAGATTCGTCGCTGCTTGCGCTGCGCTTCGGCCACATCAGCGCCACCGTCTCCGAGAGATCGCCGACATAATCGTAACTCAACCCGAACAGCACCTCATCCGTGCGCGACGCGATCAGGTCGCGGATCAGCGCCGGCTTGGCGTGCTTGAAGCTGAGCGCGCCGGTCAGTGCCGCCAGCGCGTAGCCGCGATCGGGATCGCCGACCTCGCGGAAATAGCCGGTGATCAGCCGCAGCTTGTTGTTGCGTCCGGGCTCGTAGGCGAGACGGTCGAGGAGTTCGGCGAAGCGGTTCATGCTTCGGCCTCGTCGGCAATCGGCGTCTCGCTCTCCTCCTCATCGCCATAGCCGACCAGATCGAGCGGCTGCGCCCTCAGGCCGCGCGATTGGCACCAATGCACCAGCGCGTCTTCCTGGCCGTGGGTGACCCAGATCTCGCCGGCGCCGGTCGCCGCGATCGTGGCGGTGAGGCCGTCCCAGTCGGCGTGGTCGGAAATCACGAGCGGCAATTCGACGCCGCGCTGCCGCGCGCGGGCGCGCACGCGCATCCACCCTGAGGCGAAGGCGGTGACGGGATCGGGAAAACGGCGCGTCCAGATATCTGATGTCGCTGACGGCGGTGCCAGCGTGATGGTGCCGGCGAGCGCCGCCTTCTTCACGCCCATCACCGGCCTGAGATCGCCAAGTGCGATCCCGCGGCTCTGGTAGTAATGCGTGATCGTCTCCATGGCGCCATGCAGATAGATCGGTGCGTCATAGCCGGCCTGCCGCAGCAGCGCGATCACGCGTTGCGCCTTGCCAAGCGAATAGGCGCCGACGAGATGCGCGCGTTCGGGAAACAGCGCGACCGAGGCGAGTAGCTTCTTCACTTCATCGGCCGCATCGCCATGCCGGAACACCGGCAGGCCGAACGTCGCCTCGGTGATGAAGACGTCGCAGGGCACCAGCTCGAACGGCGCGCAGGTCGGATCTCGCGCGTCCTTGTAGTCGCCGGAGGCGACGATGCAGGTGTCTTTGCATGTCACCGCGATCTGCGCCGAGCCCAGCACATGCCCGGCCGGGTGGAATTTCACGCTGACATCGCCGAGCCGGATCTCCTCGCCGTAACGGATGGCTTGCGTCGAGCCGGCGAAATTCTCGCCATAGCGCAGCCGCATCATGTCGAGCGTTTCCTGCGTCGCCAGCACCGCGCCATGGCCGGCGCGGGCATGGTCGGAATGGCCGTGGGTGATCAAGGCCCGCTCGACCGGGCGCACGGGATCGATGTGGAAGCTGCCGGGCTTGCAGCACAGGCCGGCAGCAGCTGGCAACAGGATGTCTTGCGGGCGCATGACTGCTATATAGGCTGCCTCACCGCATCTTCGAGTCACCACCCGCTTCCTGGTTCCCAATGCCCCTGCGCCTGTTTCTGTCCTCCGGCGATCTCATGGCCGACCGCCGTTTCGAGTTCGCGCGCGACCTCCAGCTCAAGGGCGATCTGCCTGCCGCCGCCGATCTCCTGGAGCAGGCGATCGAGCTCGCACCGAATTTCGCCTCGGCCTGGTTCACGCTCGGCGAGATCCGTCAGCAACTCGGCGAGCGCGACAAGGCCATCGCGGCCTTTCGTAAATCGCGCGAGTCCGATCCTGGGGATCAGCACGGTGCCGGCCTGCATCTGATACGGCTCGGCGACGCGCAGATGACGGAGATGCCCAAGGCTTATGTGCAGGCTCTGTTCGACCAGTACGCGCCGCGTTTCGAAGACGTGCTGATCAACGATCTCGGCTATCGCGCCCCGGCGCTGATCTTCAAGGCGGTGCTGGCCGCGCGCGTTGCCGCGAAGAAGCCGGCTTTCTTCAAGCGCACCATCGATCTCGGTTGCGGCACCGGGCTTGCGGCCGCCGCCTTCGCCAAGCAGGTCGATCATTTCATCGGTATCGACCTGTCGCCCGGCATGATCAGGGTGGCGCGCGCGACCGAGCTCTATGCCGAGCTCGAGGTCGCCGACATGATCGAGGGCCTGCGCAGCAAGGGCGATGCGAGCGCGAACCTCGTCGTGGCCGCGGATGCGTTCGTCTATCTCTCCGATCTCGCGCCGGTGTTGGCCGAAGCCGGGCGCGTGCTTGCAGCGGGCGGCGTGCTTGCCTTCACGCTGGAGACGCATGACGGCAGCGGCATCGTTCTCGGCGAAGGCCTGCGCTATGCCCATTCGGCGGAATATGTGCGGGGCGCGATTGCGCAAGCCGGACTGAAGCTCCTCACCCTGGAGCCGGGCTCTCCGCGCAACGAGAACAACGAGCCGGTGCGCGGCCTCGTCATCGTCGCCGAGAAAACTTGAGTCTAGGCGCTAAACGCCCCGCGATTTGAGCGTCATTGCGTCGCAAAGCGACGACTTCGGACTTGCGAGCCGTGCTGCGATGCCAGCACAATGCGCGCGCCAGGGAGAAACAAATAATGACCAAGAATCCATCGCGGCGCGATTTCAGCGCCGCCGCGCTCGCCACCATCGCCGCATCCACCTTGCCCGCGCCGTATGTCTGGGCCGCGGAGAAGAAATACGATGCGGGCGCCAGCGACACCGAGATCAAGATCGGGCAGACCGTGCCGCATTCCGGCCCCGGCTCGCTCTACGGCGTGCTCGGGCGTGTCGGCGAGGCCTATTTCCAGATGCTGAACGAGAAGGGCGGCATCAACGGGCGCAAGATCAAGTTTCTCACCATGGACGACGCCTACAGCGCGCCGAAATGCGTCGAGGCGACGCGGCGCCTGGTCGAGCAGGAGGAGGTGCTGGCGCTCTACGGCTCGCTCGGCACCGCGCCGCAGACCGCCGTGCACAAATACCTGAACTCCAAGGGCGTGCCGCAGCTGCTGCTCAACACCGGCGCGTCGAAGTGGAACAACCCGAAAGAGTTCAAGTGGACGATGGCGGGCCTGCCGCTCTATCCGACCGAGGCGCGCATCCTGGCGCGGCATGTCGTCAGCGTGAAGCCGAACGCCAAGATCGGCATCCTCTACCAGAACGACGATTTTGGCCGCGACTTCCTCGGTCCCTTCAAGAAGGTGCTGACTGACGCCGGCGGCACCGCGCAGGTGATCATGGAGCAGACCTACGATCTCACCGAGCCGACCGTCGATTCCCAGCTCATCAATCTCTCGAAGTCGGGCGCCGACGTGTTCTACAACATCTCCACCGGCAAGGCGTCGTCGCAGTCGATCCGGAAAGTGGCCGAGCTCGGCTGGAAGCCGCTGCAACTGTTGTCCGCGGGCTCGACCGGCCGTTCGATTCTGAACGCCGCGGGCCTCGAGAATGCCGCCGGCATCGTCGCCATCCGCTACAACAAGGAGGTCGGCCTGCCCAAATGGGAGAAGGACCCCGACGTGATGGCGTTCGAGGAGCTGCGCAAGAAGTACACGCCGGCCATCGACCCCGACAACACCATCGCCTTCGCCGGCTACGGCCAGGCCGTCACCATGGGCGAGATCCTGCGCCGCTGCGGCGATGATCTCACGCGTGCCAACGTGCTGAAGCAGGCCTCGACTCTTGCCGGCTTCCACTCGCCCTATTTCCTCGAGGGCGTCACCTACAGCTACACGCCCGAGGACTACACGCCGATGAAGACGCTCTTCATCTCCACCTTCACCGGCAAGGATTGGGATATCTCCGACAAGCCGATGTCGGAGTAGGAAACGGGCAGGACGTCGTAGGGTGGGCAAAGGCGCCCTTGCGCCGTGCCCACCATCTCTCCAGGTACCCATACGCGAAGGGTGGGCACGCTACGCTTTGCCCACCCTACGAGACCTCCCTCCACCCCTCGACGAACCAGCCTCCACGGCTTACCTGTGATGCCGTGCCGCCCCGCATCCACAAAATCCCGGCCGAGCCGGCCGCGCCGCTGCCCGACCGCTTCGAGGCGTGGTTCGCGGCGCGCGGCTGGTCGCCGCGCGCGCATCAACTGGCGCTGCTGGAGAAGGCGCGCGAGGACCGCTCCGCGCTGCTGATCGCGCCGACCGGCGCCGGCAAGACGCTGGCGGGATTTCTGCCGACGCTGGTGGAGTTGTCTTCTTTCTCTTCTCCCTCCCCCCTTGTGGGGGAGGGGCGGGGAGGGGGGTGGCCACAAGCACCGCTCGTGGCGCTACCCCCCTCCCGGCAGCCTGCGGCTGCCGACCTCCCCCACAAGGGGGGAGGTGACAACAACAGCCTCGTCTCCACCGGCCGCAGCGTGCAGCGTAGCGCTGGCCTCCACACGCTCTACATCTCGCCGCTCAAGGCGCTCGCCGTCGACATCGCGCGCAACCTGGAGCGACCGATCGCTGAGATGGCGCTGCCGATCAAGGTCGAGACCCGCACCGGCGACACGCCGGTGTCGCGGCGGCAGCGGCAGCGGCGCTATCCGCCTGATATCCTGCTGACGACGCCGGAGCAGCTCGCCCTTCTGCTCTCCTCCGACGACGCCCCGTTCCTGTTCTCCTCCTTGAAGCGCATCGTGCTGGACGAGCTGCACGCGCTGGTGACGTCCAAGCGCGGCGATCTGCTCTCGCTCGGGCTGGCGCGGCTGTGGCGGCTGGCGCCGCAGATCCGCGCGATCGGATTGTCGGCGACCGTGGCCGAGCCTGATCAGCTCGCGCGCTTCCTGGTGCCGCAGCCTGGCGGCAACGAAGTGGCCGCCGACATCGTGATCGCCGGCGGTGCCGCGCCGCCGCTGGTCGAGATGCTCGATACGCGCGAGCGGCTGCCCTGGGCCGGCCATGGCGCGCGTCACGCGCTCAGCGAGGTCTATGAGCTGATCAAGGCGAACAAGACCACGCTGGTCTTCGTCAACACCCGCAGCCAGGCGGAGATGTTGTTCCAGGATCTCTGGCGCATGAACGACGACGGGCTCGCGATCGCGCTGCATCACGGCTCGCTCGACGTCGCCCAGCGCCGCAAGGTCGAGGACGCGATGTCGGCAGGTAAGCTGCGCGCCGTGGTCTGCACCTCCTCGCTCGACCTCGGCGTCGACTGGGGCGACGTCGATCTCGTCGTCAATATCGGCGCGCCCAAGGGCTCGTCGCGCCTGATGCAACGCATCGGCCGCGCCAATCACCGCCTCGACGAGGCCTCGCGCGCGGTGCTGGTGCCGGCCAACCGTTTCGAGGTGCTGGAGTGCCGTGTCGCGATCGATGCCATCGCCGAGAATGCGCAGGACACGCCGCCGCTGCGCACCGGCGCGCTCGACGTGCTGGCCCAGCATGTGCTCGGCTGCGCCTGCGGCGAGCCGTTTCTCTCCGACGAGCTCTATGACGAGGTGCGCACTGCCGCGCCTTACGCCGGTCTGGCGCGGCAGGATTTTGACGATGTCGTCGATTTCGTCGCCTCCGGCGGCTACGCGCTGAAGACCTACGAGCGCTTCGCCCGCATCAGGCAGGACAAGCAGGGGCGCTGGCGCGTCGCCAATCCCAAGGTGCGGCAGAGCTATCGTCTCAATGTCGGCACCATCGTCGAGGAGCCGATGCTGAAGGTGCGGCTGGTGCGTTCCCGCTCCACCGGCAGCGGTTCGACCGGCGCGATCGCGCGCGGCGGCCGCGTGCTCGGCGAGATCGAGGAATACTTTATCGAGGGGCTGACCGCCGGCGACACCTTTGTGTTCGGCGGCGAGGTCGTGCGCTACGAGGCGCTCGCCGAGGATCAGGTCTATGTTTCCCGCGCCAACGACAAGGATCCGAAGGTGCCGTCCTATATGGGCGGCAAGTTCCCGCTCTCGACCTATCTGGCGGAGCGTGTGCGCCGCCTGCTCGACGACAGGCGCGCATGGAACGGTCTGCCGGAGCAGGTGCGCGACTGGCTGTCGTTGCAGAAGGACGTCTCGCGCGTGCCGGGTGTCCGCGAGCTTCTGGTTGAGACCTTTCCACGCGGTAACAAGCATTACCTGATCTGCTATCCCTTCGAAGGGCGCCTCGCGCACCAGACGCTCGGCATGCTCTTGACGCGTCGTCTGGAGCGTGCCCGCGCCCGGCCGCTCGGCTTTGTCGCCAACGAATATGCGGTGGCGATCTGGGGGCTGGGCGACGCCTCCTTCATGGTCCGCAACGGTGAGCTCAATCTCGACGCGCTGTTCAACCCCGACATGCTCGGGGACGATCTCGAAGCATGGCTGGCCGAATCCGCGCTGATGAAGCGCACCTTCCGCAACTGCGCGCTGATATCAGGCCTGATCGAGCGCCGCTTCACCAATGAGGACAAGAGCCGCCGCCAGGTACTGTTCTCGACCGATCTCGTCTACGACGTCCTGCGCAAGCATCAGGCCGATCACGTCCTCCTGCGCGCCGCCCGCGCCGATGCCGCCACCGGGCTGCTCGACCTGCGCCGTCTCGGCGGCATGCTGGCCCGCATCCAGGGCCGTATCACCCACCGGGAACTCGACCACGTCTCCCCGCTCGCGGTCCCCGTGATGCTGGAAATCGGCCGCGAGTCAGTCTATGGCGAAGCAGCAGACGAGCTCCTGGCCGAGGCCGCCAACGAGCTGGTCAAAGAGGCGATGGGATAAGAGCAGGTTTTGACGTGACGGCAGGCGCGCTGGTTTCAGGAGATGTCGAGGACATGCGCGTTTCCAGAGTCACCATCAGCGATGTGACGTTCGCCGCCGATCTCTCCGGCGCCCTGTTCTGGGAAGAGCAGCGCCTGCTCGTCGTCTCCGACCTGCATCTCGAAAAAGGCTCGAGCTTCGCCAGCCGCGGCGTGCTGCTGCCGCCTTACGATACGATCGCGACACTCGGCCGGCTCGCTGCTGTCATCTCCCGCCATGATCCGCGCACCGTCATCGCGCTTGGCGACAGTTTTCACGATCGCACCGCGCATGAGCGACTCTCCGCGGAGGATCGCGACGCCGTCGCCGGACTCCAATCCGGTCGCGACTGGATCTGGATCTCCGGCAACCACGATCCGATGCTGCCGCGCGATCTCGGCGGCACCGTCGCCGACGAGGTCGCGATCGGCCCGATCACGTTCCGCCACGAGCCGACCGGCGCGCATGGCGAGATCGCCGGCCATCTCCATCCCAAGGCCCGCGTCTCCGCGCGCGGCCGTTCGATGGAGCGCCGCTGCTTCGCCAGCGACGGGATGCGCGCCGTGATGCCCGCCTTCGGCGCCTATGCCGGCGGCCTCAGCATCCGCGACGCGGCGTTTGCAAGGATCTTCCCGAAGAACGGTTTTGTCGCCCATCTGCTCGGCGACCGCCGCGTCCACGCCATCGCCGCGTCGCGGTGTTATTGAGCTGAACACTCTTGCCACGCACACCGCTGCGCTCCCTCTCCCGCTTGCGGGGGAGGGCTGGGGTGGGGGTGTCTCCGCGTCGGGATTGCCTGGGATTGCGGAGAACGTCCCTGCGTGGCGAGAGCCCTCACCCGCCGCGCTCGGGACGATGCTTCGCATCGCCCGGGGCGCGTCGGCCTCTCCCGCAAGCGGGAGAGGCGGAGCAAACCCGCGGACAATCATCGTGAAATTCACATGCGATAGCCCTGCGCAAGGGGGGAGGGAACAGACCGACCTCGTGGCGACTAGGCCGCCTTCGCCTGCACATTGTCGCAGAACTCCGCGAGCCGATCCGCGAGCCGCAGCGTTGCCGGGCTCGCATCCGGCGCGGCCATCAGCGCCACCTCGGTCTTGTTGATCGGCGCAAAGCCGTCCTTCGCGGTCAGCACGCGATGATCGGCCTGGATCGACATCTCGGACAGGATACTCAGCCCCATGCCGGCGGCGACCGCGGCCTGGATGCCGGCGAGGCTCGATGACGTGTAGGCCATGTGCCAAATGCGGCCCGCGCTCTCCAGCGCGTGGATGGCGCCGGCGCGATAGAGGCAGCCCAGCGGAAAGCCGATCAGCGGCACCGACGGCGCGCCCGCGTCGATCGGATGGCTCTTGCTGGTGACCCAGTGCACCCGCTCCGGCCACACCGCGATCGCGCCCTTCTCGCCGGCCTCGCGCTTGTAAAGCGCCAGATCAAGCTCGCCGCGTTCGAGATCGCGGGCGAGGTTCTTGCTCTGGTCGGCGCGGACGTCGAGCCGCAGGCCGGGATGCGAGCGCGAGAACGTCGCCAGCAATTTCGCCAGGCGATAGGCCGCAAAATCCTCGGGAATGCCGAGCCGGATCGCGCCTTCGCTGTCGGGCTGGCTCAGCACGTCGCGCGCTTCTTCTGCAAGCGAGAGCAGCCGCCGGGCGTAGGACAGCAACCGCTCGCCGGCTTCGGTGGGACGCACGTCCTTGCCGTCGCGGTGCAGGAGCACCTGGCCGACATCCTCCTCCAGCCGCTTGATCTGCTGGCTGACGGTCGATTGCGTGCGGTGGACGCGCTCGCCGGCGCGGGTGAAGCCGCCGGCCTCGACCACCGAGACGAAGCTGCGCAGAAGCTCGAGATCGAGCATGGGCGCCTCCATTCGAAAATCCACTGATTGGAAGTTAATCATTTAATTTCCAAATGGCAAGCGGCCTCCCTAGATCGAGGGCCAGAAGAAAACATCCGAGAATGCCCTCATGTCGCTCGCTCCCTCGATTCCCGTTCCCCGCAGCCGCTTCAACACGCTGCCGCTCGCCATCGGCCTGTTCTGCCTGCTCTGGAGCTATGCCTTCGTCGCCGGCAAGATCGGCGTCACCCATTGCCCGCCGCTGATCTTGCTCGCCGCGCGCTTCTCGCTCGCCGGCATTTTGATCCTCGGTGCGACGCTGATCCGCGGCGACAGCTGGTCCTTGTCCTGGCGCGATGCCGCGATCTTCGCTGTGCTCGGCATCGCCAACAACGCGCTCTATCTCGGGCTCGGCTACACCGGCCTGCAATCGGTCTCCGCCGGGCTCGGCGGCCTGATCGTGTCGGCCAATCCGGTGTTCACCGCGGCGCTCGCTGCATTGTTGCTCGGCGAAGGCATGACCTGGCGCAAGGCGGGCGGTCTCCTGCTCGGCGTCATCGGAGTGACGGCGATCGTCTGGCACCGCCTGTCGGTCGGCACCGATTCATGGCACGGCATCGTCTTCACGCTTGCCTCGCTCGCCTCCATCGTCCTCGGCACGATCCTCTTCAAGCTGCTCGCGCCGAAGGGAAGCCTGTGGATCGGCAACGGCGTGCAGAATCTCGCAGCGGGCATCGTGCTGACGCCGGTCGCGCTCACCTTCGCCGACGTCCACGCGATCGATGTCACCCCAAGCCTGATCGGCGCCTTCGCCTTCCTCGTGCTCGGCGGCTCGATCCTGGCCTACTGGCTCTGGTTTCATCTCCTGAAAGTGTGTGGCGCCACCGCTGCCAGCGCCTATCATTTCCTGATGCCGCCGCTCGGCATGCTGTTCGCCTTCCTCGTGCTCGGCGAGCATGTCGAGGCCCGCGACCTGCTCGGCATCATCCCGGTCGCGCTCGGCATCTATCTGGTGACCCGGCCGGCGAAATCGCTTTCGTCAAAGTTGCTTCCGTCAAAGGCCGCATCGTAAGGAAGGTTCATCATGCCCATTTCCATCACCCTGATCGGCGGCCCGACCGCGCTGATCGAGATCGACGGCTTCCGTCTCCTCACCGACCCGACCTTCGATGCGCCGGGCGCGTACCAGCTGCCGCATGTGAAGCTGGAGAAGACCATCGGCCCCGCCGTGAGGCCCGATGCGATCGGTCCGGTCGATGCGGTCCTGCTCAGCCACGACCAGCATTCGGACAATCTCGACAATTCCGGCCGCGCGTTTCTCAAACATGCGAAGCGCGTGCTGACGACAGAGGCCGGCGCCAGGCGCCTCGGCGGCCATGCCGAAGGCCTTGCGCCCTGGGCGACCTCGCATGTGAAGGATCGTGACGGCAATTCACTGACCATCACCGCGACGCCGGCGCGTCACGGTCCTGCCGGCATCGAGCCGCTGTCGGGCGATGTCATCGGCTTCGTGGTGTCCTCAAACCGGAAGGACACAAGCGCGGTCTATATCAGCGGCGACACCACCTGGTTCGACGGCGTTGCCGAGGTCGCCCGCCGCTTCAAATGCCGCGTGGTGCTGCCGTTCGCGGGCGCTGCGCAGACGCGCGGGCCGTTCCATCTCACCATGGACACCAATGACACCATCGAGACCGCACGGGCCTTTCCCGATGCGATGATCGTGCCGTTGCATACCGAAGGCTGGGCGCATTTCCGCCAGAACAGCGAGGACCTGCGCAAGACCTTCGACGTGCTCGGTTTCGGGACGCGATTGCGATTGCTGGAGCCGGGCGTGCCGACGGTGATCGAGGCGCCGTGATGGAGGTCGTCATTCCGGGGCGACGCGAAGCGTCGAGCCCGGAATCCATCGGGCCACCTACTCCGCCGATCGATGGATTCCGGGTTCGCGCTACGCGCGCCCCGGAATGTCAGTCTCAATCCTTCCGGAACACGATCGACGCCATCCAGCCCGTCATCAGCGCCATGGCCGCGGTGGCGAGGCCGTAGATCAGGCCGTTCTGTCGCGCGGTCGTCGCGACGAACTGTTCGAAACCGACCTTGACGATCTCGAAGGCGGTTTCGGTCCTACCGATGAATGCGCCGCCCGCGAACAGCTTGATCTCGACCTCATAGGTGCCGATCGGCACCTCCGCCGGCAGCGGAATCCCGGTGCGGAACAGCGTCGGCGTCAGGAACGTCACGGCGCTCGCATCCTCGCGATAGAGGCCGCGCTGGGTGCGCAGGCGGATGAAGGCGGAGCGGAATGCGTCGTTCGGCACCACGTCGGCATAATCGCCGCTGACGCGCTGGGTCAGCCGCACGTTGTTCAGCCCGATCTGCTGCCGCCGTGCGATGTCGGGCGAGGTGATGACGTCGAACGGGCGGTTGGCGAACAGTGCCAGATAGCTCGGCACCTGCAGGAACTGCCGGTAGTCGGTGTTGATCCAGATGCCGAAAGTGCGTTCCTTGCGCCGTGTCACCATGTCAGCGCGCGGGCCTATCACGGTGACCACGAGATCGTAAGCCGTGCGGTCCGCGGGCGTCGTGGCGTCCTTCTCGACCGAGCCGAACAGCACCAGCTCCTCGCCGGAATAATTCGGCGTCACCGTGACGCGGTGGTTGGAGACCGACACGATCAGCCGCTCGGCCCGCGCGGCGCTGCCGAGCAGCAGGACGAGAACGATTGCGAGCAGCGCGCGAATCATCCGCTCACTCCGAGCTCACGGATGGTGAAGAGATCCTCCGGGCGGATCACCAGCTCGATCGCGAAGCGGACGCCGACCGAGAGGATCAGCAAGCCCAACAGCAGCCGCAGCTGCTCGCCGCGAATCTTCTGGCCGGCACGCGCGCCGAACTGCGCGCCGGTGACGCCGCCGACCATCAGGATCAGTGCCAGCACGGCATCGACGAGGTGGTTGGTCACCGCATGCAGCATGGTCGCGAACAGCATGGTGACCAGGGTGAGAACCATCGAGGTCCCGATCACCGTCGAGGTCGGCACTCGCAGCAGGTAGATCATGATCGGCACCAGGATGAAGCCGCCGCCGATGCCCATGATGGCGCCGATAAAGCCGATCATGGTGCCGACGATCAAGACGGGGATCACCGAGAGATAGATCTTCGAGCGCTTGAACCGCATCTTCAGCGGCAGGCCATGGATCCAGTTGTGCGTGCGCCGCGGCGGCACCGTGCCGCGCCGCGTCCGCATCAGGGCGCGCAGGCCTTCGGAGAACATCAGGCTGCCGACGGTGGTGAGCAGCACGACGTAGGACAGCGCGATCATCAGATCGAGCTGGCCGAGCGCGCGGAGCTGCGTGAAGGTCCACACCCCCAATGCTGTGCCGGTCACGCCGCCGCAGAGCAGCACGCTCGCCAGCGCCGGATCGATCGCGCGCCGCCGCCAGTAGGAGATCGCGCCGGAAAAGGAGGACGCCGCGATGTGGCTAGCGACCGAGGCGACCGCGACCGCCGGCGTGATGCCGATGAAGATCAGCAGCGGCGTCATCAGGAAGCCGCCGCCGATCCCGAACATGCCGGAGACGAAGCCGACCGCAGCGCCCATCGCCAGCACCAGGAAGACGTTGACCGGAAGATCGGCGATCGGAAGGTAGAGCTGCATTGAACCACGCACCGGCGAGACGGATCGATTGCCGCGTCTCTCAATAGCGGAATTCGCTGTCGAGCGGATCAGGAATTTTGGGCGTGGTGAATGGGTGTGAGGAGTGTGATGAGATTGGGCGTGATCGTTGCGACAATGGAGGTGCGCTCCCTCCCCCGTTTGCGGGGGAGGGCTGGGGAGAGGGTGCCTCCGCAGTGAGACTCCCCAAGAGGATAAAGCCCTCACCCGGCGCTCTTGCGAGCGCCGACCTCTCCCGCAAGCGGGAGAGGTGCACCGAGCCCGTGACCCGCTTGGTTCAATCTAATGCTATGCGGCTCAGTGCGCCGCTGACGCCGACCGCTTCGTCGCGACCGGCTTCGGCGCGGGCTTGGCGTTCGCCTGCGGCGCGCTGTCCCAGCCGCCGTTCGGGGCTGGGACGTTGACGGCATCGTCGGGCTGCGGTTCGGCGCTGAAAGTCTGGATCGCGAGCTTGGCGGCGGCGAGCGATTGCGGATCGAGGCGCTTGGCGACGTCGTCGCGCTTGCCGGCAGCGTCCGCATCGCCCTGGGCGGCTGCCAGGCTGAACCATTTGTAGGACTCGGCGAGGTTCTGCTCGACGCCGATGCCGCGGGCATAGAGGATGCCGAGATTGAACTGGCTGTCGGCGACGCCGCGGTCGGCCGCTTTCCTGAACCACTGCGCCGCGCTCTTGTAATTGGCGCCGCGTCCGCCGCCGTCGGCATCGAGCACAGCGAGATTGTGCATCGCCTTGGCGTTGCCGCGCTCGGCGGCCTGCGTGTAGTAGCGGCGGGCGATATCGGCGTCCTTCTTCACCCCGAGGCCCTTTTCGTAGAGCGTGCCGAGGCGGAAGGTTGCGGGCATCACGCCGGCCTGCGCCGCGCGGTCGTACCATTTCGCAGCTTCGTCGTAGTTTGCAGCGACGCCCTTGCCTTCGGCAAAGCGCACGGCGATCTCGTAGGCGGCAGTGGCATCGCCCTTCATCGCGGCGGTGCGCAAGCCTGGGCCGCCGATAGCGTCGGGCAGTTTCTCGCTCGGCGGCACCTGGACGAGGCCGAGCCGCGCGCGGCTGGCCCCCGACAGCGCGCCGGTGACGTCGCTGGCGGCAGGCGGCACGGCCGCCGGAGCGGGCGGGATTTCAACCGAGGCCGAGCTGCCGGAATTGGGCGTTGGAGCCGGCGCGGCATTGTTCTGGGATTGCCGTCCGATCGGCGTCGGCGAGGTCATCGAGGGCGTGACCTGCTCGGGTATGGCGGGCTTGGTCTCGACCGGAGGCGGCGAAGCCTGCGGCGCGGGCTCGCTCACCGAATTTTCCATCGCCTGCGGTGCCGGCGGCGTGCTGCCGCCATCGAGCAGGTTCATCGCCATCTTGAAGGTGCCGAGCACGATCACGACCACGCTCGCGCCGACCAGCAGCGAGCGGATCTTCGAGGTGATGGTCGAGGCGCCTTCCTGGCCCTTGTCCTTGGCGCGGGCGATTGCGGCCTTGGCGCCACGGGCCGGCTTCTCGGGCGGCTGCGCGGCGGCGGCCTGAGCGGCGCGGCGCGCGGCCGCGATGAAGCTCGACGACGACACCGGCTCCTTCGGAGCAGTGGGAATTCCGCTGATCGCGCTCTCGGAGGCGGCAATGCGCTCCGACGGCGTGGCCACGCGTCCGCCCGGCCGCGTGCCAGGCTCGAGCGGATGATCCGGCGGCAATTCCGGCGCCAACGCGGCGCGGGCGGGCGCCGTATGCGGCTCCAGGATTTCACTGATCGCGCGCGGCGGCAAGGGTGGTGCGGCTTGCGGTGCCGTCGGCGCCATCGGGACCGGCGGCGGAGCGGCAGGTGCCGCGGCGGCGTGGAATTCGCGCGGCGCGGCCACGAAGGCGGAATGCGCCGGCTGCTGCATGGCGGCCGGATTCGGCAGCTCAGGCTTCGGATCGTATTTCGGCTGCTGTGCTTGCTGCCGAGCTTCGCGCGCCATCGGCGCGGGCTCCATGGGCGCAGCCATCGGCATCGGCATCGGCTGCGGCGCAGGGGCCGGCGGCGCGGTGCGCACCGCGCGCAGATCGCCCTCGATCATCGAGAGGCGATCGACGACGTGGCCGAGCGCGCTGTGAACGGCTTCGAGCGAGTCCTGGGTGCTGCGGTTGGTTTCGGCCTGGCTGAAGCGAATGTCGGAGAGCTCGCGCTTCACGAGATCGACCATGCCGGAATCGGGGGACGGCGCCGAACTGCGGCTCTCGGCGAGCGCGGAATAGGTCGCCTGCTGCCGTTCGAGATGGCGCAGGATGTCGTGCAGCCCGTCCTCGACGCGGCTGAGATTGGTGTTGCGCGGATCGGAGGCAGCTTCGATCCGCTCCAGCAGATAGGAGACGCGCTGTTCGAGATGCGCAAAGGTCGAGGCCGAATCGCTGCCGACCTGCATACGGTCGAAACGATCCGACAGCGCACGGATTGCGGCCTCGAGGTGCTCGGTGCTCTCGGCGGGCTGAGGCCGCTCGCGCGTCTCCAGCGCGGCGGTGAGTGCCGCGATGCGCTGCTCGAGCACGGCAAAGCTGTCGCCGGGGCCGGACGAGCGGGTGATCTGGTCGACCTTGGACGACAACAGCTGCACGTCCTCGGACAGCCGTGCCAGCGCTTCGTTGGAGGCGACGTTGGAGACGATGCCGCGCAGCGCCGAGATCGCGCCTTCGAGCTGGCGCACCGTGGACGGATCGTCATTGGCGCGCAGGATCAGATCGAGCTTGGCGCCGAGATTGCGGATCGCCTCGTCATAGCCGGTGAGCTGCTCGGCCGGCGTCAGCGTGCGCAGCACCTGCTTGATGTCGGACAGCGCGTGCTCGATGCCTGACAGAACCTGGCCGTCGGTGCCGGACGAGCGGGTCTCGTCGATGCGACGGTGCAGCGAACGGATTTCGTTTTCGATCGATTCGATCGCGCGGCGCGGCATCGCCTCGGTGATGGCGTGGCGGATCTCCGCGAGCTCGCTGCGGAAAGCGTTGATCGCCTGCTCGGTATTGTCGGGGCGCTGGAGCGACTCGATCTGGCTCGTGATCTTGAGCAGATGGCGCTCGAGCGACGAGAAATCCGGCCCCGGCTGCGGTGGCGGCGGAGCGTAGGCGGGCGCGGGCGGCGCCATCGGCGCGGCGAAAGGAGCTGCCGCGGGCGCAATCGACGGCGCGGCGCGCGGCGGCATCTGCCTGGGCGTAAAGCCGTCGAGCTCGCTCTGCCGTGCCGTGATCTCGGCAACGGCGACGTCGAACGAGGCGGGGCTCAGCGGCGGCGAACTGCGATAGACCTGCGCGGCCGCGCGCTCGACCGCATCGGCCTGGCGCTGGCGCGTCTCGACGGGTGCGGGCCGCGGAGCCTGAGGCGGCTGCGGTTGCAGCTGCTGCGGCTTTGAGATTTGCGACAGGCGCGCATCGAGCCGCGAGATCGCGTCGTTGAGCTGGCGTGCGACGCCCTGCTCGCGCGAGACCTCTTGTCGTGAAGAGTCCTGGCGAGGGGTGGGCTTCGAAATCCGTTCGATCTGCTGGGTGATCGCGTCGAGCCGCTGGTGGATGTCGGCGACTTCGCGGCTTTCCGGACTCGGTACCTGGTTCGGCATGTGTTGCGGACGCTGCTCGTAAGGTCCGCGAAAGTTTGGCGGGGCAGTTTCGCCGAGCGTGGAGTTCAGCCAATCGTTGAGTGACATGCCGGCTCTGCGCGCAGCAGCTTCGGCCCGCTCCCGGACGGAGGGATCGATGCCGTCAACACTCCACGATACGCGCGAATTCATGACTCTGTCCGGTTCCGACTTCGGCGCCCCACCCGGCGACTCCAGCCTTCCCACGCGTGCCGGTTGCAAAGACAATCGGATTTGGCGCGGGTCGTCTGCCTCGAAAACCGACTTTTGTCTGTTACGGTAAATAACGGGTTAAGGAACGCGGGCCCGGTGTCTTAAAGTTGGGCGGCGGGAACCCAATGAACTGAACCTCAGCTTTCGCCGCATAGTCGGAGCGCTCCCTCCCCCGCCTGCGGGGGAGGGCTGGGGAGAGGGTGCTTCCGCAATCGAGGATCCCCAAGAGGAGAAAGCCCTCACCCGCGCCTTCGGCGCGACCTCTCCCGCAAGCGGGAGAGGTGACGGGCACCGCCGAGGCCGATCTAGCCTTCAGCCCTTCCCCTCGCGCTTGCCGTCCTCCAGCGGCACCACCGTGCCCTTGCCGCTCATCGTCGACAGCGCCTCGAGTGTCTCTTCGCAAAAGTCGGCCACCATCTGCTCGTGGCGGGCGCCGAGGCGGAGCAGGAGCAGGTTGCCGAGATCGAGCCGGCCCTCCGCCGTGCCGCCCGGAAATCGCTTTTTCAGAATCCGCTCATAGTTCGCGTGGCGGTCGCGGTGGTGCTCCAGCCGGGCCATCAGATCGGTGCGAAGCGGTTCGATATCGATGCTGTCGAGCGCATGCAGCCGAACCAGCAGATCGTCCTTGGTCGAGGCTGGCGTGCTTGGCCGCGCGGCCCAGTGCCGCAGCGCTGTTCTCCCCTCGGGGGTGAGCGTATAAACCAGCTTGTTGGGCTTGCCTGTCTGCACGACCTCGCGGCCCTGGATGTAGCCGCGGTCGCGCAGCTTGGAGAGCTCGCGATAGATCTGCTGATGGTCGGCCTTCCAGAAGAAGCCGATCGAGGAATCGAACGTCTTGGCGAGCTCGTAACCCGTCATCGGACGTTCCGTCAGGCATGCGAGGATTGCGTCGCCCAGTGCCATGACACCGGCCTCCCTTCTTCGACCTTGACCAACCAGCTTGACTTTATGCGCATCTGCGCATATGCGTCAATGTGCATATGAGGCAGCTTCGGAGCGGGCCAAAGACCCGCCCCGAAGATCAAGCAAAATCAACCTCTTCGCTACTGTGCATGGGGTTGTTTTCGCGTTTTTTGCCCAGGCCTTTAGGGAGGCGCCCGAGAATGACCGGCCTCGATTCCTGGTACGGCTACATGAAGTCCCATGACCGCAAGGCGCTCTGGGACCTGCTCCATCCCGATGCCGTGTTCGAAAGTCCTGTGGTGCATTCGCCCCAGCGCGGCCGCGACATCACCTTCAAATATCTGTCGAGCGCCGAGAAGGTCCTCGGCGGTCCCGGCTTCGCCTATGTCGGCGAGTGGACGAGCGCCAATGGCGCCGTCCTCGAGTTCAAGACCATGATCGACGGCATCGAGATCAACGGCGTCGACATCATCACCTTCGATCCCGAGGGACGCATCACGCATTTCAAGGTGATGGTGCGTCCGCTCAAGGCGATCAACATGCTGCACCGTCTGATGGCGGAGCAGCTTGCCGCCCCATCATGACCCTGCCCTGAGGTTGCAGAAGCAGCTAAGCTTGCTGGCAAAGGCTGCGCCGCAGGAATCACGCGAACATCGTCACTTCAAGCCCCAATGACTTCAAGGTACCTGCCGGGAGACCACCATGCCGATCTATAAAGCCCCCGTCGAAGACGTGAATTTCCTGCTCAACGACGTCTTCCAGATCGATCGTTACGACAATCTGCCCGGCTTCTCCGATGCGTCCAGCGACGTGCGCGAGGCGATCCTGGGCGAAGCCGCCAAGCTCGCCGAAGAGGTGCTCCAGCCGCTCAACCGCGTCGGCGATCTCGAAGGCTGCAAGCGCGCCGATGACGGCAGTGTCACCACGCCGAAGGGCTTCAAGGACGCGTTCAAGCAGGTTGCCGAGGGCGGCTGGCTTGGCCTGTCGGCTCCGACCGAGTTCGGCGGGCAGGGCCTGCCGGTGACGCTCTCCCAGGCGGTCAACGAATTCCAGATCTCCGCCAACATGGCGTTCTCGATGTATGGCGGCCTCACCATGGGGGCGACCGCAGCCCTGATCGTGCACGGCAGCCCCGAGCAGAAGAAGACCTATGTGCCGAAGATGGTGGCGGGCGAATGGACCGGCACCATGAACCTGACCGAGCCGCATTGCGGCACCGATCTCGGCATGCTCCGCACCAAGGCGGTGCGGCAGGCCGACGGCAGCTTCAAGATCACGGGCACGAAGATCTTCATCTCCGCTGGTGAGCACGATCTTGCCGACAACATCATTCATCTCGTGCTCGCCCGCATCGAGGGCGCGCCCGCCGGCATCAAGGGTGTCTCGCTGTTCGTGGTGCCGAAATTCCTGGTGAATGCCGACGGTTCGGTCGGCGCACGCAACGGCGTGGTCTGCGGCTCGATCGAGCACAAGATGGGCATCCACGGCAATTCCACCTGCGTGATGAACTACGACAGCGCCACCGGCTGGCTGATCGGCGAAGAGAACAAGGGCATGCAGGGCATGTTCGTGATGATGAACGAGGCCCGCCTCGGCGTCGCCGTGCAGGGTCTCGCGCAGTCCGAGGTCGCCTATCAGAACGCCGTCGCCTATGCCCGCGAGCGCATCCAGGGCCGTTCCCTGACCGGCACCAAGGCGCCGGACAAGCCGGCCGATCCGATCATCGTGCATCCCGACGTGCGCCGCACGCTGCTCTCGATCCGCGCCTTCAACGAGGCCGCGCGCGCCTTCGTGATGTGGACCGCGCTGAAGAGCGACGTTGCTCACCGGTCGGAGGATGCCAAGGACCGTCAGGCCGCCGACGACCATATGGGCCTGATGACGCCGGTGCTGAAGGGCTTCCTCACCGACTACGGCTTCGCCAACGCGGTGCAGGCGCAGCAGATGTATGGTGGCCACGGCTACATCGCCGAGCAGGGCATGGAGCAGTTCGTGCGCGATGCGCGTATTGCGATGATCTATGAAGGCGCCAACGGCATCCAGGCGCTCGACCTCGTCGGCCGCAAGCTGCCGCGCGACGGCGGCCGCGCCATCATGGCCTTCTTCGGCGAGGTCATGGCCTTCGCCAAGGAGAACGGCGGCGACGAGGCGCTAAAACCCTTCATCACCCCGCTCTCGGCTTCGCTCGGCCATCTCCAGCAGGCCACCACCTGGCTGATGCAGAATGCGATGATGAAGCCGGACAATGCCGGTGCTGCCGCAACCGATTACCTGCATCTCTTCGGCTTCGTCGCGCTCGGCTACATGTGGGCGAAGATGGCCAAGGTGACCAATGCCAAGATTGCCGAGAGCGGGGCGACGCCCTATCTCTCGACCAAGCTCGTCACCGGTCGCTTCTTCATGGAGCGGATGTTGCCGGAGACCGCGGCCAATCTCGCGCGCATTCAGTCGGGCTGCGCCACCATCATGGAACTGCCGGCAGAAGCGTTCTGAGCATTTTCGCTTCACCAATAATGCCGATCGCGTCGCGGTCGTAACCAATAGCTGCAATCAGGAGGCTCCCATGGCAGATGCCTACATCTACGACCACGTCCGAACCCCGCGCGGCCGCGGCAAGGCGGACGGCGCGCTGCACGAAGTTACCGCGCTGGCGCTCGCCGCGGTGCCGTTGAAGGCGCTGAAGGACCGCAACAATCTGCCGGAAGATTGTGTCGACGACGTCGTGCTCGGCGTGGTCGATCCCGTCGGTGAAGCAGGCAGCGACATCGCGCGTTTCGCCGCGCTGAAGGCGGGCCTCGGCGAAGCCGTGCCAGGCGTGCAGATCAGCCGCTTCTGCGCCTCCGGTCTCGATGCCGTGAACTTTGCGGCCGCGCAGGTGATGAGCGGCCAGCATGAGCTCGTCATCGGCGGCGGTGCCGAATCGATGAGCCGCGTCGGCATCGGCGCCTCCGGCGGCGCCTGGCCGATGGATCCCTCGATGGCGGTGCCCGCCTATTTCATGCCGCAGGGCGTCTCGGCCGATCTGATCGCGACGAAGTACGGCTTCTCGCGTGACGACGTCGACGCTTACGCCGTGCAGAGCCAGCAGCGCGCCGGCAAGGCCTGGGACGAAGGCCGCTTCAACAAGTCGGTCGTGCCGGTGAAGGACATCAACGGCCTCACCATCCTCGCCAAGGACGAGCACATGCGTCCTTCGACGACGATGCAGTCGCTGGCGCAGCTTCAGCCGGCGTTCACGATGATGGCGCAGATGGGCGGCTTCGACGGCGTCGCGGTGCAGTCGCACCCCGAAATCGAGCGCGTCAATTACGTGCACCACGCCGGCAACTCGTCGGGCATCGTCGACGGCGCCGGCGCCGTGCTGCTCGGCAGCAAGGACGCGGGCAGCAAATACGGCCTGAAGCCGCGCGCAAAAATCCGCGCGTTTGCGAACATCGGCTCCGAGCCCGCGATGATGCTGACCGGTCCGGTCGACGTCACCGAGAAGCTGTTCGCGCGCTCCGGCATGAAGAAGTCGGACATCGACCTGTTCGAGCTCAACGAGGCCTTCGCCTCGGTCGTGCTGCGCTACATCCAGGCCTTCGATATCGACAACGCCAAGATCAACGTCAACGGCGGCGCGATCGCGCTCGGCCATCCGCTTGGCGCGACCGGTGCGATGATCCTCGGCACCGTGCTCGACGAGCTCGAGCGCACCAACAAGTCCACTGCCCTTGTGACGCTGTGCATCGGCGGCGGCATGGGCACCGCGACCATCATCGAGCGCGTCTAAGGCGAAGGGGAGCAACCAACATGGCTTACAAGAATTTCAAGGTTGAAACCGACGCCGACGGCATCGCGCTCGTCACCTGGGACATCCCGGGCCGTTCGATGAACGTGCTCGACGAAACCTCGACCAGCGAGCTCGACGCGATCGTCAAGGCGACCACCGCCGACGCCGCGGTGAAGGGCGTCGTCATCACCTCGGCCAAGGAGGCGTTCTGCGCCGGCGCCGATCTGTCGATGCTCGAGGGCATGAACCAGGCCTACGCCAAGGTCTTCAGGGAGCAGGGCGAGACCGCCGCGAACCAGATGCTGTTCGAGCAGAGCCGGCGCTTCTCGCAGGTGCTGCGCTCGATCGAGACCTCCGGCAAGCCGTGGGCGGCCGCGATCAACGGCCTCGCGCTCGGCGGCGGTTTCGAGATCACGCTGTGCTGCCACTATCGTGTGGCAGCGGAAAATCCCAAGACGCGCCTCGGCCTGCCCGAGGTCAAGGTCGGCCTGTTCCCCGGCGCCGGAGGCACGCAGCGCGTGCCGCGCCTGGTGCCGCCGCAGGATGCGATGACCATTCTGCTCAAGGGCGATCCGGTCACGGTCGAGAAGGCCAAGGCACTCAATCTGATCCACGCCATCGTTCCGGCCGCTGACCTTATCAAGGCCGCGAAAGACTGGATCAAGGGCGGCGGCAAGGCCGTCGCGCCCTGGGACGAGAAGGGCTTCAAGCTGCCCGGCGGTCCGGTGTTCTCCAAGGCCGGCATGATGATGTTCCCGGCCGGCAACGCGATCTATCGCCGCGAGACCTACGACAACTATCCCGCCGCGCGCGCGATCATGAGCTGCGTCTATGAAGGCCTGCAGCTGCCGATCGACGCCGCGCTGCGGGTCGAGTCGCGCTACTTCACCTCGGTGCTGCGCTCCAAGGAAGCGGCCGCGATGATCCGCAGCCTGTTCCTGTCGATGCAGGAGCTCAACAAGGGCGCGCGCCGTCCGAAGGACGTGCCCGCAACCAAGGTGAAGAAGATCGCCGTGATCGGCGCCGGCTTCATGGGCGCGAGCGTCGGCTACGTCTCCGCGCGTGCCGGCCTCGACGTCGTCCTGATCGATCGCGACCAGGACAGCGCCGACAAGGGCAAGGCGCATGCGCAGAAGGTGATCGAGGAGCAGATCAAGAAGGGCCGCGCCAAGCCCAATGATGCCGAAGCGCTGCTCGCGCGCATCACGCCGACGGCCGACTATGCAGCTCTGAAGGACGTCGACCTCGTCATCGAGGCCGTGTTCGAGGACCGCAAGGTCAAGGCGGAGACGTTTGCCAAGGCGCAGGAATATCTGAAGCCGGACGTAGTCTTCGCGTCGAACACCTCGACGCTGCCGATCACCTCGCTCGCGGAAGCCTTCAAGGACCAGGGCAAGTTCGTCGGCATCCATTTCTTCTCGCCGGTCGAGAAGATGATGCTGGTCGAGATCATCCTCGGCAAGAACACTGGCGATGTCGCGCTCGCGACCGCGCTCGACTATGTCCGGCAGATCGGCAAGACGCCGATCGTGGTCAACGACAGCCGTGGCTTCTTCGCCAACCGTTGCGTCGGCCGCTACGTCGCCGAAGGCAACGAGATGTTCCTCGAAGGCGTGCCGCCGGCGATGATCGAGAACTGCGCCAAGATGGCCGGCATGCCGGTCGGCCCGCTCTCGCTGTCGGACGAAGTGGCGCTCGACCTCGGCCTCAAGATCATGAAGGCGACCGAAGCCGATCTCGGTCCGAACGCCATCAACCCCGATCAGAAGAAGCTGATGGTGGAGATGGTCGAGAAGCAGGGCCGACTCGGCCGCAAGAACAGCAAGGGCTTTTACGACTATCCCGAGAAGGGCAAGGGTCAGAAGAGCCTGTGGCCGGGCCTCTCGGCGCTCCAGCCGAAGCAGCTCGACCCCGACACGCTCGACGTCGAGGAGCTGAAGCAGCGCTTCCTGGTGGTGCAGGCGGTGGAAGCCGCGCGCACGGTGGAGGACCACGTCATCACCGATCCGCGCGAAGCGGATGTCGGCTCGATCCTCGGCTTCGGCTTCGCGCCGTTCACCGGCGGCACGCTGTCCTACATCGACTTCATGGGCACGAAGAAGTTCGTCGAGCTCTGCCACAAGCTGGAAGCGAAATACGGCTCGCGCTTCACGCCGCCGAAGCTTCTTGAGGAGATGGCGGCGAAGGGCGAAACCTTCTACGGCCGCTTCGCGCCGAAGAAGGCGGCGGCCTGATCACCCAAGGCCATTTGAGAACAAAGGCCGGATCGTCGATCCGGCCTTTTTGTTTGGGGAGACGTCATCACGGTTGCGTCAGGAGGTTCCCGATCTGTGGAACCGGTCACAGAATTCGCGTAGGAACCCTGCCAGAGTCCCCGCTGCCGCGGTGTCGCGCAATTGTCATAGGCGCGCCAAAGCGGCGCCGTTCTTTTGCTCGGCCCTGGCACTAGTCTTGCTGCGGGTCAGGGTCACGAACCCGGTTGGGACGCTTGCCGATCCATCGGCGAGTTGAAGAGAAAATAAGAAAGTGTCCTTGATGAACTCCTTGGTGCTGCGGAAGACCGCGCTTGGCCGCGATCTCACCGCGAAATACACTGTTGCGCCCGCGAATGGCCGCCTGTCGCCGCAACAAAAGCCGGTGCGCCTGCGCCGCAAGGGCCCGGTGCTTTGGGCAGCCTTGGCGTTACTTGTGCTCGCGGTGGATTTTCTGCTCGCCTGTCTCGCCTGGCTCGCCGTCGATTTCGTCATGGGATGAGACGTGGCGCGCGTGCAGCACATAGGCTGCCGCGAAATAGGCGAGCTGGCAGACGGCAAGACAGATGGCAATGACGATCACGCCCGCCATCATCCCGAATTCGTAAGCGCGCAGAATTATCGCCGAGAACACTGCGATCAACGGTGAGATCACAACCAGCGCCCAGATCTTGAAAACGCAACCTGTCGCGATTCCCACCAACGCACTTGCGACGATCAGGACGAAGGCAATCGTCAAGTTCAACTCCGATGAGAGCCCAAAAAATCTTCAAGCAATTCAGCCAAGCTCGCCCGCTTTGCGAGTGCTGACAAGACAGCACTACTTACGTTTGGCGAACAGTAGTTCATAAGTCAAACTAAGGTACGATGATCCGGCGCAACGGGTCCGCTCCCGCGCCGCCCGGCAGCATAAAAAGAAAGGCCGAATCGTCGGTCCGGCCTTTCGCTGCCTGCGTCTTGCGAGCGCTTACTTTGCCTGCGCGAGGCCTTCCTTCCTCAGCGCCTCCTGCACCTGTGGCCGTGCCGCGACGCGGGTCTTGTAGGCGGTGAGGTTGGGCATCGCCGAAAGATCAAACTTCATCCGGTCGGCCCAGGTCAGCATCGTGAAGAGATAGCCGTCGGCAACCGTGAACTGCTTGCCCATCAGGTAGTCGCGGCCGGCGAGCTGGCTGTCGATGTATTTCAGCTTGCCCATGACGCGATCCTTGAAGAACGCCTTGGCCTCGTCGTTCAGCGCCGGCGCGAACATCGGGCCGAAGCTCTTGTGCACCTCCGAGGTGAGGAAGTTCAGCCATTCGAGCAGCTTGTAGCGCTCGGCGCTGCCATGGGCCGGCGCCAGCGCCTTGGCAGAAGCCTGGTCGGCGATCATCTGGACAATCACCGGGCCTTCGGTCACGATCTCACCGCTGTCGAGCCCCAGCGCAGGGACCTGCCCCTTGGGGTTCAGCTTCAGATAATCCTCACCATTTTCGAGCTTCTTGGCCCGGATATCGACCTTGACCAGCTCGTAGGGCAGGCCGGCTTCGAGGAGTGCGATGTGGGGGGACAGGGAGCAGGCGCCGGGCGAGTAATAGAGTTTCATGGAATTTCCTCCTCTTGTTGCTTGGCTTGGGCGAATGAACGCCTACATGCAGCTGCATGCAATAGTCAAGATTGATGCAGGTGCATCGAGTAGGGTAAGAGACGGGCGACGAGTTTGAGCGGGACCATGAAACGCAAGCCATCGACCGAGGCAACCGCCGCCTGGATCCGCCTGATGCGGGTGCAGAGCCGCGTGCTCGACTGCGTCGAGCAGGACCTGAAGAAGGCGGGGTTCCCGCCGCTGGCCTGGTATGACGCGCTGCTCGAACTGTCCCGCGCGCCCTCCGGCGAGTTGCGGCCGGTGGAACTCGAAAGGCAGATGCTGATCCCGCAATACTCCACCTCGCGCCTGATCGACCGCCTGGTCGATGAGGGCCTTGCCTCGCGGCGCGAATGCAAGATCGACAAGCGCGGACAGTTCGTCGAGATCACGGAAGCCGGCCGCGAGTTGCAGAAGCGGATGTGGAGTGCCTATTCCGCTGCGATCGAGAAATATGTCGGCTCGAAACTGTCCGATGCCGATGCCGTCAAGCTCAGCGGCCTGCTCGACCGGCTGGGCTGCTCGTGCGGCGAGATGAAGCTTCCGCCCGTCGCCAACGTCAACGAAAGCACGCCGCCGCGATGATCGCGCGGCAAACCAGCACGTCCGCGCGCCCGTCGGTTCGCGGACCATCCCTGTCACCCGCGCATTCGGTCGAAGCGCTTTTGATTAGAGTTTGATATGGCGCGAGACCAGATCGATATGACGCCGTTGCAATCGCGCGACGAGCTCGTTGCGTGGTTCGAGGAAGGCTGCAAGGATCCGTCCGAATTCCGCATGGGCACCGAGCACGAGAAGACGCCTTTCACGCTCGAAGGGTACCGCCCGGTGCCTTACGAAGGCGCACGCGGCATCGGCGCGCTGCTCGAGGGCATGAAGCTCCTGCTCGGCTGGGAGCCGATCATGGAGAAGGGCAACATCATCGGCCTCTACGACGTCACCGGCGGCGGCGCGATCTCGCTCGAGCCGGGCGGACAGTTCGAGCTTTCCGGTGCGCCGGTCGAAAACGTGCACCAGACCCAGAGCGAGCTGATGGCGCATCTGGCGCAGGTGCGCGAGATCGCAGCGCCGCTCGGCATCGGCTTCCTCGGGCTCGGCATGACGCCGTCCTGGTCGCGCGCCGACATCCCGGTGATGCCCAAGGGCCGCTACAAGATCATGACCAACTACATGCCGAAGGTCGGCCAGTACGGCCTCGACATGATGTACCGGACCTGTACGGTGCAGACCAATCTCGACTTCTCCTCCGAAGCCGACATGGTCAAGAAGCTGCGTGTGTCGCTCGCGCTCCAGCCGGTCGCAACCGCGCTGTTCGCAAATTCGCCGTTCACCGAAGGCAAGCCGAACGGCTTCCTCTCCTTCCGCTCCGAGATCTGGCGCGACACGGACAATGCGCGCGCGGGCATGATGCCCTGGGCGTTCGAGGACGGCATGGGCTTCGAGCGCTATGTCGACTACGCGCTCGACGTGCCCATGTATTTCGTCAAGCGCGGCGAAGACTACATCGACGTCTCGGGCTCCTCGTTCCGCGCCTTCTTCGACGGCCGCAACAACAATCTTCCCGGCGAGCGGCCGACATTGTCGGACTGGGCCAACCATCTCTCGACGATCTTCCCGGAAGTGCGGCTGAAGCGCTATCTCGAGATGCGCGGCTCCGACGGCGGACCGTGGGGCCGTCTGCCGGCGCTGCCGGCGTTCTGGGTCGGGCTGCTCTATGACGATGTGTCGCTCGATGCCGCCTGGGACATGGTGAAGCACTGGAGCGCGCATGAGCGTCAGGCCCTGCGCGACGACGTGCCGCGCTTCGGCTTCAAGGCGCGGATCAAGGACCGCTATCTGTTCGAGATCGCCAAGGAATGCCTCGTTCTGGCACATGCCGGCCTGCGCCGGCGCGGCCGGATCGACCAGCTCGGCCGCGACGAAACGCGGCATTTGGAGCCGCTCGACCGCATTATCGATTCCGGCCGCACGCCGGCCGAGGAAATGCTCGAGAAGTTCAACGGCCCCTGGAAGGGCTCCGTGGAACCGGCCTACGCGGAGTACGCGTTCTAGACCAACAGGCCAACGACCGGGACTTAAGCCGTTCATCGCCCATACAGGTTTGCGGCGATCAAATGACCGGCTGAAAAAACCTGAGCGTCGTCAATAACTCGAAAGCTGTTCTGATGGGGAAGGGCCGCCTGTCCGTCATGGCAAGGGTCTTGGCAAGCGTCGTGGCATGCGCCGCGCTGCTCTCGCTCGTGCTTGCGAGCTGGCCTGCGCGCGCCCAGACGGCATTCGACCGGCCCGGCGGTGACTATTTCAGCACGCCGGTCACATCGGGCGACCCCGAGGATTGCGCGCTGCTGTGCGAGCGCGACCGCCGTTGCCGCTCGTGGAGCTTCAGCTATCCCGACATCGACGGCGCCGGGGCGGTGTGCTGGCTCAAGAACACGGTGCCGCCGCGCGTGCCGGGCAATTGCTGCATCTCCGGTGTGCGCGGCGCCGGCGTGATCGAGCCGCGCGTCGAAGGCGTGGAGACCTCGATCGACCGCCCCGGTGGCGACCTGCGCAATTTTGAACTCAAGGACGGCGAAGGCGAGGAGGCGTGCAAGGCCGCCTGCACCGCCGACAACAAATGCCGCGCCTTCACCTATGCCCGTCCCGGCTACACCGGCCGCGAAGCGCGGTGCTTCCTGAAAAAGGAAATCAAGCCGCCGCGCCGCAAGGCGGGGTTCACGTCGGGCGTGGTGCGGTAGGATTTAGCTAGCGTCGAATACACGGTCGTCATGCCCGGGCTTGTCCCGGGCATCCACGTCGTTTCTCCATCGCGGCTGCGCGTGGATGGCCGGGTCAAGCCCGGCCATGACGTGGCGAGGCATCTCACTCCGCCGCAATGACCGTGAGCTCCGGCCACAGCGCCTTCCATCGCGCGGCCTTCGCCGCGTAATTGGCAATGGAAAAATTCTGTGCCCGATTGGGCCGCACGATCAATCGCGCGACGTCGTCGAACCCGTGCGGCGCATAGACGTCGAAGCTCCCGCCCGCGGGTTGGATACCGAGCTGGGTATTCTCCGTCAGGAAGCGGTCGATGCCGTCGGTTGAACGCGTCAACGGCGGATAGGGCAGGCCGTGCTTGTCGGGGTACCACAGATGCACGCGCGCCTGATTGCGGATCTCGACCTTGACGCCGAGATGCGCCAGCCGTGCCTGCAGCTTGCGGATCACCGCGTCTTCCGCCTCCCACGACGTATCGGGATCGAAATAGAACACGTCGTAGTCGGCGATGCCGTGATCGACGGCGCGGCCCGTGAGCACGTTCCACACCGTCTGCACCAGGCAACCTGCGACCAGCCACGCATCCGGAAGGGCGAGCCGCGCGAGTTCGTCGATGATCGTAACGTTGACGGGATTTCTCAGCGCGAGCGCGAGGAATTCGTCGCGGTTCATCGTGAGGTGAGGAGACTTCCGGTCAATGCACGGCGGTGAAGAACCGCGCGAGGCGGAAACCGGACAGCCAGGTCCACACCGGCTGGCCGCGCATGCCGAGGTCCCAGGAGCCGAGCACGGCATCCGCGCGTCCGACCAGATTGTCGATCGGCAGCAGACCGACGCCGCCGGAGCGCAGCGGCACGCGGCTGTCGGCGGAGTTGTCTCTGTTATCGCCGAGCACGAAGAGATGTCCGGCCGGCACCGTCACCTCCGGCGTGTTGTCGAGCGGGCCATTGTCGCGCATCTTGAAGATCAGGTGCGAGACGCCGTTCGGCAGCGTCTCGACATAGCGGTAGGCAGGCTCGCTGCCGCCATTGTCGTCCTCGGCGGCGCCGATGCCGTCGGGCTTGAGCTCGGCGGGCCGGTCATTGATGAAGAGCTGGCCCTGCCGCATCTGGATGCGGTCGCCGGGCAGACCCACCACGCGCTTGACCCAGGCCTGCGAGCGATCGCCGGGCCAGCGGAACACCACGACGTCGCCCTGCTTCGGCGTCTCCGCGAACACGCGGCCGCTCTCGGGCAGGTTGATCTGGATCGGCAGCGACGAGGTGCCGTAGCCGTAGGGGAATTTCGAGGCGAGCAGGGCGTCGCCGATCAGCAGCGTCGGCTCCATCGAGCCCGACGGCACGTAGAACGGCTCGGCGAGCGCGCCCTTGGCGATGAACACCGCGGCGACGATGCCGGCGAGTTGCACCAGTTGCCCGCCCCAACCGCTGCTCTTCCGCTTGGTGGTGGTCGCAGTCATCTTCTCAACACTCATGCGCCTGTTCCACCCACCGTAATGCGTTCCATCAGAAGCGACGGCTGGCCGACGCCAACCGGCACGCCCTGGCCGTTCTTGCCGCAGGTGCCGATGCCGGTATCGAGCGCGAGATCGTTGCCGATCATGCGGATGCGATGCAGGTCGGTTGGCCCGTTGCCGATCAGCATGGCGCCCTTCAGCGGGGCGCCGATCTTGCCGTTCTCGATCTTGTAGGCCTCGGTGCACTGAAACACGTATTTGCCCGAGGTGATGTCGACCTGGCCGCCGCCGAAATTCGCGGCGAAGACGCCGTTCTTCACCGACGCCAGGATCTCGGCCGGATCGCGATCGCCCGCGAGCATGTAGGTGTTGGTCATGCGCGGCATCGGCACATGGGCATAGCCCTGGCGGCGGCCGTTGCCGGTCGGCTTCATGTTCATCAGCCGCGCGTTCTGGCGGTCCTGCATGTAGCCGACCAGGATGCCGTCCTCGATCAGCACGGTGCGATTGGTCGGCGTGCCCTCGTCGTCGATCGAGAGCGAGCCGCGGCGCGAGGCAATAGTGCCGTCGTCGACCACGGTGACGCCCTTGGCCGCGACCTGCCGGCCCATCAGGCCGGCAAAGGCCGAGGTCCTCTTGCGGTTGAAGTCGCCTTCGAGCCCGTGGCCGACCGCTTCATGCAGCATCACGCCGGGCCAGCCTGCGCCAAGCACGACGTCCATCTCGCCGGCAGGGGCGGGAATGGACTCCAGGTTGACCAGCGCCTCGCGCAGCGCGCCGTCGGCGGCGTCGCGCCAGTTCTTGCTCTCGATGAATTCGGCATAGCCGGCGCGGCCGCCATAGCCCTTGCTGCCGCTCTCCTGGCGGTCGCCCTGGCCGGCGACGACGGAGATGTTGACGCGCACCAGCGGGCGGATGTCGCGATAGCTCTCGCCGTCGGGCCGCAGGATCTCGACCACCTGCCAGGTTGCGCCCAGGCTGACGCTGACCTGCCGCACCCGCGGATCCTTGTCGCGCAGATAGGCGTCGATCTCGGCGAGCAGCTTGACCTTGGTCTCGAAGCCCGGCGCATCGAGCGGGTTGTCGTCGCCATAGAGGCGCACATTGGTATGCGGGGGAGGGGCCGAAAAGCTGCCGGAGTAGCCGCCGCGCACGGCGGCAACCGCGTCGGCGGCGCGAATCAGGGCCGGCAGCGACACGTCGGAGGAATGGGCGTAGCCGACCGCGTCGTCCTTGACGGCGCGCAGGCCAAAACCCTGGGAGGTGTCGTAGGTCGCCTGCTTCAGCCGCCCATTGTCGAACATCAGCGCTTCGGTCTGGCTGTACTCCAGGAACAGCTCGCCGTCGTCGGCGCCGGCAAGCCCGCGCGCGACCTCGTGGCGAACCTGGTCGCGGTCGAGATTGGCGCGGTCGAGCAGGGAGGTTGTGTCGGGATTGGTCATGTGTCCGTCCATTATCTGGAGATGTGGGGCAAGATAATGGTTTCAGACCAGTTCCGCGAGGGCGCGAAGCCTCACATTACGGAAACAATAGGTCCAGCTGCCTACGGCAGCTTGTCGTACCCCTCACCCAGTCCGTTCAGGCTGAGCGGGAAGCCGATGCCTTCTTCCGGCGTCTCGAAGATGATGAAGGTCGCGGTCTTGGCGGTGCGGAGCTGGCCGAGCAGCTTGTCGTCCATGACGACCTCGGCGACGCAGCCATTGGGCAGGCAGCGGACGAAGCCGGCGCGGCCGACGTCCTGATTGTCGAGCTTCAGCCCGAGGCCGGAGGGCAGCAGGACGCCGAGGGGGGCGACCACGCGCATCAGGCGGCTCTTCTGGTCGGCGGTCTTGAGCACGATCACGGTCAGGCCGGCATTGGAGCGGTCTTCGGCCACGACGCTCTGGATCAGGGCGCATTGCTCGGCCTGGGCGCCCGGCGGGGTGTCGCAGCGAATCTGCCAGTCGCCATGGACGGAGCGCACCGCGCCCTGCGCATGGGCGAGGCTGGGTAAAGCAAGGAGAAGGGCGGCGGCCAGAAGGCCGATCAGCGCGTTGAGGCTGCTATCCGGCCTTGCCATGCATCTCGAAAGCCCCATCGGGGTCGGTCCCTCTGCTCGCTTGGGTCGCTTGCGCGGGTGGACTGATACGGAAATGACGGCGTCTTGAAGGCAATTCCCAAGCAAATTCCGCGCCGCCGAGGCCGCCGCCGCCGGCACGAATCAGGTTCCTGTGCGGCCGTTCGCCAGTGCCTACAACGGGCAATTCCGCTGTCAAGCCGCAGCATCCCGGGAAACGGTATTTTTGTCTGATGTTACTAGGAAATATCTTGCGGGTGATCGCTGGCAGATGGGGTTCAAGACTGCATTGCGATAGATCAAGAATTATGGTTTGAGAAGCTTGATTTCGGCGTTCTAGCGATCTGGCCCCAATTCCTCTTAGAGGTATTCTTGAGTGGCGGTTTGTCAGACGGACGGATCGAATAAGCGTTTCCCGGAAATAGGGGGACGCACCTGGGGTGATTTCGTAAGGGGAGCGCGAACGGCATGAGGATGTCGAAGGGCCGGGTAGGCCGGCATTTGCTGGGATTGGCCGTAGCTGGTCTGACACTGGCGACGGGCAGCGCGGCATTTGCCGAGCTTGGGCAGCCGGCGCCATGGGAGTGGACGCTCCAGCAGTCCGGCTCGCCGGTGATGGACAATATCGTCTGGTTCCACAACTTCCTGTTCGTGCTCATCGCGCTGATTACGCTGTTCGTTCTGGCGCTGCTGGTGGTCGTGGTCATCAAGTTCAACGCGAGGGCCAATCCGGTGCCGTCGCGGACCACCCACAACACGCTGATCGAGGTGGCCTGGACGCTGGTTCCGGTGCTGATCCTGGTCGGCATCTCGGTGCCGTCGTTCCGCCTGCTGTTCCTGGAGCTCGACGTGCCGAAGGCGGACCTGACCATCAAGGCGACCGGCAAGCAGTGGTACTGGTCCTACGCCTATCCCGACAACGGCAAGTTCGAGTTCGACTCGCTGATGGCCCAGGACAAGCAGCCCCGCCTGCTCGGCGTCGACAACGAGATGGTGGTGCCGGTCAACAAGGTGATTCGTGTTCAGGTGACCGGTGCGGACGTCATCCACGCCTTCGCGCTGCCGGCGTTCGGCGTGAAGATCGACGCCATTCCGGGGCGACTGAACGAAACCTGGTTCAAGGCCGCCAAGACCGGCATGTTCTACGGCCAATGCTCGGAGCTCTGCGGCAAGGATCACGCCTTCATGCCGATCGCGATTCGCGTCGTGGAAGACAAGGAATTCGCCTCCTGGGTCGAAACGGCGAAGAAGAAGTTTGCGAGCGGTGGCACCGGCACCTACGCCTCCGCGGCCGGCCCGACGCAGTAGGCGTCGGGTAAAGGCTCGAGGGGACTGAAAGCGACATAAAGGGCGGGACCTCCAAAGGTCCGATTGGGACGCAAGGCAGGATTTGAAAATGGCAACCAGCGCAGCGGCACACGGCGATCACGCGCAAGACCACGGACATGACGAGCACGCCCATCCGACCGGATGGCGACGCTACGTCTATTCGACCAACCACAAGGACATCGGCACGATGTACCTGATCTTCGCGGTCATCGCCGGCGTCATCGGTGCCGCGATGTCGATCGCGATCCGTGCCGAGCTGATGTATCCGGGCGTGCAGATCTTCCACGAGACGCACACCTACAACGTCTTCGTGACCTCCCACGGCCTGATCATGATCTTCTTCATGGTCATGCCGGCGATGATCGGCGGCTTCGGCAACTGGTTCGTGCCGCTGATGATCGGCGCGCCCGACATGGCGTTCCCGCGCATGAACAACATCTCGTTCTGGCTGCTGCCGGCCTCCTTCGGGCTGCTGCTGATGTCGACCTTCGTCGAGGGCGAGCCGGGCGCCAACGGCGTCGGCGCCGGCTGGACCATGTACGTGCCGCTGTCGAGCTCCGGCCATCCCGGCCCGGCAGTCGACTTCGCGATCCTGTCGCTGCATCTGGCGGGTGCCTCGTCGATCCTCGGCGCCATCAACTTCATCACCACGATCTTCAACATGCGCGCGCCGGGCATGACCCTGCACAAGATGCCGCTGTTCGTGTGGTCGATCCTGGTGACCGTGTTCCTGCTGCTGTTGTCGCTGCCGGTGCTCGCCGGTGCGATCACCATGCTGCTCACCGACCGCAATTTCGGCACGACCTTCTTCGCGCCCGACGGCGGCGGCGACCCCGTGCTGTTCCAGCACCTGTTCTGGTTCTTCGGCCATCCCGAGGTGTACATCCTGATCCTGCCCGGCTTCGGCATGATCAGCCAGATCGTCTCCACCTTCTCGCGCAAGCCCGTGTTCGGCTATCTCGGCATGGCCTACGCCATGGTCGCGATCGGCGGCATCGGCTTCGTGGTGTGGGCGCACCACATGTACACGGTCGGCATGTCGTCGGCGACGCAGGCCTATTTCGTCGCGGCGACGATGGTGATCGCGGTTCCGACCGGCGTGAAGATCTTCTCGTGGATCGCCACGATGTGGGGCGGCTCGATCGAATTCCGCGCGCCGATGATCTGGGCCGTGGGCTTCATCTTCCTGTTCACGGTCGGTGGCGTCACCGGCGTCGTGCTGGCGAACGCCGGCGTCGACCGCGTGCTCCAGGAGACCTACTACGTCGTCGCGCACTTCCACTACGTGCTGTCGCTCGGTGCAGTGTTCGCGATCTTCGCCGGCTGGTACTACTGGTTCCCGAAGATGACGGGCTACATGTACAACGAGACGCTGGCGAAGGCGCACTTCTGGGTCACCTTCATCGGCGTGAACCTGGTGTTCTTCCCGCAGCACTTCCTCGGCCTGTCGGGCATGCCGCGCCGCTACGTCGACTATCCCGACGCGTTCGCCGGCTGGAACCTGGTCTCGTCGGTCGGCTCCTACATTTCCGGCTTCGGCGTCCTGATCTTCCTCTATTGCGTGATCGATGCCTTTGCGAAAAAGGTGCCGGCTGGCGACAATCCGTGGGGTGCCGGCGCGACCACGCTGGAGTGGACGCTGCCCTCGCCGCCGCCCTTCCATCAGTTCGAAGTGCTGCCCCGCGTGCAGTGAGCGATCACCCGCGGCGCCCATGACGGGCGCCGCGGCTCCATAACGAAGCGAGTTGATTTAGTGTCCGTCCTCGACCAGAACGCCGTCGACATCAATCCCCGCATCTCCGAAGCGGAGGTGGGCGACTACATTGCGCTGCTCAAGCCGCGGGTGATGTCGCTGGTGATCTTCACCGCGCTGGTCGGAATGGCGATGGCGCCCGGGCATTTCCACCCGGTGCTGGCGATCACCTCGCTGCTCTGCATCGCCGTCGGCGCCGGCGCCTCCGGGGCGCTCAACATGGCGCTCGAAGGCGATATCGACGCCAAGATGTCGCGCACGGCGAACCGGCCGATTCCGCGTGGCCGCATCACCCGTCCCGAGGCGATGACGTTCGGCATGACGCTCGCCTTCTTCTCGGTGATGACGCTCGGCATCCTCGTCAACTGGATCGCGGGCGCGCTGCTCGCCTTCACCATCTTCTTCTACGTCGTGATCTACACGATGTGGCTGAAGCGCTGGACCGCGCAGAACATCGTGATCGGCGGCGCCGCCGGTGCGTTGCCGCCGGTGGTGGCCTGGGCCGCGGTGACTGGCACGGTCGACGTCGAGCCGCTGCTTCTCTTCGCCATCATCTTCTTCTGGACCCCGCCGCATTTCTGGGCGCTGGCGCTGTTCCGCTCGGACGATTACGCGCGCGCCGGCATTCCGATGCTGCCCAATGTCGCCGGTCCCGATGCGACCCGCCTCCAGATCCTGCTCTACACGATCGTGCTGATCGCGGTGGCCGCCGCGCCCTGGGCGCTCGGCTATTTCGACGCCGTCTACGGTGTCGTCTCGCTGATCCTCGGCGCCGGCATGCTGGTGCTCGCGATCAACGTCTATATGCGCCGCGAGCGCAGCCAGTCGTTGCGCGCCACGCGAAAACTGTTCGCCTTCTCCATCCTTTACCTGTTCGCGCTGTTCGCGACCCTGCTGGCCGAGGTCGTGTTCCGGGCGCTTGCTCCGATGGCAGGGGGCGCATGATCGCGGTGGCGGACAAACCCGAGCCAGATGGAATCGTTCTCACCGAGGCGCAGAAGAAGAGCCGCCGTCAGCGCTCGATCGCGATCGCGCTCGCGCTCGGCGTGCTCGTGGTGCTGTTCTTCGCCGTCACCATGGTCAAGGGACCGGCAGTTCTAGTCCGGCCGATGTAGGGAAAATGGATCACGAGCCGACCATATCGCGGGATCAGAGCCGGACGGCCAGGAAAGGCGTCGGTAAGGGCCTCGGTCGTGACGTGCTGGTCGCCTCGATCTGCGGCGGCGTGGTGGCGCTGATGGTCGGCGCCTCCTATGCGGCGGTGCCGTTCTACAACTGGTTCTGCCGCGCTACCGGTTTCAACGGCACGACCCAGGTCGCGACCGCCGCGCCGGCCACCGGTCCGATCGCGCGGAAGATCGCGGTGCGCTTCGATTCCAACGTCGCGCCCGGTCTGCCCTGGAAGTTCGAGCCGGAGCAGAGCGAGATCGAGGTCAATATCGGCCAGGTCACGACCGTCTTCTACACCGTGACCAACCAGGCCGCGCGCACCACTGCCGGCCAGGCCGCCTACAACGTCGCGCCGCTGACGGTCGGGTCCTACTTCCAGAAGATCAACTGCTTCTGCTTCACCGAGCAGACCATGGCGCCCGGTGAGAAGCGCGAGATGCCGGTCGTGTTCTACGTCGATCCGTCGATCGCCGACGACCACGAGAACGACGGGCTCAGCACGATCACGCTGTCCTACACGTTCTACCCGGTGAAGGATCCGGTGGTGAAGCCGCTCGCGTCCGGGGAAGGCGACAAACGCAAGGGAAATCTCTGACCGCCGGGCTCACGCTCTGGGGGTTGGACACAAGGGGATAAGTGCCGGACAGGCACGGGATTGAGGAGAGAGACCGCAAATGGCTACCGCGCAAGGCAAGCATCACGACTATCATCTGGTCGATCCCTCTCCCTGGCCGGCGGTCGGTTCGCTCTCGGCCTTCATCATGGCGGTCGGCGCGATCGCCTGGATGCACCACATGTTCTCGGCCGCGCCGATCGTGTTCGGCGTCGGCACCGTCGGCGTGCTCTACACCATGGCGAGCTGGTGGGGCGACGTGATCAAGGAAGCCCAGTACAAGGGCGACCATACCCGCGTCGTGCAGCTCCATCACCGCTACGGCATGATCCTGTTCATCGCCTCCGAGGTGATGTTCTTCGTCGCCTGGTTCTGGGCCTATTTCAACGCGGCGCTGTTTCCGGCCGACGCTGTCCACGCCACCCGCGATGCCGTGTTCGGCTGCGGCCTCGGCACCGCGGCCGGAGCCTGCGCGGTCCCCGGCACCTGGCCGCCCCACGGCATCGAGACCTTCGATCCCTGGCATCTGCCGCTCCTGAACACGCTGATCCTGCTCACCTCGGGCACCACGGTGACCTGGGCGCACCATGCGTTGCTCGAGAACGATCGTCAGGGCCTGAAATACGGCCTGATCCTCACCGTCGTGCTCGGCGCGCTCTTCACCTGCGTGCAGGCCTATGAGTACAGCCATGCGGCGTTCTCGTTCGCCGGCAACGTCTATGGCGCGACCTTCTTCATGGCGACCGGTTTCCATGGCTTCCACGTGCTGGTCGGCACCATCTTCCTGCTGGTCTGCCTGTTCCGTGCCTATGCCGGCCACTTCACGCCGAAGCAGCATCTCGGCTTCGAGTTCGCCGCCTGGTACTGGCACTTCGTCGACGTGGTCTGGCTGTTCCTTTTCCTCTGCATCTATGTGTGGGGACACGGCGCCGAGACCATGGCCCACGGCGCGCACTGAGCAGCTTTGGATCGATCAGAAAGGGCGGCCGCAGGGCCGCCCTTTCGCTTTTGCGCCGCCGGAAGTTTCGGCGGAAACTGTGATAGAGTCCGCCATCATGAATGACACCGCCGGTCCACCCAAGTCCGAAACCACCGTCCTGCAAAGCGCGATGCGCGGGCTGGCCTGCAAATGTCCGCGCTGCGGCCAGGGCAAGCTCTATGCGGGCTTCCTGACGCTCGCACCCTCCTGCGACCGCTGCGGCCTCGACTATGCCTTCATCGACACCGGCGATGGCCCGGCGATCTTCATCATCATGCTCGCCGGTGGGATCGTCGTTGCGTGCGCGCTGATCGTCGAGGTCAAGTACCAGCCGCCGTACTGGCTGCATGCCGTGCTGTGGCTGCCGCTGATCCTCGCCACCACGCTCTTGCCACTGCGCGCGATGAAGTCGCTGCTGATCGCGCTGCAATTCCACCACAAGGCAGCGCCGGGCCGGCTGGTCGACCGCGCGAAATGAACGAGACTGCGCGCAAGCCTCGCGTGGCCGGCTTTGCGCTGTTCACGCTTCTCCTGACGGCCGCCTTCGTTGCCCTCGGCGTCTGGCAATTGCAGCGCCGGACCGCCAAGCACGAGCTGATCGCAGCACTCACCGAGCGTCTGGCGGCGGCACCCATCGCGCTGCCGCCGCCCGCACAATGGGCTGCGCTCAATCCCGCGCGCGATGAATTCCGCCGTGTCAGCTTCACTGCGACCTTCGCCGCCTCGCCCGATGCGATGGTCTATTCGTCCGGCTCGGCCGTACGCAAGGACGCCTCCGGTCCCGGCACCTGGGCCTTCCTGCCGGCGCGGCTTCCGAGCGGCGAGATGGTCGTGATCGATGCCGGCTTCGTCGAGAACACGATGCAGGATCGCAGCGTCGAGGATCGCGCGGTGAAGAAGCTCGTGACCGGGCAGCCGGTCGCGCTCACCGGCTATCTGCGCTTTCCCGAACCGCCGGGCTGGCTGACGCCGGCGGAGAGCCGCGACAAGCGGCTCTGGTTCGTGCGCGATCATGTGGCGATCGCGAGCGCGCTCGGCTGGGGCACGGTTGCGCCGTTCTACATCGATCTGGAGCAGCCCGCGCCCGCGAATGGCATTCCGCGTCCGGGTCCGCTCGACGTGCATCTGAAGGACGATCACCTGCAATACGCCGTCACCTGGTTCGCGCTTGCAGGCGCGGTGCTGATCGCGTTCGGCGTCTGGGTGAGGGGACGTCGCTCGAGCTGAATCTTCCGGAGGTTCCCGGGAGGAACCCGGTATCACCCGGGGTTTACCATTCAGCGCGTATTCACGAGTGTGGTCCTAAGCCGCATGCAAAATTTCGCGGCAGACAGGATTGCGGCGTGAGCGATTTCGATCAGATGGGAATTGTCGTCGATTGGGTGGATGCCTGCCGGAAAGGCGACCTCGCGACGCTGCTCGACCTCTATGCGGACGACGCCCAGATCGAATGCACGTGCAACGGCACGCAGCGTTATCGCGGCCGAGACGAGCTCGAAGTCTACTGGGGGCCGCGGCTCAGCGCATTTTCGTCGGCCGGCTTCGGTCTCGAGGAGATCCATCCCGTGCCTGATGGCGTCGATCTCGAATATTCCGTCGCGGGCGCGCTGCGCATTCACGCCTCGTTTCGCTTCAGTGCGGAAGGCAAAATCGACAGCACGCTGTGCGCGCCGGCGCGACAGAACGCGCATCACGGCTGCGCGTGCTAGCTTTGCGCCGGCTCGTCGCGCGTCCTCTGCACGGGCAGACGGCAGCGCACATAGGTTCGTTCATCCGCGCGCAGCAATGACAGCGATCCGCTGAGCGCGCGCACGCGCTCATGCATGCCGGTCAGACCCCGGCCGAACACGTTGCCCTCGAGAAATCCCCCGCCGTCGTCGGAGATCTCGATGGCGAGCGCGTCGCCTGAAATGGCCGCCTGCACATGGGCATTGCGTGCTGCGGCATGGCGCAGCACATTGGTCAGCGCCTCCTGGATCACGCGATAGACGGTCTGGGCCAGCGGCCCGTCGAGCCCGTTGAGACCAGGATCGACCGTGGCGGTCAGGCCGATATGCGGGGCCTGCTTGCGAAAGTTCCGGAGCAGCGTCTGCACGCTGGTTTCCAGCCCCAATTCCTCGATATAGAGCGGCCGCAGCCGGTCGAGGATGCGGCGGTTGGTCTGCTGGAGCGCTTCGACCGATTGCAGCACCTCCTGTGCCGTATTGCCGAGATGTCCCACCGGCGGCGAAGCCTCGATCAGGGCGATCGTGCCGGCGCGGATGCTGAACAGCAGCGGGCCGAGCTCGTCGTGCAGCTCGCGGGCGAGATCGCGCCGCTCGTCGTCCTGGAGCGACACCAGGCGGTGCAGCAGGTCGCGATTGTCCTGGCTTAGTCGCGCGAGCGTCGCCGCCAGCGCATTGGCCTCCTCGCAGCTCTGCCGGATCTCCGGCGGCCCTGCCACCGGGATCGGCGTCGCATAATCGCCGCGCCGTATTCGTGTGAGGCCTGCGCCCAGATTTTGCAGGGGGCGCAGTGCCGATTCCGCGAAGAGATAGGCGATCGTTCCGGTCAGCACCGTCAGCACGGCGATGAGGCTCGTCAGCGCCAGAAAACCGATCCATTTCTCGAACAGGTCGACCGACAGGTCGGGCAGGAACACGAGATCGCCGACCCGCTTGCCGTCGATGATCAGCGGGGACGCCGCGTCCATGTCCGGGATGGTGAGCAGGTCGATGAACCATTGCGGCACGCTATGCGGCTTGCGCGGACCGGCCGTTGGCGAGGGCTCGGGACCCGCTTCGACAGGACGGAATTGGATATCGGAGGAGGTGCCCAAAGAATGGACAAAGGCGTCGAGCGTCTGCCGCGGATTGTCCGAGGCACGCAGGGTGTTGTTGAGCGCCGCGGCGACCGCTCGGGCCGAATGTCGCCCCAATTCGTTCTCGTCGGCCAGCTGGCCGGTCGCAAAGCTCTGGAGCAGCACGCCGCCCATGACCAGCGCGGCGAGGAAGCTCACGCCGAGCGGAAGAAACAGTTGGGTTCTGAACGACAGGTGTTGCCACATTAGTTCAATTCTAACGCGTCCCGGCGGATTTCTCTCTTTCCATTTGTTCCCGCCGGTCTATGAGTTGAAAAACCAGAGAGCGCGCGATGCAAGATACCGCCAAGCCGGCGACCAGGGTCCTGATCGTCGACGACCATCCTGTGGTGCTGTCGGGTTGCCGAACCCTGTTCGCATCCGACCATTCGATCCGCATCGACGAGGCGATGGACGCCAAATCCGGCCATCGCGCCTATATCAGCAAGCGGCCCGACGTCACCGTGATCGACATCAGCCTGCCGGATGTCTCCGGGTTCGAGCTGATGCGGCGGATCCGCAAGGACGATCCTGATGCCAAGATCATCATGTTCAGCATGAACGACGATCCGGCTTTCGTGGTGCGGGCGGTCGAGCTGGGGGCGCAGGGCTATGTCTCCAAGGGAGATGATCCCAGGATCCTGCTGAAGGCGGTGCGCAAGGTGGTCGCGGGCGACAATTTCATCTCGCCGCAGCTGGCGGAGGCCGTGACGTTCTCCGGTGCGGCGATCAAGGCCAATCCGGCCTCGCAGATGACGCCGCGGGAGCTCGAGATCCTCCGCCTGCTCGGGCGCGGCGACAAGATCGTCGAGGTCGCCGAGGCGCTTGGGATCTCCTACAAGACGGTCGCCAACACCACCTCCCTGCTCAAGCAGAAGTTGGGGGCCAAGAACCATTCCGACCTGATCCGGATTGCGGTGGAAATCGGCATGAACTGACGTCCCGCCAGCGACCGAACCGGCTGCTCCAGGATGCAGCGGTTCGGCCGACGGATCGGCGACTCCGCCGGCCGGGCAATGCGTGGCCGACGGCGGACGCTATCCGCCGACACAATGGACTGCGGCTGCGTTCGTTCCTGCCGCGATCAAGGGTTCAGGAAGAAATGGCAAAGCCGGCCTTGTGGCCAGTATGCGGACGGGTATGCGGCGTTCATACGCGTCGGGAAAAACAGGAACATTTGTCGTCGCGCCCGGTTTTCGCCCTTGACGGTCTGAGGACAGGCGACGAAAGCTTGCGCGAGCAGTTTTAGCGGGCAGGCGCCCCGGACGAGCCAAACTGGTCTGCACATATCAACGACAGACCTTCCAAGAGAGGGCTGCGGCATTGCCGCAGCCCTTTTCGTTGCAAAGGGTGCGGGCGGGAAGCGGTTTCCCGATGCCGCAAAACACTTTATGGTGGCCCAAAGCCTCTGGCTGTTAATCAGGAATATCGTGAAATCAAAGGCTTACGGATCAAGCTTCGGCTTGGCCGGCCTTTGGAGGGCAGTTTGACTCGTTATATCTCGACCCGGGGCGAGGCCCCCGAACTCGGCTTCTGCGACGTGATGCTGACCGGGCTTGCCCGCGACGGTGGCCTGTATGTGCCGGCGACATGGCCGCAGCTCTCGGCTGACACGATCGCCGGCTTCTTCGGCCGCCCGTATTGGGAGGTCGCCGTCGACGTGATCCGTCCCTTCGCCGGAGGCGAGATCACGGACGCTGAGCTCGGCCGGATGGCGAACGAGGCCTACGCCACCTTCCGCCATCCCGCGGTGGTGCCGCTGCGCCAGATGTCGCCGCACCAGTTCGTGCTGGAGCTGTTCCACGGCCCGACGCTCGCCTTCAAGGACGTGGCGATGCAGCTCATCTCGCGGCTGATGGACCATGTGCTCGCCAAGCGCGACCAGCGCACCACCATCGTGGTCGCAACCTCCGGCGACACCGGCGGCGCTGCGGTCGAAGCCTTCGCGGGGCTGGAGAACGTCGATCTCATCGTACTGTTCCCGCACGGCCGCATCTCCGAGGTGCAGCGGCGGATGATGACGACGACGGGCGCGGCCAACGTGCATGCGCTCGCCATCGAAGGCACGTTCGACGACTGCCAGGCCCTCGTGAAGGGAATGTTCAACAACCATCGCTTCCGCGATGCGACCTCGCTGTCCGGCGTCAATTCCATCAACTGGGCGCGTATCGTTGCCCAGGTGGTCTATTACTTCACCTCCGCCGTTGCCGCCGGCGCGCCGGCGCGCGCGGTGGACTTCGTCGTGCCGACCGGCAATTTCGGCGACATCTTTGCCGGCTACGTCGCCAAGCGCATGGGTCTGCCGGTGCGGACCCTGCGCATCGCCGCCAACGTCAACGACATCCTGGCGCGGACGCTGAAGACCGGCATCTACGAGGTGCGCGAGGTGCACGCCACGGCGTCGCCGTCGATGGACATCCAGATCTCCTCGAACTTCGAGCGGCTGCTGTTCGAAGCCGGCCGGCGCGATGCGGCCGGTGTGCGCCGTCTCATGGATTCGCTGAAGCAGTCCGGGCGCTTCGTGCTGCCCGATGCGACGCTCGCCGCGATCCGCGAGGAGTTCGACGCCGGGCGCGCCGACGAGACCGAAACCGCGGCCGCGATCCGCGCCGCCTGGCGTGAGGCGGGCGAGCTGGTCGATCCCCATACTGCGGTCGCGCTCGCGGTCGCCGATCGCGACACCACCGACACCACGGTGCCCAGCATCGTGCTCTCCACCGCGCATCCGGCCAAATTCCCCGACGCGGTCGAAGCGGCCTGCGGCCAGCGGCCGCAACTGCCGGCCTGGCTCGACGGCCTCATGACCAAATCCGAACACATGAAGGTGATGAAGAACGATCAGGCCGAGGTCGAGCGGTTCGTGCTGTCGGTCAGCCGTGCCGCAAAACAGGGAGTTGCCGGATGAGCGTCGAGATCTCCAAGCTTGCGTCCGGCCTCACCGTCGTCACCGACAAGATGCCCCATCTCGAGACTGCGGCGCTCGGGGTCTGGGCCGGCGTCGGCGGACGCGACGAGAAGCCCAACGAGCACGGTATCTCGCATCTCCTCGAGCACATGGCGTTCAAGGGCACGACCAAGCGCTCGTCGCGCGAGATCGTCGAGGAGATCGAGGCTGTCGGCGGCGACCTCAATGCCGGCACCTCGACCGAGACCACGTCCTATTATGCGCGGGTGCTGAAGGCCGACGTGCCGCTGGCGCTCGACGTGCTCGCCGACATCCTGGCCAATCCCGCCTTCGAGCCCGACGAGCTGGAGCGCGAGAAGAACGTCATCGTGCAGGAGATCGGTGCCGCGCAGGACACGCCCGACGACGTCGTGTTCGAGCATCTCAACGAGCTCTGCTATCCCGACCAGCCGATGGGCCGCTCGCTGCTCGGCACCGCCAAGACGCTGCGCGCCTTCAACCGCGACATGCTGCGCGGCTATCTGTCGACGCATTATCGCGGGCCCGACATGGTGGTGGCGGCCGCCGGCGCGGTCGATCACAGCCAGGTGGTCGCCGAGGCCGAGAAGCGCTTTGCAAGCTTTGAAGGAACGCCGGGCCCGAAGCCGCAGGCCGCCCAGTTCGGCAAGGGCGGCGCTAAGGTCGTGCATCGCGAGCTCGAGCAGGCGCATCTGACGCTGGCGCTGGAAGGTGTGCCGCAGAACGATCTGTCGCTGTTCTCGCTCCAGGTCTTCACCAACATCCTCGGCGGCGGAATGTCGTCGCGGCTGTTCCAGGAGGTGCGCGAGAAGCGCGGCCTCTGCTACTCGATCTACAGCTTCCACGCGCCCTATACCGATACCGGCTTCTTCGGCCTCTACACCGGTACCGATCCGGCCGATGCGCCGGAGATGATGGAAGTCGTGGTCGACGTCATGAATGATTCGGTGGAGACCCTGACCGAGGCCGAGATTGCACGGGCCAAGGCGCAGATGAAGGCGGGCCTCCTGATGGCGCTGGAGAGCTGCTCCTCCCGTGCCGAGCAGCTCGCCCGCCACGTCCTGGCCTATGGCCGGCCGCAGACGGTGCAGGAGCTGGTGGCCCGGATCGACGCCGTCAGCGTCGAATCGACCCGGGACGCGGCGCGTGCACTGCTTTCGCGCAGCCGCCCTGCGGTTGTCGCATTAGGCAGTGGCAGGGGTCTGGACACGGCGGTGTCTTTTGCGGAAGGATTGACCCGGGCACGTGCCAAGGCGCGACTGCATTAGGAGCCGCGCGTGGGCTGATCCGCCCCGGGAAGCATCACCATGGCCCTCTTTCGCCTGCCATCCAGTGGACCCGCCGCCCTCGCGCCGCGCGGCAACGGGCTTTTGCTGCGCGCACCGCAGATGTCGGACTTCCTGCAATGGGCTCACTTGCGCGAGTCCAGCCGCGACTACCTGACGCCCTGGGAGCCGATCTGGCCGTCGGACGATCTGACGCGCTCCGGCTTTCGCCGCCGCCTGCGCCGCTATTCCGAGGATATCGCCGCGGACCGCTCCTACCCCTTTCTGATCTTCCGTGAGCTCGACGGCGCCATGGTCGGCGGCATAACGCTCGCCAATGTCCGGCGCGGCATCGTCCAGGCCGGCACCATCGGCTATTGGGTCGGCCAGCCCCACGCCCATCGCGGCTACATGACGGCTGCGCTGCGGGTGCTGCTGCCGACGCTGTTCGGCGAACTCAACCTGCACCGGGTCGAGGCTGCCTGCATCCCCACCAATGCACCGTCGATCCGGGTGCTGGAGAAGTGCGGCTTCTCCCGGGAAGGGCTGGCGCGCCGCTATCTCTGCATCAACGGGGTCTGGCAGGACCATTTGCTGTTCGGTCTGCTGCACGAGGATTTCCGCGGCTGAGCCGGTCGGTTCGTACGGCCAAAGTCTCCGGCGTCCTGCCTTTTGCTGCCTTGGGTTCGCCGATTTTGGCGATATAACGCGGCGGGAAGGCTGGCGATCGGCCGGATTGTTGTCATGGAGTATGGGCGTTGATGGTGCACGAGCTTCGGTCATCGCGGAATGCGTTGCGGCGGGGGACAGCGGTCGCGCTGGCGTTGTCGGTTGCGTTCGCGTCCGTCTCGCCGGTGGCGGCCCAGTCGTTGAGCGACCGCTTCAAGAGCCTGTTCGGCGGCAAGTCCGACGAGCCGGCCCAGCCCAAGCCGGCGCCTGCGCCCGGACAGCCGGCCGACGACGATGTCGATTGCCCGCAGGTCACGGTGCGCGCCGGCGCCTCTACCTATGCGGTCGGAGCCACCGGCAAGCCGGCCGTCGGCAATGAGGTCCGCTTCCAGGCCACCATCACCAAGATGGCGCGTGAATGCGTGCGCAACGGCGGCGACATCACAGCCCGGATCGGCGTCCAGGGCCGCGTCATCGCCGGTCCCGCCGGCGCGCCTGCTAGCGTCGAGGTTCCGCTGCGCGTCGCGGTGGTGCAGGGCGGCGTCGGCGAGAAGGTAATCGCCTCGAAGGCCTATCGGACCACGGTCGGGATGTCGGAAGGCGGCAGCGTGCCCTTCACCTTTGTCGCCGAAGATCTGTCCTATCCGATCCCGTCGGCCGCGACCGCCGATTCCTACGTCTTCTACGTCGGCTTCGACCCGCAGGCGCTGTCGCCCGAGCCGAAGGCAAAGCCGAAGAAGAAGTAGGGTCTCGATCTCGGCTGGCACCGCAATTTCAGCTGTCATCACCCGCGAAAGCGGGTGATCCAGTATTCCAGAGACGTCAGCGGTCTACGGAAGGGCCGCGGCGTACTGGATGCCCCGCCTTCGCGGGGCATGACATCCAATTTGCGGCCACGGCGCCCGACAAACAAAAAAGCCGGCGCTCATCGCGCCGGCTTTTTGATTGATGAGGCGTTCGCGCTCAGTTCAGCTTCTGCCGAACTTCGCTGATGCTCTTGGCGAGCAGGTCGTCGGCGACCTGGCCCTTGACCGACTGCGACAGGATCGTGGAGGCGGCCTGGACGGCGGCTTCCGCGGCTGCGGCACGGACATCGGCCACCGCCTGGGCCTCGGCGAGCGCGATCTTGCTCTCCGCGGTCTTGGTTCTGCGGGCCACGAAGTCTTCCATCTTCGCCTTGGCCTCGGTCGCGATGCGCTCGGCTTCGACCTTGGCGTTGGCGATGATGTCGGCAGCCTCGCGCTCGGCCGTGGCACTGCGCGCCTTGTAGTCGGCGAGCACCTTGGCCGCCTCCTGCTTGAGGCGCGTCGCGTCGTCGAGCTCGGCCTTGATGCGCGCGGCGCGATGGTCGAGCGCGGTCATCGCAGACTTGAAGACCCCGAGATAGCCGAACACGACCATCAGGATCACGAAGGCGATGGCGACCCAGGTTTCAGGATCGAAGAACATCTCGATTAACCTTTCAGGGACGCATCGACCGCGGCATTCACTGACGCGGCATCGGGAACGACGCCGGTGAGCTGCTGCACGATCTGGCCTGCCGCATCGGCCGCGATGCCGCGGACGTTGCTCATGGCGGCTGTGCGGGTCGAGGCGATGGTCTTCTCCGCCCCGGCGAGCTTGGCCGCCAGCTGCTCTTCCAGGGCCTTGCGCTCGGTTTCCGCCTGCGCATTCGCCTTGTCGCGGGATTCATTGCCGATCGCCTGCGCCCGCGAACGCGCCGAAGCGAGTTCGCTTTCATAGGCCTTCAGCGCCGCGTCGGACTGGTCCCTCAGCGTCTGCGCCTCGGCGAGGTCACCCTCGATCTTGTTCTGACGCGCTTCGATCGCCCCGCCGACCTTCGGCAGAGCGAGCTTGGACACGATCACGTAAAGCACGACGAAGAAGATCGCGAGCGACACCAGCTGCGAAGCATAAGTGCTGCTCTCGAACGGCGGAAAGCCGCCACCGTGACCGCCTTCGGCCCCGGTGTGGGCGCCCGCCGCTGGACCCTTCGCCCCGCCATGACTCTCAGCCATGGAGTACTCCTGTTGCTGTCATGCGCGCCGCTTCGGTCGAAGCGGCGCGAAGAACGTCGTCCTCAGAGCGGAACGAACAGCAGCAGCAGCGCGATCAGCAGCGAGAAAATGCCGAGCGCTTCGGTCACGGCGAAGCCGAAGATCAGGTTGCCGAACTGGCCCTGAGCGGCCGAGGGGTTGCGAACGGCCGCGGCGAGGTAGTTGCCGAAGATCACGCCCACGCCGACGCCCGCACCGCCCATGCCGATGCATGCGATGCCCGCGCCGATAAGTTTTGCTGCTGCCGGATCCATTTTAGACTCCTTGGAAGAAAGATTGGGTTGTGGGTGGAAATTCCCCGGACCGCTCAGTGTCCCGGATGAATGGCGTCGTTGAGGTAGATGCAGGTCAGGATCGCAAACACATAGGCTTGCAGGAACGCGACCAGAATCTCGAGGGCGTACAGCGCGACCGTGAGCGCCAGCGGCAGCACGCCGCCGACCCAGCCGAGGGCGCCGAGCGAGAAGCCGAGCATGGCGACGAAGCCCGCGAACACCTTCAGCGCGATGTGGCCGGCCAGCATGTTGGCGAAGAGACGGACGCTGTGGGAGACCGGCCGCAGGAAGAACGACAGGATCTCGATGAACATCACCAGCGGCAGGATATAACCGGGGACGCCGTGGGGCACGAAGATCGAGAAGAATTTCAGGCCGTTCTTGGCAACGCCGTAGATCAGGACCGTGAAGAAGACCAGCAGCGCCAGGGCTGCCGTCACAATCAGATGGCTCGAGATCGTGAAGGTATAGGGAATGATGCCGATCAGGTTCGAGACGCAGATGAACATGAACAACGAGAAGATCAGCGGGAAGAACTTCATGCCTTCCGAGCCGGCGGTCGAACGGATGGTCGACGCGACGAACTCGTAGGAGATCTCGGCGACCGACTGAAGGCGCCCGGGAACCAGCTGCGCACCGCTGGCAAGCATCAGCAGCGAGATGATCGCCACGGCGATCAGCATGTAGAGCGATGAATTGGTGAAGGCGATCGTCTGATGGCCGATATGGCCGATCGTGAAGAGAGGCTCGATGTTGAACTGGTGGATCGGGTCGATTTTCATCAGCGCGGCATCTCTTGGTCTGCCGGGCAATGCCGGCGGGTCTCGGTCTGCCGGCCGGGCCGGCCCGTACCGGCAAAGCCGGCACGATCATTCCTCTCCTGAGCGGATCGCTTAAGAACCGCCGCGCCTGTTTTGACCTGCCCCTGCCGTTCTCACCACATTCACCACGCCGGCGACGAAGCCCAGCAGCAGGAACACGATAAATCCGAAAGGCGACGTCGACAGCAAGCGGTCGAAACCCCAGCCAATCCCCGCTCCGACGACGACCCCGGCGACCAACTCCGAAGATAACCGGAAACCAAGCGCCATCGCCGAGGCTCTGGCCGCTCTGTCTCCATCGTCACCTGCGGGTTGCTCGGTCTTGACGTGGCGGCCGCGAAGTTCGGACAACCGCTGATCAAGATTTCCGAGCCGTTCGGAAAGCGCAGCTTCCTCGGGCGATCTATCGCGATCTCCATTCTCGCCGTGTCCCGTGCCCTGTGTCATGCAACGAAGACCCGAAACGCCGCGGCTGAATGGAAATTACGCCCGCCACCCTCAAAAGCCGCGCGGACCATACTGATGGCCCATAATCAAGTCAAGCCAAGTCACGATTGCGTCGCTTTCCGTTATGTGTCTGATTTATTTGACGATATCGGCGCACGCGGCAGCGCTGCACACAGCGTGACGCCGCACCGCAGCAGCTCGTCTCATGATCGGTGGATGCGGTCGCCATTTCGCCGTGCTGCCGGGATCAAACGGGCGGCCGTAATCGTTGATTCCGGGCGAGTGTTTTTGGCGGCGGATGGCCTTGCCGGGGTGTAGAATTGCAGATGTGCCACCTGCGCGGCGTGGCGGAGAGTGCGATGAGACCAGCGACGTCGTCCACAACATCATGGCTTTCGGCAGCGGCGCTGGCCGCGGTGATGGCCAGCAGCGGCGGTCTCGTTGCCGCGCAATCCGCGCCCGACGGCGAAAACGGCCGCTACAGCATGACGCCGATCCCCGAGGGCGTGCTGCGGCTCGACACCCGCACCGGCACGGTGTCGACCTGCACCAAGAACGGCGCCGGCTGGGCCTGCTACGCGGTGCCCGACGAGCGTGCCGCGCTCGACGCCGAGATCGGCCGGCTCCAGACCGAAGTCGAGAAGCTGAAGGGACAGCTCGCGGCGGGACCGACCGTGTCGGGCAAGATCGACGAGGCGCTGCCGAAATCCGACCCGCTCAAGAAAGCCGATCCGAAGGTCGCCGAGGGCGACCGCAAGATCGAGATCCCGCTGCCGAGCGACCAGGACGTCGATCGTGTGATGTCGTTCCTGGAAAAGGCCTGGCGTCGGCTGATCGACATGGCCAACCGCGTGCAGAAGGACGTGTCGGGGAGGATCTGAGTTTGTCGTCCTGGCGAAAGCCAGGACACATACGGCGCGGCCTCTCGGTTCATTCTCGAAGCGCGTTGCCACCTTTTGCCGTCACGCGCATTCGGGGTAATGGGTCCTGGCTCCCGTGCGCAATTGCGCACTAGGCCAGGACGACGTTACGAGAGAACCTCCATGACATCAGCCAGATCCGTAACCCGCTCGGCGCCATCCTCGGTGCAAGCCACCATTATCTCATCGTCGCTGCTCACCGTGGAGACGCAGGGGCGCGGCTTCACGGACCTGACCCGCGAAGCAGCGGCGTTCATTGCCGAGGCCCGCGCGCGCGAGGGCGCGCTGACGCTGTTCATCCGTCACACCTCGGCCTCGCTGACGATCCAGGAAAACGCCGATCCCTCCGTGCTGGTTGATCTCACCACCGCGCTGTCCAGGCTCGCGCCGGAGAACGCCGGCTGGACCCACGACACCGAGGGGCCGGACGACATGCCCGGACATATCAAGACCATGCTGACGCAGACCTCGCTTCAGGTCCCGGTCCTGAACGGCAGGCTCGCGCTTGGCACCTGGCAGGCGATCTATCTGATCGAGCATCGCGCCCGCCCGCACCGGCGCGAGGTGGTGCTGCAATTCATCGGCGCCAATCAGTAGAGCGTTTTCGAGCGAAGTGGATCCCGGTTCGCGTAAAGAAAACGCGTCAAAACAAGAATCGAGAACTTCGGTTCTGTTTCCAATCAGAACCGAAGCTCTCGGCCCAAAGCAAAACCGGCCGCGGAGACCGCGGCCGGTTGGTGTTGGTTGATCGTTGCTTGCGATCAGGTCGCCTTGATGTCCACGTCCTTGGTCTCGGGCAGGAACAGGAAGCCGATCACGACGGTGATGGACGCGAAGATGACCGGATACCAGAGACCCGCGTAGATATCGCCGGTCGAGGCCACGATGGCGAAGGCGGTCGCCGGCAGCAGGCCGCCGAACCAGCCGTTGCCGATGTGGTAGGGCAGTGACATCGAGGTGTAGCGGATGCGGGTCGGGAACAATTCGACCAGCATCGCGGCGATCGGGCCGTACACCATGGTGACGAAGATCACGAGGATGAACAGCAGTCCGATGGTCGCGGCCACCTGCGGACGGAAGATGTCGAACGGATGCGCCATCTTCACGATGCCGGCGTCGCCGGTCTTCGGATAGCCGGCGGCCTGCACGGCGGCGAGAACCGCAGGATTGCTGTCCTTGGCGTTCGCGTAGGCAACTTCCTTGCCGTTGACCATCACCTTCACGCCGGAACCGGCCGCACCCGATGTCGTCGAATACTTGACCGACGACTGGGCGAGGAAGGCGCGTGCGGTGTCGCAAGGCGCGGTGAAGACGCGGGTACCGACCGGGTTGAACAGGTCGCCGCAACCCGCGGGATCGGCCACCACCTCGACCTTGGCCTGCTCGATGGCCTTTTCCAGCGCCGGGTTGGCGTTGGAGGTGATCATCTTGAAGATCGGGAAGAAGGTCAGTGCCGCGATCAGGCAGCCGCCGAGGATGATCGGCTTGCGGCCGATCTTGTCGGAGAGCATGCCGAACACGATGAAGAAGCCGGTGCCGAGCAGCAGCGACCAGGCGATCAGGAGGTTGGCGGTGTAGCCGTCGACCTTCAGGATCGATTGCAGGAAGAACAGCGCGTAGAACTGGCCGGTGTACCAGACCACGCCCTGGCCCATCACGCCGCCGAGCAGCGCGAGCAGCACCAGCTTGCCGTTCTGCCAGTTGCCGAAGGCTTCCGTCAGCGGCGCCTTCGAACTCTTCCCCTCGTCCTTCATCTTCTGGAAGATCGGCGATTCGTTGAGGCGGAGCCGGATCCAGACCGAGATGCCGAGCAGCAGCACCGAGACCAGGAACGGGATGCGCCAGCCCCAGGCCGCGAAGTCGGCTTCGCCGATCGCGGAGCGGGTGAACAGGATCACCAGCAGCGACAGGAACAGGCCGAGCGTTGCCGTGGTCTGGATGAAGGAGGTGTAGTAGCCGCGCTTGCCGTTGGGGGCATGCTCCGCGACATAGGTCGCCGCACCGCCATATTCACCGCCGAGCGCGAGACCCTGGGCAAGGCGCAGCGCGATCAGGATGATCGGGGCCGCGATGCCGATCGTCGCCGCATTCGGCAGCAGGCCGACGATGAAGGTCGACAGACCCATGATCAGGATGGTGACGAGGAAGGTGTATTTCCGGCCGACGATGTCGCCGATGCGGCCGAACACGATCGCGCCGAACGGGCGCACCAGGAAGCCCGCGGCGAATGCCAGCAGCGCGAAGATATCGCGGGTTGCCGGCGGGTAGGCCGAGAAGAACTGCGCGCCGATAATGCTGGCCAGCGAGCCGTAAAGGTAAAAATCGTACCACTCGAAGACGGTACCCAGCGAGGAGGCGAGAATGACGAACCGTTCGTCCTTCGTCATCCCTCCCACGCCAGCTTGAGACACAGCCATTGTCGACATGTTGAGTCGCTCCCCGAAAAATGCGTTTCCTCGCGCCCCAGACGCCCGGTCATGCCGGATCAACCCAGGTCTTGGCTCCAAGGTAACATCGGCGTGAAACCCGCCCCAATACGACTTTCGGCCTTGCGCGCTGACGCGCGCCTGACGGCGCGGTATCGGGCGCCGCTGCGCAGCCGCGAAGACTTCCGGATTAACCCCTTTGCAGCAAAGGGATAATGTGCACTTGCATGCCACGGCCGGTCAGGGAAGAATTGGCCAGCCGCGGCATCGACTCGCCAGCCGGTAGCGAATGACAGCAAGAGAACGATGAACGCTCCCTCGACCCATCTCGTCATTGCCGATGATCATCCCCTGTTCCGCGATGCGCTGCGGCAGGCGGTGGCGAGCGTCCTGACCTCGGCCAGGATCGACGAGGCCGGATCGTTCGAGGATCTGACCAAGCTGCTGGAGCAGACCTCCGACGTCGACCTGATCCTGCTCGATCTGTCGATGCCCGGGATCTCCGGCTTTTCCGGCCTGATCTATCTGCGCGCGCAATATCCGGCGATCCCGGTGGTGATCGTCTCGGCCTCCGACGACAGCGCCACGATCCGCCGCTCGCTCGATTTCGGCGCTTCCGGTTTCATCCCGAAGCGTTTCGGCGTCGAGACGCTGCGCGACGCCATCCTCAAGGTGATGGAGGGGGACGTCTGGGTTCCCGCCGACACCGACTTGTCGGCCGCCACGGACCCCGACATGACGCGCCTGCGCGACCGCCTGGTGACGCTGACGCCGCAGCAGGTCCGGGTCCTGATGATGCTGTCGGAGGGACTGCTCAACAAGCAGATCGCCTACGAGCTCGGCGTCTCCGAGGCGACCATCAAGGCGCATGTCTCGGCGATCCTGCAAAAGCTCGGGGTCGAGAGCCGGACCCAGGCCGTGATTGCGGCGGCGAGGATCGCCGGCGGCCAGTGGAAGCAGGGCACGTCGACGGGGTGAGCCCGCTACAGTGTGGCCAGGAGTGCGCTGGCCGCCCTGATATCCACCGTCTCGGAACCTTCGACGAAGCCTTCGAGCGCCGCCTGGAGCAATAGCTTTGCGTTCTCGCGGCCGTGCCGTTCGGCAAGCAGCTGCACAAGATCAATCGCCGCTCGCAGCTCCCAGGCTTTCGCAGCCTTGCCCCGGCTGAGCTCCAGCGACTGCATGAGGCAGGTCTCCGCTTCCCCGGTTTTCGGCTCCGGGAGCGACAGCAACACCTTGGCCCTCATGCGCAGCAATTCGGGCATATAGAGATGATCGCCGCCTTGCTCGACGAGGCGGATTGCGTCGTCGATCAGGCGCGCACTTTGCGCGACCTGCCCGAGCGCCAGAAGGCCATGAACCAGTGCGATGTTGAATGTCGTGGTAAGCAGCTCGTAACCGGCATCGTGAAGCTCGCGCAAGCAGGCCCGTATCGTCTCGACACCGCCGGCGGCATCGCCGCGCCGGATCGCCAGTTCGCCTTTGACGCCGCGGCCGACCGAGAGATAAGGGCCCATCGAACGCGAGGTGGCATGCGCGATGAAGTGGTCGATGCTCTCTTCCGCATCGTCGAGCTCGCCGCTCCAGAGATCGATCGAGACCAGCCATATCAGCGCGATGCAGAGCGTGATCGGATGGTCCATCTGGGCGGCTTCGGTGACCGTCTGTCGCGCAAGCTGCCGCGCATCCCCGGGCCGGCCCTGCAGCCAAAGCTCTCGCGCGAGCGAGATGCCGGCCCGGTTGCGGTGATCGAAGCCATGGACCGTGCTGGTCCGTTCGGTACCCGGACCCTGCCAGGCAGCCTCCAGCATGTTCAGTGCGTCGCGGTGCTCGCCGGCCAGATGCAGCGAGACACCCAGGAGCGAATGGGCCAGTCCGAGGGACGCGGCATCGCCCAGCGTTTCGGCGACTGTGAGGCTCTGCCGTGCGTAACCAAGCGCGGCATCGAACTGCCCCATCCGCTCGTGGAAGATGTGCATGCGGCCGAGCAGCTGAAGCTGGTTCGGCGCGTCGCCGCGCGCCTCCGCGATCGCAAGGCTTCTGCTCAATGCGCCGCGCGCCGCTTCGCTGCCGCCGCGCGTGAACATCAGGGTCAGTCCCAGGGCGGCCTGGATGTGCATTTCCTCGGCGCCGCCGCGCGTGGACGGATCGATCGCAAGCAGCGCCCGTTCCGACCAGCGCCGGCATTCGATCAGCAGTGACATTGCGAGAAAGATGGGAGCTGCCGCAGCGGCGAGCGCAATGCCGATGCATGCATCGCCGTTCGCGCCAAAACACCAGTCCAGCGCGGCGCGCACGTTGTGGAGCGCGGAGAAGTGGACTGCGCGTTCGTCGGCGCTCGGCACCGTTGCCCATGTCGTGCCGGCCTGTTCCAGCCATCGCCGGTAGTAGGTCGCGTGGCGGGCGGCGAGCGCCGCGTCGTCAGGCTCGATTTCGAGCAGATAGGCGCGCGTCGTGTCGAGCAGCCGGTAGCGCATCATGGCGCCGATCGGTCGCGGAGCGACCATCGACTTGGCGACGAGGCTGTCGATGGCGTCGAACAGGCGGGCGCGGTCGACACGGTCGTCCGGCACGACCTCGAGCGCCGCGTCGATGGTGAAATGGCCGGCGAAGACCGCGAGCCTGCGCAGCACGAGGCGCTCGGTGCCGGACAGCAGCCCGTAGCTCCAGTCCAGCGTCGCCTGCAATGTCTTCTGCCGCGGCGGCGCGGTGCGCTGCCCCTGCCACAGCAGATTGAGGCGTTCGTCGAGCAGCGCCGCCGTCTGCTCCAGGCCGTAGGCTTCGACCCGGCCGGCAGCGAGCTCGATCGCCAGGGCCATGCCGTCGAGCCTGCGGCAGATGCCCGCGACGATCGCTGCATTGCCATCGTCGAGCGCGATCTGCGCGCCGCCGGCGGTCGCCCGTTCGAGGAACAGCTGAAGCGCGGGATAGGTCTGTGCGACGGCCGCCGTCAGTCCGGCATCGTCAGGCGGAACGGCAAGCGGCGCCAATCGATAGACCTGCTCGCCCTCGACGCGCAGGGCTTCGCGGCTCGTGGCCAGGATATGGACATGCGGCGCGGCGTGGAAGATCTCCGCCGCCAGCGGCGCTGCGGCGGCGATGACGTGCTCGCAATTGTCGAGGATCAGCAGCATCCTCTTGTCCCGGAGATGCGCGAGCAGCGCGGGCAGCGGGTCGTCAGTCTGGGCTGGCAGACCCAGCATCAGCAGGATCGAGGTGATCACGAGATCGGGATCGCTGAGCGCAGCAAGATCAACAAAGTGCGCGGCGTCGGCGAAGGTCTCGAGCAGGTCGTGAGCGACCGCCACCGCAACGGCGGTCTTGCCGACGCCGCCCGGGCCGACGATCGTGACGAAATGCGAGGTAATGAGCTTGTCCGAGATGGCCGCGACCACTTCGTCGCGTCCGACCATCCGCTGCAGCCGGTTCGGCAGTTTCACGGGCGGCAGTTCCATCCGCGGCGCGGGGCGCCGCTCTGCCGGAACATCCGTTTGCGAGATCGGCGCCACGAAGCAATAGCCGCGGCCGGAGAGCGTGGTGATGTAGCGGGCGCCGTCCTTGCCGTCGCCGAGGACCTTGCGAAGCGCTGCGACATGAAAGCGCAGATTGGCCTCCTCGACGGCCATGCCGGGCCACACCAGCGCCATCAGGTCCCACTTGCTGACGACCTCGTTCGGCCGCGACATCAGCGCGATCAGCGTGTCGAAGGCTTTCGTGCCGAGCGGCAGGGCGACGCCGTCGCGCGTCACGAGCCTTTCATGCGGTATCACGGTGAATGGCCCGAACGACAGGGGTCCTGCCGTAGGCGCAGCCGGCTCAGTCATGGCGAGATCTTGGTCCTTGCGAATGGACCGGATAGCCAGATGATTGCGATCCGGCAAGGCCGCTCCCGCATCGGCGTCAGACCGCGCATGCAGGCCTCATGAGGCACGCAGGCGGAGATCTCACAATTTCTCACAAGTCCAAACGGGTGTCCTGCGACAGCCGCTGCTAGTCAGTTGCGCGACGGCAAGGAGACCTTTCATGACGCAAGCGGCGAAACTGCTCTACACGGCCCGAACCCACACCGGCGGTGGGCGGCAGGACGGCATGTCCCGCAGTTCGGACGGCCGCCTCGATGTGCGGCTCTCTCCGCCGGGCGGCGCCGGCATCGGCACCAACCCCGAACAGTTGTTCGCGGCCGGCTGGTCGGCCTGCTTCGAAGGCGCCATGGAGATCGCGGCGCGCAAGCGGAAGATCACGCTTCCCAGGAAATGCGCAATCGATGCGGAGATCGACCTCCTTCTCGATGAGGGCGCTTACTCCCTCCGGGCGCGCCTCAATGTCAGCCTGCCGGGCCTCGATCGCGAGGTCGCACGCGACATCGTCGATGAGGCACACCAGACCTGCCCCTATTCCAAGGCCGTCCGCGGCAACATCGATGTCGCGGTCGCGCTGACCTGACGAACCATCTCCGACCATCAACAAGGTAGCACCATCATGAAGCAGCTCATCGACCAGCATCGCCGCAAGTTTTTTGGCGTCGCCGCCGGAACCGTTGCCGCCGGTCTTGGCGTAATCGAACTCGCCCGCGCTGAAACGGAAGCGCCGCGATCCCTCGCATCGAATGCGTCCTTTGGCACGATCAAGCAGATCGATGCCGGCGTCCTCAATGTCGGCTATGCCGAGGCTGGCCCGTCGAACGGTCCCGTCGCGATCCTGCTGCACGGCTGGCCCTACGACATTCATGCCTTCGTCGATGTCGCGCCGATCCTGGCAAAGGCCGGCTATCGCGTGATCATTCCTTATCTGCGCGGCTACGGCACGACGCACTTCCTCTCCAGCGAGACGCCGCGCAATGGCGAGCCGGCCGCAATGGCCGTCGACATCATCGCGCTGATGGACAAGCTCGACATCAAGAAGGCGGTCGTCGCCGGCTTCGACTGGGGTGCGCGCACCGCCGACATCATCGCCGCGCTGTGGCCGGAGCGCTGCCGCGCGCTGGTGTCGGTCAGCGGCTATCTGATCTCCAGCCAGGCTGCCGGCAGCGCGCCGCTGCCGCCGTCGGCCGAGCTGCAATGGTGGTATCAGTTCTATTTCGCGACCGAGCGCGGCCGCGCCGGATACGAGAAGTACACGCACGATTTCGCAAAGCTGATCTGGAAGCTCGCCTCGCCGCAGTGGAAGTTCGACGACGCCACCTTCGACCGCAGCGCCGCGGCGCTCGACAACAAGGATCACGTCGCGATCACGATCCACAATTACCGCTGGCGGCTCGGGCTCGCCAAGGGCGAAGCGAAATACGAGGAGCTTGAAAAGAAGCTCGCGGCGGCCCCGCTGATCAGCGTGCCGACGATCACGATGGAAGGCGACGCCAACGGTGCGCCGCACCCCGACCCCAGCATCTATGCCAAGAAATTCTCCGGCCGGTACGACTATCGCCTGATCACCGGCGGCGTCGGCCACAATCTGCCGCAGGAGGCACCGCAGGCCTTTGCCAAGGCCGTCATCGATGCCGACGGCGCCTGAGGATCCGCCAGCACCTCGGTCCGGCCGGGCCGGACCGAGGTTCATCCGTTGATCCCAGCTTGATGAAACGTCATGACGCCAACTGAACCTGCAAAGAAAAGATTCTCCTTCCCCACGGTGATCGTGCTTGCCGCGCTTCTTCTGGTCGTTCTCCTGACCTGTGTGCCGTACCTCGTCTCGATCGCGCTCGCGGAGGGCCCCGCGACGGCAGATGCCTCGCCGATCTTCGGGGTCACGATTCCCGCGGGCTACAGGCAATGGGAGCTGGTCGCGCCGGCCGAAGAGGCCGCGCCGCTCGACGAGCTTCGCGCGGTCGTCGGCAACCAGGTGGCAGTCGACGCCTATCAAGCCGGAAAGCTTCCGTTCCCGGATGGCACCATTCTGGTCAAGCGCGCCTGGAAGCGGAAACAGTCACCGGAATTCGCATCCGCGACGATTCCCGGCGCTGCTACCACGATCCAGGTGATGGTCAAGGATCCCAGGAAATATGCCTCAACCGGCGGCTGGGGCTTTGGCCGCTTCGTCAACGGCAAGCCGGTCGACGAGGCCCAGCACCGCACCTGCTTCGCCTGCCACGAGGCTCGCGCCAAGAGCCGCGATTATGTCTTCACGCGGCTTGCGCCGTAAGTTGCGACGGCGTGCCTGGCATTCGCCAACGGGCTTCTCTCACTCCGCCGCCACCATCTGCTGCGTGCGCCACTGGCCGAGCAGGGCGCGCAGCGAGGCCGGCTTCACCGGCTTGTTCAGCACCGCGATCTTCTCGTCGCGCGCCGCCAGCTGCACGGCGGGGCTGCGATCGGCGGTGATCAGGATCGCAGGAATGGCGTCGCCGAAGCGGCGGCGGATGTCGCGGATCGCGGCGATGCCGTTGCCGCGATCGAGGTGATAGTCGACCAGCAGCCCGGTGACGCGCTTGCCCGCACCTTCGATCGCCGCGATCGCGCCTTCGGGATCGGCGACCGCGATCACCTCGGCGTCCCAGGCCTTCAACAGCGTGCGCATGCCGTCGAGGATCGCCGCATCGTTCTCGATGCAGACGATCAGCGCACCCGCGATCGGCGTACGCGCCAGCGGCGTCGCGCTGGTCACCGCGGCGGTGAGGGTGATCGCCTTCGCCGTCGGCACCGTCACCGAGAATACCGAGCCGCCGCTCGCATTGGCGTCGATGGCGATGCCGTGGTTGAGCACGCGCGCCAGCCGTTCGACGATCGACAGGCCAAGGCCGAGGCCGCGTGCGATCCGCGCGCCCTGCTCGAGGCGGTGGAACTCCTTGAAGATCTCGCCGCGCTTGACCGTGGGGATGCCGACGCCGGTGTCGTAGACGCAGATCTTGAGCGAGGCGCCGCGGCGGCGGCAGCCGACCAGCACGCGGCCGCGCGGGGTGTATTTGATCGCGTTGGAGATCAGGTTCTGGAGCAGGCGCCGCAGCAGGAGCCGGTCCGACTCGACCGGCAGCGAGCAGGGCACGAAGGTGAGATCGAGGCCCTTGGCGCGCGCGATCGGTGCGAACTCGATCTCCAGCGAGCGCATCAGATCGGCCATCTTGAAGCTCGAGATCGAGGTCGCCATCGCGCCGGCGTCGAGCCTGGAGATGTCGAGCAGCGCGCCGAGGATCTCCTCGATGGCTTGCAGGGATTCGTCGATGTTCTCGACCAGCCGGGTTTCCTCGCCGCTGTGCTGGCGTTCGACCAGGCTGGTGACGTAGAGCCGCGCCGCGTTGAGCGGCTGGAGAATGTCGTGACTGGCGGCGGCGAGGAAGCGTGTCTTGGAGATGCTGGCGTCTTCCGCCGTGCTCTTGGCCAGCGCCAGCTCGGAGTTCAGCCGGGTCAGCTCTTCCGTGCGGTCGCGTACGCGCTTTTCCAGCGTCGCGTTGGCGCGCTCCAGCGCTTCCGCGGCCTCGAATGTGGGCGTGACGTCGGTGAAGGTGATGACGAAGCCGCTGCCGGGCATGCGGTTGGTGAGCACCTCGATCACCATATGGCGGTCCGGCAGGCGCTCGAGATAGGGCTCGCTGTCGATGGTATAGGCGGCAAGCCGCCGCTCCAGCATGGCCTCGCGCTCGATCGGGTCGGCCGGATTGCTCACGTCCATGAATTCCAGGATTTCGCGAAGCGGCGTGCCGAACTGGATGAAATGCGGGGGAACGTTGAGGAGATCGCCGAACTGCCGGTTGGAGCAGATCAGCTGCAGGTCGGCGTCGAACACTGCGATGCCCTGGCGCACATGGTTGAGCGCGGTCTGCAGGATCTCGCGGTTGAAATGCAGCGCCGCATGGGAATCGTCGAGCAGCTTCAGCGCGGCTTTGGCGGAGACCGTCCGCTTGCGCAGCAGCAGCGACATCACGAGGCGCGAGGAAGCAGCTCCGATCGAGGAGGCGATCAGGTGCTCGGCGTGCTGGAGCAGCTCGAAATCGGCGGGCGCCGCCGGCTCGAGCCGCACATTGCGACGGGCCGAGAAGGCCTCGAACGAATGCCGGGCGCGGTCGGGCCCGAGATATTGCGCGACCGTGGTCTGGATGTCCTGCACGGTGACGGTGGTGCGCCAGCGGCGGAAATTCGGGGAGATCGGCGCGAGCGTGTTGGGCACGAACAGATCGGCCTGCACCAGCTCGATGGACGAAGGCCGCCGTGCCAACGACAGCAGCACATAGGTGAGGATGTTGAGCGACAGCGACCAGATGACGCCATGCATCAGCGGCGGCAGGTCGGCGCCGAACAGCGCCTGCGGCCGCAGCACCTCGATCCCGAACGGGCCGTGCTGGAGCAGCAGGATGCCTGCGGTCGAGGAATCCATGAAGCTCGGAATGAACAGCGTGTAGAGCCACACCGCGAAGCCGACCAGCATGCCGCCGATCGCGCCGCGCGCGGTCGCCCGCCGCCACAGCAGCCCACCGAAGAAGCTCGGCGCGAGCTGGGCGATGGCGGCAAAGGACAAGAGGCCGATCGCTGCGAGCTGGGTATTGCCGAGCGCGCGGTAGTAGAAATAGGCCATCACCATGATGGCGAAGATCGCGAGCCGCCGCGAGCGCAGCAGGAAGTCGCTGAAATCGGCGCCGCCGGTGCGCCCCTCCGGCCGCCGTTGCAGCACCAGCGGCACCACGAGGTCGTTGGAGACCATGATGGAAAGCGCGACGCATTCGACGATCACCATCGCGGTCGCCGCTGACAGGCCGCCGACGAAGATGGCGACGCTGAGCAGATCCGCGCCGCCCGCCATCGGCAGCGCCAGCACGTACATATCAGGATCGGCCGTGCCGAACGGAAAGCTGACGAGGCCGGCGATCGCGATCGGGATCACGAACAGATTGATGGCGACGAGATAGAGCGGGAACAGCCAGCGCGCGCGGCCGACCTCGGCATCGGAGGAATTCTCCACCACGCTGACATGGAACTGGCGCGGCAGCAGCATGACCGCGCACAGCGACAGCAGCGTCATGGTCAGGAAGTTGCCGATCGACGGCGAGTAGTTGATGGCGCGCACCGCCTCCGGCGTCTTCATCGCGCGCTCGATCAATTCATGCGGCGAGAACATCCAGAATGTGACGAAGATGCCGGCGGCGAGAAAGGCGACCAGCTTGACGATGGATTCGGTCGCGACCGCCAGCATCAGGCCGTGCTGGTGCTCGGTGGCGTCGGTCTGCCGCGTGCCGAACAGCACGGCGAAGGCCGCCATCGCCAGCGTCACCATCAACGCCATGTCGCCAAGGATCGGGATGTGGGAGAAGGCCTGATCCTCGCTCAGGATCGTCTCCAGCGAGGAGGCGACCGCCTTGAGCTGGAGCGCGATGTAGGGCACCGAGCCGATGATGGCGATCAGCGCCACGGTCGCCGCCACCGCCTGGCTCTTGCCGTAGCGGGCGCCGATGAAGTCGGCGATCGAGGTGATGTTGTGGGCCTTGGCGAGCTGGATCACGCGGCGCAGCACGCCGGCACCGAGGCCGATCATCAGGATCGGGCCGACATAGATGGCGAGGAAGTCGGTCGAGGTGCGGGTGGCGAAGCCAACCGAGCCGAAGAAGGTCCAGGAGGTGCAGTAGATCGCCAGCGACAGCGGATAGATCAGGCCGGAGGCGCGGCCTGGCCCGGCCGGCGAGCGGCGGTCGCCGTGGCTCGCCACCAGGAACAGGAAGCCGATATAGCCAAAGGCGGCGGCAATCACGCCCCAGTCGTGCAGCATGGCGAGCGTGCTTCTCCCTGGGCGCGACGGCGCCCGGTCTCATTTTCCCTGCAAATCTAGCGCGTTGGACGAGGCGAGGCGACAGCGAAATGCCCGGAAGGGGCGGGAACTGGCGTCGTCGTTAAGCCGTAGGGCGAGCTGCCTGCTCTCCCTCGCCCCGCTTGCGGGGAGAGGGTGGGGTGAGGGGGGCTCTCCGCGGGGACGGTGGCAGCTGGACTCGCGGAGACTCCCCCTCACCCGGATCGCATCTGGCGATGCGATCCGGCCTCTCCCCGCAAGCGGGGAGAGGCGAAGAAAAACCTACTCCGCCGCCAGCGACTTTTGCTTGAGCGGCAGGCCGAGGCGGTCCCACACTTGCAACAGGGCTTCGGCGAGCTGATCGATCAGGCCGTCATCGTGATAGGGCGAGGGCGTGATGCGCAGGCGCTCGGAGCCCTTGGCGACGGTCGGATAGTTGATCGGCTGGATGTAGATGCCGTGCTCTTCGAGCAGCAGGTCGGAGGCCTGCTTGCACTTCTCGGCATCGCCGATGAACAGCGGCACGATGTGGGTGTCGCTCGACATCACCGGGAGACCGGCGGCGTTGAGGATCGCCTTGACGCGGGCGGCGCGGTCCTGGTGGCGCTCGCGCTCCCAGCTCGAGGTCTTCAGGTGCTTGATCGCGGCGGTCGCGGCCGAGCAGATCGCCGGCGGCAGCGCGGTGGTGAAGATGAAGCCCGGCGCATAGGAGCGCACGGCGTCGATGATCTGGCCGTTGGCGGCGATGTAGCCGCCGAGGCAGCCGAACGCCTTGGCCAGCGTGCCTTCGAGAATGTCGATGCGATGCATGACGCCGTCACGCTCGGCGATGCCGCCGCCGCGCGGGCCGTACATGCCGACCGCGTGGACTTCGTCGACATAGGTCATCGCGTTATATTTCTCGGCGAGATCGCAGATCTTGGCGAGCGGAGCGACGTCGCCGTCCATGGAATAGAGGCTCTCGCAGGCGATCAGCTTCGGCCGGTTCGCACCCGCCGCCTTCAACAGCGCTTCGAGGTCGGCGAGATCGTTGTGGCGGAACACTTGCCGCTCGCAGCCGGACTGGCGGATGCCCTCGATCATTGAATTGTGGTTGAGCTCGTCCGACAGGATCAGGCAGTTCGGAATGAGCTTTGCGATGGTCGCGATGCCGGTCTGGTTCGAGACATAGCCCGAGGTGAACAGCAGCGCGGCTTCCTTGCCGTGGAGATCGGCGAGCTCGGCCTCGAGCTGCACCAGCGGATGATGCGTGCCGGCGATGTTGCGGGTGCCGCCCGCGCCGGTGCCGACGCGCGTTGCGGTCTCGACCATGGCGCCGACGACCTTCGGATGCTGACCCATGCCGAGATAGTCGTTGGAGCACCAGATCACGACGTCGCGCTTGCCCTTGGGCGAGTGCCAGATCGCATGCGGAAATCGGCCCGCCATGCGTTCCAGATCGGCGAACACGCGGTAACGCCGTTCAGTGTGGAGGCGATCGAGGGCGGAATTAAAGAACTGGCTGTAATCCATCGGCAAACCTGCAACGGAACCTGACCAAGGGGCGCATCTTCTTAGAGCTTTTCCAGCTCCAATGTCTATGCGCTATCCCACATTTGGCCCTGGAGGGCATTTGGGCAAAATGCCCTATCGTGCGATTTGAAACTTGATCCCGATCAAAGAACTCACCGGCTTGTGTAATGCTGCTTTGCGGTAAGTACCGGGAGGGGCCGACATGGCAGCCTGGGGCTGCCTGGGCTCGGCAACACAATTCAGCAGATTATCATTCGAAAGGACCCTCCCATGAAGCGCGTGATGATCCTCAACGGTCCCAACCTCAACATGCTCGGCATCCGCGAGCCGCACATCTACGGCACCACGACGCTCGCAGAGGTCAATGCGAGCTGCGAGGAAGCCGCCGCGAAGCTCGGGCTCAAGCTCGCCTTCCACCAGTCCAACCATGAAGGCGTGCTGGTCGACCTGATCCAGTCGGCGCGGCAGGACGCCGATGCGATCGTCATCAACCCGGCCGGCCTGTCCTTCACCTCGGTCTCGATCATGGACGCGATCAAGACATTCGAAGGCCCGGTGCTGGAAGTCCACATCTCCAACATCCACGCCCGTGACGAATATCACCGGCACTCGAAGATCTCGTTCGTGGCGACCGGCGTGATCTGCGGGCTGGGGCCGTTCGGCTACATCGCGGCGCTGCACGCGATTGCGAATATGAAGTGAAATGCTGCCGCAGCGACGGTCTGCTCCCTCGCTCCGCTTGCGGGGAGAGGCGAAAAAAATCACGTCGTCCGAAACTGCAGCACGCCGTCCTTGGTCTCCGCCGTCAGCCGGCCCTCGACGATCATGTAGTTGACGTGGGCGACCAGTTCGCCGGCGGCAAAACCCATCTGGTGTTCGTCCAGCACGTGCTTGTTGAACACCACGGGCACCAAGGCGCGCGAAGTCTGCGGCACCTCGCGGCAGGCTTCCGCGATCAGGCGGCAGCGCTCCTCGTGGTGGTCGGCGAGCTGCTTGATGCGGGTCTTGAGCCCGTAGAACGGCACGCCGTGGCCGGGCAGCACCAGCAAATCATAGGGCAGCGTCGTGGTGAGGCTGGCGAGCGAAGCCAGATATTCGCCGAGCGAGTTCTGGTCGGGCTCGACCGCCCAGACGCTCACATTCGGCGAGATCTTGCTCAGCACCTGGTCGGCGGAGAGGAACAGCTTGTCGTCGGCGCAATACAGCATCACCTGGTCGAGCGCATGGCCGCCGCCGGTGATCACCTTGAAGCGGCGCGTGCCAATCACGACGTCGTCGCCATGCGAGATGCGGCGGTAGGACGGCGGCAGCACCGAGACGCGCTTGAGATAGTCCTGGCCGCGGCCGAGCAGCTTTTCGGTGAGCGACTCGTCCATGCCGTGGCGGCGGAAGAACAGCCGCTGCGCTTCGCGTCGCTCCTCGGTGCCGCGATTCTGGTGATAGACCGATTGCAGATATTCGACCTGCGACATCACCAGCGGGCAGTTGAACCGCTCGACGATCCACCCCGCAAGCCCGACATGATCGGGGTGGGAGTGAGTGACGATCAGGCGCGTGATGTTGACGCCCTTGAGCGGGCCGTCGAACAGCTTCGTCCAGGCCTCGATCGTCTCCTCGTTGCCGAAGCCGGCGTCGACCATGGCGTAACCGTCGCCGTCGGCGAGCAGGTAGATGTTCACATGGTTGAGGCGGAACGGCAGCTTCAGCCGCGCCCACAACACGCCGGGCTTCACCTCCACGACCTCGTCGGGGCCGGGATGCTGGTCCCAGGGATAACGCAGGGCCTCCGCGGAGGACTGCACGGTGTCGGTCTTCGCGTTCATGCTACCGACTTAAACCCGCCGGGCGCGCCGCGCCAGCCGAAAAAGGACGCGGGGGTGGCTCGCATAGCGGTCATTCCGCGCCGGATTTTTCCGTGACCCGGATGGAGCGCAGCCCAAAAATGCCGGTCATTCCGGGGTGCGCGTGAGCGCGAACCCGGAATCTGGAGGTCGTCGCGCGAGATTCCGGGTTCGGCGCTTAGCGCCGCCCCGGAATGACAATCAGGCCGCTCGCATGCTGTTGAGGAACGCGTCGATCTCCCCGCGCAGCAGGTCGGCCTCGCGGCGCAGTGCGTCGGAGGCGCCCAGCACCTCGCTCGCCGCAGCGCCGGCTTCGGCGGAGGCGGTGGAGACGCCGACGATGTTGCTGGAAACCTCGCTGGTGCCGCCGGCGGCATGCTGGATGTTGCGCGCGATCTCGCGGGTCGCCGCGCCCTGTTCCTCGACAGCCGCAGCGATCGTCGTGGTGACGTCGTTGATCTCGCCGATGATCCGGCCGATGCCCTGGATGGCGCCGACCGCCGAAGTCGTCACGTCCTGCATGCTGGCGATCTGGGTGCGGATCTCCTCGGTCGCCTTCGCGGTCTGGCTCGCGAGGCTCTTCACCTCGGAGGCGACCACCGCGAAGCCGCGGCCGGCCTCGCCCGCGCGTGCCGCCTCGATGGTGGCGTTGAGCGCGAGCAGATTGGTCTGCGAGGCGATGGTCTGGATCAAATCGACCACGACGCTGATACGGCTCGCGCTGTCGGCGAGGCTCTGCACCGTGGCGTCGGTCGCGCCGGCTTCGTCCACGGCCTTCTTGGCGATCCCGGCCGAGGTGACCACCTGGCGGCTGATTTCGGCGATCGAGGACGACAGCTGCTCGGTGCCTGACGACACGGTCTGCACGTTGACCGAGGTCTCTTCGGCCGCGGAGGCGACCGCGTTGACCAGCGCGTTGGACTGGTCGGCGGTGGTCGACATGCTCTGCGCGGTCGATTGCATCGAATTGGCGGACTGCGCCAGATTGTCCAGCGCGGAGCGCACCGTGCTTTCGAATTCGGCGATCTTCGCCTCGATGCGCGCGGCACGCTCGGCCTTGGCGACGCGGTCCTTGTCCTGTTCGCTCGCGAGCGCGCGGGCCTCGACCATGCTATCGCGGAACACGGTCAGCGTGTCGGTCATCGTGCCGATCTCGTCATTGTGCTTGGTACGCGCGATCTCGGTGTCGAGATCGCCGGCCGAGAGTGACTGCATGGCGCGCTGGAGGCCAGTGATCCGGCGCAGGATGTTGCGGCCGACATAGAGCCAGACGAACAGCGCCGAGCCGACCAGCATCAGCGCGCCCAGCGCCAGCATGACCGACGTCGCGAGCGAGATCTCCTGCCGCGCCTGGAAGGTCGACGCGTTGGTCTCCTTCTGCACGCCGTCGACGAGCTGCTGCACGCTGATGCCGAGGCCGACGTTGAGCTTACGCGTCTCGTCCAGGATGGTCTGGCCGTAGTCGATGGAGTCGAGCTCTTTCTCGCGCAGATTGAACACGCCGGTCTTGCCGGTGCCGAGCGCGAGCAGCTTTTCCGCCGTCGCGCGCAGCATCTTGTTGCCCTGATTGTCCGACAGCAGATCGAGGTTCGACCGCAGGCGTCCTTGTGCCGTCTTGAATTCCTTCTGGATGTCATCGAGCTTGTCGCTCGTGTTCGCCGACAGCGCCGCGCTCATGTCGGCGGCTGCGAGATTGCCGCTGGCGACGACGTTGCCGAGCTGGCCGACGGTCTGCGCGGCTTCGGTGGCATCTTCGGCCGACAGGTTGGCCGAGCCGAGAATGGCGTTGACCCGGGTCTGCGCGTCCAGCATTGCCGGACTGGCCGCGCCCACGAAGGCGCCCTGGGCGCTGCGCAGCGCGTCATATTGCTTGTCGTGCAGGGCGGCAATGTCCAGCCGTTCGCGGGCGGCCTTGGCCAGGCTCTGGGCCGCCTCGTTGATGCTCTTCATCGTCTCGCTGAGTCCGGAGACGACGGCCTTGTCGCCGCCGAGCTCGATGATCTCGTTGAGTTTCTGCTGCGTCTGCTCCTGCAATTCCCTGAGCTTCTTGGTGCGCTCGTTCAGGGCGTCCTCGCTTTGAGCCGCAAGCAGGGCGGGTCCCTGTGCCGCAAGGCTCGCGCTCAGGGCCGACAATTGCAGGCTGGCGGCGAGGCGCGGAATGTCCCGCCCGCTCAGTTCTGTCATGCGTCCGCCGAGATTTTGCAGCGCCAGGCCGGCGCCGGCCGCGATCACGAGGCCCATGCCCGCGATCACCGCGAAGGCGGTGAACAGGCTGCCGCGCACGCCCCATGTCGGCATCTTGAAACGAGGTCTCAAACGGCCAAGCAAACGGCCAACGCCCAGACGGATCGCCATCGAACTTCCCCCACGCTCTTGCTTCTGTTTTGTGGCGGGCAGTATCGGCGGGGCCGGTTAAAAAAATCGCAATTGGTGCAATTGCTTGCGCTGGTTCCGCAGGGCGAAAAAAGAAGGGCCGGCAACGGGGCCGGCCCTTCGTCAGGATAAGGTTTTGCTAACCGATCAGTAGCGCGCGACCGTCGAATTGGCCCAGTTGAAGCGATAGTTGACGCCCGCCTTGAAGGTGTGGTCGTCGGTGGTGAAGTTGCCGGTGCCCGCCAGCGGGCCCGCGGTGAAGTGCGCGTCGCCGAAATTGTAGTACTGGTACTCGGCCTTGGCCGACCAGTTCGGCGCGAACATGTATTCGAGGCCGGCGCCGACGGTGTAGCCGTTGCGATGATCGCCATCGATGATGAAGCCGGTCGGCACGCCGCCGACGGTGACCTTCTCGTTGTTGTCCGAATAGGCGTAGCCGCCCTTCACGTAGAGGAGGCCCGGACCCCAGGTGTAGCCGACGCGGCCGGTGATCGAGCCGAGGCCGCGCTGGTCGTTGGTGTAGGCGACGCCGCCCGGAAACACCGCGCCGACGCTGCCGGAGAGCCAGGAATACTGGCCTTCGACGCCGACCACGAAGTTCGGGTTGAACTGCCAGTCAGCACCGACCTGCACGCCGCCGAGGAAACGGCCGTTGCCGTTGTTGCCGGTGGAGAGGCCGTTGAAATTGTTGTCGCTGGAGAACGCGCCGCCGACATGGGCGCCGAGATAGAATCCCGTCCAGTTGTAGATCGGCGCGACATAGGCCGGCGCGGGCGCCTTGTAGTAGTTGCGGTTGCCGAGATCGGCGCCGACGGCCGGCGCAGCGGCGCCCACCACGAGCAGCGCGACGGTCGCAAACAGAATCTTCTTCATAGTCCAAACTCCAACACTTAGGTCCCCGGCAGGCGCGCTTTCCGCGCCGTCGTTGGTTTTGCAGATAGCTCGCTTTTGACGAAAATGCTGTCACATCCGTGGCACAGCGGCAGCCAACCTAACGTATTGGGCTGCAAATGATTTTCGTGCTTAATGGCGACTTAAGAAATGCTGAAGGAAGGTTTAACTTGGCGTCTTTCCGGTAACTTGCGTGCGGCTCTTGTTAACCAAGACGCCGCCGCGCTTCATCGCGCATCTGCGCGCGGAATGCCGCGCGCTTTGCCGGCCGGTCTTCCTCGCGTACGTCGTGGCGATCGAAGATGTCGAACTTCTCCAGGATCGGATAGCGCTCGCTCGCCATCGCGAGCACGCGCAGCACCTTGGTCGCCGACGGCGTCGGGCCGCTGACCTCCCAGCGCCGGATGGTGTCGGCGCCGCCGTTCTCCGGCAATCCGCACAGCCTGGCCATGTCGGCCGCGGTGAGCTTGCGCTCGAGGGCATCGGAAAGGTCGGCGCGGAGTTGCTTCAGTTCGGGGCCGGTCATGTCAATCGCGTTCAGGGGAGCTGCTTATGGCAATGCACTAGCGCTGATTCGGGTCCATCCGAAGGCAGCGAGCGCACGCCCCGCGCTCCGGTACCTTTGTGTGCGCACGGAGTTATGAACGGAGTGCCCATGGAAATCTTCCGGCGAATGAACAGATGACACAGCGGGGCCCTAGCGATGAAGGGATCAGCCATGACAACCGTCAAACTCGCCATTGCCGCGCTCATCACGACCGGACTGCTTGCCGTGCCGTTCGCGGCTGAGGCGAAGAAGCACCGGTCGAGCCGATATTACAGCACCAGTGTGGTGGCCCCGGCCTATGGCAGCGCCGGATTGCCGGCGACGCAGGGCAGGCCCGCTTACGGATCGTCCGGACAGACGGTCGGCACGGTCACGGCGCCGTCGATCGGAACGTACAACTGGCCGTCGGTCGGCGTGACCAATTCGGTCCCGACCTGGAGCAATACCAACCCGCGGTGATGAGCGATTGCATCGCCCGTCAGCTCTCCGCGCCGCCCTTCTCAATGCCGAACACAAGGCAGGTCGTCGTCGCGTGCGCGAGCAGCCGGCCCTTCGTATCGGTGATGCGCGCTTCGGCGGTCGCGACGCGGCGGCCGGCGTTCAGTACGCGGCCTTCGGTGCGGATCACGCCGCTGGCCTCGCTCATGCCGCGCACGAACGAAATCTTGAATTCCAGCGTCGTGTAGCCGGTCCCGCCGGGCAGGGTGGTCTGCACCGCCAGCCCCATTGCGGAATCCAGCAATATCGCGGCGTAGCCGCCATGGACCGAGCCGATCGGGTTGTAGTGACGCAGGCCCGGCACGCTGTGGATCACGACAATTCCAGGTTCGGCCCTGCAGTCGAACGGCTCGACCGTCTGCATGATCGGCGGTTCGGGCAATTCCCCGGAGAAGATCGCGCGGACAAAATCAAGCCCAGACATCGATGCCATCACGTCGATGGGCACGACACCGTATTCGATGGCCGGTTTGCCGACTTTGTCGTCCACCATCGAGCGCCTCCAGACCTTATGAAATGATATATATCATATAATAAGGGATGGAAAAGAGCCAGAAGGCGGCTCAGGCGCCCCGGCCGCCCTGTTGCCCGATCACGCAGCGCCATCCCGCGAGGCGCTCGGCCGGATGCTGGTTCATCCATTCGGCGAGCTGCGGCGCGCCCATCATGCAGGACTGCATCGAAACGTCAGCGAAGTCCGACGTGGTGACGATCTGCTCGTGACAATTGGCGGGAGAGGAGAGGCTGCAAAGCACGGCAATGATCTTGATCACGACAGATTTTCCACGTTGCCGCCGACGGCGCGCCCGATCGTGGTCGTGTCGTGCCGCTCGCTGACCGGATCAGCGGGCGGGAAGATACTGTCATAGATCGCGCGTGCCTCCTGGATGAGGCGCAATCGTTCGCGCTCGGATCTTGAGACAAATTGAATAACCTGGCCCATGTTTGGCTCCGAAGAGTTTGGCGACCATCATCAGATGATGGAAATCATTCCAAACCGATGTGGGGTGCGGCCCGGCGCTTTGAAGCTGTGCGGGCGGTCACGGGGAATAAAAAGCGCGTGACCGCGGCGTTGCGGCAGATGCGCTTCGATTCGGTCCAATCGTCCGGGGCCGAACCGGATACCGTTCGCCTCACGCCGCCGGCGCGCGCTCCTTCCGCCCCGGCACTGCCGCGAGCAGCTCGCGCGTATAGGCGTGCTCGGGCGCGGCGAACAGCTGCGCGGTTGGTTTCAGCTCGACGATCGCGCCGCGCTGCATCACCGCGATGCGGTCGCAGATCTGGGCGGCGACGCGCAGGTCGTGGGTGATGAACAGCATCGAGAGGCCAAGGCGCGTCTTGAGGTCTTCGAGCAGCCGCAGGACTTGCGCCTGCACAGAGACGTCGAGCGCGGAGACAGCCTCGTCGGCAACGATGATCTCGGGCTCGAGCGCGAGCGCGCGCGCGATGCCGATGCGCTGGCGCTGGCCGCCGGAGAATTCGTGCGGATAGCGTTCGAGCGCGCCGGCATCCAGGCCCACCATCTTCAGGAGATCGCGGGCGCGCTCGAAGGCGACCTTCGGATCGATGCCGGCCGCGATCGGGCCGTCGGCGATGATGTGGCCGATCTTGCGGCGCGGATTGAGCGAAGCGAACGGATCCTGGAAGATCATCTGGATGCGATGGCGCTCGGTGCGCAGCGCCTTGCCCGTGAGCGAGGTGAGATCGGTCTCGCCGATCCGCACCGTGCCGCGGTCGGCTTCGATCAGCCGCATCACGAGGCGCGCCACCGACGATTTGCCCGAGCCGGATTCGCCGACGAGGCCGAGCGTCTCGCCCTTGAGGATGTTGAAGTTGACCGCGCGCGCTGCGTCGACGCGGCGGTCCTCGCGAAACCAGCCGCCTGATGTGACGTAGGTCTTGTCCAGCCCGATCACCTCGACGGCCCTGGCCTGGTCGTCGAGGGGCTCGCGCGCCGGCGGATCCATCGACGGCACGGCCGCGAGCAGCGCCTTGGTGTAGTCGTGCTGCGGCTCGTTGAAGACGGTCGCCGCCGGGCCTTCCTCGACCACCTTGCCATGCCGGAGCACCACGACCTGGTCGGCAATGTCGGCGACCACGCCGAAATCATGGGTGATGAACATCACCGCCATGTTGCGATTGCGCTGGAGGTTGCGGATCAGTTTCAGGATCTGCGCCTGCGTGGTGACGTCGAGCGCGGTGGTCGGCTCGTCCGCGACCAGCACCGCCGGCTCGAGCGCGAGCGCCATCGCGATCATGGCGCGCTGGCGCTGGCCGCCGGAGAGCTGGTGCGGATAGGCGCGCACGATGCGCTCGGGGTCGGGCAGGCCGACCTCGCGTGCCAGCGCCAGCGCTCTTGCGCGCCGCTCCTTCGGCGTGAGCAGGCCGTGGGCCTCGAACATCTCGGCCATCTGGTCGCCGATCCGCATCAAGGGATTGAGCGCGGTCATCGGCTCCTGGAAGATCATCGCGAAGCGGCGGCCGCGCAGATCGCGCCAGCCGTCGTCATCCAGCTTGAGCAGGTCGCGGCCCTCGAACTGGATCTCGCCGGAAGTGACATTGACCGTATCCGGCAGCAGGCCCATCAGCGCATGCGCGCACATCGACTTGCCGGAGCCGGATTCGCCGACGACGCAGACGATCTTGCCGGGCCGAAGGTCGAGCGAGACGCCGTCGACGGCGAAGGCACGCTCGGCACCCTTGGGCAGTGCGATCTGCAGGTTCTTGATGGAGACGGCGGGCGGGGCGGTCATCATCAGCGTCCCTCCCGCGACAGGCGCGGATTGAGCGCGTCGTTGAGACCTTCGCCGATCAGGTTCAGCCCAAGCACCGAGATCAGGATGGCGACGCCGGGAAACACCGTGATCCACCAGGCCTGGCGGATCACGGTTCGGCCGGCGCCGACCATGTAGCCCCAGGAGATCAGATTGGGATCGCCGAGGCCGAGGAAGGCCAGCGAGGACTCCAGCAGGATCGCGGTCGCCACCATCAGCGAGGCCAGCACGATCACCGGCGACAGCGCATTGGGCAGGATCTCGCGCAGGATGATCCAGGTGTTGCTCTGGCCGGTGACCACCGCGGCCTGGACATATTCGCGCGTGCGCAGCGACAGCACCTCGCCGCGCACGAGGCGGGCGACCGGCGGCCAGCTCACCACCGCGATCGAGGCCACGATCGAATAGATCGAGGGCTGCAGGATCGCGACCAGCACGATCGCCAGCGCGAAGCTCGGAATGGTCTGGAAGAATTCGGTGAAGCGCATCAGGGCGTCGTCGACCTTGCCGCCGAAATAGCCGGCCATGGCGCCGATCGGCACGCCGACGACCAGCGCCACCAGCGTCGAGACGAGGCCGACCAGCAGCGACACGCGTGCGCCAAAGATCATGCCGGCGAACACGTCGCGGCCGAGCGCGTCGGTGCCGAGCGGCACGGCCCCGAGCGTGAACGGCGGCAGGAACGGCCGCTGTACCATGCGCCAGGGCGAGTTCGGGAACAGCATCGGTCCGAACACCGCGATTCCGATCGCAAGCAACAGGATGATGAGGCCGATGACGCCGCTCGGGCTCTTCAGCATCGATTTCCAGAACTGTTTCATGAGGCGAATTCGATGCGCGGATCGACCAGCCGATAGACCAGGTCGGTGATGAGGTTGAAGATCAGGACCATGGCGGAGCAGATCACGAACACGCCGAGCAGGAGGTTGTAGTCCCGCTGCAGCAGCGCGTCGTACATCAGGCGCCCGATGCCGGGCCAGGCGAACACGGTCTCGGTGATGACGGCGCCGCCGATCAGCGTGCCGGAATGCACGCCGGCGAGCGTCACGACGGGCAGCAGCGCGTTGCGCAGCACGTGGCGGCGCTGGATCACGGCGTCGGAGAGGCCCTTGGCGCGTGCAGTCTTGACGAAGTCGAGGCGCTTCACCTCCAACATCGAGGCGCGTGTCATGCGGGTATAAGTCGCCATGAAGAACAGGCCGAGCGTCATCGCCGGCATGATCAGGTGTTTTGCGACGTCGACCGCGTGGGCAAGGCCGGTGAGGTTGGCGCCGACCGTCTCGTAGCCGAAGCTCGGCAGCCAATCGAAGGTGACCGAGAACAGGAGGATACCCATCAGCGCCACCCAGAAGATCGGCATGGCGTAGAAGATCAGGGCGAACACGGTGATGCCGGTGTCGAGAAAGGTTCCGGCAAAGCGCGCCGCAAAGCTGCCGAACAGGACGCCGAGCATCAGCGAGATCGCGAAGGCGGTCAGCGTCAGCAACAGGGTCGCCGGCAGCCGTTCGAGGATCAGCTTCGACACCGGCGCCTGCTGGCGGAAGGAGAAGCCGAGGTCGAGGGTGACGACGCCCTTGACGTAGATGAACAGCTGCTCGGGCAGCGGCTTGTCGAGGCCGAACTTTTCCCGGAGCTGCTTGACGAAGATCTGGTCGCTGGCGCCGGCCTCGCCCGCCATCACGACCGCGGGATCGCCGGGCGCAAGCCGGATCAGGAAGAAATTGAGGACGACGATCGCGAGCAGGACGATCACGCCCTTCACGACACGCTGAGCGACGAAGGAGAGCATATCTATAACGCAGTGAGATTGAGGTGCGTGTCACCGCGATCACGGTGCACTCCCTCTCCCGCTTGCGGGGGAGGGCAGGGGAGGGGGTGCTTCCGCGGAGGGATTGCCAAGAGGAGAGAACCCTCACCCGCTACGCTCTTCGAGCGTAGCGACCTCTCCCGCAAGCGGGAGAGGTAAGGGGAGTTCGGAGCGCCTGCCATCACTTGTCGAGCCATGCGTCCTTGAAGCCGTCATTGACGCCGATGCCGGTGGTGATCAGGTTCTTGACCTTGCAGCGCATGATGGTCGGGAATTGCAGCTCGAGCATCCAGGCCACCGGCACGTCCTCGACCAGGATCTTCTGCGCCTTCTCGTAGATCTCCTTGCGCTTGGAATCCGGGGTCGCGACGGCGCCATCGGCGAACAGCTTGTCGATCTCCGGGTTGGAGTAGCCCTCGACATTGTTGAACACCTGGCCCTTGGCGATGGCGCTGGAGACGTAGTTGCGCCCGACGCCGAGGGCCGGATCGCCGTACTGGTAGAGATAGGTGAAGGCGATGTCGTAGTCCCAGTCGCCGATCTTCTGGTTGCCGCCGGCAACGTCGGTGGCGATGGTCTCGATGTTCATGCCGACGTCCTGGAGGTTCTGCTTCACGGCTTCACCCCAGCGCTGCCAGGTCTCGCCATAGGCGAGCGGCAACAGGCGGATCTTCTCGCCCTTGTAGCCGGCTTCCTTCAGCAGCGCCTTGGCCTTGGCCGGATCGTACGGATATTTCGGCACGTCGTCGGTGTAGTATTTGATGGTCGAGGCGGACGGGCCGGTCGCGACCTTGCCGAGCCCGTTCCAGATCACGTCCTTGGCGAAATCGCGGTCGATCGCAAACATGATCGCCTGCCGCACCCGCTTGTCCGCGAGCGGGCCCTGGCGGTTGTTCAGCCACAGCCAGGCCAGCGGCGAGAAGAACTCCCAGCCGGCGCCGGTGACGCAGGTGTCCTTCAGCTTGGACAGCCGCGGCACGTCGAAATTCTCGACCGAGCCGCCGGGCAGCACGTCGACCTTGCCGGTCTCGTACGCCACCGAGCGCGCGGCGGCGTCGGGAATGACCTGCCAGTAGATCTCGTCGAGATAGGGTTTGCCCTTTTCGTGGTAGTTCGGGTTCTTGACCAGGCGGATGAACGAGCCCTTCTGCCACTCCTTGAACATGAAGGGGCCGGTGCCGACCGGGGCGTTGTTGTAGGGGTTGGTCTTCCAGTCGGTGCCGTCATAGAGATGCTTCGGCACCATCGGCATCGAGCCGACCTCGAAGATACCGAGGAACGGGCCGAACGGCTGCTTCAGCGTGAACACCACCGTGTAATCGTCGGGCGCCTCGACCTTGTCGACCTGCCCGAGGTTGTTGCGGGCGCGCGCGTGGGTCTGCTTCAGCATCTCGATCGAGAACAGCACGTCGGCGGCGGTGAAGGGCTTGCCGTCATGCCAGGTGACGCCCTTCTTGAGCTTGAAGGTGTAGGTCTTGGCGTCCTCGCTCACGGTCCAGCTCTCGGCGAGTTCCGGCTGCGGCTCGAGCTTGGGGCTGTAGCGCAGCAGGCCCTCGAAGATGTTGCCGGACACCATCTGGACCGGGCCGTTCTGGACCATCGCAAGCATCAGGCCGGGCGGCTCGGGCTGGATCACGGCATTGATCACACCCCCCGTTTTCGGCTCTTGCGCCAGTGCCGAGGCCGTGAGGCCGCAAGCCAGGAGGAGACCAAGCAACACTCGTTTTGGCATGTCGTATCTTTCTCAAGCGAGGCCAGCCGTAGACGCTTCGCACGTCATGGCGCGCAAAGCTACGGCCGGCCCATCCCAGTCCCCATCCGGTATCGAGGCTCACATAGTCCCATTCGGCGCCGCAAGATGAAAGTCTCGACAGTGTTCGCACAAAAAATGTACAGCGCGTCCTGTTTTCACTTGATTCATTATCCTGTCGTGGAGACAAGTCGGCCATGGACAATGCCACGCGCTCCGAACGGTCCCGCAACGCTGCGCTCGAAGCGGCCATCGCCATCATCGCGCGCGACGGGCCGGGCCGGTTGACGCTCGATGCCATCGCCCGCGAGAGCGGCCTCAGCAAGGGCGGCGTGATGCATCAGTTCCGCACCAAGGAGGCGGTGCTGAAGGCGTTGCTCGAGCGGCAGATGGCGCATTTCGAAGAGTTCTCGATCCGCTATATGGCAAAGGTGAGCGGGACCTCGGCAAATCCCAATCTGGCGACCCAGCTCGCCACGATCCGGGAAGCGGCGACCTCGCCGAATTCTGCCGCGCTGGCCCTGGTTGCGGCCATGGTCGAAAATCCCGACCTGATGGCGCTGCCGCGCGAACTCGAAATGAAGAGGATGGCGGCGATCAAGGAAGAAGCCGCCGATCCCGACCTCGCGATGCTGCGCTGGGCCGGGGCGCTCGGGCTGCTGCTGAGCTCGCTATTCGGCATGTCTCCGCTCAGCAAGGACGAGCACCAGCGACTGTTCGCGCGCCTGCTCGACGACGCACAGTGGACCGGCCTCGGACAGCCCGCCACGACACGCACCAAGTCCGCGGCCAAGTCCACGGCCAAGTCCGGAACGCCATCGGCGGCAAAGGCCCCGACCCCGCGCAAGCGCGCCTGATTCACCGTTAACGAATTCCGACCGGCGCCTGCCCAAATCCGCGCCTGCGGCCAAATGTGCCACCGCGTCATTTCCGTGCTTTACAAACCAACTGGTCGGTTTTATAAACGGAAGCACTGAGACGGCCCAAGGCGTCTGAAATGGCCCCGGACGATGCCTTGGGCCGGCAATGGTGAGCGCCGCAGCCGCGTCTGGTCCCAAAACGCGGCTGCGGTCCCCATCGCCTTTGCTGAAAGCCGCTAGAGGAGTCTGGAATGGATCGCTCGATCGCCCTGCGCGGTCTGGGAACGCTGGTGCTTTGCGCGGCCGCGGCCGGCTGCGCCTCGGTCGCGCCCGTGCCCTATTCGGAGATGGCGTCGTCGGCCTACATGGCCCCGGACAAGTCGGACGCCTCCGGCCGCGTGCCCTACCGCTATTCCACGCCGGTCGACTGGCGCGCATATAATAAAGTGATCCTGGATCCCGTCGTGCTCTACCGCGGCAAGGATCATCAGTTCGGCGACATGTCCGACAAGGACAAGGCAACGCTCGCCGCCTACATGCAGAACTCCTTCGCCGAGCGGCTGCGCGGCCGTTTCGCGCTGGTGCGCGAGCGCGGACCGAACACGTTGCGGATCAGGCTGACGCTCACCGGCGCCGTCACCAACACGCCGGTGCTCGGCACGCTCTCGCGCTTCGACCTCGCCGGTGCCGTCTACAACGGCGTGCAGGCCGCGCGCGACGGCGAGGGGACGATGACCGGCTCGGTCGTCTATGGCGTCGAGATCTTCGACGCCGCCACCTCGCGCCTGCTCTCTGCCTACGTCACCAAGCAATACCCGGGCGCCTACGACATCAAGGCCAGCGTCGGCGCGCTCGCGGCCGCCACCGCCGGCCTCGACAAGGGCGCCGACGCGCTGATGGCGCAACTGAACTGACGCGGCAACCCGCGCAACGAAAGGCATCGCAGATGGACATTCTTCTTCGCTTCGTGCTGCGCGTCGCGATCACCGTCGTGATGATGATCATCGGCGGCCGCGCCGGTGCTGCCGCGCCCACCGATCCCAGCGGCACCTGGTTGGTCGAGGACGGCCGCGCCCGCATCCGGCTCGAACGCTGCGGTCCGTCGCGCGAGCGCATCTGCGGCTTCATCGTCTGGATGAAGGAGCCGGCCGACAAGCGCGGCCAGCCCTATCGCGACAAGGAGAATCCTGATGCGGACAAGCGCGCCCGCGCGCTGCTCGGCCACCAGCTCATCATGGGCTTGCAGGCGACGCCCGAGGGACGGTTTGCCGGCGACATCTACAATGCGGAGGACGGCAAGTTCTATTCGGTCTCGCTGTGGCGCGAATCCGCCGATCGCCTGAAGCTGAAAGGCTGCCTCATAAAATTCCTGTGCCAGACCCAGACCTGGCAGCAGACCCTCGACGTGCTGCCCGGCCAGCTCGTCGGCCTGACCGGCGATCTCAACGGCCCGCGCGCCGACAAGGAATGGGCGGCCGTGCCGGCACCGAAGCCGATCCAGGTGAAAACGAAATAGCCTTCAGGGCGTCCGCAGCGCCCGTCGCAACTCGTCGAGCGCGTCTGCGAGCTGTTCGCGGTGCGCGATGTCGTCCTTGGGGAGTGCGGCGACGTTGCCGGCGAGCTCCCGCAGGATGCCGGCGAGCAGCCCGAAATTGATGTGCAGATGCACCGATTTGCGCTCATCGGCCGCGCCCGGATGTTGCAGCACGAGCGCAACGCCGCTCCCGTCGAGCCGCGCCTCGAAGCGCGATGAATGCTCGAAGGTGCCGACATAGAACTTGTCGGGATAATTCGAGCGCGACCTCTGCCTTGTCGGGAACCGGCCTGGACATGTGAGCCTCATCGATATCGCTGCATTGTGACCGGGAATAGACCGGGCCGCCTTGCGATAGGTCAGAGGCGACCGCTTCCGGATTTGATCCGGATCAAAGCCAAGCCGCCGCTTCTGCGATCGAATGGCAACTGGCCGGACGCCGCGTTGCGTGCCCTGGTTCTTTCAGCCGTGAGACGATCGATGGACATGCAGGCCACGAATACCCCCGCGCGCGACGACAGCGGACCTGATGTCGCCCTACCGGAGCCGGATCAGGGCGTGCAGCGCTGTCTGCAATTGCTTGTTGATGCGGGCCTCCGGCCAACGCGCCAGCGCCTGGCGCTCGGCCAGTTGCTGTTCCTGCGCAGCCATCGTCATGTGACCGCCGAGGGGCTTTATGAAGAGGCGCTGGCGGCGAACGCATACCTGTCGCTCGCGACCGTCTACAATACGTTGAATCAGTTCACCGAAGCCGGCCTGTTGCGCCGGATCGCGGCCGACGGCATCAAGTCTTTCTTCGATACCGACACATCCGTGCATCCGCACTTCTACCTCGAAGGCGAGGATGTGCTGGTCGACGTCGCCGATGGCCTCGCCTTCACCAGGATTCCCGAGGCGCTTCCCGGCCACGAGATCGCGCGGCTCGACGTCATCGTCCATCTGCGCCGGAAGCGCGTGTAGCGCCGCCGCGCTCTTACCTTCCCCTGGAGGGGCCTCACCGCACGCCTCGTCCTTCGATACGACCGCTTCCAGCGGCCTCCTCAGGATGAGGCTAGGCAGCACCGTGCCCGTTGGAACTGCTGCCGCGAATTCCGTCCTCATCCTGGGGAGCCCGCCAGGCGGGCGTCTCGAAGGATGGCCGCAGGAACCGCTCTCAAATGCTATTCCCCTGCCGTTCAAGGGAAGGCAAGAGGTGTCACCGCAACCCCGCCCGGCGGAATCCTTCCAGATAGTGCTCGCGATCGGCGTCACTGGCCCATGGCAGTTGCGTCGCGATCCAGTGCAGCGAGATGCCCGGCTGGGTGCGGCGGAGCTCGCCCAGCGCCATCTCGGCAAGCATCCCGTCGCCGGTCATGCCGGCGGAGACGGCGAGCACGCGATAGGCGCCGGTGAGGTCGCCGCGATGGCGGATCGCCTCGCGCGCGAGCGCGATGGCCTCGTCATAGCGCCGCTCGGTGAAGCGCGCATAGCCGGCGATACCGTGATAGATCGCCAGCGACGGGTCGCGCGGTGAGAGCCGGATCGCCCTCTGCGCCGCCTCGAACGAGTCCTTCGATCGCCCGGCATAGGACAGCGCCAGCGCGTAATAGCCCTGCGCCAGCGAGAAGTTCGGATTGAGCGCGAGCGCCTGCTCGAACTCGGACAGCGCGTCCGCAAGCCTGCGCGTCGAGAAGTAGACGCTGCCGAGCCCGGTATGCGCCCAGGCGTCCTCATGATCGCAGCGCACCGCGGCCAGCGCGGCGGCTTCCGCTATTGGCGCCACCCTGGCCAGTTCGACCCAGCCGAGATGCGCGCCGAACATGTGGTTCGCCGCCAGCACCGACAGCGCCTGGCCGTAATTCGGATCGATCCCGATCGCGCGCTCGAGCAGCGCCTGTGCGGCCTCGTGATCCTGCCGCGTCACGCGCCAGTAGTGCGACAGCGCGCGCATCAACAGATCCCAGGCGTCGAGGCTCGCGGGCGGCTTGCGATGGCTGCGAAAATTCTCCGCTGCGTGGATCTGCGGCTCGATCGCCGCGACGATCGCGTTGGTGATCTCGTCCTGCACGGCGAAGACGTTGACGAGCTCGCGGTCATAGCGCTCGGCCCAGAGATGGCTGCCTGACGCCGCGTCGTTGAGCTGGGCGGTGATGCGCACCCGCTTGTCCGCCTTGCGCACGCTGCCTTCGACGATGTAGCGGACGCCGAGCTCCTCGGCGATCTGCCTGATGTGGACCGCGCGTCCCTTGTAGATGAAGGACGAGTTGCGGGCGATCACCATGAACCAGCGCTGCTTCGACAGGGCAGTGAGAATGTCCTCGCTGATCCCGTCACCGAAATAGTCCTGCTCGGGATCGCCGCTCATGTTCTCGAAGGCGAGCACCGCGATCGCCGGGCGGTCCGCAACAGTGCGTGCTGGGGCCGCGGCGGGTTCCGCAGGCGCCAGTGTGACTGCCACATCTTCCCGGACCTCGCCAATGAACCGAAAGCCCTTGCGCGGGATCGTCTTGATCAGCCGCTGAGTCGCGCCGTCGTCGCCGAGCGCCTTGCGCGCGGCATTGATCCGGCTGTTCAGGGCGGAATCCGAGACGATCCGGTCACTCCAGATCTGGCTGATCAGGTCATCCTTGCTGACCACTCGGGCCCGCTGCGCGACGAGGTAGAGCAGCAGATCGAACACCTGGGGCTGCAACGGCACGGCGACCCCGGCGCAGGTCAGTTCGCGCAGGTCGCCGTCGAGCACGTTGTTTTCAAAGCAAAATCGCACGTTTCTGTCGTCTCAAGCAAAAATCAAAGTCGTCTCAGGCGAAAATCAACCGTCCGCAAAAGCCATGGAACGTCCGATCCGGCATGGTGCGAAGACCAAACAGTGCCGATGCCTCGGCACAACGGAGCTTTCCATGTCCCAAATTGATCACCAGGTTCATTCGATCGGCCCGGAGGTTACGGGCTCTCGCATTTTCAAGTTCATCGCCTTTCTGTACGGAATTGCGGCGTATCTCGTGTTTTTCGTCACCATTCTCTACGCTATCGGCTTCGTGATGGGGCTGGTGGTGCCGAAGACCATCGACACCGGAACCGACACGTCGACGGCTGAGGCCGTCATCATCAACCTGCTCCTGATGGCGCTGTTCGCCGTCCAGCACAGCGTGATGGCGCGCCAGCGCTTCAAGACGTGGTGGACGCAGTTCGTCTCCAAACCGATCGAGCGCAGCACCTATGTGTTGTTCGCGAGTCTGTCATTGCTGCTCCTGTTCTGGCAGTGGCGTCCGCTGCCGACCGTCATATGGGAGGTCGAGGACCCGGATCTCGCCGTGACGCTGGTCACGGTGTCCTTCGCTGGCTGGGTGCTGGTGTTCACCTCGACCTTCATCATCAACCATTTCGAATTGTTCGGATTGCATCAGGTGACCAACCATCTCGTCGGCAAGGAAGCGACGCCGCCGCGTTTCAAGACGCCGCTGCTCTACAAGTTTGTCCGTCATCCGATCTATCTCGGCTTCATCGTCGCGTTCTGGGCGGCTCCGGTCATGACCGCGGGACATCTGCTGTTTGCGGCCGTGACCACGATCTACATCTTCGTCGGCATCGCGCTGGAGGAGCGCGACCTCATTGATCTCTTCGGCGACGAATACCGGCAGTACAAACAACGCGTGTCGATGCTTATTCCCTGGCGCCGGTCAGTTTAGTTTTCGCGCTCTGCACGCGCGTCCGCCGAAAGGAGGACGCGCGGCGGCGCCGAGGCGCGTATCGGACCTTGCCGGACTCTAGCCTTCAACGTCCCTCGGAGTGATTCCCCTTCGAGGCTACCAACGCGAGCGAAGCTCGTCGCGACCCCGCATCCGCCTTCGCCGAAATCTCGGTGAACCGGAGCGGGGAGAGGATTTCCAACCTTCATCAACGGAGACGACCCAATGAAACATGTCGGACACTGCTTCTGCGGCGCGGTTACGGTCGAGGTCACGGGTGCGCCGGAGGCGATGGGCTATTGCCATTGTGGCTCCTGCCGGTCCTGGTCCGGCGGGCCGGTGAACGCCTTCAGCCTGTGGAAGCCTGACGCGGTGCGCATCACCGAGGGCGCGCAGCACGTCGAGACCTTCGCCAAGACGCCGCTCAGCCAACGCAAATATTGCAGGAAGTGCGGCGGCCATCTCATGACCAATCACCCGCCGCTCGGCCTGACCGACGTCTTCACCGCCACCATCCCCACCCTGGCGTTCACGCCCGGCGTCCACGTCAACTACGCCGAGGCGGTGCTGCCGATGCGCGACGGCCTGCCCAAGCTGAAGGACTTCCCCGCCGAGTTCGGCGGCAGCGGCGAGATGATGCAGGAGTAGCAGGCGCTGCTCTTCCTCCTCCTCTTGCGGGGGGAAGAGCAGGCTGCATCTCAGCCGTTCTCCACCAGAAACTCCACCCGCTCGGCGGCAAAGCGCGAATGCTTCGTCACCAGCGGCTTGCCGTCGAGACCGTGGTCGGTGGCATCGACCACGAGGATCGGCCGTCCCAGCGGCAGATCGAGCCGTGCAGCGTCGGTCGCGTCGACGATGCCGGCGGTGATCCGGGTCGCGCCGCGGCGATAGTCGCGGACGCCGAAGTGTTCGAGCAGTTTCGTCATCGAGCGCGTTGCGGCAAACACGCTGCCCGCGCCCGGAAACAACTCCGCCGACAGCCACGTCGTGGAGACGCAGATCGGGGTGCGGTCGGCGAGGCGTATCGCCTCGATCCGCACCAGCGGGGCGCCGACCTTCAGGCCCAGCTCGCGCGCCAGCTCGCGCGTCGCGACGTCGTCGGACGCCTCGATCAACTGCCCGCGCGGCTCACGGCCGCCGGCGCCGACGATCTCCGAGAAGCGCGTGCGCGAGCGCAGCGGATAGGCGATGCGCTGCGCCTCGACATAGGTGCCGCTGCCACGTTCGGCACGCACCAGTCCGCGCTCGGCAAGGGCTGCCAGCGCCCGCCGCACGGTGTGGCGATTCACGCGATAGGTCTCGGCGATCTCCATCTCGCCCGGCAGCTTGTCGCCGGCGGCGAAGCGGCCGTCGGCGATGCCGCGCTCGATGCCGTCGGCAACGAGGCGCCATAGCGCGACGCCCGTGGAGGCGGTGTCCTGCATGCTCATATCGCCGGTCAGCCTAGCCCGAAAATCACACGCTTGTCACGAAACAGTCATGGCGCTTCCGTATGAAGTTGTCTACTATCATAGACAACTTGAGTTCGGCAAGTTCGGTGGATCGGGTGACGCAGCACAACAATCAGCAAGCCCAGCGCAAGGCCGCGATGGCCGTGCTGGCGCACGCGGAGGCGGGCGAGATCGCCGCTCGCCTCCGCGCTTTCGCCCTCCCGGCCCATCAGGATCTGCGCGCGCCGGAAAACGGCCTCGTCATGCTGCGCGGCCGGGTCGGCGGCGACGGCGCCCCGTTCAACCTCGGCGAAGCCACGGTGTCGCGTGCCGCGGTGCGGCTCGCGAGCGGCGAGGTCGGCTTCGGCTACACGCTCGGACGCGACGGTGAGAAGGCGCGGCTGATCGCTCTGTGCGATGCGCTGGTGCAGTCGCGGGATTTTTCCGCATCGGTCGAGCGGGACGTTATCGCACCGTTGCGCGAGCAGCTTACGATCCGGCGCAAGCAGGCGGCGGCCGAGACCGCCGCGACGAAGGTTGATTTCTACACCATGGTGCGCGGTGAGGGGTGAGATCATGACCACGATTGCGGAACTGCCGCCGGGGTTCGCCGACAAGGTGCTGTCGGCGCAATCGACCTTTCGCTCGGTCATGGACGCGATGGCGCGGCCGGGTTCGGTCCAGCGCATCGTGCCGATGGCGGGCACACCCGGGCCGATGATGCGCGGCGCCGCCGCGATCGCGCTGACGCTGTTCGATCACGACACGCCGCTCTGGCTCGATGCGCGGATGTCGGAAAGCTCGGAAGTCGTGAAATGGCTCAAGTTCCACACCGGCGCGCCGGTGATTCAGGACTCCTCGATCGCGAGCTTTGCCCTGATCAGCGATGGCGCCTTGCTTCCGGCGCTCGAGCGCTTCGCGCTTGGCACCAGCGAATACCCGGACCGGTCGACCACGTTGATCCTCCAGGTCGATAGCCTTGACGCGGGGCGGGGCTTCGAGCTGCGCGGCCCCGGCATCGATGGCGTCGCGACGCTCCGGGCCTCGATCAAGCCCGCCGACTTGTTCGAGCGGCTGCGCGTCAACGAGGCGCTGTTTCCGCGCGGCATCGACGTGGTGCTGGTCGCCGATGATGCCGTGGTTGCGATCCCGCGCACCACGCGCGTCGCGAACAAGGGAAGTGAATAGCATGTATGTCGCAGTCAAAGGCGGCGAACGCGCCATCGAGAACGCCCATCGCCTGCTCGCCAATGCGCGGCGCGGCGATCAAAGCGTGCCGGAAGTCACGCTCGACCAGATCTCGGAGCAGCTTGGTCTGGCCGTGGACCGCGTTATGAGCGAAGGCTCGCTTTATGACCGTGAGCTCGCGGCGCTCGCGATCAAGCAAGCGCGGGGCGATCTGATCGAGGCGATTTTCCTCGTTCGCGCCTTCCGGGCCACCCTGCCGCGCTTCGGCGCGAGTGAGCCGGTCGACACCGGCGCCATGCGGGTGCAGCGGCGGGTGTCCTCGACCTTCAAGGACATTCCCGGCGGCCAGATCCTCGGGCCGACCTTCGACTATACGCACCGCCTGCTCGATCCCTCGCTCGCGGAGGGATTTGTGCCGGACGCGCCGGCGACGGCCGAAGCCTCGACCGCGCCGACGCCGCGCGTGACCGATATCCTGGGCCGCGATGGGCTGATCGAATCCTCGCCGCAGGCCGAGGCCGGCGCCAGCGTCGGCGATCTCACGCGCGAGCCGCTGAACTTCCCGGCCGACCGCGACGTGCGCCTGCAAAATCTCGCGCGCGGCGACGAAGGCTTCCTGCTGGCGATGGGCTATTCCACCCAGCGCGGCTACGGCCGCAACCATCCCTTCGCCGGCGAGATCCGCTTCGGCGAGGTCGAGGTCGAATTCCTCGCCGAGGACGTCGGTTTCGCCGTGCCGCTCGGCTCGATCGAGCTCACCGAGTGCCAGATGGTCAACCAGTTCAAGGGTTCTGCCACGGAAGCACCCTGCTTCACCCGCGGCTATGGCCTCGCCTTCGGCCAGAGCGAGCGCAAGACCATGTCGATGGCGCTGGTCGATCGCGCGCTGCGTGCCCGCGAGCTCGGCGAAGAGGCGCTCGCGCCGGCGCAGGATGAAGAATTCGTGATGTCGCATTCGGACAATGTCCAGGCGACCGGCTTCGTCGAGCATCTGAAGCTGCCGCACTATGTCGACTTCCAGTCCGAGCTCGGCCTGCTGCGCAAGCTGCGTCAGGAGTTTGCCGAGGCCAATGCGCCCGATGCCATGAAGGAGGCCGCGGAATGAACGCGCCCGCCTACAATTTCGCCTATCTCGACGAACAGACCAAGCGGATGATCCGCCGCGCCATCCTGAAGGCGATCGCGATCCCCGGCTATCAGGTGCCGTTCGCCAGCCGCGAAATGCCGATGCCCTATGGCTGGGGCACCGGCGGCGTGCAGGTCACCGCCGCGATCCTCGGTCCTGAGGACGTGCTGAAGGTGATCGACCAGGGTTCCGACGACACCACCAACGCGATTTCGATCCGCAAGTTCTTCGCCAAGACTGCCGGCGTCGCCACCACGACGGCGACCGACGCGGCGACCGTGATCCAGACCCGTCACCGCATCCCCGAGGCCGCGCTGAACGAGAACCAGGTGCTGGTCTATCAGGTGCCGATCCCGGAACCGCTGCGGTTCCTCGAGCCACGCGAGACCGAGACGCGGCGCATGCATGCGCTCGCCGAATACGGCCTGATGCATGTGAAGCTCTATGAGGACATCGCCCGCTTCGGCCACATCGCGACCGCCTACGCCTATCCGGTCAAGGTCAACGCGCGCTATGTGATGGACCCGTCGCCGACGCCGAAGTTCGACAATCCCAAGATGGACAATTGCCCGGCGCTGCAATTGTTCGGCGCCGGCCGCGAGAAGCGCATCTACGCGATCCCGCCCTATACGCAAGTTGTGTCGCTCGATTTCGAGGATCACCCCTTTGAGCCGTATCGCTTCAACGCGCCTTGCGCGCTGTGCGGCGCGGATAACTCCTATCTCGACGAGATCGTCACCGACGACAAGGGCGGCCGCATGTTCGTCTGCTCCGACACCGATTATTGCGAGGGCCGTCAGGCCGCCGGCCATCACGGCAGCCTGAGCGCTGCGCCGTACAAGGAGAAGGCGCAGGAGACATCAAATGGCTGATCACGACATGCTGGACAACGATGAGCCGCTGCTGGTTGCGAATTCGCTCAGCAAGTCCTACGGCCGCATCGCCGCGTGCCGCGACGTGTCGTTCTCGCTCTATTCCGGCGAGGTACTGGCGATCGTCGGCGAATCCGGCTCGGGCAAGTCGACGCTGCTGCAACTGCTGTCGGGCCAGCTCGCGGCCAGCGGCGGGCACGTCACCTACCGGATGCGCGACGGCGTCACCCGCGATCTCGCCACGCTCGGCGAAGCCGAGCGGCGCTTCCTGTTCCGCACCGACTGGGGCTTCGTGCACCAGGATCCCGCGCAGGGCCTGCGCATGGCGGTCTCGGCCGGCGCCAATGTCGGCGAGCGGCTGATGGCGGTGGGATGGAATCACTACGGCCGCATCCGCGACACCGCGTCCGACTGGCTCACCCGTGTCGAGATCGACACGGCGCGCATCGACGACGCACCGCGGACCTATTCCGGCGGCATGCGCCAGCGCCTCCAGATTGCCCGCAACCTCGTCACCGAGCCGCGGCTGGTGTTCATGGACGAACCCACCGGCGGCCTTGATGTGTCCGTGCAGGCGCGCCTGCTCGATCTGCTCCGCAGCCTCGTCGCCGAGCTCAACCTCGCCGTCGTCATCGTCACCCACGATCTCGCGGTCGCGCGGCTTTTGTCGCACCGCGTGATGGTGATGAAGGGCGGCCGCGTGATCGAGACCGGTCTCACCGACCAGGTGCTCGACGATCCCCGTGAGCCTTATACTCAGCTCCTCGTTTCCTCGATTCTGCCGCCATGAGCCCACTGATGACCGCCATGATCGACGTCACTGATGCCAAGAAGACCTTTACGATGCACCTGCAGGGCGGCATCGAGCTGCCTGTCGTCAGCGGCGTGACCTTCCAGGTGAACCCCGGCGAATGCGTCGTGCTGTCGGGCCCGTCCGGCGCCGGCAAGTCGTCGATCCTGAAGATGATCTTCGGCAATTACCGCTGCGATTCCGGCCGCATCGGCATCCGCCATCGCGGCGCGCTGATTGATCTGGCCACCGCCGAGCCGCGGCAGGTCCTCAACGTGCGCCGCGCGACCATCGGCTATGTCAGCCAGTTCCTGCGCGCGGTGCCACGGGTCGCCACCATCGACGTCGTCGCCGAGCCGCTGATCGTGAACGGCATGGCCCGAACCGAGGCGCAGCAGAGGGCGGGTGCCTTGCTGCACCGCCTCAACATCCCTGAGCGGCTCTGGCAGCTTCCGCCCGCGACCTTCTCCGGCGGCGAACAGCAGCGCGTCAACATCGCGCGCGGCTTCATCTCCGACCTGCCGATCCTGTTGCTGGACGAGCCGACCGCCTCGCTCGATGCCGCCAACCGCGCCGTCGTGGTCGAGCTGATCGCCGAGAAAAAGCGCCAGGGCGTCGCCATGGTCGCCATTGTCCATGACGACGAAATCCGCCATCTGATTGCCGACCGTATTGTTGACGTGACCAGCTTTGCCGCCGCCGCCTGAAGGAAATTGAAATGAACGCCAAGCCGAAGGACACCGTGATCGCCAACGCCAGGATCGTGCTGGCAGACCGGGTGATCGAGCAGGGCTGGCTGGCTCTCGCAAATGGGCGCGTCGCCGAGATCGGCGAGGGCAGGGCACCCGCGGGTGCGGAGGATGCCGGCGGCGACCTCATCATGCCCGGCCTGATCGAGCTCCACACCGATCATCTCGAGGCGCATTACGTGCCGCGCCCAAAAGTGTTCTGGAATCCGGTCGCCGCCGTCGTCTCCTACGACGGCCAGCTCGCGACCTCGGGCATCACGACCGTGTTCGACTCGCTCCGGGTCTGGCGTGAGGACGGCGCTGAGGAAGTCGACGGCCGCGCCGGCGTGCTCGCCGCCGCGATCACGACCGCGCGCGATGCTGATTTGTTGCGCGCCGACCACTTCTTGCATCTGCGCTGCGAAATCCCGATGCCGAGCGTGGTCGAGGAGGCCAAGGAGCTGATCGACCGTCCCGACGTGAAGCTGATGTCGCTGATGGACCATACGCCCGGCCAGCGCCAGTTCCGCGACGAGGGCAAGCTGCGCGACTATTACCGCGGCAAGAACGGCGGCAAGACCGATGCCCAGCTCGACGAGCTGTTCGCAAAGCGCTTCGAGTATCAAAAGGCTTATGCGGCGACCAACATGCGCGAGATCGTGGCGCTGGCGCATCAATACAACATTCCGCTGGCAAGCCATGACGACACCACCGAGGAGAATGTCGCGGACGCCGTGCGCGATCGCGTCTCGGTGGCGGAATTCCCGACCACGCTGGAGGCCGCGCGCGGCCTGCATCAGGCCGGCATCGACATCCTGATGGGCGCGCCCAACGTCGTGCGCGGCGGCTCGCACTCCGGCAATATCGCCGCGGTCGATCTTGCCCGCGAGGGCCTGCTCGACATTCTCTCGTCGGACTACATTCCATCGAGCCTTCTGATGGCCGCGCTGCAATTGCCTGAACATGTGCCCGCGATCAGCCTTCCGGCGGCGGTGCGCACCGTGACGAAAGCGCCGGCCGAAGCGGTTGGTCTCTCCGACCGCGGCGAGATTGCGGTCGGCAAGCGCGCCGACCTGATCCGGGTGCACATCGCGGGCAGCGTTCCCGTCGTCCGCAGCGTCTGGCGCGAGGGAGGCCGGGTCGCATGAGCGAGATCGCGACCATGGCGCAGGGCGAGGCGGGTGCGATCGGCCCTGGCCGGCTCGTGCTCGTGGTCGGTCCCAGCGGCGCCGGCAAGGACACCTTGCTGCAGCTGGCGCAGGCGGCCTGCATCGACGATCACGACGTCGTCTTTCCGCGTCGCGTCGTGACGCGTGAGTCCTCCGCGGCTGAGGACAATATTGCCATGAGCCCGGACGAATTCCGGCGCGGGATCGATCACGGCGATTTCGCCGTGCATTGGGACGCGCATGGGCATTCCTACGCGCTACCGCTCGAAATCAACGACGACATCCGCGCCGGCCGCGCCGTCGTCGTCAACGTCTCGCGCACCGTGATTGCCGCGCTGCGTCAGGCCTATGCCAATGTCGTCGTGGTCGCCATCACGGCGCCGCCGGACGTGCTGGCGCAGCGGCTTGCCGCCCGCGCCCGGCACAGCGACGGCAATATCGCGGAACGGCTGTCCCGCAGCGTCGAGGACGCATCGGCGCAGGCCGATGTCACCATCCTCAACGCCGGCAGCGCGGATTATCACAGCCGCCAGCTCGTGCGCGTGATCAGGAACGAAAGCTGGCGCGAGTAACCGTCGGCGCAAAGGAGAGTGGAAGAATGTCGGTGATCGAAACGGTCGAACAGCTAGAGGCCATCTACGGCGCCACCAACGATGCCTCGACCGTGAAAGTCGCCGACCATGTCACGCCGCTCTATCGCGTCTTCATCGAGAAGGCGCCGTTCGCGGCGCTCGCCACCATCGGGCCCGAGGGCATCGACTGCTCGCCGCGCGGCGATCTGCCCGGCTTCGTCCGCATTCACGACCCCAAGACGCTGATGCTGCCGGATCGCCGCGGCAACAACCGGGTCGATTCCCTGCGCAACATCTTGCGCGACCCGCGCATGTCCCTGATGTTCCTGGTCCCCGGCTCCGGCAATGCGGTCCGCGCCAATGGCCGTGCGCATCTGTCGATCGATCCCGGGTTGCTGGCGTCCTTCAAGGTCGAAGGCAAGGCGCCGCGCAGCGTCATGGTGATGAATGTGGACGAAATCTATTTCCAGTGTGCCCGCGCCATCGTCCGCTCCGATCTCTGGAATCCGGACAAGCGCATCGACCCGAAGACGCTGCCTACGCCCGGCGAGATCCTCGCCGAGATGAGCCAGAACAAGGTCGGCGGCGAGGAGTACGACCGCGGCTGGGCGGCGCGTGCCGCAGCGACGATGTGGTGATGCTCTTACCCTCTCCCCTTGTGGGAGAGGGTGGCTCGCCGCGAAGCGGCGAGACGGGTGGGGGGCATCTCTCCGCGAGTCCAGAATCGTAGGGTGGGCAAAGGCGCACTTGCGCCGTGCCCACCGCATATCCAACACCTGGATAGAAATGGTGGGCACGCTCCGCTTTGCCCACCCTACGGCGTTCATCGAGCCTGGAAGAGGGCGCGTGCCGCAGACGCCAAGTCCCCTAGTTAAACGCCATCCCGCCGCTCAGCGCGATAGTCTGGCCGGTCATGTAGGCATTGTCGACCAGCAGCATCACCGCCTTCGCCACCTCATCCGCCGTGCCGAAGCGGCCGAGCGGGATGCGGCTGACGAGTTGGGGCTGGCCGCTCATCATGTCGGTCTCGATCAGCGACGGCGCCACCGCGTTGACGTTGATGCCATCCTTCACCAGCCGCGCCGCATAGCCGCGCGTCAGCCCCTCCATGCCGGCCTTGGATGCGTTGTAGTGCGGGCCGATCGAGCCGGCGCCGCGTGCCGCGCCGGAGGAGATGTTGACGATGCGCCCCCATTTCTTCGATCGCATCGCCGGCAGCACCGCCTGCGTGCACAGGAAGACGGATTTCAGATTGACCAGGATGGTGCGGTCGAAATCGTCCTCGGTGAGGTCGTCGACGCCGCGCGTGATGGCGATGCCGGCATTGTTGACGAGAATGTCGATGGGCCCGAGTTCCGCCGTGACGCGTGCGACCATTGCAGCGACGGCCTCGCGCTGCGATACGTCGGCGGCAACGGCGATGGCGCGGCCGCCGCGTTTGTTGATCTCGCCCGCCAGCTGCTCGGCCTGCCCGATCCGCTCGCGGCAGTTGATCGCCACCGCCGCGCCGGCCTCGGCCAGCAGGCGGCAGACCGCGGCGCCAATCCCGCGTGAGCCGCCGGTGACGAGCGCTGTGCGCCCCTTCAGGTCATTTGCCATGCCGGGATCTCCCAATCCTCTGTTTTGCGCCCGCCGGAGCCTATCATGTGCGCCGCTCGCGCGTGTTGAACTCGTCGCGAGATGAATCTGCCTGCGGGCGCTTGCGGCGGGAGAAGCGGCCGAACGTGTCGCTCGTAAATATGGATAGCCATTTCATTGACCAATCGCGTCGATCGCTCGATATTTGCGGCATCGAAGCTGCTCCTCGAGCCGAAGCCGCAATATGAGAACCGATCACCAGCGTAATCCGGACGACATGCACCCGAGCATGACGCGGCGCTGTTTCTCGGCGGCCACCGGCGCCTGTTGTTGCTGCTGAGCGCCTCCCTCTCAGTACGTCCCATCGCAAATCTCAAGACAGGAACGTCGCAATCGCGGCGAATGAGCAGTCATGTCCCAAGGTCAGTTTGAAGCCCAGTTCGAAGCCCAGTCCAACGCCTACATCATCGAAATCCACGACCGCGCCGCCGGCATCATCACAAGAGACGCGCGCGGCTTCCGCTTCTTTTCCTCCGAGCGGTTGTTCGACAGCCTCGAAGGCCGCCAGTTCCGCTCGGCGCGCGAAGCCGAGCGGGCCGCGCGCGCGGTGTTCTCCGAGCGGAGCCGCCGCGCGAATTTGCAACTCTTCGCCAACTGATCCCACCGAAAGGACCGCGATATGATTACTCGACGACACATGCTCGCAACGACACTCCTGCTCGCGACAGCCCTGGCTGCACCCGTGCACGCGGAGGACAAGCCAGCGGAAATCCGCATCGGCACCCAGAAGGGCGGCTTCTTCCCGGCGGTGCGTCAGCGTCAGACGCTCGAAAACGCCTTCAGGCCGCTCGGCATCGAGATCAAGTGGATCGACTTCCAGTTCGGTCCACCGCTGCTGGAGGCGATCAATGTCGGCAGCGTCGATTTCGGCTATGTCGGCGACTCCCCGCCGATCTTCGCGCAGGCGGGCGGCGCAAAGATCCGCTACGTCGCCGCGGTGAAATCGGACGGCAACACCCAGGCGATCGTCGTGCCGAAGGACTCGCCGATTCACGCACTGGCCGATCTCAGGGGCAAGCGCGTCGCCTTCGGCAAGGGATCGAGCGCGCATAATCTGCTAGTCGCGGCGCTCGAGCAGGCCGGCCTGTCCTGGTCCGACATCACGCCTGCGCCGCTCGCGCCGGCCGACGCGACGGCGGCCTTCGTGAAGGGCTCGGTCGACGCCTGGTCGATCTGGGATCCCTATCTCGCGCTCGCCGAGCTGAAGGAGAATGCGCGCGTCATCGCCTTCGACAAGGACGTGCACAAGCCGAACGCCTTCTACATCGCCGGCGCCGATTTCGTGGAGAAGTATCCCTCGCTCGTTGCGAAGCTCAACACGGCCTTCGCGTCCGAAGGCGTATGGGCGGATTCGCACCACGAGGACGTGGCGAAGGCGCAGGCCGAGGCGACCGGCGTCGACATCGAAGCGATCCGCCGCTTCGTCGCCCGCTCCAATTATCGTGTGGTGCCGATCGATGCCGAGGTGGTCAAGAGCCAGCAGGTCGTTGCCGACCGCTTCGCAAAGCTCGGCCTGATCCCGAAGCCGGTCAATGTCTCCGACATCGTCTGGAAGTGGACGCCGGGGTCTTGAGCCGGGCTCAGCCTTTCAGCGCGGCCAGCAACTCATCCGGGCGCTCGGCCATGATCATGTGGCCGGCGCCCGGCACCACGACGGTCTTCGCATGCGGGATCGCGGCCGCGAGCGCCTTGCCCGCCTTCGCCGGAGTCATCATGTCGCGCTCGCCGAGGATGAGCGTCGCCGGCACCTTGACGCTCGCGGCAGCGGTCAGCGCATTCGCGTAGGCATTGCAGGCCGACAGATCCCTGAACAGCACGCCCGGCTCGCAAGACTTCAGCACCGCCTGCGCGCCGCCATGCATCCACAGGCCCGGCGCGAGGCTGCCGCCGAGCTCCGCGTTGAAGCCGAGGCCCCAGATCGACACCATGTCGTTGGCATCCTGCGAGTTGGCCTCGGCCGCCTTCAAGAGATCCGGGCCGACCGTCATGGTCGGGGCGGTGCCGATCAGGCTCAGCGCGGAAACCTTGTCGGGATGCCGCGCGGCGGTCTCCAGCGAGATCAGCGATCCCATGGAGTGGCCGATCAGATGCGCCTTCACAGCTCCTGCCGCATCGAGCAGCGCCGCCGTCCAGTCGGCCATCTCGGCGATGGTGCCAAGCGAAGGGCCGGCCGAGCGGCCGTGGCCGGGAAGGTCCGGTGCCAGCACGGAGTAGCCGTGATGGGCGAACCAGCGCGTATGCAGCGCCCAGGTCGAATGATCGAAGCCGGCGCCGTGGATGAAGACCACCGCGGGCAGGGACTTGTCGAATTCGCGGCCGCCGGTTGCGACAAATACCTCGGCCCCGTTGACGGAAAGCTTCATGGTGTCAGACCTTTTGCGAGATGCGCAGTGCTTGATTGAGGTCGTCGATGATGTCGGAGGCGGTCTCGATGCCGACCGACAGCCGCACCAGCTCCTCGCCGATGCCGGCGGCCTTGAGCTGCTCGGCGTCCATCTGCTGATGCGTGGTCGAGGCGGGGTGAATCACCAGCGTCTTGGCGTCGCCGACATTGGCGAGATGGCTGATCATGCGCAATGACTCGATGAACTTGCGGCCGGCGGGGCGGCCGCCCTTGATGCCGAAGGAGACGATCGAGCCGGCGCCGCGCGGCAGCAGCTGCTTTGCAAGCTGGTAGTCCGTGTGGTCTTCAAGCGAGGGATGCAGGACCCAGTCCACCGCCTTGTTGGACTTCAGCGCCTCCAGCACCGAATGCGTGTTCTGCATATGCCGGTCCATGCGGACGCCCAGCGTCTCCACGCCCTGCAAGAGCTGGAACGCGTTGGTCGGCGACAGGCAGGCGCCGAAATCGCGCAGGCCCTCGGTGCGCGCGCGCATGATGAACGCCGCGGTGCCGAACTGCTCGTCGAAGACGATGCCGTGATAGCCGCCATAGGGCTCGGTCAGCACGCCGAACTTGCCGGAGCCGCGCCAGTCAAAGCGGCCACCGTCGATGATGGCGCCGCCGATCGCGATGCCGTGGCCGCCGATCCATTTGGTCGCCGAGTGCATCACGATGTCGGCGCCAAGCTCGATCGGCCGGCTGAGATAGGGCGTCGCAAAGGTGTTGTCGATCAGCAGCGGAATTTTTGCCTCATGCGCGATCGCCGCGACCTTCGGGATGTCGAGCACCTCGAGCCCGGGATTGCCGATGGTCTCGCCGATCACGAGCTTGGTGTTCGGCTTGATGGCGCTGCGGAACGCATCGAGATCGCGCGGCTTCACAAATGTCGTGGTGATGCCGAAGCGCGGCAGCGTATGCGCCAAAAGGTTGATGGTGCCGCCATAGAGCGAGCTCGACGCCACGATGTGGTCGCCGGCGTTGAGCAGCGTCGCGATGGCCAGATGCAGCGCGGCCATGCCGCTCGCCGTGCAGATCGCGCCGACGCCGCCTTCGAGCGCGGCGAGCCGCTCCTCCAGCACGCCGGTGGTCGGATTGGAGATGCGCGTGTAGATGTGGCCGGCGCGCTCCAGGTTGAACAGCGCGGCGGCGTGATCGGAATCCTGGAACACGTAGGACGTGGTCTGGTAGATCGGCACCGCGCGGGCGCCGGTCGCGGGATCCGGATGCTGGCCCGCATGCAGGCTCAGGGTCTCGAAGGCAGGCGGTTTTGGCGCGGGCATGCGTGGCCTCGTTGCTCGGTCGGCGATGGCGGCCCTTGTGCCACAAAACGGTGTGCCAAGTCAGCCCATTGACAGCGCCGTGGGATGGCGCACAGCGGTGACATGATTGAGGCGAGCTCTGTCCGCATCGCCGGTGGGCTCCCTCGCCCCGTTCTTACGGGGAGAGGGTTGGGGTGAGGGGCTCCATCCGAGATCACGGTGACAGTCGGACTCGCGGAGAGTCCCCCTCACCCGGATTGCATCTTCGATGCAATCCGGCCTCTCCCCGTAAGCGGGGAGAGGCGAACGGCGCCGCCTTCAGTTAGCCGACATTGCCCCGGATCGCCTGCTCGATGATCCGCGCCTCCCGCAGCAGGATCTCCGCGACCTCCTGCTCGCGGCGCGGGCCGAGCCTCGTCCGAACGGCGGAGACGGTCATCGCCGCGGCGGGCTGTCCGTCCGGGGTCTTGATCCAGGTCGAGATCGACTTGGTGCCCTGCACGAGGCCGATCTCTCTCATATTGTAACCCCGCTTCCGCGCGGCGGTGACCTGGCTCATCACGGCTGCGACGTCGGTCTGGTAGGCCTCGAACCGCTTCTCGTTGGCTGCGACGATTTTTCGCGCGTCCTGCGCCGGCATCGCGGCGAGGATGGCGACGCCGGCGCTGGAGACGCCGAGCGGCCGGCGCGCGCCGACCTTGATCGACAGCACCTGGATCGGATAGACGCCGATCCTGCGATCGACGCACAGCGTGTCGTTGCCGGTCCGCACCGTCAGGAACAGCGTGTCGCCGATCTCGGCGGAGGCGCGCCGCAGCGACGGATTTGCCGCGACCAGCAGCCGCGACGGCCGCGCCCGTGCCAGCGCCAGTTCCGGCACCTGGTTGCCGATCGCGTAGCGGCCGGTGCGATCGTGCCGCTCGACGATGCCTTCCTCGATCAGCACGTGGACGATGCGATGCACGGTCGGACGGGTGAGGCCGGTCGCCCGCACGACCTCGGCCAGCGGCACGCCGTCCTCGCGGCCTGCGGCAAGAATGCGCAGCACCGCGAGCGCGCGCCGGATCGCCTGCGCGCCCTGTCGCGGTTCCAGCGCGCTATGGGCGACTTTCGGAGAAGGTCTCTTGTCCATAATATGGACAAGAACGCCACAATTCACTCGACAGGTAAAGCGCGCATCTGGAGATTGCGCGGCGATCGAGCGCCGTGCGCAACGTCAAGGCGTTCGAAGTGAATTGGAAGCGCCGCCGGGAGGTTAACATGAGATTAATCGCGATTGCCATAGCCGCTGTCACGGCGATGCTGGCGGGGCCCGCATCGGCCCAGCAATGGCCGGCGCGCAGCGTCAAGCTGATCGTGCCCTATCCGGCCGGCGGCAATGTCGACAGCGCCGCGCGCATCGTCGCCGACAAGCTCCAGGAAAAGCTCGGTCAGCCCTTCATCATCGAGAACAAGGCCGGCGCCGGCGGCATGATCGCGGGCGAGGCTTTCGCGAAATCGGCGCCCGACGGCTATACGCTGTTCGTCGGCGCCAACGGCCCGGTGCTGTTCGCGACCGAGATCAACAAGCGCGATGCCTATAACTGGAAGAAGGATTTCCTGCCGATCTCGACCATCTCGATGACGCCGCTGGTGCTCGAGGTGCATCCCTCCGTCCAGGCCAACAATTTCAAGGAATTCATCGACCTCGCCAAGCGCGAGCCCGGTAAGCTGACGATGGCCTCGCCCGGCCCCGGCACCACCAATCATCTGCTCAGCGAATTGATGCAGTCGAATCTCGACCTGCAATGGGTCACCGCGCATTACCGCGGCAACGCGCCGGCCATCAACGATCTGCTCGGCGGCCAGGTGCAGTTCGCGTTCGACCAGCTCACGGTCAGCCTCCAGCACATCAAGGCCGGCCTGTTCCGCGCGCTCGCGGTCACCAGCCCGCACCGGCTGAAGTCGCTGCCTGACGTCCCGACCTTCACCGAGCTCGGCTACAAGGATTTCGACGGCCAGACTTTCACCGGCCTGTTCGCGCCCGCGGGCACGCCGGCGCCTGTCGTCGACAAGCTGCACGAGACGCTGGTTGCGATCCTGAAAGACCCGGGCGTGGTGGACAAGTTCGAAAAGCTGGGCGGGGAAGCCGTCGCGATGACGCCGGACGAGTTCAGGGCCTATCTCGAGCGCGAGGACGCCAAGTGGATTCCGGTCGTGCGCAAGGCCAACATCAAGGCGGACTGAGTGATGCGGATCGATCCCACCGAGCTCGGCGCGGAGCGCATCTACCGGCTGATGACCGGCATCGTGGTGCCGCGCCCCATCGCCTGGGTGACGAGCCTGTCGCGCTCCGGGGTGCTCAACCTCGCGCCCTTCAGCGCCTTCACCTTCGTCTCGCAGAAGCCGCCGATGCTCGCCATCAGCGTCGGCCGCAAGGGCGCGGACTACAAGGACACCGCGCACAACATCCTCGACACCGAGGAATACGTCATCCACATCGCCGATACCCCGCTGATGTCTGCGGTGCACGACAGCTCGATCGAGCACCCGCCTGAAGTCAGCGAGGTCGCGGAGCTTGGCTTGGAGACGCTTAGCTGCGAGCGCATCAAGGTGCCGCGGCTCGCGGCCGCACCTGTCGCGATGGAGTGCCGCTTCCGGCAGTGCCTCGAATTCGGCGACGCGCGCAGCCGGCTGATCGTCGGCGAGGTCGTGATGTTCCACATTCGCGACGGCCTCGTGGAAAACGGCAAGGTCGAGACCCGGGCGCTCGATCCGATCGCGCGCATCGGCGGGCCGCGCTACGCCCGCCTCGGCGAAATCGTGACGCTGAACACCGTCTTTCAAACTCCCAAATCGACCGACTGAGCGCGCGGCCCATCGCGGCCCTTGTGCCCAAGACCATTGGAGAAAACCACAATGCGACTCCTGAGCTATCTCTTGGACGGCGAGGCGCGCTACGGCGCGGCCGTCGCGGGCGGCGTGGTCGATCTGACCCGGCGGATCGGCCGCGACTTCTCCGACGTGAAGGCGCTGATCGCGGCCAATGCGCTGGCGGACGCGCAGGAAGTGATCGCCGATCAGCAACCGGACTACGCGCTCGATGATCTCGTCCTGCTGCCGCCGGTGCTGGCGCCCGAAAAGCTCTGGTGCATCGGCGTCAACTACGCCGAGCGCAACGCCGAATATAAAGACAATTCGGACCTGCCCAAATATCCGAGCCTGTTCGTGCGCAGCATGTCGTCGATGACAGGCTCCGGCCAGCCGCTGGAGAAGCCCAAAGTCTCGGATCAGCTCGACTATGAAGGCGAGCTCGTGATCGTGATCGGGCAGGAAGGCCGCCACATCCCGCGCGAGAAGGCGTGGTCGCACATCTTCGGCATGACGCTGTGCAACGAAGGCACGATCCGCGACTGGCTGCGCCACGGCAAGTTCAACGTCACGCAAGGCAAGAATTTCGACCGCTCCGGCAGCATCGGCCCGTGGATCGTCACGGCGGACGAGCTCGACCCGCGCGGGCCTCATGACATCACCACGCGCGTCAACGGCGAGGTGCGGCAGCAGGACACCACCGAGCGGCTGATGTTCCCGTTCGACTTCCTGATCTCCTATCTCTCCACCTTCGCCACCCTGAAGCCCGGCGACATGATCGTGACGGGTACGCCGACCGGGGCGGGCGCGCGCTTCGATCCGCCGCGCTGGCTGAAAGTCGGCGACGTCGTCGAGGTCGAGTCGAGCCGCATCGGCGTGCTGCGCAACACCGTGGCCGCGGAGCAATAGACCATGCTGGATGCCGCCACGATCGAACGTCTTGCCGCGCGCCTGGACGAGGCCGAGCGCACCAAGGCGCTGATCCCGATGTTCTCGAAAGAATATCCCGGCCTCACGATCGAGGACGCCTACGCCATCCAGCGCGCCTGGACGAAACTCCAGCTCGGGCGAGGGCGCGTCATCAAGGGCCACAAGATCGGCCTGACCTCGAAGGCGATGCAGAACGCGGTCGGCATCTCCGAGCCCGACTACGGCGTGCTGTTCGCCGACATGTTCTATGCCGACGCCACGCCCATCCCGTTCGATCGCTTTCACGCGCCACGGATCGAGGTCGAGCTCGCCTTCGTGCTGAAGGCGCCGCTGCGCGGGCCCGACTGCACCATCTTCGACGTGCTCAACGCCACCGACTACGTGACGCCGGCGCTGGAGATCTTGGAGACGCGCATGCACCGCGTCGATCCTGAAACGGGCAAGACGCGAAAGGTCATGGACACGATCTCGGACAACGCCGCGAACGCCGCGCTGGTGCTCGGTGGCCGGCCGTTCCGCCCGATGGATGCGGATCTGCGCTGGATCGGCGCGCTGCTGTTCCGCAACGGCGAGGTCGAGGAGACCGGGCTTGCCGCCGGCGTGCTCAATCATCCCGCCAACGGCATCGCCTGGCTCGCCAACCGGCTCGCGCCGCATGACGAATATCTCAGGGCCGGCGAGGTGGTGCTGGCGGGATCGTTCACGCGGCCGGTGGACATCCGCCGCGGCGACACGTTCCACGCCGACTACGGCGCGTTCGGCTCGGTGTCGTGCCAGTTCGTCTGAACCAACACACAAGAGGGAGCGCACCATGACACGGCGCAAGAGCATCCACATCGGCGGCTTCAAGCACGCCAATCCGATTCCGAACGCTTGCCGCATCGGCAATCTCGTGATGTCGGGCGTCATCCTTGGCCGCGATGCGGCCGGCGCGATGCCCGTGAGTCTCGACGCGCAATGCGCCAACATGTTCGCGCACATGAAGGCGACGGTGGAGGCCGCCGGCGGCACCACCGACGACATCATCAAGATGACGGTGTGGCTGAAGGACCGCTCGCAGCGCGGGCCCGTCAATGTCGAGTGGCTGAAGATGTTTCCGGACGAGCATTCGCGCCCGGCGCGCCACGCGCTGCCGATGGACAACATGGACGGCGGCGCGCTGGTGCAGTGCGACTTCACCGCCGTGATCGACTGAAGGAGATTTGCACATGCCGACCTATCTGCCGTTCGACCCCAACCCGCGCCGCCCGGTCAAGGCGCCGCCACTGAGGACCATCGACAGCCAGTTCCACGTGCTGGGGCCCATCGAGAAATATCCGGAGCGCCCCGGCGCGGCCTATCGAATGCCGACCGCGACCTGGGAAGCGGCGCTGCGTATGCACAAGGCGCTCGGCATCGGGCGCGGCATCATCGTGCAGACCACGACCTATGGCGCGGATCATGCCGTCGTGCTCGACGCCCTCGCGGCGATGGGTCCGAACTACCGCGGCTGTGCCAACGCGCTGGTGTTTGCCGAGGCGAACGATTCCTATCTCGCAAAGCTGCATGACGCCGGCGTCCGCGGCGCGCGCTTCAGCTTCCGCCAGGAGCTCGGCGCCGTGCTGTCGGATGCCGATTTCGCCCGCGCCATCGCCCGCATTCGCGAGCTCGGCTGGTATGTCAAGATCCAGCCGGAGAAGGACGGCATCGTCTCCAGCGTCGCGAAGTACGAGAATCTCGACGTTCCCGTGCTGATCGACCACATGGCGCGCCCCGATCCGCAAGCCGGCAAGGACGATCCGAACCTGCGCAAGATGCTGGAGCTGCTCAAGAAGGGAAATTTCTGGGTGATGCTGTCGCTCGGCGAGAAGACCTCGAAGGCCGGCCCGCCCTACGACGACGTGATCCCGATCGCGCGCGCCTATATCGAGGCAGCAAGCGACCGCTGCGTCTGGGCCAGCGACTGGCCGCATCCGGTCTCCGTCAAGCAGCCGCCCAACGATGCCGACCTGCTCGAGCTGATGTACCGCTACGCGGCGGACCAGGCGGAGCTGGAAAAGATCCTGGTGCACAATCCGGCAAAGCTGTTCGGCTTTGCCGACTGATCGACTCCGGTCGCGATCGGGCCTGGCACCTCAGGGCGAGATGATCCGGTCGCGCATGGCGATCATCACGGCCTGCGTGCGGGTGGCTGCGCCGAGCTTCTTGCAGCAGCTCTTGATGTGCGCCTTCACTGTGCGTCCCGTGATGGCCAGGGCGTCGGCGATCTCATCGCTGGATCGCCCGACGGCCGCCAGCGTCAGCACCTCGCGCTCGCGCAAGGACAGTGCGAGCTGCGGAGCCGCGGGCAGGCCGCGCAGCTTCAGCACCCGGTCGAAGGCGTAAAGCGCCATGAGGTGGAGCGCCGGGAGATCGCGCTCCGGCAGATCGATCTCGGCGCCGCCGAACCACACCTGGCCGGTGCGGCCCGCCGGCGAGATGACCGGGATCACCACGCCATCCACCATGCCGAAGTCGCGGGCGCGTCGCACGAGCTCGACGGCGCGCGGCTCCCGTTCCGGATCGTACGGCGCTTCCCTGAACCAGCGGAACGGCTGAAGCGTCGTCCTGCAATAGCGCAGCGCGGGATCGTGCCACACATACTGCGCCTCGGAATACATATCGAGAAAGCCGGCCGGCAACCGTTCGGCGAGAACCGCCTCGCGCGGCGATTCGGTCGACAGCGGGGCGACATAGGAGCTGCAGAAATAGTCGAAGCCGTGCTGGCCGAGCGTGCGGCTCATCGCATCCAGAATGCTCGCGACATCAGGAAGCTGCCGCACTGTCTCGACGAAATCGAATGCTCGACTGCGGACCACGTCCATCGGCAGCCTACGATCAGTCCTTGAGGGATCGGCGCTACGCTACCCTTCCAGGCGCCGAGTGTAGGACGTCAATGCTGTAACTGCAACCTGCGCGAAACTCGCCAGCTTCATGAACGCGATCCGCGAGGCGTGAGGATCGGCCATACCTGGCTCGGCCGTGTGATGCCTTGATCACCGGGCCGGTTGCGCCGCCAGCCGGCCGCGCACCTCGGCCGCGATCTCGAACGAGCGCAGCCGGGCGGCGTGGTCGTAGATCTGGCCGGTGGTCATCAATTCGTCCGCGCCGGTCTCGGCGATCAGCGCCTTCAGCTTCTCTTCGACCACGGTGGGCGAGCCGACCGCGGAGCAGGACAGCGACTGGCCGACCATGGCCTTCTCCGCCGGCGACCACAGCGCGTCCATGTCGTCGACCGGCGGCGGCAGCGGGCCGGGCGTGCCGCGGCGCAGGTTGATGAACTGCTGCTGCAGCGAGGAGAACATGCGTTGCGCCTCGGCGTCGCTCTCCGCCGCGAACACGTTGACGCCGACCATCGCATAGGGCTTGTCGAGCTGCGCCGAGGGCTCGAAACGCGCGCGATACTCGCGCAGCGCCGGCATCATCATCTGCGGCGCGAAATGCGAGGCGAAGGCGAAGGGCAGGCCGAGCATGGCCGCAAGCTGCGCGCCGAACGTGCTCGATCCCAGGATCCACAGCGGCACCTTGGTCCCCATGCCGGGCACGGCGCGGATCGTCTGGTTCGGTTGCACATCGCCGAGCAACGCCTGCAATTCCAGCACGTCATGCGGAAAATTCTCGGACGTGGTGGCGAGGTCACGCCGCAGCGCCCTTGCTGTGAACTGGTCGGTGCCCGGCGCCCGCCCGAGCCCGAGATCGATCCGTCCCGGATAGAGCGACTCCAGCGTGCCGAACTGCTCGGCGATGACCAGCGGCGAATGGTTCGGCAGCATGACGCCGCCGGAGCCGACACGGATCGTCTTCGTCCCGCCCGCGACATGCCCGATCACCACGGACGTCGCCGCGCTCGCAATCCCCGTCATGTTGTGATGCTCGGCCAGCCAGAACCGCTTGTAGCCCCAGGCCTCGGCGTGCTGGGCAAGATCAAGCGAATTGCGAAACGCCTGCGCGGCGTCGCCACCCTGGCGGATGGGAGCGAGGTCGAGCACGGAGAAGGGGATCATGCGTGGGGGTCCGGGTGGAGGGCGATATGCGCCGGGGCTCCATATGTAGTACCTGCCAGCCCGAATGTTAGCGTTGCAGTGTCGATCGGACACCGGCGCAACGATGCCATTCGGAATTGTCGCGGGTGACCGGCGAACTGCCAGATAGCGTTTTTGACCCAGCGGACTCCCAGCGCAGGTTTGATTTACGTCAACATTCAAAACCTGGTTTCATTTTCACTTCCGACATTGGTTGCTTCGATTTCCTTCCTGGAGAGGTACGATGGCCGATCCGACCAAGCTCTCGGTTGAGAAAACGCTCGAAAAGATACGTCAGCGCGACGAGCCGAAATCAGAGAATTCACGCCTTGATGAAAAAACCGACGCTCTCAATGAAGAGATAAAACGTATGAGAGCACAAAGGCTCCGCCTTGAACGACAAAAGGGCAAGCGTGGCTGAATAGCGCGTAGGATGGGTAGAGCACTTGCGAAACCCCATCATGTTTCGTCGTCGAACAAAGCCTCGATGGGTTTCGCTTCGCTCAACCCATCCCACGAGGCTGTCTGAGCGGCCTGCGCCTCCGTTCACAACACTGTTATTGCGACCTATGGCGCCCTTTGTCGCAACTGGGCGTCTCGTGCGTGTTGTTGTATGCTTGGCAGAGCCACTGAACGGTCGCCAGGAGGAATCGACATGACCATGGTCGTACTCAGCCGCCGCAACCTCCTCGTCGCCGGCGGCTCCGTTCTCGCAACCGGGGTTTTGACAGCCGGCGTTCCCGGGCTCCTGCTGCCGGCCCGCGCGGACGGACTCGCGCCGACCGAAACGATGTCGGGCGGGGCGAACAACTACCGCAAGGGCGCGGCGATCGTGGATCGCATCGGCAAGGGCGGCTTCTGGATGAGCGGCACCGTCCGCCGAGCCGGCGACGGCGCTCCGCTTGCCGGGCAGCGCATCCAGATCTGGGCGCACACGGTCGAAGGACAGGAGCACGAGCCGCAGAGCCATGGCGCCACGCTCACCGACAAGGACGGCAAGTTCCGGCTCGAGATGCCGCAGATCATTCCGATCTTCGGCCAGCCGCATGGTCACCTCGCCTATGACAGCGGTGAATTCAAGACCGTCTTCCTGCGGCCGGTGATGCGCAGCGCAAAGGAAACCAGCCTCGAGGCGCACTTCGTTCTGCAGCCGGCCTGACCGGGCCAACGAATGACGGGGTGGAAACTGGCCCGGGTGATCCTGATCTGGGGCGCCTTGGTTTCGGCCATTGGCGTGCCGATCGCTGCTGCCGCAGGAAGCGAGCAGCTCGCATGGCGCGGTCCGGTCTATATCCTTGCCGGGTTTGCGGGGATTATCGCGCTGGGTCTCGTGCTCGTGCAGCCCCTGCTGATCGGCGGATATCTGCCGGGACTGTCGGCCTATCGCGGACGGCGCGCCCATCACTGGATCGGTGGGGCGCTTGCTCTGGCGATCGTGATCCATGTCGCCGGCCTCTGGATCACCAGTCCCCCCGACATGATCGACGCCCTGACCTTCTCGTCGCCGACGCCGTTCTCGCCCTTCGGCGTGATCGCCATGTGGGCCATCTTCATCGTTGCGCTCCTGGCTCTACTGCGCCGGCGATTGGGACTGCGGCCGCGAACGTGGCGTTTCGTTCATATGCCTCTCGCGATCGTCATCGTCGCAGGCAGCGCGGTCCATTGCCTGCTGATCGAGGGAACGATGGAGACGATCTCGAAGGCGGCGCTTTGCGCGCTCGTCCTCGCGGCAACCGTGAAAGCCATGGTCGACCTTCAGGTTTGGCGAAAGCGAAGGACGCTGCGCGGCAGTGAGCCAAAGCGGTTTAATGCGTAGGATGGGTAGAGCGAAGCGAACCCATCATGCTTCGACACCGAACAAGCCCTCGATGGGTTTCGCTTCGCTCCACCCATCCTACGAAACTTTGCTGGTCATATTGTTCGAACACGCTGAGCGCCGTCACCGCCGATATCTGCTCTGCTTGTCGGAGATAGCGACGGGGCGTATCCTCGCCCGATGGCTGTCAATGCCCCCGAGATGAAAGCGTTCCTGCTCGCGACGCCGTTCTTCGGCGGTCTTTCGGACACAGGTCTCGACCTCCTGATGTCGATGCTGGTCGAGTGCCGCTTCGAAGCCGGCGCGACAGTCGTGGCGGAAGGCGAGCCGGGACGCTCGATGTTCATCGTCAGATCCGGCCGGCTGGCGGTGAGCAAACGGGCGACTTCGGGAAGCGTCATCCCGATTTCCATTCTGGAGCGAGGGGATTTCTTCGGCGAGATGACGCTGATCGAAATGCAAAACCGCTCCGCCACGGTGGTCGCGGAGAACTCGACGGTGCTGTACGAGCTGACGGCTCAAAAACTCTACGCCTGCTACAAGGCCGATATCCACGCCTACGTGATCGTCCTGCAGAACATCAACCGCGAGCTTTGCCGCCGGCTGCGCCGTGCGGATGATCGCTTTGCTGGGCATCAGGTGGGTGAAGACAGCTGATCATGCGTAGGATGGGTAGAGCACTTGCGAAACCCATCATGCTTCGTCTGAACAAGATCTCGATGGGTTTCGCTTCGCTCTACCCATCCTACGATCCGGCTCGCTGGTGCGGCTAGAGCAGCGCCATTGAGTGCAGCGAGTTTCTATGAAAGCCGAAGGCAACCAAGCCGGACAGAAGCAGCACAGTCCCAGTCACGATCAGGCAACACGCAAACACTATCGGAGCCTCGGGTTCGTTATGAATGACAAAGACGATAATAGATAAAACTTTACCGACAATCGAAAGGAACAATTAACCTTACTGGCGCGGACCAACAGGTAAGAACCTCGGCATCAGGTCTGCGGAGTGTCGTCGGGCTTGTGTCTCCGTGCTCGCCAATTTGCCCGTCGGGCAAAACACCCGCCTCCCGCAAAAATCCGTCAACCCTCCTTTGCAAAAATATTCCACTTTACCGAAATTCGGGTTTGCGGCATTCTCTCGCCATCCCGGTCCTCGGAGAGGGGCGATCGTACGTCGTAACGAACGTGGATCGGGGTGCGGTGGACGCGGCTGCGTCGGGCACGCGAATGCGGGACCAGGGCGAGATGAACCTCGTGAGGTCCTGCTGCGTGCAGACGGACGGCGCCGAAGTCCGGCGAAGCTACTAAAGCGAAGCCGGATGAAGCTGCGTACGGCAAAAACGCGTGGTCCTGACCGTCGTTGCTACGGTCAAGCCTTGCGGAGATGAATCGGGGCTCGACCGGGTCTCGGGCATCGCCAATTCGCAAGGTGACGGAGGCCAGAAGGAACTCGGCTCCGGGGAGAGCGCGCATACGCCGTCAACCCATCGCGCAGGGAAGGCCGGGTGTTTTCCGGCCCACCTGTTGTCCCGCCTGCGCATTTGCGTGTGCAAATTCTTCGCGCAGCGGATCGTGGGTGCCAGCCGGCACCCGGCCTTCCCTGCGCCCTCTTCACCTAAAGAGGGTCAAGGTGAGAACAAAACTCGGGCACTGCATGCCGCGAGAATGCCGATCTGTGCGTGATTTGACCCAGAGAATGGTGCTGCCAGACAGGATTGAACTGTCGACCTCTCCATTACCAATGGAGTGCTCTACCACTGAGCTACGGCAGCATGTGCTGGGATCTAGAATCGGCCGCCACGAGGGGCCTACCAAGCGGGCCGATATCTGCCACAAGCCCCCCTCCTGTGCAAGCTTGCAAGCCCTGCCAAGACGAGAAAATCGGGCCGATATCGGGGCCAAAATGCCTGTTTTGGCTCGAAACGACCGACTTTCCGTCGATTCGGGTTCCGATTTCCCCACCCAACTGGCCAGTTGGCCGGGCTGCCGGATTCGCCTCATTTTGGAATTTCGCACGATCGGATCGCGCGGGCCTCTTGAGCTGCCACGTTCATTGGGCATGTTATCGCCGATCGCTGCAATGGACCGGTGATGGCTGACGAGAACGACAAGAGCACGAGGCAAGATTCGAGGCAGGGCCGGGCATCCCGGGACGACCGGCTGAAGTCGGCGCTGCGCGAAAACCTGAAGCGGAGGAAGCTGCAGGCGCGCGAACGCGCCGCAAGCGCCGAGCCCTCGCAGAATGACGATGCATCCCTAAATGAGGGGGCCGCCGGCAAGACCGGCGGTTAAAATCCGGCGGCTGGAATTTTTGGAGTTGAGCGACGTGGCAATGGGGCAAGACGGACAGCAACGAAACGACCGTGAGGCGCTGATGTCGCGGTTCGCGCGCCCCGAGCAGACCTTTCCCGCGCTGACATCGGCCGAGATCGAGCGCATCAGGCATTTCGGCGAGCTCCGCACCTATTCGGATCGCGAGCTGCTGTTCGAGACCGGCAAGCCGGGGCCCGGCATGTTCGTCATCCTGAAGGGCCACGTCGCCATCACCCAGCGCGACGGGCTCGGTCATGTCAGCCCGGTGATCGACCAGGGACCCGGCCAGTTCCTGGCCGAGCTCGGCCAGCTCTCGGGGAGGCCGGCGCTGGTCGACGGACGCGCCGAGGGCGATGTCGAGGTGGTCCTGATCCCGCCGGACCGGCTGCGGGCCCTGCTGGTCGCCGAAGCCGAGCTCGGCGAGCGCATCATGCGCGCGCTGATTCTGCGCCGGGTCAGCCTGATCCAGGGCGGCGTCGGTGGCCCGGTGCTGATCGGGCCGTCGAACTCCGCCGGCGTGGTGCGCTTGCAGGGCTTCCTCACCCGCAACGGCCAGCCGCATCATCTGCTCGATGCCGACAGCGAGCACGACGCGGCCGAGGTGATCGCGCGTTATTCGCCGAAGCCGGAGGATTGGCCGCTGGTCGTCACCGCCGACGGCAGCGTGCTGCGCAATCCCAGCGAGATCGAGCTCGGCCGCGCCATCGGCATGATCGGCGGAGCGAAGGATGATCGGATCTACGACGTCGCGATCGTCGGCTGCGGGCCGGCAGGGCTCGCGACCGCGGTCTACGCGGCCTCCGAAGGTCTCTCGGTTGCGGTCGTCGATACGCGCGCCTTCGGCGGCCAGGCCGGCGCCAGCGCGCGCATCGAGAACTATCTCGGCTTTCCGACCGGCATCTCGGGTCAGGCCCTGGCCGGCCGCGCCTTCACCCAGGCGCAGAAGTTCGGCGCCGAGATCATGATCCCGATGTCGGTGAAGTCGCTGGACTGTTCGCGCAGTGGCGGCACCTTCGCCCTCGCGCTGGATTGCGGCGACACATTGCGCTCGCGCGCGGTGGTGGTCGCGAGCGGCGCGCGCTATCGCCGGCCGGAGATCGCAAAGCTCGACACGTTCGAGGGCCGCGGCGTCTGGTACTGGGCCTCTCCGGTCGAGGCGAAGCTGTGCGCCGGCGAGGAGGTCGCCCTGGTCGGCGCCGGCAATTCGGCGGGCCAGGCCGCCGTGTTCCTGTCGGGTCACGCCAAGAAGGTGCTGATGATCATCCGCGGCGGCGGTCTGGGCGCCAGCATGTCGCGCTATCTCATCGAGCGCATCGAAGCGACGCCGAACATCGAATTGATGTTCAACACCGAGATCACGGCGCTCGAGGGCGACGAGGCCTCGCTGCTGCGGCGCATCCGCTGGAAGAGCCGGCTGTCGAGCGACGAGGATTCTGCCGACATCCGCAATCTCTTTCTGTTCGTCGGCGCCGATCCCGCCACCGGCTGGCTCGACGGCTGCGGCGTGACGCTCGATCGCGGCGGCTTCGTCGTGACGGGCGCGCAGTCCGAGCAGAACCAGGGCCGGCTCGTGGCGCCGCTGGAGACCTCCGTGCCCGGCGTCTACGCCGTCGGCGACGTCCGCTCCGGCTCGGTCAAGCGCGTCGGCGGCGCCATCGGCGAGGGCGCGCAAGTCGTCGCATCGCTGCACGGCTATCTCGGCGACGCCGCAAAACCGGCGCTTTAGTCAAGGAGAAGGCAAGCAAATGGCAAGTCGAATCCGGCTTGCCATCTTGCTGCGTCCCACAGACTATCGCCTGGTCGCGAGGCCAATCGCGCGTGGAAAAACAAGGATTCCCAAGGGAGGACTCAATGGCTGAAATCGTCGTGCTCTACAAAACACCCAAGGATGCTGCGGCCTTCGACAAGTACTACGCCGAGACCCACATTCCGCTCGCCAAGAAGCTTCCCGGCCTGAAGAAATACGCCGTCAGCAAGGGGCCGGTTGCATCTCCCGCAGGTCCTTCCGGAATCCATCTCGTCGCCATTCTCACCTTCGACAGCGTGGCCGACATTCAGGCGGCATTCGCCAGTCCGGAAGGCAAGGCGACAGGCGCCGACGTGCCGAAATTCGCCAGCGGCGGTGCCGACCTCTTGATCTTCGACACCAAGGAAGCGTGAACAATCGATTCAATTTTGGTCGAAGCCTGCTGTCGTTTGTGACAGCGATGCAAAAAAAATCAGCCATGCGTTTGTCGATTCGCACGATGACGCATGGCTTTGCCCATGCGTGTGACGACAACGCATGTGGCAATCTCATGAGGGGCGTAATACTAATCTCCATCTCAATGCAGAGAGTAGGAGAGATGTCATGGTTCTTGGGTTGAGCTTGCCCGTCTTCACGATGGTCCATGTCATCATAAGCCTGATCGCCATCGTCGCCGGCCTCGTCGTGATGTTCGGCCTGCTCGGCTCGAAGCCGATGCCGGGCCTCACCGCGATCTTCCTGCTGTTCACGATCCTCACCAGCGCGACCGGCTTCCTGTTTCCGTTCAAGGAGCTGTTGCCCTCGCACATCATCGGCATCATTTCGCTGGTGCTGCTCGCGATCGCCTGCATCGCGCTCTACGGCATGAAGCTCGCGGGCGTCTGGCGCCCGGTCTACATCGTCACCGCGATGATCTCGCTGTACTTCAACGTCTTCGTGCTGGTGATCCAGTCGTTCCTGAAAGTGCCGGCGCTCGCCGCGCTCGCGCCCGCCGTGCCGCCGGCGCCGCCGTCCGGCCCGGTGTTCGCCGTGGTGCAGGGCATCGTGCTGGTGTTCTTCGTGGTGCTGACCATCGGCGCCTGGCGCCGCTTCAGGCCGGTGGCGTTTGCCTGATCGCACGAACCCTCGTCATTCCGGGGCATCGCGCAGCGATGAGCCCGGAGTCTCGTGCGACAATTTCCAGATTCCGGGTTCGCGCGGACGCGCGCCCCGGAATGACGTCCCACTGAAAGGAGCCCCACCATGCCCACCATCACCACCAAAGACGGCGTCGAGATCTTTTTCAAGGACTGGGGGGCGGGCCAGCCAATCGTGTTCAGCCATGGCTGGCCGCTGTCGGCCGACGACTGGGACGCGCAGATGATGTTCTTCGTCACGCGCGGCTACCGCGTCATCGCCCATGATCGCCGCGGCCACGGCCGCTCGGCGCAGGTCGCAGACGGCCACGACATGGATCACTATGCCGACGACCTTGCGGCGGTCACCGCGCATCTCGACCTGAAGAATGCCATTCACGTCGGCCATTCCACCGGCGGCGGCGAGGTCGTGCATTACATCGCGCGCCATGGCGAGAGCCGGGTGGCGAAGGCCGCGATCCTCTCCGCGGTGCCGCCGCTGATGGTGCAGACCGCAGCCAATCCCGGCGGCCTGCCGAAGAGCGTGTTCGACGACTTCCAGGTGCAACTCGCCGCCGGCCGCTCGGCGTTCTATCGCGACATCGCCGCCGGCCCGTTCTACGGCTACAACCGTCCCGGCGCCAAACCGTCGGAAGCGGTGATCCAGAACTGGTGGCGTCAGGGCATGATGGGCGGCGCCAAGGCGCATTACGACGGCATCGTCGCGTTCTCGCAGACCGACTTCACCGAGGACCTGAAGAAGATCAACGTGCCCGTGCTGGTGATGCACGGCGACGACGACCAGATCGTGCCTTACGCCGACTCCGCGCCGTTGTCCGCGAAGCTGCTCAAGAAGGGCGTCCTGAAGACCTACAAGGGCTTCCCGCACGGCATGCCGACGACGCATGCCGAGACCATCAACGCGGACCTGCTGGCGTTCTTCAAAGAGTAAGTCCGCGCTTACCCTCCCCTCCAGGGGAGGGTAAGCGATCACTTCAATATCGCCCTGATCGCATCGAACGTGCGCTTCACGAAAGCCTCCGGCTTCTCCCGCGCACCTTCGCCGATCCAGCTCTCGCCGCCGACGCGCATCGCGCCGGTGGCGATCATGGCGACGAGCCGCGCCTTCAGCCGGTCCGACTTGCGGCCGGAGCGTTGCGTGAGCCCGTCCGCCAGTGCGCGCTCGAGCTTTTCGTATTTGAGCTGGTCGCGCGCGTGGAGCGCGGGATTGTCGCGCTTGAGCCGCGACATCGCTGCCGCCTCGGTCGGATCGATCCGCTTGACCGCCGCGGCGATCGCATTCTCCGCCGCCGTCAGCATGGATTCGTCCGCAGGCCGTGCGAGAATCTCGGAGACCAGCGCCGCCGCGGCATCCTCCTGCCAGGCGGCGACCACGTCCTCCTTCGAGGCGAAATAATGGAAGAAGCTGCGGCGCGACACATCGGCAGCGGCCGCAATGTCGTCGATAGTCGTGGTCTCGAAGCCGCGCTCCAGGAACAGCGCCATCGCCGCGCGCTTCAGCCGCTCGCGGGTCTGCTGCTGCTTGCGCTCGCGCAGGCCGGGCGCCGCCGGGGATTGTTCTCCGGAGGACAAGGGCTTGGCGCGTCTGCTAGCGTGCTTCGAAGCCTTCAAATTATTTCACCTCTTGCAAATTTGCACTTAGTGCACATTTAGACCGGTCGCGGGCCTTATTCCACCCCCTGATAGCCTGGAGCTATGGCATGACCGACTGGACCACGGCAGACATCCCCTCCCTCAGCGGCAGGACCGCCGTCGTGACCGGCGCGACGGGCGGGCTCGGCTACGAGACGGCGATGGCGCTGGCGGGCGCCGGTGCCATTGTCATACTCACCGGACGCAACGACGCAAAGGGACTGCGGGCGATCGAGGGCATTTGCGAGCGGTTTCCCGATGCGCTGATCGCCTACGAGCATCTCGACCTCGCCAGCCTGTCCTCCGTGGCCGATTTCGCCAAGCGCTTTGCCGCCGGCAACGAGCAGCTCGACCTCCTCGTCAACAATGCCGGCGTGATGGCGCTGCCGAAACGGCAGCAGACCGAGGATGGCTTCGAGATGCAGCTCGGTACCAACTATCTCGGCCATTACGCGCTGACGGCGCGCCTGTTGCCGCAGCTTCGCCGGGCGAAAGCGTCTCGAATCGTCAATCTCTCGAGCCTCGCGCACCGCTCCGGCGCGATCAATTTCGATGATCTGCAAGGCAAGCGTTCCTATCGTCCGTGGCGGGCCTACTGCCAGTCCAAGCTGGCGATGCTGATGTTTGCCTTGGAATTGCAGCGTCGCAGCCTCGCCGCCGGCTGGGGCGTGACCAGCGTTGCCGCCCATCCCGGCTACGCGCGGACCGATCTCATTGCGAACGGGCCGGGCGCCAACACGCTCCAGTGGCGCGTCGGCCGTTGGCTGCAGCCGTTTATCAGCCAGTCCGCCGCCGAGGGCGCGCTGCCCACGCTGTTCGCGGCGACCTCGCCGGCGGCCGAGCCCGGCGGCTATTACGGTCCGAACAGGTTCTATGAATTGAAGGGGCCGCCAGCGCCGGCGAAAATCACGCCGCAGGCCAGGGATTTCGCCGCGGCGGCCATGCTGTGGGATGTCTCGGCAACGCTGACCGGTGTATCCTTCGACGACATCGCGGTCGCCGCATGAGCCGCGACGCTGTTGGGGACGTCCCGATGCAAGTCATCATCTTTGGCGCGACCGGCATGGTCGGGCAGGGCGTCTTGCGCGAGTGCCTGGTCGATGCCGGCATCGACCGCGTGCTCGTGGTCGGCCGCAGTCCGACCGGCGTGCGCAACGCCAAGCTCACCGAGATCATCCACGACGATTTCACGAACTATTCGGCGATCGAGTCTCAACTGACCGGCTTCGACGCCTGTTTCTTCTGCCTCGGCGTCTCCTCGATCGGCATGAGCGAGGAGCGCTATCGTCATCTCACCTATGACCTCACGCTCGCCGCGGCGACGACGCTGGCGCGGCTCAATCCGCAGATGACTTTCACCTATGTCACTGGCGCCCACACCGACTCCACCGAGCAGGGCTCGCGGATGTGGGCGCGGGTCAAGGGCAAGACCGAAAACGATCTGCTCAAGCTGCCGTTCAAGGGCGCCTACATGTTCCGGCCCGGCGCGATCCAGCCCCTGCATGGTGCCCGCTCCAAGACCGCCTGGGTGCAGGCCGTGTATGCCGCAACCTGGCCACTCTGGTCGGTGCTGCGCCGGATTTCGCCGCGGCTCGTCACCTCCACCGAGCAGATGGGCCGCGCCATGATCCGCGTCGCCCGGGAGGGGTATCCGCGCAAGGTGCTGGAGATGGAGGATATCAATAGCCTCTAGTCCGCCGGGTCGTTAGTTCTAAGGAAATTTCCGCGGCCGCGCGCGTTGGGCCGTATCCGCCCCCGAGGAGAAATGCCGGCGATGTCGCCCCAGCTCAAACTGATCGCGCTCGATGCCGACGATCTCGCCGTGATCTCCACCCATGTGCAGGATGCCCGGGTGCAGGCCTCGGACATCATCTGGCGGCAGAGCGAGAAACGGCTGGTGGTCGGCATGAGCCGGCTGGACTGGGAGCAGACGCTGGACGGCGAGACCGAGCCGCGCCGGCTGGTCGCCGCGCTCCGCTTCGACCGCGTGCTTGCCTGCAAATCGCGCAACATCGACCTCGGAGCCCCGGACGAGGTTCTGGACCTCGTCGGCATCGAGTTTCACCCCCAGGACGGCCACGACGAGGAGCCCGGCGGCAGCGCCCTGCTCTTGTTCGCCCAGGGCGGCGCCATCCGCCTCGATGTCGAATGCCTCGAATGCGAGCTGACCGATCTCGGGGCGGACGAACTGGGGACGGGGATCGAAGCGGAGGGGTGAGGAATGGGAATGACCCCACTCCTGCTGTCGTCCTGGCGAAAGCCAGGACCCATTACCACCGGTGGTCGTGATGGAGTGGGCCGGAACCACATCCTGCTTCAATTACAACAAGTTGGGGTAATGGGTCCTGGCTTTCGCCAGGACGACATCGAAGCAGGATGGCGATGGGCGACGACGACGTCTCGCAAGGGTTGACGGCGGGAGGCCGTCGCGCCATTGAGCAGGGGACCTGGTGCGCCAATCGCCCCGAGAAACCAGCCAGAAGCCAAGCCAGACATGCCCGTTCGCCTCGACCGCAGCAGCGCCGATTTTGACCAGCGATTCGCGGCCTTCCTCGCCGCCAAGCGCGAGGTCTCGGCCGACGTGGAGGCCGCCGCGCGCGCGATCGTCGACGACGTGGCGAGGCGCGGCGACGCGGCCCTTCTCGAGGCCACGGCGAAGTTCGACCGGCTGACACTGGACGCATCCGGCCTTCGCGTCTCGGCCGCCGAGATCGAGGCTGCGGTGAAGGCCTGCGATGCCGCGACGCTGGATGCCTTGAGCCTCGCGCGCGACCGCATCGAGACCTATCATCGCCGCCAATTGCCGAAGGACGAGCGCTTCACCGATCCGCTCGGCGTCGAGCTCGGCTGGCGCTACACCGCGATCGAGTCCGCCGGCCTCTACGTGCCCGGGGGAACTGCCGCCTATCCGTCCTCGGTGCTGATGAACGCGGTGCCCGCGAAGGTCGCCGGCGTCTCGCGCCTCGTGATGGTGGTGCCCTCGCCGGACGGCAAGCTCAATCCGCTGGTGCTGGCGGCGGCAAGGCTCGGCGGCGTCACCGAGATCTACCGCGTCGGCGGCGCGCAGGCCGTCGCCGCGCTCGCGCACGGCACCGCCACCATCGCGCCGGTCGCAAAAATCGTCGGCCCCGGCAATGCCTATGTCGCCGCAGCCAAACGGCTGGTGTTCGGCAAGGTCGGCATCGACATGATCGCCGGTCCCTCCGAGGTGCTGGTCATTGCCGACGACACCGGCAATGCCGACTGGATCGCCGCCGACCTGCTCGCGCAGGCCGAGCACGACACGAGTGCGCAATCGATCCTGATCACCGATTCCGCACGCCTTGCCGCCGATGTCGAGAAGGCGGTCGAGGCGCAGCTGAAGACGCTGCCGCGCACCGCGATCGCGAGCGCCTCCTGGGCCGACTTCGGCGCCATCATCATGGTGAAGAATCTCAACGACGCCATCCCGCTTGCGGATGCGATTGCCGCCGAGCATCTCGAGATCATGACGACCGATCCCGACGCGCTCGCCGCAAGGATCCGCAATGCCGGCGCGGTGTTCCTCGGCGCGCATACGCCGGAGGCGATCGGCGATTATGTCGGCGGCTCCAACCACGTGCTGCCGACGGCGCGCTCGGCGCGGTTCTCCTCGGGCCTCTCGGTGCACGACTTCATGAAGCGCACCTCGATCCTGAAATGCGGCCCGGATCAGCTTCGTGCGCTGGGACCCGCCGCGATGACGCTTGGCAAGGCGGAAGGGCTGGACGCCCATTCGCGCTCGATCGGATTGCGCCTCAATCTGTCATGACAAAGCCGCCCGAACAGGACGACTCCAACAATCGCATCGTCGCGGTCACCCTCGACGAGGAATCGATCGGCCGTTCCGGGCCCGACATCGAGCATGAGCGCGCGATTGCGATCTACGACCTGATCGAGCAGAACCTGTTCGCGCCGGAGGGCGCCGACGGGAAGGGGCCGTTCACGCTGCATATCGGCATCACCGGCAACCGCCTGATGTTCGACATCCGCCGCGAGGACGGCGCGCCCGTGGTCGTGCATCTGTTGTCGCTGGGGCCGTTCCGCGGGATCGTGAAGGACTATTTCATGATCTGCGACAGCTATTACCAGGCGATCCGCACCGCGACCCCGGACAAGATCGAGGCCATCGACATGGGCCGCCGCGGCATCCATGACGAGGGATCGCGCACGCTCCAGGAGCGGCTGAAGGGCAAGGTGCGGGTCGACTTCGAGACCTCGCGCCGGCTGTTCACGCTCATTACTGTTCTGCACTGGAAGGGGTAAGCGCGGATGGCTGCGCCCCCACGCGCACGCGATCCGCAATCGGTGCTGTTCGCCTGCGCGATGAACAGCGTGCGCTCGCCGATGGCCGAGAGCCTGCTGCGGCACATGTTTCCGCAGGGCCTCTACGTGAAGTCGGCCGGCGCCAGGAAGGGCGAGCTCGATCCTTTCGCCGTTGCCGTGATGGCCGAGCTCGGCCAGGACATCTCCGTCCACAGGCCGCAGACCTTCGAGGAGCTGGAGGACTGGGAGGGGCTGAATTTCGACCTCATCATCACGCTGTCGCCGGAGGCGCATCATAAGGCGCTGGAGCTGACCCGCACGCTCGCGGCCGACGTCGAATACTGGCCGACCCAGGATCCCACCACCATCGAAGGCAGCCGCGACCAGAAGCTCGCCGCCTACCGCGAGGTCTGCGACCAGCTGCTGCTGCGCATCCGCCGGCGCTTCGCGAAAGTGGGGGCGGCGAGCGGGTAGCATCCGGCGGGCGTAACACCCGCGTCACAGACTGCAGGCACAGGCATGTCGGACACCTCGAATCAGCAAAGTCCGGGTTCCCGGGTTGTGAAATCAGCCCCCTTCCGATAGGTTCCGCGCGCAATTCACCCCTGCCTCATCCCCAAAATCACCTGATGCTTGGCCGCCCCAAATTCGTACTTGCCTCCGGTTCGCCGCGGCGCCTGTCGCTGCTCAACCAGGCCGGCATCGAGCCGGATGCGCTCCGGCCGGCCGACGTCGACGAGACGCCGAAGCGGGGCGAGCTGCCGCGCGCCTGCGCCAATCGCCTCGCAAGGGCCAAGGCGGATGCGGCGCTGAAATCGGTGCAGCTCGACGACGAACTGCGCGGCGCCTTCATCCTCTCCGCCGACACGGTGGTGGCGGTCGGCCGCCGCATCCTGCCCAAGGCTAACCTCGTGGACGAGGCGGCGCAGTGCCTGCGGCTGCTCTCGGGCCGCAATCACCGCGTCTACACCGCGATCTGCCTCGTCACGCCTCGCGAGGCCTTCCGCCAGCGCCTGGTCGAGACCCGCGTCCGCTTCAAGCGCCTGTCGGAAGACGACATCCAGGCCTATATCGGCTCCGGCGAATGGCGCGGCAAAGCCGGCGGCTACGCCGTGCAGGGCATCGCCGGCTCCTTCGTGGTGAAGATGGTGGGGTCCTACAGCAACGTTGTCGGCCTGCCGCTCTACGAGACCACGACGCTGCTCGGCGGCGAGGGCTTCCCGATCCGCTTCGGCTGGCTCAACGCCACCGCCGTGTGAGCGCGAATGCCGCGCCGGACGGGTCTTAACAAAAATCTCGAAAACAACCCCATGCACAGTAGAATTGGCCCGCGGGACCCGGGCCGCGACGCCTGCGCGTCCGCCCGAGGAACCTGTTTGCGGACAGGCTCTTGAACGTTTTCACCCCGTGTAAGCTGCCGACATCATGGACGACCAGGTCAAAATGCCCACCGGCCCGCTCAAAACCTGCCCGATCTGCGGCAAGCCCGCCGTGCAGGCCACCCACCCGTTCTGCTCCTCGCGCTGCCGTGATGTCGACCTGAACCGCTGGCTGAAAGGCTCCTACGTCATTCCCGGCCGCGACGACGAGGTGGATGACGTTGAATAGAAAAGTAATATCAATTACTTAATTGAGTTTCCAGCGTGCCGCACGCCAGCCGCGGCAACGCCACCCCACCTTGTGCACAGCCGGGCCGCGCCCGGCGTAGCCTTCAGGCGAAGCCGGGTGGACAGGCGGCCTTCAGCCCACTATAAACCGCCCGCTCGATGGGCCTTGACCTTCTCTTTGGGTCCTTCCCTCAGCACGCCCAGGTAGCTCAGTTGGTAGAGCATGCGACTGAAAATCGCAGTGTCGGTGGTTCGATTCCGCCCCTGGGCACCATCCTCTTGAAGGTTCCTTTTCCTTCAATAAGTTAAACCCCTACAGTGACTTGCGCTCGCCCGACTGTGTAACAACGGTGAGCAACATGCTGTATCGGGTGGTGCGTCCAATGAAGCGCGATGGCTCGCGGTTTCAGCTCTATGTGCGACGGATTCCGGTGGATGTGCGGGAGCGGCTCGTTGGTCGCACACTGCATTTTCCGCTCGGTGCGGAGACGCATGCGGTGACGATCTCGCCCCGTGCTCAGGCCATCCGGTTTTCCCTTCGAGCCGATGAGCCGGCAGAGGTCAAAACGAGGATCGCGGCGGCCGATCAGTATCTTGAGCGCATCCTCCGCGCCTTCCGGGATGATAGCCCTACCTCCCTCACCAATGCGCAGGCAACGGCCTTGGCCGGACGCCTCTACAGGGCATGGGCCGGGGGTGAGGGACGCGAGCGCACGTATGCAGTGGAGCAGGGCCATGATGGCAAGATGCGTCCGGTGCCGCATGATCCCGAGGACGATGCCGTAATCTTCGAGGCGGCCTTGATGCGTCTTGTGCGCTTGGAGACCATAGGCAAACACGAAATGGATAAGCCGGCACCGCGGCGCAACCCATTTGATCTCGACAATCTTCCACCCGCAGATCAGTGCCCGGAGACTTCTGCCCTTGAGATTCATCTGGGGCGCCTTGTTGATCGATTGCTTCTATCTGAAGGAATTCGGCGGGTTGATGCCGCGTCGCGCGGGCTGCTGCTGAGAGCTTTTTGGCTGGCGCTGCGTGATGCGTTTGAGGTCCGCCTCCGGAATGCTCAAGGCGACTACAGTCCTGACCCGAAGTCGGAACGCTTCCCTGCTTGGGTCGCGCCGAACGGGGACAGTGCTACCATCAAGCAATCGGTCCTAAAGCGGGGCTCGTTGACTGCGTTGGTTGAAGGCTGGTGGGTGGAGGCAAAGGCCCGTAACCTTAAGCCCAGCACGCGCGAGAGCTATAGTAACTCGATGGCAGCCTTCGTCGCGTTCCTCGGTCACGATGATTGCAGCCGCGTGTCCAAGGGCGATGTGATTGGCTTCAAGGATCACCGTTTAGCCACCATCAACCCGCGCACTGGGAAGCCGATCTCAGCGAAGACAGTGAAGGACAATGATCTCTCGGGGCTCAAAGCTGTGTTTGGATGGGCGACGTCAAATGGGAAGATGCACAGCAATCCCGCTGAGGGTGTCACGCTTAAGGCTGCAAAACCACGGAAACTAAGGAGCAAAGCCTTCACAGATGCTGAGGCGAGAGCAATTCTCACCGCAAGCCTCCGGGCTAAGCGCGGTGGAGAGATGCCGGAGACATTTGCCGCCAAGCGGTGGGTGCCGTGGCTCATGGCGTATACGGGTGCGCGTGTCGGTGAGATGGCACAGTTACGAAAGGAGGACCTCCACAAGCACGGCCGGGATATCTGGTACCTCACTGTCACGCCTGAGGCGGGCACTGTGAAGACCAACGAAGCAAGGGATGTGGTTCTGCATCCTCACCTGATTGAAATGGGCTTTGTGGAGTTCGTGAGGACTGCACCGCGTGGTCATTTATTCCTGCGGCCTTCTGACGACGGTGGCGAGCAGGAGCGTGTGCTCGGGCCGTTGCAGGGCATCAAGAACAGGCTTGCGGAGTTCGCTCGTGGAGTGGTGCCGGACAAGGGTGTTGCGCCGAACCACGGCTGGAGGCACCGCTTCAAACCAATCGGCGTAAGGTCCGGGATTGACCGCCGAACACTCGATGTGATCTCCGGGCACGCCCTTGAAGGTCGCACCGTGGCGGATGGATATCATGGTGTCGAGCTTGAGGACCAAGCGGCTGCCCTCGCCAAGTATCCCCGCTATAAGATATGATCTTGGGATGTCGGCATATCGGGGAGGGTTAGATGGCGCTGCTCTTTCGCACGTCTCTTGTTATCGTAGCAGTGCTACTTCCGAATCTCGCGTTTGCCGAAATCGTTGGGGACGGTAGAAACGTTATCGATGGAGATACTTTTGAGATCGCGCTGCCATCTCACTCCGTCAAGATCAGGATTTGCGGCATAGACGCTCCAGAGTCAGGTGAGCCCGGCTCAAGGGAGGCGTGGGCGCAGCTCTCCAAACTTGTCTACCAGAAGACTGTGCGCTGTATTCAAGTGAACCATCCGCCCGGAACGGTCTGTGATGGAAGGTCCAAGTCGAAAAATCGCGATAGGATTGTCGCGCAATGTTTTGCCGATGGGCTGGACATTGGCGCCGAGATGGTCCGTTCTGGTCACGCCTGCGATTGGCGCAAGTTCGATGGTGGTTACTATCAACGGATCACTGGTGGGAAAGTGTGTCAGCGAAACTAGAGCGTGTACTTATAAGACCGATGTTGGCTCTGATGGCTGAGCGGAAATGGTCTGCTCGGTTAGAGCATTTCCGCCAGTGACCCACAAGGGACATCGCCGCGCTTAGAAACGTTCTTTATTGAACAACGTCGGTGTCAGGCCGTCTGTCCGGTAAGCCCGATCAAAGTTTTCTTGGGCTCTGGCACCGCAGGGGATTCTCGAATCATATAACCTAAGTAAATCGTGGTCTGCCCGCAATCGGACCCCGAATAGCATAATATCATTTAGCGCGAATAGACAAATGCCGCCAAAGGCTATCAGTGAGTTGGAATTTGTAAGAGCTGCTCGTCTGATTTTTGGAGCGCGATTCGATTACAGTGATTTAAGGCCCATCAGCGGGATGGGCGATTACGCCCGGATCGTCTGCCGGAGCCATGGGCAATTTGAGCAGCTTGTTAGTCAGCATCTTAGGGGCGCGATCGGATGTTCAGCCTGTAAAGCGTCCGCGCGACGTCTCACTACGAACGAGTTCGTTGCTCGCGCAAAAAAGATTCATAAGGCCAAGTTCGATTACCGTGGAACAAATTACATAGACACTCGAACCGCGATAGATGTCGTTTGTAAGAAGCACGGGCCTTTCAAGGTCACTCCTGCCCTTCACTTGAGGGGTGCCGGAGGCTGTATTGGCTGCAAGACTGGAAGGCTTACAACCGAGCAATTCATCTCGCGTTCTAAGCGTTTGTTCCCTGGCAAGTATGACTACGCCGAAACCTCGTTTACCGCGACGAGCGATTCAATTCGGATGATTTGTCGAACGCATGGGAGTTTCGAGCAGCTAGCAGGCAATCACCTTGCTGGCAGAGAAGGTTGCGCCAAATGTGCGTATCAGAACCGATTCGGATTTGAACGGCAGCCGCACGCAAAACTATCAAGAAGGTCAGAGCGATCAGGCTTCGAGTTGACGAAAAGGCGCCTATCACAAGAAGAGTTCATGAAACGTGCGATTGCGGCGCACAGTCAGCGCTACGATTTATCTCATGCAGTCTATCGAACTCAATCTGACGCTGTTTCAGTAGGATGCAGGCAGCACGGCCTCTTCACTATTGCAGCCCAAAATTTATGGAAAGGTGGAGGCTGTCCAATCTGTTCGCGTGCGGAGCAGGGCATGGGTCGCCGCTTAACGACGGACGAGTTCGTGCTTCGCGCGAAGTCTGTCCATGGCAAAAAATTCAAATATGGAAATACGATATATACGACAGCAAAAACCAAGGTGTCCGTAACTTGCGCGATGCACGGGGATTTCAGTACTCTTCCATCCAATCATCTTGCAGGGCGTGGTTGCCCCAGTTGTAGTCAAGAACGTGCAGTAGCCCTGCTAGGAAAAGGAGCCAGGCACTCGCAAGACGAGGTGATCGCTAGATTTAAGAATGTCCACGGCTCTAAATACGATTACTCTCGTGTTCGCTATGTTCGTGGCATAGATCCGGTGCGGATTGGTTGTCCCGAGCATGGATTGTTTGATCAGGCGCCTGTCCATCACTTCGACGGTAAGGGTTGCCCAAAATGCGCAATCGAAATCTCTAGAACTGCTAATCGCCTTAACGAAGCCGAAGTTATTGATCGGTTTCGAAATCTGCACGGCAAAAGGTTCGACTATTCGAAGTTTCGATATAAGGACTTCAAGACGAAGTCGTTGATCGGTTGCCGAGACTCTGGGCATGGATTCTTCGAAATGAACGCGCAAGCTCATTTGGAGGGGAAGGGTTGCCCTGCTTGTTCTCAGTCAAAGGGGGAGCGGTTCATTGACGAATGGCTCCGAGAATCCGGTTACAAATTTGAACGCGAGTTTCCGATTGCCTCCACGGTGGGCGCGGATGGGAGACGTCTTCGCTTCGACTTTCTTATCTCTGAACATAAAGTGCTAATAGAGTTTGATGGTGAGCAGCACTTTCGGCCAATAACGTTTTTCGGATCATCAAAAGAAACTGCGCTGAAAGTTCACGAGGAAATCAAGCGGCGTGACAAAATAAAAAATGTCTGGGCAACGAAGAATGGCTATAGGCTCATTCGCATCCGCTACGATGACGACATTCGGGAAAAATTGCTCAGCATAGAATCATCTTTGAGCGAGAACCGCGTGCGGCGCCCGAGGAGCTAGTGTCAGTCGGGCTGAAAAGGCGTCAACTAAGGCGAGGCCTGTTGTAGTTGTCGCTGCAGACCCTGGATCTCGCATGAGACGGCGCCGTTCACTTTGCGGCTAGCGTTGCGGCATCGATTTATATGTCGGTTATTGGGCCCTTAGCCGACCTTCGATGATGTCCGCTTTCGCGCCGCTGTTGTAGGCCAAGCTGACATCAGATTAAGCCCCGAGTGCCTCGGCTCCAGCTAGCTGCCCGGGAGAGCCCTCAGGCGGCGGTGTCAGGATCGGCCCCTTCTTGCCCGGTGCATCAAGACAAAGGTTGTGAACTGCTCAGTCGCAGCATTTTCGTATCCCGTCACGTAGGCGCGTGATTGCCCTACCATCGCCCGCTCGAAGAGCTTTTGATTCTCCCTCCTGCAAACGCCGAGGAGTGCTCGCGCAATGATTGGCGCCGATGAGATTCCATCATCGAGGTCTACCATGTGCTGCCCAGCGCAATATTCGAGAGCGGCTCTATACTCAACTGTAGGGGATTGAGCGTAGGAGGAGCTAATCTGCAGAAGCAAGGCGAGCAGGACTAGGCAGCGCATTTTTTGAGTGTCCTCTTGATGGATGTGCAATATATTGCGTCGCATTAGATTGCAACAAGTTGTCGCTATGTGCGCATGTCAGAGGACGTGCGGCGCTTGGTAGGTAGCAATGTAAAGAGGCTGCGGATGGCGGCTGGAATTACGCAGGCGGAGCTTGCCGATCTAGTGGGTGTTGACCGGGCCTACATCAGCGGCTTGGAGCAGGGAAATCGGAACGCGACCATTGTTAGCCTTTGGCACGTTGCTCAAGCATTGGAGACGCCGATTCGTTTTCTGTTCGACGAAGCCAAGAAGTCACGTTGACTGAGGGTACAGAGAGCCATTTGGCTGCATCCCGTCCGGTGTCTGCCCGATCACTTTGAGCGACGACTTAAGGGAGCGTCGCGATGCCGCCGATAGTTGACCTGAAGGAAGCCTCTACGAGCTGATAGCCTGTGTCCTCCCTCCTCGTTAAGGGCGCTCCTCTAATGACCTTACAGTAGCCGGTAGGGTGATGATGACCTCCTTGGTCCTGTGGGTTTCGGCTTGCCGCAAAAGCTCCCGTGGCGGCTGGCTTGGAAGCTACCCTCTTCGGGAGGCAGGCAACAGCACTCCTAGCCATCCCTTTAAGGGTGCTCCTTCAGAGAGACCGTGTGGTGGTGGCCCGGTTGGCATCATCGTCCGAGGTTACCCTAGGGTGTGTCTTGATGGAGGCCGAGGAGGTTGCCTCCAAGGGGTAGTGATGGTGGAGGTGGTGTGCCTACTGTACTCTTCCCGTCTGTAGGTCATCCTCCAAGGAAGGTCGGGTGATAATGTCTGGCTGGCATCGCTGCTTTGGAGGCGAGGTTCAGGCCGCACCTTCAAGGGCAACCCCTTTAAGTTTCTCTTTCTTCCCCCCTAGGCCTTTAGCAGAGGCGCAAGCTCGAAAATGCTTATTTTCCCGGGCCAAACTCCACTTTTATAAACGCGCGGGACTGAGCCGAGCCAGCGCAAAAGGCATACTTCATAGCGGCCTTGGCGGCTTCGGCATTCGGCTTCGCCACAAGCACGGCATCATGAAGGGGCAGCGCCGGGATGCCGCTCTGAAAGAGATGCGTGACCACGGCAATCAGCAGTTCGCTTTCGAGGAACATAAGTTCAAAACCGATGCCAGTCCCGAACATATGGGCAATCGGCTCGTGCTTTTGCTCTAGAAGGGCCAGCGCCTGCTTGAGGTTCAACTGGGGGAGCAATGGACTGCAATCACGTGGCCAACGCTTTAGGGGACCTCGCGTGAACAGCAAGGCGTTGAGGAGCAACTTCCAGCCATCGCGCCCGGTGGCGTCTCCCATCACATCGTAAAGGTCTCCGGTTGGCGGCGGCGCTCCGGCGCGGACATAGGCGAGACGCGGAAAGAGTTGTTGGTAATCGACATCGGCCACCGGCTTGCCGTCTATGCGAATCTGCCGGAAGCGATCCTTGCGGGGCATAGTCATCCAGAAGCCGCCGGAAAGCCTGCCGCCCTGTTGCCAGCTTTTATTATTGAACGTCCTGCGGAGCGTCCGGCGATAGGAGGCGATGACCTCGCCCTCCTTGCCGAGACGGGCAGCAGCGCGAGTGCCGGTCAATTCAATATCGGCATCGAGGAGCCAATTGTTGATACGTTGGATTTGCCTGCGAAGGGTTCTCGTTTTCTGGCTCTCTGAGTAGTTTATCAAGGTCGCGTTGCCATCATCGTCCCTGCCCGACTTGAGGACAAGGATCTCTTGCTCCTGCTCGCGACGGAAGGAATCCGGCGTCACCCTCGGAAAGCGTTTCCCGAGATCGGCGACCGTTTTGAAGAGGGACGGAGCTTTCGCCGTTTTTGAGAACCGATATCCTGTCGTGACCCGTTTGAGGAGCTTCAGTCGCTCTAGCAGATCAAGCAGGCCAAGGAAGTGCTGGCCGTAGACTGGATTCCGGTAGCGGTTTGCACCCCACATCATGTTGTTGTCGAGCGGAACGGCGAGCGCCGTATCTTCCCGAAGGAGACCCTGCATGAGCAGATTACAAACAACGGCCTCAACAGCGATAGTGAATTTGCGTAGGTCTTCATCCTTGCGGGCACGAGAGCGAAGGCCGAGCCTGTCTTCCTGTGCGATCAGATATCGCGTGAAGCGGCCGATGGCTTCCTTTAGCTCCACGGGTCTCGCCCGCAACTGCGGGTCGAACCGCATGTGCTGATTACTCAGTGTCATCGTCCCAAGAATCTGTGCTCAAAGTGACCGGCTTGATGCCCCAACATGTGCGTACCGTTATCTGGCCACCAGATATGACGTGCGAGAGCCTGTCACTGCAAATTATCCGAGGCCTGCTGTTCGAAGCACGGGATGGCGCCCGTACCGTTTCACCTTCAGGGCGAGGACGGCGGAAAGGTGCTTTTCCACCACCCATTCGCACGTCTGCTCGACGGCTCGTCCGATCAGTCGCAACACCGGCCCGGACGACCTGGGAAAGGCGTGGAGCTCGGTTTGGCGCTGTCTGCCTTGATGGTCTACGAATGGCCAGCGCTTATGGGTGCCGCTCGCTAGCCGATGTAGACTCTTTGCAATCTGGACCGTGCGAAACTCTTTCGTCCGATGGGAGCCGGGGTCTTCCTCAATTAATGCTGTGATAGCCAGCACGATGGCGACGAAGCGCTCAGGCTTAATGCCGGCGACACGAAGCCGCGCCAAGGCGATCCGCGCTCGTCTACGGGGAGACATACCGCGCAGCCGGGTCGCGATCTCCGTGGGGCCGGCTTCTTCGAGAAGCAGCGCGATGGCGCTAAGGGCTGCCTTGATGAACCGATCGGATTCGGCTCGGGGCCGGAGATACGAACTAGCAGCCGCCAAGTAGGGCTTCAACTCTGCGGCGCTGTATGTCCCGTGCCAGTGCGATCCGTGCCGGGCTTTGTGCTCGACGTGCTTGCGGCAATGGAAGGCGGCAAGGCCGGTTCCACTCGCTCCCATCGTGGAATTGCGACAACCAGGTATCGCGCAACGGCCCGCAAACGCAATCTTGAATATCCTTGCCTTGAGCCATCTTTCACCGGTAAGCCCGCGCATCAGTTTCTATCCCTGCAGGCTTCTTTTGCTCTTTCGTTCAGCTGACGCCGAAGCTCAGTGCAATGTTCCTTCTTCCAGCTCCGCGCACAGGCTTCGAGATGGCGATTGTCCAGAAGCTCCACGTAACGGTCCCAAATGTCGGTATTTGCAACTGGCTCGTTGTGACTGTTGCGCCAGCCGCGAGCTTTCCAATTGCGTGCATGCTTGGCGCCGTCGGTGATGTACGTGCCCGGAGCATAGACGAGGCAAAACGATCCATCGCCTACTGTTTCCAAAGCTCCGACCAGGGCCGCAACCAAGGCACGTTTCTCATCGCTACTTTCGGTCCGGCTCTGCTTAGCTTCGCTGTCGTCGACTATCGTTCCGTCCATTGTCCGAATTTGCCAGACACATGCGGACGGCCCTGATTGGCCTTCGTTTTGGAGATCAGAAGAATCCAGAAAGATGACGTAGTCAGCAGTGGGTAAGAAAGCTTCGTTTCTCGGTAAGGGAAGTGCAGGCATACTCTGCGAGGCGGCTTTCACGTTGGCTCCTGATTAGCTTTTCGACACCGCAAAAAGCAGCGGCAAGTGTCATTTGAACTCCTCAGGGCGCGGTGCAAGTCGTAACGTGCGATCAGGACAAGCGATGCTCCTCCCTTTTGCAGCCTCCACATTCATCGGATAACCCGGAAGTACAGGCCAACAATGCACTATTTGTCTGATCGCTTTCTGGTGTTGGAGGAAACGTGTGCCCCAACATTGCGCCATGGATTGTCACCGCGGTCCCCCGACCAGCCTTCGAGGTCACGAGTGCGAGACATCAAATCAGACATGAGATGAACGTTGGACCAGTCCCAAAGGCGGCTTAGGGTCGCCTTCTCGTTGGCGATAGCCTTCTGATCTCGATTGATGCGGCGGGATAGAAAGCGGCGTGCTCGTTGAGCGTTGATTGCTTCCATTTCAGCCGGAATTCGACTGGAGCGGCACCAGTTGATCAAGTCTTCAACGGTTCTGCGGTATCTAGCACGGGTGGCCGCAGAGTACGATTGAGACCGCAGCCAATCCTCTGCACTTGCAGCTATAGATGTCGTTCGGCCCGAGGCCAGATTGAAAAACCGCATGGCGCGGGCGTTGCCTAATTTATCCTCAAGCTCGTATGCCCGATCGACCAAGGCATCGAACTCGGAGTACCGCTGTTCGAGGTCAAGCGCGTGTAGCTCTTCCGCAGTGATTGGTTGACCGGACGCGGGCAATCCACGTGCGGTTAGTGGATTGTCTTCGAGGGCGATGTTTTTCCGCCAACGTTGCGCCTCCGATAACAGCCCCGCCGGGGTCCGATCTCGACGCGCGAGTCTCCTGAACCGTCTTTGCATCTGGTCAACAAAAGCTTGAGCAGCTGGAGCTGCTTCTCTGGGATCATCGGTTCGGAGGTTTTCGTAGACGAATTTCTTAAATCGAGTGCCGGACTCGTTGATCGGGAAGTGAAAACGGAGCTGCTCGGGGATGCGCAGTTTTGCTCTGTAATGGTTGCCGTGCCACTCGGTGTACGGCGGTGGCTTTCCTGTTCTGCGAGTGGGGGGCATTTGAGTTCGGTTGTTCTGAAGGTGGAGGTCGCCCGGTTTGGGAGCGAGTCAAGGTGACGCAGTTGTCAATTCTAGGCTAGGGCCTCAAATTACATAACCGCCTAACGACCATCGCGCGGATTTGGAATTGGGGCGCAGAAGTGAAAATTGTCGCGTATCGAAGGGTATCCCGCCAGAAGCAGTTCAAGAGTGGCCTTGGTCTAGAAGCTCAAGAGGCTGACATCGAAAAGTTCGCCAAAGACCGACGGGCTCGAATAATCGCTGCGTACACAGAGGTAGAAAGCGGCAAGACCGACCAGCGGCCTCAACTTACGGCGGCTCTCCATCATGCTCGTGTCACGGGAGCAACACTCGTAATAGCAAAGCTAGATCGCCTTTCTCGCTCCGCATCCTTCACGCTTGCTCTGAGGGATAGCGGAGTTAGGTTCGTTTGCTGCGACATGCCGGAAGCCAATGACCTTACTATCGGCGTCCTGGCAGTCGTCGCTCAGGCCGAGGCCCAAGCAATATCCAGGCGAACTAGGGACGCCCTCCAGATGGCTCGTAAGCGCATGGAGGAGAGGGGGCAGCGGGGCCACCCGGAGGTGCGGCGACTAGGTAACCCCAATGGTGCCGCTGCACTGAAGAGGGCAGGGAAGGGAAATCATGCAGCCTCCGCCAAGGTACGAAAGAATGCCGACCAACGTGCAAAAGATCTTGCACCGGTTTTGAAGAACATCCAACAAGCCGGAGTTGTCACTCTGTCGGCCATTGCCGACGAATTGAACAGTCGTGAGATGATGACGGCCCGCGGCGGAAGGTGGCACGCCTCATCGGTGGCCAATTTGTTGCGCCGTCTGCAGGATTGAGGGAGCATCTCTGAATTTGAGAGAGGGGGGCGGGGGTAAAGCGCGACGTCGGAGTAACGAGGTCAGGTCTCGCGTGCGCCCCCCTTCGCTGAATATCTGCCGGAGCCGCTCGTGAAAATTTAGTTCTTAACCCTTCGCATTGGAAACGAGCCGATCAGGCGGACAGCGAAGACAGCGAGGCTAATACTGCAGCATCCGCTCGCGCGGTTGTTGACCAGAGTTGGGGCTCGACGTGCCTTAATTCGACGAGATGATGACGTAGAATGAGTGCCTCCCGACGGGACACTTCTTCGAACGAAAACTCGGTGATGCAATCACCCACGTATTTGCACCATTCAGCACGATCGGCGTGAGCTGCCGCGGCGACCATGCTGATACGTATGGCGTTGTCTTGAGTGATCTCGATTCCCGGCTTCCGCCTCACCACGCGCATAAGCACCCGCACTTCCTCGGCCAATCCCACGGAACGAGTTACGGCCGCCACCGTAGCCAGCCCCGTTAGCATATGAAAAGCCTCGTCCGCGGACTTTATATGCCGCAGCTGGTGCTTTACTCGCCTTAGTCCGTCCGCGGCCAATTCAGCGAATACAGCATCAACTCGATAGATGAGGGCCGAATTCACCAAGGTTACAAATGAAAGCGGTGTGAGCGCTTCCTCCTTGAGGCTCTTTCGCAGGTTGGATTCGACTTCCTCGGGCATCACTGCCACTGCCTCGATTCCACCTTCCAGTGGTCCGGGCAAGAAAGAATAAGGGAACTTTACTTGCGACCGAATGGAGTCGTTGCCGTCGCCGTTCAAAAATTCGCGGAAGCCTTCCGATTTCACAAGCGAAGCCCCCGTACGATCTACGCCGGCAATACGTCCAATAAACTCGGCCTTTAGTTGCGTGGCGAGAATAAAGTCCGGGCCCCACCTGGGCTCTTGACGCATATCAACGAAGGTTTGGAGATAGTACAACGAGCCTCGATTCTCCATAACCCAGCCGAAAAAGTCCGAAGTCGGGATAGGCGTATTGACAATGGCTCTTTCGAGCACACAAGCGTGCGCAATTGAGGCGAGCCGCCTCCAGTGCGGCGAACGGTGTCGACAAATGCCTGTGCGGGCAAGTTCACCTTCAACGAGAACTATCAAGCTGGTAAGAAGTTGTAGCCTGCCGTCAGGTTTTTTCGGATCATCAGCTTGGATCAGTTGGGCAAGGCGCTCGAGATACGGCTCGAGTGCTGGAATTTGACCTAATCGACTAATCCCCCATTCAATGCCACCAAGCTGTGAAAACCGATCCCCGCTCGCTTCAAGCCAAGCGTAAAAGTCGATAATTTCGCTTGCAGGAAGGTCATCAATACGTAGGCTTTGCGGACCAAAGGGGTGCGAAGACGCTAAGAAGACATTTTTCAGTCCGAGCAAGGGGCTTTGCCTGACGAGTTCTGCGCTCCTAGGGCCGCAGACCTGATCGAAAAATTCCTTCAATCCCATTCCTGCAGTCGGTTCGCCTACTAGGCGATCAAAATAGCGAAGATCGTCTGGAACAAGACATTCAATTCGGATCGTTTGCTGGCGGAACAGCTTCTCAATCACGCCAGCTACGTAGCGAGGCGTAAAGCGATATTCAGCGAGCAGCTCGTCAACTTCTTCGTCCTCGATGGCCCTCTCCTTGAGTAAGTCGCGCCATCGCTTCATCCGCGCATCATTCACACCGAATTTGGCGACCTCCGCGTCAAACCATTTCAAACGCTCAGCGCTCTCGGGATGCAGACAAGAAAGGTCGGGGATCAGAAAAGTCTTAGCTCCATTAACGAGCTTGATCCTCGCTTGCTCATTGTCGATAGACATCCGCCAAGTACCGCTTCCCCTTCCTTCAATAAGGACCTCGGCAACTTTCGATGCATAAAGATCTCGTATCCGCTTGAAGAGTTCGGTTCGCTTAAAGGTAATATCGCTCTGATCAAGCGTGACATCTGCATCAACGCTCAAGCCGAGGCGGTCTCGAAATGCCTTATTCTCCAACGCGGATGCTCTGAGGCCGGGAGGGAAAAGGCCGAGCAAAACGACAGCTAGTTCACCGGGGTTTGACGGCTCAGGCGTCATCGGCCGCCTCTTTGGGATCTTTTGTGGCAGCATCCAGAATAAGCGACCGAACCTGTTCTATAATGTCGGCGTAAAGCTCCCGCTCTTCCTGTCGAACTTGCTCCAAGAGCGCGCTTTCATACCATCGCCAGTACTTTTTCTTTGTCTCAAACTTGACGCCCGTGTTCAGCATTCCCAGAGATAGTATTTGAACTCGATATCGAGCGTTCATGGCATTGGGCTGGCCCTGACCACAATAGCGTGACGCCCATCGGCGGATGTCGAATTGTTCGAGCAGCCAGTTCGATCTAGCGATTGCCGTCGCTTCGTCGATACCGTCTGGCCATTGAGCCTTAATCGTCTCCATGAAGCAAAGCGAGACTGTGTCAAGCCACACTGCTTCCTTTGGCAACTGCAAGCTGTCCGAGAGCTGTGCAACCAAGATGCTCTCGCGTACCGCCTTCAACTCTGCAGTTTCGATCAGTTTGCCATCAACAACAGGTGCCTTTTGCACGAACTCCATTAGTTCGTCTTGTCTCAAGGGGATGAAGCACAGGCCCGCCCGGCGTAGCGCAGTAACTTTCTCTCGCATATCAGAATTGCTTAATGAGAAAGTCAGAAGATCATAAGTCGTCCAGACTTGGCGGACGCCAAAATCACCTGTGATATTCCCATGCTGATTGAAATGACGATCATCAACGACGACAACGTCAGCCAATGCTGCAACACGCATTAGTTCAAAGGTGGGATGTCGTTGGAGCCGTTTGCTCAGGTGATCTTCCTCTGAAGTGGATGGCGCTAGCGTGACTTTCCCAGTCTCAATGCCGTTAAACAGCGTCCCCCTGACACCGTCGATAATTGCGGTAACGCGCTTAGCCAATCCCTCATACTTGGTGAAGCCGTCGCTTTGCAGCATCTCGCTTGGCGGCACGATTCCAATCAACCCGGCATCGTGAAGCTTTCCAAGAACGCGGATATGCTGCAGGTACGTTACTGAGAGCTCGTCTAGATACAGTAGTGCGCCAGCCTCGATTGAAACCGATGAGGGCCACGGTTTCTCTTGAATCTTAAGGTATGAAACTGCACGCTGCTCTTCCGCTTGTGTAAGTTGCCCAAGCCGAGCGAGCGCAGCGACTACGTCGGCGCAACTACAAACGAAAGCCGCGTGCGCACCGAGGTCGGCTTCCTCCTCCATCAGCGAACCAACTCGATGAATTGGCGAGGACCGTACGACCAGTTTTTGCCTGCCGCCGCTGCCGACGCTGTTCTCGGCTTCAGCGAACATTGCTGCCAGATCGTCACCAACTTCAGAAGCAAACTCTAGGTCGATAGGAACGGTTCGATCGAAAACGGTCAGCTTCTTGGCGTCAACTAAATCTTTTACCGTCCTTGCATCCACGATCCTGCTAGGCTGATGGAACTGTACGCGCTGCTTCTCTTCGAACAGCCATCCAAGCGTGCCGTGTGGAATTATGATTGTATCAAAAAACTCAAAGGCACCTTTAAGGGAGCCGAGCAATTCAAGTGTCAATAGAGCGGTCGGGTCGAATGCTGCCGTTTTCGCGGTTGAATGAAAGAAACGGCGAGCGCCGCTATATGCATAGACAGGCGAACGTCTGCGGGCGTCTTGTGTATCCGAATTGGCAATTGCGGGCATCAACATCATTTCGAACAAAGTTCGATTCAAAAGATGCCCGGCGCCAAACATCGGAAGGTCACCTGCGCGGAGTTGTTCCCAAGTTCGCGTTTCCCGCTGCTGCCACTCGGGATGTCGTTCTACTATGTCCTTCAACGACATCCGCTGAACGGGTCCGTCGTCGCCCGATAGAGCTGCGGCATTCTCGAGCCAGCGCGTTGTTTGCTCGTCCTCTCTCCCTGCGCCAATTGCTGCGCCGTAACACCCAATCAGGATTCGCGGGTCGCCATTTGATCGATCTGCGGCTTCGTCAATCAACTGACGTGCTCGGCCAGAGCCCAAATGATGCGCCAGTTGGCCTGCACGCAACAATTCGTCCGCGGTGCGCTCACTCCGCCGCTCCCACTCTTGCTCAACGAACGCGCCTAGCGACGTCCAATCTCCAGAAGCGATCGCGAGATTCACTAAGAGGACGCGATCATCATGCTCATCGCGTTTTGCGCGAAGTGTAATCACAGCGTCACGACAAGTCCGAACGTCGCCTGTCTGGTAGAGGGACCACGCTCTGATTGCTTCAAGGTAATCAGATTGGGCCAACAAGTCGGGGTGTTGATTCAGTAGCTGGAGTACGCCATCGTAGTTCTTTGTTTCGAACAGCGCATGGGCCAGCGACTTACAAGCCGACAACTCATGCGTTCGGTTGAAGAACTCGCGGCCGTAGATGACCATTCGCGACCAATCACTCTGCTCTTCGAGCCGATGGACCAGATTAGCGAGATCAGCCAGGGAGTTAGACGCTTTGAACTCGGCTTCTCTGGCCTCGACTGGATTTGCGCCCTTAGCTTCAGCGAGAATACGTTTCAGTCGGCCTCTCAGCGTCTCCACATCATTGCTGCTTGGAAGCTCATATATCCGTTCTTCAGCAAGGTCTGTCTGCCCGGATTGTATGAGCATCTGTATCTCGACAGACGCTATGTAGATAGGATTCAGATGCTTTATTAGCTTCGCTTTGTGCTCAGCTATATAAGCCGCAACTTCCCGGGCAGAGCTTTTCGTTAACGCTAAGCTGAATCTCGCTAGGGCGACTTCAGGTGAGCTTCCATCGGAAAGCGTATCTTGCCGATCAAGTTCACTTTCAACGGCCTGAAGATCGAGTTTAAGGCCAAATTGTAGCGCCATCGGCAAGCGGCGAAGAGAATGTTGCGGATTGCGCATACTCATCTGCAGTTCTGCGAGCGCAGCCGTTCGAGAAGATGGGTCGCGCAACTTCAGCCATAGTGCACGGTCGCTTGCATCATTGCTCGCCCAAGTACATCCAAGAGCCGAGGCAAGTGCGGCCCCGCGTTCATAGAGGACACACGCCTTGCGACGCTCTTCCAAAGCGGATGCATCATCGGCTAGAGGGATTGGGTCTGCATCGAATGGTAGGTGCGATCGAATGAAGGATCTAAGTTCGACGGGTGCGGCTTGGACTAGATGAGCGTCGGCCGCCTCAAAGGCGAGTGCCGGCGTCTGTTCAAGGTCGGCATCCTGCAACTCATTCGCTGTCGATAGGGCTTCCGGCCACATCTCGCTGTCGAGCTGCTTCTTAAGCAGAAAGAATTTTCCGTCCGAAGAGATGTTGCTCGTTGATAGCCCCGCTCTGTAAAACCAGTCTAGCGCATCGGGTTTGTCCTTCGCGTTGATAACAACAACGAATGACGCAGCGCGAGCATCGTTCGAATTGATAAGAGACAGCTTGCGAAGCGCTTCTGACGCGCGGTCGTTATAGGAATCGAGCAGAGCTTCGGCAATCAAAACGGCTTCGGTGCGCTTGATGTGGCGGGCCGCATCCAGAGCTCGGTTCGCCTCCTGTTTGTCAGGTTTGGCGAGCAGCACGCGAGCACACCAAGCAAGCGCGTCAGCCTTTATTTCAGCCGAAGTTGCTGCAAGCGGGCCGTCCATTAGGCTTTGAGCCAGATCGGTAGCTTCCTCTAGGTGAGACGAACGTTCGAAGAATCGAATTCGACGCACTCGCGCAGCCCGCTTATTAGTTTCAGCATCTACGAGGAAGCCAGGGACGGCGGCTGTGAGAGGACCCATCCCGTGGTTTGACAATCGCTCCTCGATGCGAGCGAGGGCGGTCGAACTGTTGGCGGCGTCTTCTGCGATCCCCTGAAGAACGTTAAAGTCCGCGATCACAGTTTTGTGGCTACGGACCGGTTTCCTCAGCTGGTCCCGGACATGGACATACACATCCGACGCCCTCGATGGAGGAGCGGCAATATCGAAATGGTCTGCATCAACTGGTATTGGCGCGGACGGAAGCCCCACGTCAGCACTATCCGGTTTGACAATCATACCGAACCAGCGAACGGGCCGCGTCTCGACGAGACTTTGAGTATCGATGCCAGTTCGCGAGGCGTAACCCCGATAGAACTGATTTAGATCGCGCAAATCTGGATCGTTTCGTTCAAGTCCGCGTGCGGCGTTAGATGGTCGCGCCAATAGCCGAAGGCGTCCCGCCCACGTCGCGAGGTCCGCGCCCCGATGCGGTGTCCCCAAGAAAGTTACCCTGCTGATGCGCCTCAGTAGGTCCGCGACCGCCGGTTCGGACGGCGCACGCTCATTGGCCGTACGCAGCATCTGTTCAAAGACCAAACCGCCGAAGCTATGCGCCACGACCGCAACATCGCCGCTTCTAAGCCGCTCCTCGGCAAGGAGACGTGCGAGAACGTTGTTTGCTCGGTCAACTCGAGCCATTGAATGGCCGCGCCACAGCGTCGGAGAAGCATCGTATCCGACCACCCAAATGGCTAGATTCTGGACGTCTTGGGCTAGCCAGAGGGGCCAAGGCTCTGGTGGCTCTCCGGACATCCAAATCGGATGCCCGCGGCGGCGAAGGCCGTGAATAAACACAACGTGCCTGTCCACGTTTTTTCCGTTGGAAACCAAGAATAAGTCAGCCAGCGTCGCCTCCTGCAAGGGCAGGTTGTAAATTGGCCTGGGCGATTCAGTCAAACGCGACTTTAGCCCGTCGGGGCGGCGGCCTGCCCAGCGAGCTTGCTGCGCGACCTTCCGCAAACATCTGCTACACAACGGATGGCGGGAGGCTAAAAGCGTAATTATTTCAATGCTATTTGGGCTTTCTTTGCGGATCCCCTAGGAAGCGCGATGCTTCCCACGAATGGCTGCCCTTGTATCCGCGCTGCGTCACCAGATGAGGCCCAAGGCGAGCGGATCACTCCACTCTTTTTGAGGGGCCTTGGCGTTTTTGTGTGGCGAACGCCGGGTTGGTTGGCATGCGATCGGCAGCGATTGGCGGGCCGAATCAATGAGACTTCAGGAGTCGACCAAGGCGTGGGGAATATGAGTAGCCTCGTCACAATGTCACGTCTCAAATTCGAGACCGATTAAAGAAGATCGCCCGGGCTCGCAGCCCAGCGCACAGCTGCACGGCATCTTCAACTTGGGGGCCCACGTGCAGATCGATGGTGATTGCAATCGAGGCATCGACTCGCTCTCAAGCTGTGTCCTTGATATATGTGTTCGCTCGAATCGGTTTTCCTTACAGCCAGATTGGCGCGGCCACATGAAGGCAATCCTGTTTTGCAATATCGGTTGGATGAGCCGTTACGAAGGGCTCGCTGGCAAGCCAGATAAGATAGTGGGGGGTGGAAAATTTGTGGCCGAGAACGAGACCGGACTTGAAGTCTGCAATTTTCTCAGCTGTCGCGACGGATACATTTACGGACATGTTGAGACCATCCAAGGGGAGAAGGATCGACAAATTCAAATCGAAGCCTTCGGCGGGGCTGGTGAATATGCGGATGATGTAGATGTCGTATGGACCGCTACCGATCCTGAGGAGGGCGGGAGAAGAGTCATAGGTTGGTATCGAGCGGCAAGAGTCTTTCGCAAACGCCAAAAATTTTCGACTATTCCTTCACGGCAGCATGCGAAAGACGAGATAGATAACTACCGAATTTCAACGTTAACTGAAAATGCGTTTCGTCTGAATCTCGAAGATAGAACGCTGGTCATGGGCCGTGGCCGCGGATGGATGGGTCAAACGCCGTGGTGGACACCAACTTCTGGAAGCTCGCCGGAGGTTCTAGAGTTCGTAAGAAGAACGCGATTGCTGTTGGGCAGACATTCTAGGCTTAGCCGGGGCGGCGCCAGCCAAAGCAGTCCAGGGAGAAATAGTCCCGGCGCGAGCAGGGACCCATATCAAAGATACGTCGAGGCCTATGAGGTTGAGATCTCGCCAAGGCACGACAAGCTACAAGGAAGCTTCGAGCGCTATCTCGCGAGAGCAGGTGCGACACAAGTCACACCAAACGTGGCGAGCGTCGACCTGCGCTATAACGATGCCACGAGGGGGTTGACGTTCGTGGAAATCAAGCCTTGCGACAAAGCCAGTGCTCGTTACGCGATCCGAACTGCAATTGGGCAGCTGCTTGACTACAGGCAGCGGGCAAACCCAGATGTGTCTCTATTGATCGTCCTTGAAGCAGCGCCTTCCCATGAGGATCGGTCTCTCGCAACCCAGAACGGCTTTGGCGTAGCGTATCCCCTCCGAGGTACATTTGAGGTTTTGTGGCCGACTCCGTCGTAGGTGGGGCTACACTCCACGAAAGTGTAAGCAAGGAAAGGTTGCGGACGGTCCTACCTATGCAAACAATCCTAATTGCAGGATTCCCGATCGAGGAAATATGATCCTGCTTTGCGACTGCTGATTAAAACGATCTTGTAGCTTGTCGCCAGAGCAGGTCCACCCAATAGATACATCATCTTTGAGACATAAAATTCATGAGCGCGGATAAATTGAATCATTCGACCGAAGGCATGATCCAAGTCATTGGCCACCATATACCGTACGAGGTGCGGATGATGCGGCAGACGTACGCGATGCTCGCTGATGGTGCCACATGCCTCTGGTACAGCCAAACTGTGTTGAACGCACTGATTGAGTCATTTGCTATCCATGCCCGGTCATTGATTGAATTCTTTTCGGGCGATCATTCGCCAAGCGAAAATACGGCCGCTGCCAAGCATTTTGCGAAGTCAACGTTCACGCCGTGCTCTGAAGAAGGGCCGAGCAGGACGCTTTTAGGTAAGCTGAATGCGCAGATCGCTCACCCGTCGTATTCTCGATCAGACAAGCCTGAAGACAAGCTCACGGCGGTCGATCGGACTGAACTTATGCAATTCATTGAGAAGGAGCTCAAGCGCTTCTCTCAGGAGATCAAAACGACTTATGAGAAGCATTGGCCGAGCGACATGATTGCTAAGCAAGCAAGCGGATCGGATCAACCTGTGGTTCGTGTTTCAGGGCCTGCCGGAGCAACCTCTCAAATCGGCATAATTGGTCCTACAATACCAGCTGCGCCATCCGGTCCGACAGGGCCGACATTCACGTACCGCACCAATGGTTCTTAGCGCGGAATGTTAACCTGATCCGGCAGCGATGGTACTCAACAGAAGCGAACGGGGGGACCATAGTTCAATCTAATCAATGTAAGAGCGCCGAGCAGTGTGGAGAAATTGCGAGTCCTCTTGAGGGTGCATATGCGCTGTCCTTGGGAAGAGAACGACTTCCTGAAGCTATGGGCGGAGTGGTGAAGATATTCGAGCAGGCAGTGCGGTGACGCTGGAGGCCATAGCGAACGAGCTGAATGGCCCCGAGATGAATGACGCTGCGCGGGGGCCGCTGGTATCCATCCTCGGTGCCGACTTGCTTCGGAGGCTTTGAGGCGCAGAGCGTTCGTTCCGCCGCCCTGCTGCCTGTATGCCCTGCGTGATTGAAGACGGTTCGACCCCTTCAGCCCCCCAGGCCCGGTGGCGGGCATACGGGGGATGTCTCGCTGCCGCCCCCACGGTAGGCTTTTCGCTTGTGTAAGCCCTGAAATTGGCTTGGATGTAAGATGACCCTAGTTGTCGCTAAGGTAACACCTCACCAGATAATCATGTTGGCCGACACGCGGATTCAAAGTCCACGCCAAGAGCGAGCACTACCGGATATAAGAAGGGGCAGCCTAAAGATCACGTTTGTCACCAGCAACGTTGCGATCGCCTTCACCGGTGATCCGGACATCGCGACTGCTGCTATCGCGGACATTCGAGGAGGCCGCACGGGCTTTCAGTCAGTTATCTCAGTCCTCCAAGTCTCAAGTCGCGAGAGTGATAACGAATATCTGGTGGGATTTGCTGGTCCCCGGCGGCTCTTCCACGTTCGCGACGGCAGGGCAAATGAACGGCGGGTGGCTTTCATAGGAGATTCAGTAGGCTTCGAGCGGTTTCAATCGGGCTCCCGTGCTACGTCTGGAGATGACGCGGCGCAAGCAACAATAATTGGCCCAGACGTCCGAGATCAGGCGCTTGTCCACGACCAACTAGCTCGCCTTCAATGCGTGCTTGAGGACCGAAGCGTTCTGAGCGTTGGCGATTTCTTCACGGTCGCGCTTAGTGACGGAGGCACCTTCAGATTTCCATTCGTCGCGACAATGTTCTTTGATGCTGAGTCTAGGCTCTTGGCTCCAGATGGGAGCGCAATACTCAGTTCAACCGGCGAGAAGAGACATCGATTTACGACTTGGTATCCCCGCCAAAAGGGACTCGCGTCATCCGCCTTCGTGTTTCCCGACGCACAGCGAGCGTTTGTATTCTATCAAGCGGAACCCCTTAGCTTTGCGAACCAATGCGAAGTGTTTGACGGCCTCGTTGGAGATCAGCTTGCTGACGAAATTGAGCGCCGCATTGGCATCCGCTTCGAGGTCTTCGAAATTCGACACCACTAGCGTATACTTCGACAAAACGGCCAGGAGCGACCCGACTCCAAAGCTAGTCAGGGAATAGGAACGGAAATTCGGCCGCAGAACTGGCTCTGAGCTTCTGCATCAGTGCAGCGGAGTTGATTGGCCCCTCTGCTTCCTCGTGCTGGGCTAGGTCAAGATAATAGTTTTGTCCGCGGTCCTTGGCGAAGATGATCCAATCACCCGTAAGGCGGTTGGCGTTTGCGCGTTCGGTCATGCCTTGTATGAATACTCTGTACGCTAAAGCTCCCGGCCACTTGTCGGGATCATGACCATGCTGCTCGGCGATCCCGTTCAAGGCCGAGCTCAGGTCGTTGTTGCCAGGCCCCCGTGCGATGTTCCATCTCTCGCCGATGTTGCGGAGCGTGTGGCGAGAGCTGAAATAGTGTGCATGCCAAAATGGGGCTAAGGGCGGATGTTTGAATGGCGCGGGTTGCTTAGACGTTGACAGGGGTCTGCGGCCTTCCAGCGCATCGATCTGACGAAGCACAGGCACTGTGTCGTCCGTCATGACGAGACGGAAAAGTAGCCCGAAACTGACGCGCGACGCGTATGGCGCGCCAAGAAGTACTTCCGATTTCAGGTGAGTGAGCTGCTTGAGGGTGACGCTCAGCTTCTCTGCATCAGGCGGGATTGTTTGATTGGCCATCGGTCCGCGACTCTTAAGGCGTGGATCATACCAAGGAAACAGTGTAACACGACTGGTAAACATCCCCATTGCCTGCTAGAAATTGTTATTACATTTCAACGAAGTCCGTGTCGGACAGCGCAATCCGCCCCTGGGCACCATCCGGCTCTTCCAACAGCCCGATATCCAAAGCAATTCTGTAATTCCAACGGCCTCGCGCTGCCGATTGGCTATTCGGCCGCAATCCAGTTTCGCAGGCCATCGACCGTGCGGAATCCGTCCGCCGCGTAGCAGCGAATGGAGGGAAGGAAGGCCTGCATCATCTCGGCGAGCGCGTGTCCCGGACCGAGATCCAGCACCCTGCTGACGCCCAGCTCCGCAAGGGCTTCCAGCGTCGCCGACCAGTCGATCGGGCGCGCCACCTGCCGGGCGAGCTTTGCGGTTGCGTTGCTCGCGGAGAAGATGCGCTCGCCATCGCCTCCGGCGAGCAGGACGCGCTGGCTTGCAATGGCGGAGCGTGTGCTGGCGTCGAGCGCCAGTTGAAGGGGGCGGCAGGCCTGTTCGAGCTGCCGCGTGTGCGAGGCGATTCTCACGGCGAGCAGACCTGTGCGCGTGGCGCCTTGTCGTATCGCTTCCTCGCAGAGGTCGATCACGTCCTGCTCGGCGCCTCCGACGACAACGAGACGATCGGGGTTCCTGATCGCGATCTCGCAGCGATGCTTCCCGAGCAGGCGTTCGAGCGCGGCCGGGTCGAGCCCGCGGACATAGCCGAGGCGGCCATCGGGGCCGGCGACGCTATCCATCAGGCGCGCGCGAACAGCCGTCAATCGCAAGGCTTCATCGGCGGTCCATATCCCTGCAATGCTCCAGGCGGTCATCTCGCCGACGCTGTAGCCGGTGACGGCCGCAGGTTCGGTCAGGAGATCGGCAATGCAGGCATGGATCGCGAGTGCCGACGTGACAGTCAGGATCTGGCTGACATGGTTTGCGGACAGCTCGTCTGCGCTGTGCGTCCGGACGAACTCCCGCGGATCCTCGCCAAGATGCGCGGTTGCCGCGACGAAAACAGGCTCCGCGGCAGGCTGACCGGCGGCCAGATCGAAGATCTTGTCCGAGAGGGTGCCTTGTCCACCGCAGAGCAGAGCAAGCATCAGGGGTCCAGCCGGTCGACGAAGAGGGCCATGGCCAGCAGATCCGCGGAGCCGCCGGGACTGAGATTGCGTGCCACGAATGCCTGATGAATCTCGATGGCTCGCTCGCGCCAACCGTGACGTCCAACGCCTCCGGCGGCAAGAAATGCGGATGCGCTGTCTTGGGCGTAGCGCAAACCCTCCGCTCCGCCGCGATGCAGGAGGTTGGTGTCGGTGACATCGGCGATGAGCGTCATGCAGGTCTGAACGCGGACCGCTTCCTCATCGCAACGAGCGAGCTCTCGTGCAGCATGCAGCGCGGGCAGGGCGATCTCGTAGACCGATGGGAATCCGCAAGCCGCCTCCGCCCTGGCGCCGCCGGCACCGTAACGCCGCGAGGCCATGGCGCCGTGGCTGCGCAAGGATATCGGACCCGAAAGGATGTCTTCGCCCCAGCGCTGCGACACCAGATCGCCGAGCGATTTGCGAATGCCGAGCGCACCGCGATATCCGGCCGCGGCGCAGAGCAGACCCAGTCCGAAGATCGCGCCGCGATGCGTGTTGACGCCTCCGGTTTCCGCGAGCATGGCGCGCTCGGCGGCGACCCCGATCGCGCGCAAGCGGCTCATGCCGGCGCCTTCGGCTCCGGCAAGCGCCAGATCACGGAGGAATGGCCTCAAGGTATCGGCGCTGCGGCACAGCAACTCGGCGTCCATGTCGCTGTGCGCGCCATTGTCGACATGGCTGACGAGCCCCGGTTTCGGATGGGTTTCAACTTCGAGCTTCAGGCAAAGCGACGCCAGATCACCGAGCTGCGCCGCATCGGGCGCGTTGGCAGGTGTCGATTGCCATCTCAGCGCGACGGTCACGACAGATTCCCCGTCAGAAACGCGGCGCGCGTCGTGCTGATGACGCCGGCGGGCCCTTTCACGAGGACTTCATCGTCGTCAGCACCGATGAGCTCGCGCCATTGGACCCCTCCCGCGCGACCAACGATCTCACCGTCCAGCCGCATCGGCGCCTGGTTCGCAATCCGGCCGATGTCCGACGGCAGAGTGTCGGTTTGCCTTGCCGACGACAGCGGCCAGAGCAGATCGAGGTCCGAACTGTCGGAAAGATAGGGCAGGCCGGTGAGGTGCTGCCAGGCCAGGCTGCCGAAGGTGCGGGTCTCCGGCAGAAGCTGGAGCAGCAGGCCGATCGTCTCCCGCCAGCGCGCAGGTGCCGCGGCGGCCGCATCGGCCAAGGATGGCGGCGGAGCCGATGCGATGATGTCGCCGGGTGCGAGCGCGAACGCGATGCGCCGTTTGCCGTGGCTGGGCGGCAGCGGCAGGCCGAGCGGAATCATGCCGGCGGCATCGCTGCAAGCCGGCCGGCGAACGATGAGGGGGCGGTCGGCGCGCGCCCAGCCGTCGATGATCGGCTCGCTGGCGAGTTCGGGATGGCGGCTCATCACGGCAGCCCATCCGGCGGCCGAGGCCTTCACCATGGTGTGACGCGCGAGCGATTCAGCCATGTTGCGCTCCCTGCTGCGATATCGCGGCGAGTGCGACGACCCGATCGGCGATCTCGGCCGCCTTCCGGCGTCCGCCCCGCTCCGCGCCGAGCCGGCTGCGTTCGTCCCGTCCGGCAGGCTGCGCCAGCACGGCCGCAAGCTGCGGCGCCAGGGGCGCAGTTTCGTCCCAGACGACGTGAATGCCGCCGGTGCGGACCATGTTGTCGAGCCCGGGCGCGAAAACGGGTGTCGCTTCCGCCTTGGCCTTCAGCACCTCGATCGGAAGCTTGGTGACCCGCGCCATCGAGGGCAGATCCATCACGGCGGGATGCGCGCCGGGAAGCGCCACCAGCGTGCCGGTGGCAAGAGCGGTGGCGATGAACGCGCCGGCTGCGCTGCCGCCGTAGAGCAGGCCGACCGTGCGGTGTCCCTCGGCCTCTGCCAGCAGCAGGGCCTTGGCGAGATGCGATAGATATTCGCTGAGGCCGAGCAGTTCGTCGCGCTTGCTCATGCGCTGGCTGGCGGAATCCACCAGGACCAGGATAGGCGCCCGATCGTTGGATTTGATGATCTCGATCACGCGCCCTGCGAGCGCGATCGCCTCGTCCACGCCGAGCGGCTGTCCTTGCGTGATGCCGAGCACGTGGATCGGCCCGCCGTCAGGCAAGGTCGCCTGTCCCGCGATCATCGCGCCGGTCGTTTCGATCTTTCGGCCGTTCGGGAACAGGCCGGCCAGGATGTCATCGGGCGTCATCGGCGTTCTCCCTTGTGTCTGCCGCGCGAAGAAACGCGTCGGTCGGAAGCGCGGGGATCTCGGTCGGCGCGTCGATACCAAGCGCCTGCCAGATTTGGACGGCGTCCTCGGCTTCACCGAAACGCAGCAGGCGCCGCTCCAGGCGCTCCTGCTCGGCTGCGAGAGCGCTGGTGTCGCAGCCACGCTTGATCTTGAGCGCGTCGATCGCGGCCTCGCGAAACGCCAGCGCCTCGTCGTCGACGAACATGTCGGCGCCGCCGATGAGATAGCGGTGCTTGCCGCCCATGGTGCGCCAGACCAGCGCGCGATCGCGCGAGTCGAACTCCTCGATGCCTCTGTTGGTCTCTATCACCTCGGGACCGCTGACGCTGATCCGCCCCTGCTCGGACACGATCAGGCGCGAGCAGGTGCCGGCGATCAGGCTGCCGCCGCCATAGCAGCCGGCACGTCCGCCGATCAGGCCGACGACGTTGATGCCGGCGCGGCGTGCCTCGACCACCGCGCGCATGATCTCTGCGATCGCGAGCTCGCCGGCATTGGCTTCCTGAAGCCGCACGCCGCCGGTGTCGAACAGGATCAGCACGTCGTGCTTGAGCGTACGCGCCGCGCGCAGGAGGCCGGTGAGCTTGGCGCCGTGGACTTCGCCGAAGGCGCCGCCCATGAAGCGTCCCTCCTGCGCGGCAACGAGCACCGGCGACCCCTCCAGGCGGCCACGGCCGATGACGATGCCGTCGTCGAACTGCTCCGGCAGGTCGAAGATCGAAAGATGCGGGCTGATCTCGCGCAGCTCGGGGCCGATGTATTCGGAAAAGCTGCCGGCATCGACCAGCGCGTCGATGCGCTGCCGGGCGCTCGCCTCGTACCAGCTCAGCGAAGCCGTGTTGGCTGCCGCCTGTGTCATCGTTCCGGCTCCTCGATCTTGCGGACGCCTTGCGCAAGGCGCAGCGCAACCGTGTCGGGCCGGGCGCCGCCGTCATTGATGGAGATGCGCAAGCCGCCGGCAGAGCGGCGGGCGACGAAGTCGCGGACCACGGCGTCCCACACCGCGCCGAAGCCGTGAGCTGCGGTTGCGATGTCGATCGTGCACATGTCGGCCGGCGAGGCGCGTTCCAGCAGGACCTCGAGATTGCCGGAGGCGACGACGCCGACGATCGCCTGCGCGCGGGTGCCGCCGGCCGATCTGGCTGCGGTCAGCCTGAAACTGAGTTTTTCCATGCGAAACTCCTCACCAGTTGCGGAAGCGGCTGGGCGGACGGTAGAGGCCGCCGGAGGCCAGCATGAGGTCCTTGATCGAGCGGGCCGCCAGCAGGCGGCGGTCGGCGTCGAGCGGATCGATGCCGAGATCCTCGGGGCGCTGGATCACGCCCCGTTGCCTGAGCTGCTCGACCAGCTTCGCATCGCGCGCGCGTCCGATATCGGTGTATCCGGCGACGCCGCGGATCGCCTGCTCGCGCTCGTCCTTGCTGCGGCACATCAGGAGGTTGGCGATGCCTTCCTCGGTAACGATGTGGGTCACGTCGTCCGAGTAGACCATCACCGGCGCCAGATCGAGCTTGAGCTCGTGCGCCAGCTCGAGCGCATCGAGCCGCTCGACGAAGAGCGGGGCATTGCGCTCGCCGAAGGTCTCGCCGATCTGCACCACCAGCTTGCGGCCGCGGCGCAGCGCGGCGTTGGAGTGGGGGTCCGCCTCGGCACCGGCCTTGAGCCAGGGTTCGCTCGGATGGCGGCGGCCATGTGGATCGGATCCCATGTTGGGTGCGCCGCCGAACCCGGCGATGCGGTTCGTCGTCACCGTCGAGCTGTGGCCCTCGAGATCGATCTGCAGCGTCGATCCGATGAACATGTCGCAGGCATAGAGGCCGGCGGTCTGGCAGAAGGCGCGATTGGACCGCAGCGAGCCGTCGGGGCCGGTGAAGAAGATGTCGGAGCGCGCCGCGACATAGTCCTCCATGCCGACTTCCGACCCGAAGCAGTGGATCTGGTCGACCCAGCCGGATTCGATCGCCGGAATGAGGGTTGGATGCGGGTTGAGCGCGAAGTGGGTGCAGACCTTGCCCTTGAGGCCGAGCTTCTCGCCATAGGTCGGCAGCAACAGCTCGATCGCGGCGGTGTTGAAGCCGATGCCGTGATTGAGGCGGCGCACGCCGTAGGGCGCATAGATGCCCTTGATGGCGAGCATCGCCGTCAGGATCTGGGTCTCGGTGATGGCGGCGGGGTCGCGGGTGAAGAGCGGCTCGACATAGAACGGCCTGCCGGCTTCGACCACGAAATGCACGAGGTCGCCGGGGATGTCGACGCGGGGCACCTTGTCGACGATCTCGGTGACCTGCGCCACCACGAGACCATTTTTGTAACTCGTCGCCTCGACGACGGTCGGCGTGTCTTCGGTGTTCGGTCCCGTATAGAGGTTGCCGTCCTTGTCGGCGCTCACTGCGGCGATCAGCGCGACGTTCGGCGTGAGATCGATGAAGTAGCGGGCGAACAGCTCGAGATAGGTATGGACCGCGCCGAGCTCGATCTTGCGGCCGAACAGCATGCGCGCAATGCGCGCCGCTTGCGGGCCCGAATAGGAAAAGTCGAGCCGCCGCGCGATGCCCTTCTCGAAGATGTCGAGATGGGCCGGCAGGACCACGCCGGACTGCACCATGTGCAGGTCGCTGATCTCAGCGGGGTCGAGGTTCGCAAGCGCCGCGGCGAGGATGTCGGCCTGCTTCTGGTTGTCGCCCTCCAGGCACACCCGGTCGCCTGATCGGATCACGGCCGCGAGAAACGCGGGCAGGCTCGGGAGCGGGACGATCTTTCCCTTCGCGTGCCGCCGGCCGGCCGTCAGGCGCTCTCCCAGAGCGGCCTTTTGCATACCCCAATTGCTCATCTCGGCTCCTTGGCATGCGAGGTTGCCTTCATTTGTATCTAATGTATGCGTATTGCGCCTTAATGTCAATTAGTGTATACGCAAACTCATAAGCGATGGATATTCGCATACACAGGAGGAGATTTAAGATGCGAATGCATGCAAGGCGTCCAAGTCGCGTGGCCGGGGCTCCGTTCGTTCAGGGGAGGCGCCCGTGACCGTTTCCGGCGTAGCGCTGCTCTCCATCTGCACGTTGCTGGGGGTCTTGCTGGGGGACCTGCTCGGCATCGCCCTCGGCGTTAAGGCCAATGTCGGCGGCGTCGGCATTGCCATGATGTTTCTGATCGCCGCCCGGCTCTGGCTGGTGCGGCACGGCCTGCTCAGCCACGGTCTCAAGACCGGCGTCGAGTTCTGGGGCAGCTTCTACATTCCGATCGTGGTCGCCATGGCGGCGCAGCAGAACGTCGTCGCTGCGGCCAAAGGCGGTCCCATCGTCGTCATCGCGGGGATCGGCGCAGTCGCCGTGTGTTTCGTGATGGTGGCCCTGATCGGCCGGCTCAGCGGCCCTGTCGAGACCATGGACGAGATCGAGGCGCGAGAGGCGCTCGAGGCGTCTGTGCCCCACTTCAAGTCCGGGAGGATCGGATGACCATGATATCGCACATTCTAGCTGCAAACTCGCTGCTCACCGCTTTCGCGGCCGTCGGCATCCTGATGTGGGTCTCCGGAGCGATCTCGAAATACCTCACCTTCGGACGCATCCACGGCTCGGCGATCGCGATCATGCTGGGTCTCGTGCTGGCCTTTTTCGGAGGCCTCGCCACCGGCGGTGAAAAGGGCGTCGCCGACCTGCCGGCGCTGACCGGGATCGGTCTGATGGGCGGAGCCATGCTGCGCGACTTCGCCATCGTCGCCACCGCCTTCGAGGTCGATGTCGTTCATGCGCGCAAGGCCGGGGCGATCGGTGCGGTCGCGCTTGGGCTCGGAACTGTCGTCCCGTTCATTCTGGGCGTGTTCGTCGCCGCGGCATTCGGTTACACCGATGCCATCTCGATGACGACGATCGGCGCCGGCGCGGTGACCTACATCGTGGGGCCGGTCACGGGGGCGGCGATCGGCGCATCCTCGCCGGTTATTGCGCTCTCGATCGCGACCGGTGTATTCAAGGCAGTGATCGTCATGATCGGTACGCCCTTCGTGGCGAAGATGATCGGTCTGAACAATCCGCGCAGCGCAATGGTGTTTGGCGGCTTGATGGGAACGGTCAGCGGCGTGTCCGGAGGGCTGGCGGCGACGGACCGGCGTCTGGTGCCCTACGGTGCGCTGACGGCGACGTTCCACACCGGGCTCGGGTGTCTGGTCGCGCCCTCTGTTCTTTACTTCGCGGTGCGCGCGATCACGGGAGGCTGAATGGCAGGATTGTTGAAAGTCGCAGCCGACGCCGAGGACGATGGCGGGCTGCTCTCCGATCGCATTCGCAACGCGCTCACCGACGAGATCGCCTCGGGTGCGCTCGTCGCCGGTTCCGCCCTGGAAGAGCAGCTGTTGGCCGATCGCTTCGGAGCCTCCCGCACGCCGGTGCGGGAGGCGCTTCGCCAGCTCGTGGTCAGCGGCCTGGTCGAAGTGCGGGGGCGGCGCGGCCTCGTCGTGGCGCGGATGACGCCCGAGCGCATCATGGACATGTTCGAGACCAGTGCCGAGGTGGAGGCGATGTGCGTCAGGCTCGCGACCTATCGCATGACCCCGCTCGAGCGCAGCCATTTGATCGAGCTGCATGACGCCTCGCTGAAGATGGTCGAGGCCAATGACGTCGATACCTATGACGCGTTCAACCGGGAATTCCACGAATGCATCTACCGGGCAACGCACAACTCGTTTCTGGCAGAGCAGGCGCAGGATGTCCGCTCGCGTCTCAGCGCTTTTCGCCGCACGCAATTGCGGCATGGCGATCGCATTCGCAAGTCCCGCGACGAGCATGACGTCATCATGCAGGCGATCGCCGAAGGCGATGGCGAGACCGCATCGCGCAGGATGCGGGCGCATATGTTGAACGCGGCCGCGGCGCTTCGGCGCTACATCGATGATCGCCTCGGCGGACAGGCCGATGGGCCTGGACCTGACAACGCCTGACGATTGCGGTTGTGCGCCGTTGTTGCAGCAAGCCAGGCAGATCGGTGCGGGCGTGAGTTGCCAGCAGGGCGCGCGGCTTTTCCGTTTTGACGAGGCCGGTGTGTGCGACCAACCAGATCGTATTCCCTGCCGGGGCAACGTCCGGCATCATCAGACTGTCACCGCCCTGTCATCGGTGTTCCATTGATCGCTGCTCCTTTCGCCGCGCAGCGCAGAGGGTGGACATGCATCTGATCAAGACAATTTCTTCCGACCGCCGGTCGATCCTGAAGGGCCTCGCGGCCGCAGTTGTCGCGCCGCTGGCGGCGCCGGCTCTTGCCGCCGAGAGCCTGCCGGCACAGCCGACTGGATCGGCGGCCGCAATCGCCACCGACAAGGCCTATTGGACGGCCGTGAAGGGGCTCTATGCCGTGACGCCCGATGTCGTCAATCTGGAGAACGGCTTCTGGGGCATCATGGCCGAGCCCGTGCGGCGCGAGTTCATCCGCCTGTCCGACATGGTCAACTATCAGAACACCTATTACGCGCGGCAGCGCGCGGGCGCGGATTTCGAGGCCGTGCGGGCCAAGGTGGCGGAGGCGGTTGGAGCTGCGCCCGAGGAAATCGCGCTCACCCGCGGCGCCACCGAAGCGCTGCAGCTGCTCATCGGCGGATACAACAAGCTGAAGCCCGGCGACAGCGTGCTCTACGCCGACCTCGACTACGATTCGATGCAATATGCCATGAACGCACTTGGGGCGCGCCGCGGCGTCGACGTGGTCAAGTTCGACGTGCCGGAGCCGGCCACCCGGCAGGCCGTGCTCGACGCCTATGCCCGCGCCCTCGAGGCGAATCCGAAGGCCAGGCTGCTCCTCCTCACCCATGTCAGCCATCGCACCGGCCTCGTCATGCCGGTTACCGAGATCGCCCGCATGGCCAAGGCGAAGGGCGTCGATGTCATCCTCGACGCCGCTCATTCCTGGGGACAGATGGACTTCAGGGTGGGCGAGCTCGAGGTCGATTTTGTCGGCTTCAACCTGCACAAATGGATCGGCGCGCCGGTCGGCGTCGGCTTCCTCTACATCAGGAAGGACCGCCTCGCCGACATCGACCGCGACCTCGGCGACGAGGATTTTCCGGCGACCGACATCCGCTCGCGCGTACACACCGGCACGGTCAATTTCGCGACGGTGCTGACGGTGCCCGCGGCCGTCGAACTGCATCAGCAGATCGGCGCTGCGGCGAAACAGGCCCGCCTGCGCTACCTGCGCGACTACTGGGTCAGCCGCGTTCGCGGCTTCAAGGACATCGAGATCCTGACGCCGGATGAGGCTGGCCTCTATGGTGCGATCACGTCCTTCCGCCTCGCCGGCAAGACGAGCAAGGTCGACAACGACGCCACCGTGGCGAAGCTCAGGGACGCCTACAAGGTCCTGACGGTTCGCCGGGCGGGCGTCGCCAAGGGCCAATGCATCCGCGTGACGCCGGCGCTCTACACCGAGGAGGCCGACCTCGACCGGCTCGTCGAGGCGCTTGCCGCCATCACGGGTACGAAAGCCGGCTGAACCCGCGAGGCGGAGTGCAATCGGCCAGCGCATCGACAATCATCACGTGATCGCCGGCACATATCATTCGAGCCGGTCAATCTAGCTTGTTGTCAGGTGGTTCGCAGTGAGCCACCAGGCAAAGGACAAGACTCATGCGCAATTACATCCTTGTGGCTCTCGCAGCGATCGCATTGGCAAATGTGGTGACGCCCTCGAACGCGACGACCATCGTCCGCGACCATCGCGACCCGCCCGTCGTGCGCGACCACCGCAATCAGACCATCGTTCGCGACCACCGCAATCAACCGGAGGTCCGCGACCACCGCCACTAGACGTCCTCGCGACGGAGCCGAACCCAATCGGTTCGGCTCCGCTTCGCGGTTCAAGCCATTGAGACCGCGCTTCGTATTTTCCTCCGCGAACTCCCTTGAAGCCCACCGATCGTCTGCGTGTGGCGCGGATGTCCATTCGCGATTGTGAGGCTTGAGCACGAGCCACGTTGCCGTCTCCGTGCTATTGCTGCTCCCCGCAACTTCCCGCGAGGACACTCATGCTTCCCCTTCCCGCCGACATCTTCACCGAGCCCGAGAACGTCTCGCCCGACGGTCTCGCCAATCTCGGCCCGCTGCGCCGTCTCGCAGGCAGTTGGCAGGCCGACAAGGGGATCGACGTCAACCCGAAGGCCGAAGGACCGGAGCGGCGGACCTTCATCGAGCGCATTCGGATGGACCCGATCGATCCGCAGGCCAACGGCCCGCAGCTGTTCTACGGCCTGCGTTATCACATCCACATCAACACGCCCGAGGAGGACATCACCTTCCACGACCAGGTGGGCTACTGGCTGTGGGAGCCCGCGACCGGGCTGATCATGCAGACGCTGGCGATCCCGCGCGGGCAGGTGCTGCTCGCCTCGGGCAAGGCCGGACCTGATGACAGGAAAATTTCGGTCACGGCGAAGCGCGGCGACACCGCTTACGGGATCTGCTCGACCGACTTCCTGGAACAGGCCTTCCGCACCGACGCTTACCGCTGCGACATCACCTTCAACGACGACGGAAGCTGGACCTACCTGATCCAGACCGAGTTGTTCGTCCGCGGCGCGCCGTTCAATCATCACGACACCAACACGCTCCAGCTCGTCGCGCCGCCAAAGCTCAATCCGCTCGCGGTGATCGTCAACGATCGCGCCAAGAGCGGCGGCAGCGGAACGGCGGGTTGAGCGCGGTCCGGAGATTTGCATGAAGCCCTACGTCATCTGTCTGATGCATTCCAGCCTGGACGGCCGCACGCACCCCAGCCGTTGGCGTCCGAAGGGCGCGGGCACGGACTGGTTCGAGAAGATCCATGACGAGCTCGGCGGCGATGCCTGGGTGATCGGCCGCGTCACCGGCTCGGAGTTCGCCAAGGGCAAGCCCTATCCCGCCGGAACGGCCGGGACGTTTCCGCGGGAGCCGTGGTTTGCGCGGCGTGATGCAAAAACCTACGGCGTCGTGCTCGACGCGCAGGGCAAGATCGGCTGGGGCCGCTCCGATATCGGCGGCGATCCGATCGTCGTGGTGCTGACCGAGGGCGTGCCGGATTCGCATCTTGCAGGCCTGCGCGGCGAGGGCGTGTCCTATATCTTCGCCGGCAAGTCCGAGATCGACCTGGCGCTGGCGCTCGACATCCTCAATCACGAGTTGGGGGTGAAGCGGCTGCTGGTGGAGGGCGGCGGCGTCGCCAATGGCGCGTTCCTGCGCGCCGGTCTCATCGACGAATTCAATCTCATCCTCAGCCCCGCGGTGGATGGCGCAAGCGGCGCGCCCTTCGTGTTCTCTTCGACGGAAGCCGACAGCGACAAGCGCGCGCCCCTCGCCGCGATGACGCTGGAGGGGGTGCGGGAGCTCGGCAGCGGTGTCCTGCTGCTGCGCTACCTGATCAAGAACGATCCGCAGGCCGTGGGTAAGTAAAAGCACCGGCATGTCGGACAAACCACAGCATATCGTCATCGTCGGTGCCGGCGCGGCTGGCCTGATGGCGGGGCGCGAGCTCGCGCGCGCGGGCAAGAAGGCGACGGTCCTGGAAGCACGCGACCGCTGCGGCGGGCGCATCCACCCGCTGCCGGCGGCGGAGTTCGGCTACCCCGCCGATGGCGGCGCCGAATTCGTCCATGGCGATGCCCCGGTGACACGCGCCCTGCTGCGCGAGGCGGGGCTGTCCCTTCAGGAGATCGAAGGCACGCTATGGAGATTTGACGGTGCACATTTTTCGCGTGAGGATCGCCATGATCCGCACGAGGCGGAGCTGCATGCCGTGCTCGGGAATTTGAAGGACGACCTCACCGTCGCCGATTTCCTGCGCCGTCATTTTGCCGGACCAGAGTATGACGGGCTGCGCTATTCGATCGAGCGGATGGTCGAGGGCTACGATGCCGCAGATCCCGAGCGCGCCTCCACGCTGGCGCTGCGCGAGGAATGGATGGACGGCGGGCTCCACACGCAGGCGCGCATCAATGGCGGCTATGGCGCGCTGATCGATTTTCTCGCCGCCGAGTGCCGCAGGCATGGCGCGGCGGTCCGCCTCGGCTGCGTGGTGTCGGCGATCGAGGACGAGGGCGGCGCGGTGGTCGTTCGCGGTGCCGGCGGCGAGGTGCATCGCTGCGACCGCGTGATCCTCACGGTGCCGCTGCCGCTGCTGCGCGAGATCGCGCTTCCGGCGAGCGTGCGCGCGAAGGCGGCGGCTGCCGACGACATCGGCTTCGGCAACGTCGTCAAGATTCTGCTGCGGTTTGCGCGGCCATGGTGGCGCGAGCGAAACCCGGATCTTGCGGATATGACCTTCCTGCTGTCGGACCGGACCATCCCGGTGTGGTGGACGCGCCATCCGGAGCAGCATCCCGTGCTCACCGGCTGGTTCGGCGGCCCGCGGACGGCGGAGCTGCAAGACCTCGATCCGCAGGCGTTGATCGAGGCCGGGCTTGGTTCGCTCGCCACCATCTTCGGCCTGTCGCGCGAAGACGTCGCGCGCGACCTCGTCGCGGCTGCGGCGACCAATTGGGGGCAGGATCCGTTCGCCCGCGGCGCCTATTCCTGGGCCACGCCGCGCACGCGCGCGGCGCAAGCCATGCTCGCGCGCGCCGACGGAGCGGTGCTGTTCTCCGGCGAAGCGCTGTATCGCGGCCGCGACATGGGCACGGTCGAGGCGGCGCTGGCGAGCGGGCTGGAGACGGCGGGGATGATCTTGCGGGGATGAAAAAAGGCCCGCGTGGTCGCGGGCCTTTCGTTCGCAGGCGACCGCCGGTTTACCAGCGGTTGCCGCCGAAGCTGAAGGTCACGCCCGGACCGCCGCCACCGTAATATCCGTACGGTCCGCCGCCGTAGTAACCGTGGTGCCGCGGGTAATAGCCGTAGCTCCGGTAGTGCGGACGATAGTAGCCATGGTGGTGATGGCGCCATTGATGATGGCGATAGCCATGATGGTGGTGCCTGTGCTGCGCGCTGATGTCGGTCGGCTGGCCTCCCCGCGCGCTTTGCTTCGCGCTTGTGGTGTTGGCCGCGTTCGCCGCCGATCCGCCGGCAAGCGCCGCGGCACCGACGGCCATCGCGACAATGAGATACTTCATGTCATCACTCCAGTTGAATGTCGTGTGACAACACATGGGCGCTGGTTGCGTTCCGGCTAGTGCGGGCGTCGAAACGACGCAGCACGTGCTGTCCGATTCGGCGCGGATGATCGCGCGGCGTGAGATTTATTGTCGCATCGCCGGCATTGATCGCACTGCTGCCATCACTTCGCCGCGAATGATGCGATCACCTCGCCCGCGGTGACGATGCGCGCGAACTCGCCGTTGAGATTCGACAGCGTCATCGCATGGATCTCCTCGGCGGAATGTGCGTCGCCATCGGGTCCGATCCGGTCGAAGGTCCAGGTGGCATCGCGCACGAGCCGCGTGTCGAAGCCGAGATTGCCGGCCATCCGCGTCGTCGTCTCCACGCAATGGTTGGTGGTGGCGCCGCAAATGACGAGCGTAGTGATGCCGCTTGCGCGCAGGCGCGTCTCGAGGTCCGTGCCGATGAAGGCGCTGTTGACGCGCTTGACGATCACAGGCTCGCCATCCTGTTCGCGCGCCTCGTCCTTGACGGCGTAGCCGGAGCGCGATGGCAGAAACGACGAATTTGGCTTCGTGCCCTCGTGGCGGATATGAAAGATCGGCGCACCGTTTGCCCGGAACGCCGCGAGCAGATCGACGATGCGGGCCACCGCGTCCGGATTGTTGCGGCGCTTGCCCGCCGCCTCCCATTCGTCGAACGCGCGCTGGACGTCGATGACGATGAGGGCGGGGAGGGGGTGCGGCATGATCGGACCTTTCGGACGGCTTGTCGGGCCGAATATGCGAGGCGATCGGGGAAGCGCAATGCCAATCTTCCCTCGTTTCGCGACGTCATTGCAGGTCCGTGGCCGGGATTGCGCTGCGCTCCATCCGGGCTACGTCGACGTTCCTACGGATGCGGATCGGGAAAGCCGTGGCGTTCGGAGAGCGCGGCGAGGATTGCGTCCTTGTCGGCGACGAAGGCGCGGCCGCGGTGGCTGCCGGTCTGGTGCCGCGATGTCGCGCCGTCTGCCAGCACGAGCAGCGGCAGCGACTGGTTCTCCTCCCCGACCAGCGCGATCACGGCCTGCCGCGGCTGCGGCCACGCGATGCGCTCGACGTCGAGCTTTTCGGCGAGCGCCGGAAACGAAGCGAGCACGCCCTCCATCAGCGCGCAATGCCAGCAATAGAAGCGCCGGCCCGGATAGGCCGGGTCCTCGAACCCCGGGCGCAGCAGAAACAGCAGGTCGCGCGTCATGGATCGCTCCGAAGCATGGCCGCCTTGCTGAGGATCAAGGCGGCGAGGGCTGGCCGGCCTAGTGTCGAGCCCCCAGATTCATGGGAATCGAGGCTGAAGGAAAGGACGCCATGCCGGGGCCGATCAGTCAACCGCAGACGCTCGCCGACGTGAAGACACTGCCTGAGCTGCTGCGCTGGCGCGTCGAGGCGACGCCGGCGGCAGAAGCCTATCGCCATTTCGACGCGCATGCCGGGCGCTGGGTCAGCCAGTCCTGGCACGAGATCGACGCGGAATTCGAGCTGTGGCGGCAGGCGCTGGCCGCGGAGAATTTTTCGCCGGGCGAGCGCGTCGCCATCCTGATGCCGAACGGCATTGCGCATATCGCGATGGACCAGGCGTCGCTGTCGCGCGGTCTCGTGCCGGTGCCAATGCATGCCGTCGACAACCCCGACAGCATCGCCTACATCCTCGCCGATTCCGGCGCGCTACTGCTGTTCGTCGATACGCTGGCGCGCTGGCAGGCGATCGTGGCCACCGGCCAGCCGCTTGATGCGCTCAAGCGCATCGTCTGTGCCGACATGACCGGACCGGTGCCGGCCGATGCACGCATCGTCGCGCTCGACCAGTGGCTTGCGTCCGCGCCTGGCGCGACCGCGCCATTGTCCGACGTCGCGGTGGCGCCGGACGATCTTGCCGCCATCGTCTACACCTCGGGCACGACCGGGCGGCCGAAGGGCGTGATGCTGTCGCATGACAACGTTGTCGCCAATGTGAAGGCGATCGCGCATCGCATCGCGGCGTCGCCCGACGACGTCTTTCTGTCCTTCCTGCCGCTCTCGCACACGTTCGAGCGCACCGGCGGCTATTACTATCCGATCGCGGCCGGGGCCTGCGTCGCCTATGCGCGCTCGGTGCCGCAACTCGGGGACGACCTCAAGCATGTGCGGCCGACGGTGCTGGTCTCGGTGCCGCGGATCTACGAGCGCGTCTACGCGCTGATCATGCAGCACCGCGCATCGGCCGGAAGCATCGAGCGGGCGCTGCTCGATCTCACGATTGCCGTCGGCGGCCGGCGGTTCGACGCGCGGCAGGGACGCGGCGCACTGTCGCTGCTCGACCGGCTGGCCTGGCCGCTGCTGAAGCAGCTCGTCGCCGACAAGGTGCTGGCGCAGCTCGGCGGCCGGTTGCGCGTCGCGGTTTCCGGCGGCGCGCCGATCGCCGAGCCCGTCATTCGTCTGTTTCTCGCACTCGGGCTCGACATTCTCCAGGGCTACGGCATGACCGAGACCTCGCCGGTGGTCTCGGTCAACACCCCCGAGGACAACGATCCGCGCTCGGTCGGCCATGTGCTCGACGGCGTCGAGGCCAGGCTGGGTGAGAACGACGAGCTGCTGGTGCGTGGCCCAAGCGTGATGCTAGGCTACTGGCACAAGCCCGAGGAGACGCGCCGCGTGAAGGAGGCCGATGGCTGGCTGCACACCGGCGACCAGGCCCGCATCGAGAACGGGCGCATCACCATCACCGGCCGCATCAAGGATATCCTCGTGACGTCCACCGGCGAGAAGATCGCGCCGGTCGATCTCGAGACCGCGATCCTGGCCGATCCCCTGTTCGAGCAGGCGCTGGTGGTCGGCGAGCAGCGTCCGTTCCTCGCCGCGCTGGTTGTGCTCAACGCCAAGGCCTGGGTGCAGGAGAAGGAAAGGTTGGCTGCGAGCGGCAAGCAAGGCGGTGCGGCGGAGCGGGCCGCGCTGCTTGCGCGAATCGCAGCGGCCGTGAAGGCCTATCCGTCCTACGCGACGCCGCGCGCGGTATGGTGGACGCTGGACCCCTGGACCATTGCTAGCGGCCTGCTCACGCCGACGCTGAAGAACAAGCGCCCCGCGCTCGAACACCGCTTCGCCGAGGAGATCGCGCAGATCTACGCGAAGAAGCCGGCGGCGACGGTGAAGGCGCAGTGACGTCGCCTCTCCCCGCTTGCGGGGAGAGGCCGACGCGCGGAACGCGCGGCGGGTGAGGGGGAGTCTCCGCGAGTCCAACTCCTACCGTTTTTCGCGGAAGCAGCCCCTCACCCCAACCCTCTCCCCCGTAAGAACGGGGAGAGGGAGAAGAAAGCGCTCACTTCCTCTTGAACGCCCTGTCCATCGCGCTTGATCCAGCGCAACTTCGCTCGCTGGCCCTCATGCAATGTCGCCCCGAAAGTTCGAATTGCAATCGAGGCAAGTCATGAAGGCGTATTTCATCGGTGGTGGCATCGGATCGCTCGCGGGCGCGGCGTTCCTGGTTCGCGACGCGCAGCTGCCGGGGCGCGACATCGTGATTTACGAGGCGCAGCCGCTGGTCGGCGGCAGTCTCGACGGCGCACTGCTCGCGAACGGCGCCTATTCGCTGCGCGGCGGACGCATGCTCACTACCGACCATTACGAATGCACCTGGGACCTGCTGTCGAGCATCCCCTCGCTCGAGCGTCCGGGCCTGAGCGTGCGCGACGAGACCGTCGCGTTCAACGAGGAGAACCCGGCGCATTCGCGGGCGCGGCTGGTTGACCGCAACCGCTTCAAGATCGACGTCTCCCACATGGGCTTTTCCGGGCGCGACCGGCTCGAGCTGCTGCGGCTCACCGAGGCCTCGGAGGAGACGCTCGGCAACAGCCGCATCACCGACTGGCTGTCGCCAAAATTCTTCGAGTCCAATTTCTGGTACATGTGGCAGACCACTTTCGCCTTCCAGCCCTGGCACAGCGCGGTCGAGCTGAGGCGCTATCTGCACCGCTTCATGAGCGAATTCCCGCGCATCGAAACCCTCGCCGGGGTCAAGCGTACCGTCTACAACCAGTATGACGCGATCGTACAGCCGCTTGCCGACTGGCTGAAGCGGCAAGGCGTGCAGTTCGTGCGCGGCACGGCCGTCACCGACATGACGCTCGAAGACGAGGGCGGACGCGTGCGCGTCCGCCAGCTGGTGCTCGATCGCGACGGCCGCACCGCCAACGTCCGCATCGAGGACGGCGATCTCGTGTTCTTCCAGAACGGCTCGATGACGGACGCCTCGAGCCTGGGCTCCATGACCGAGCCGCCGCCGCACCTGACCAAGGCCGACAGCCAGGGCTGGGCGCTGTGGGAGACGATCGCGCAAGGACGTCCCGAATTCGGCAATCCGTCCGCGTTCAACAGCTCGATCCCGGAATCGTACTGGCTGTCCTTCACCGTCACCTGCCGCGATCCGCGCTTCTTCGACAAGATGGAGGCGTTCTCGGGCAACAGGGCCGGCACCGGCGGGCTGGTGACGTTCCGGGATTCCAACTGGTTGATGTCGGCGGTGCTGTATCATCAGCCGCATTTCGCCGGCCAGCCGAAGGACGTTCAGGTGTTCTGGGGCTATGCGCTGCATCCGGACCGCATCGGCAATTTCGTCGGGAAGCCGATGTCCGAGTGCGGCGGCGCCGACATCCTGAACGAGCTGTGCGGGCACCTGAATTTCGATCGCGACGTGTTCGAGACTGCGACCTGCATTCCCTGCCGCATGCCCTACATCACCAGCATGTTCATGCCGCGCAACGTGACCGACCGGCCGCTGCCGGTGCCCAGGAATTCGGTCAACCTTGCCTTCGTCAGCCAGTTCGTCGAGATCCCCGACGACGTCGTGTTCACCGTCGAATATTCGGTGCGCGCGGCGCAGATGGCGGTCTATCAGCTCATGAAGATCGAGCGCCCGGTGCCGCCGGTGACCCGCCACGACAAGTCGCTCGCGGTGATCTTCGCGACCCTGGAGAAGGCGTTCGCTTGAGGCTTTCGCCGGGATGACGTCGCCGGCGCACGCGACGGCGCCTATCGCGGCGCTGCCAGCGGCAGGCTGACGTGAAAAACGACGCCCCCTGACGGGACGTTTTCGGCCCAGATGCGGCCGCCATGCGCCTGGACGATGGTATGCGCGATCGAGAGGCCTATGCCCATGCCTTGCGCCTTGGTCGTGAAGAACGGCTTGAAGATCTCGGCGACTTTCTCCGCGAGGATGCCGTCGCCCTTGTCGGCGATGGAGACAAGGGCGAGGTTGCCCTCGGTGAGACTGGTTCGTCCGACGACGCGGCGCCGCTCGTCCGGAAGATGGGCCACAGCCTCCATGCCGTTCACGACGAGATTGAGGATGGCCTGCTGGAGCTGAATCTTGTCGCCTTTCACCCGAATGTCTGCGGACGACGGCTGCATGACGAGTTCAACATCGTGGGTCAGGGCCTGCACGGAGAGGAATCGAAACACCTCGCCGACGGTGGCATTGAGGTCGAGCTCGCTCCGTTCGGTCGGGTCTCGCTTCAGAAACGAGCGCAGCCGGCCGATGACTTCGGCGGCCCGCTGATCGTCACGGCGGATGTGGTTCAGGATGTCCCTGATCTCGCCGAGGTCGGGCGCCGGACTCTGTAATATCTGCTGGGCCGTCTCGGCATTGATCAGAATGGCGGCGAGCGGCTGGTTCAGCTCGTGTGCGAGCGAGACGGACATCTCTCCCGCGGTCGCGCGGCGGTTCATGTGGGCGAGCTCCGACATGCGCTGGCGCGCCTCGACCTCGGCCATGAAGCGCAGACGGCGCTCGCGCAGCAGAATGGTGATCATCAGCGCCTGCACCAGCACCACGCCTGCAATGATCGCGGAGTGCCAGTAATACTGCTCCCAGAAGGTCGGTTGGCGGAAACGCACCTCGCTGCCGGGGGGCAGATTGGCTTCGTCCACATTCCAGCGTTTCAGCTGCCGCCAGTCGAAGATCGGCCTCACGTTGTCTCCGCTGAACGGTGCGATGCTCGAGGGCGCTTCGCCGTCGAGGATCCGCATCGCCACTTCGCCGGCTTCCCGCCCGATGATTTCGGGCAGCAGCAGGAAGCCGCCCACGCCCGACCGTCCGAGGAACGTATCGGACGTTATGATGATCGGGCGGTTCGCACTCTCGGCAACGCGTGCGAGCGCCGAGGCCGGGGCGTAATAGGTGCCTTCGCCGTCGGAATACATCGCCGAGGTCAGGATCGCGGAGCGGTCGGGCAGGGAAGCGACGCGACTGCGGACCTCACGCAGCACCGCGCCGGACAGATCGATGACTTCGAGATCGGGCATTGCGGCCGCGAAGTCCTGCTTCCAATGTCCGTACACCAGCGGATTCTTCCAGGCCTCGCCCACCAGGACGACACGGGTCAGGTCGGGAACGATTGCGCGCGCTGCGGTCAGGAGGTGTGTCGGCCTCACTCTGGCGAAGACGGCCGTCGTATCGGGCAGGAACAGCGCGCGCGTCTCAGGCAGGTCGGGAACGAAGCCGTATACCACGGGCGCGGCGGGCCAGATGTCCTGCTTCCGCTTCTGAAGGAATTTCGCCGATGCGACGCCGATCGAAACGATGACGTCGATCGGCCGCTGCGCATATTTGGTCTTGAGGTGACCGACCAGGCTCAATTCATAGTCCGGTCCCGGGAAGCGGGCGAGATCGAGGCTTTCGCCGTAGATCACCGTGTTGCTCTTCCCGTTCTGCTTCGCGGCGGTGCGGATTCCGGCAAAGATCTCCGAATAAAAGGGCGAGCGAAAATCGGCTTCTTCCAGAACCAGGACCGAACGCTGCTGGGGGCCGTCGGCTGCGACGCATTCACGCGAGAGGCCAGCGAACAAGCAGGCGATCAGGATGCGCGCGAGCCCGCGGATCACACGCATTGCCGGACTCTCGGCCTCGCCTCTGGATGCAATCGGGTCTCCTCAATGAGGATGCACGCGAGAGCATAACCGCCTGACCTGGAGTTTCAACGGGAGGATGCGTGCTCACCCCGGTGACAAGCAGGGCGACACAAGGGGCCGCTACTTGAACGGATCCTGGATCGACGGCGACGATTGCCTGATGCGGCGCACGCTTACCGGCGTGCCGTCTGAGACGAACAGGAGTTCGTACTTCCGGCCCTCGCTGTCGGTTGCGGAGCAGGTAACATCGGTCACCTTCCGGGCGGCGAAATTGCCGGTCTGGCGGCAGATTCCGGTGGAGGTCTGCTCCGCCGGCACCGGCAGGCCGTCGACCTTGGGCCGGTCCTTGGAGTTGAGCAGCATGCGGTCGATCGGCAGCTCGTAGGAGTTGTCGTCGGCCCGCTTGCCGTTCTCGCCGGAGAACGACACGACGTGGTTCGCATCAGTGGGGTCGTCGACAGCGACGGCGAAATTGACCCGGCCCGTGTCGCCATGGGCGTAGGCCACCGTCTTGCAGGCAAGGGTACGCCCCGCGACCTTGAGCGTCTTGCAGTGGCCGGACATCAGCGCCAGCAGATCGATGAAGGCGGTCTGCTGCGCCGGCTGATTGTTGACGGGAATCGGCCTGGAAGACTCAGCAAAACAAGGGCTTGCGAGGACAACGAAGGCTGCCGCGAGGGCCGGTCGGCAGAGGCGCATCGTGAGGCTCATAGGCCAGGGGACCGCGGAAAGGTTCCGCTCAACAACCATCGAACCGCAAATTGGTTGCGATCCCGTTTGTGCCGCCAAGCCCGTCTGGAATACCACCGCGCCACCCATCGGCGATTCGCCCAAAATCGCCCAACCATCCCGGCAGGCACTTGCCGTCAGGCCAGTGTTTTTTTCGTGGCAGAACCGGAGGGTCACGCCGCCTGCTTCATGGTCCTGGCAAAGGCCGGGTAAGTCTCGGCGAGCTCGTCGAAAATCCGGCCGCGCAGCAATGCCAGGGTTGCGGAATCGGGCCGCGCGGTTTCCCGCACGACCTCCGGTTCTTCATAGGTGAAGCCGGTATTTTCCCTGATGTCGGCCGGCGTGAAGGGCGGATGCACCGAGCGCAGGGCGAAGCCGCCTGCCTCGCGGTCGAAGTCGAACAGCGCCATGTTGGTCAGGAGCGCGTATGGCCCGCCGCGGCGAGGGACCTCCGGTGTGGTCGCCCGGGCGCTGACGAAGTCGACCTTCGGCACGAACACGCGCGGGGTGTGCTCCTCGCGAAACAGGATCACGCGCGGAATGAGATGGTAGAGATAGGCCGAGCCGAACGAGCCGGGCCAGCGCACATCGGTCTTCGGGTAATCGCCGGTGCCGACGAGGTTGATGTTGCCCGCGCCGTCGATCTGGCCACCGCCGAGAAAGAAGGCGTCGACCCTTCCTTGCGCGGCGCAGTCGAACAGCTCGATGCCGCCATTGGTGAAGAAATTATGCCGCTGCGATCCCAGGATCGAGATGCGCACCGGCGGTTTGCCACAGAGTTCGTTGCGTGCGCGCAGCAGCATCGCACCGGCCGCGGGGATCGGCGACGATGCGCCGACCGCGACGTGACGGATGCCGTCGAGCAGGTCGGCGATGGTGGTGATCAGGATTTCGCGCCGTTCGCGTTCCGATGACATCAGGCCACCTGCTTGCGATGGGACAGGAAGGTCGAGAGATAGGCTCGGAAGCCGTCCTCGCTGCGCGCCATCGCCGCATAGCGCGCGATCTCGGCCTCGTCGGCGGGATATTCATTCCACAGCGCCAGCGGCCAGGCGCCGCGCTCGGCAACCGCGATGGCGTCGACATAGAGCGAGGGCAGCACGCCGGCGGCGGAATCCTCCGTCTCGAACAGATCGTGGTCGACGATGCGCTCGACGGTGACCAGCGTGCGCTTGGCGGCATAGGCCATGGTGGCGAGCTCGCGGAAACGGCCGATCCTGATATTGCCGGCACGGTCGGCCTCCGGCGCATGAAACAGCGCAACGTCGGGCTTGATCGCCGGCACCACCACCACCTTGCGCGCCTCGCCGACCGGGCTGTCGATCACCTTCCAGTCCGGCCGCACCTCGAGCAGATCGCTGCCGATGATGCCGGCGATCGGCATGAAGGGCACGCCGTGTTGCGCCGCCATCAGGCCGGCGTGAATCGCGGGGCAGGTGGCATCGCGCAGCGTCACGCTACCCGCCCGCACCGCAGCGCCGAAACGCGGCGCGCCGCCGGCTTCGCCGAGCGAGATGGCGCTGGTCTCGAGCGTCCTGACCGCACCGGCACCGATCAGGAGATCGGCCTGCATGCCGCTGATGGGGACGCAGACCAGATGAAGATTATCGATGCCGGCTGCGATGATGGCGGCGGTCGCGGCCATCGCGACGCCGGAGCGGTCCACGGGGACGGCCAGCGATTGCCCCGATGCAACGCGACCGGCCAGCGCCTCCAGTGCAACGATCTCGGTCATGGGCGTCCTCCGCTTTGTTTTTCTTATCCTGCCTCAAGCCATCGCCGCCTGCCAGCGCGTATCGCGCAGGGAGGGGCGGCGATGCAGGCGGGCGTCGAGCATGCTGCGTGCGCGCGCCAGCTCGCCGCCGCGCATGAGAGCGACAATAAAGGTGTCCTCGATCAATTCGCGCTGGGCGTGGCTGCCGCCGATGCGGACGACGTCGGCGAGCGCGGGCGCGAGCGTCCGCACGCAGGCCGCATAGTCCTCGTCCGCAAAGGCCGCCAGTGCGCGGCAGATCGCCGGCACCACGGGGCCGGCCGGCAGCTTGCCCTCGGCGACCCGCTGCTCGATCACGGCAAGGCGCGCGGCGAGGGCGTCGCGGTTTTGCGTTGCGGCCGCGAACAGCGCCATATGGACGTCGGCGAACGGCAAGCTCGATTTCGGAAACAGCTTTTGCGCGGCGGCGTCGGCGTCGAGCCAGAGTTCCTGCGGCACGGCGTGGCCATAAGCGGACAGGCGCCAGAGCAGCGAGGCGCCGTCGGTGACGACGTTGAGCGGCGGCGCCTGCGTCGCGGAGGGCTGCAGCACGTCGGCATAGATCGCAAGTGCGCGTGCGGCGTCGCCATGCTCGAGCGCGCCGAGCGCCTGGTGCCAGCGGATGTGGCCGTGCAGGATTCCGGCGCGGTCGTAAGTGGGAATCCACTCGTCGACGAGACGGTCGGCCGCCTCGATCGAGCCGTCCTCGAACATCGCATGCAGCACGGCGTGCGCGGCATGGGCATTCTGCCGGCGCAGGGCGAAGCCGCGCTCGGTGATGCCGCGGCCGCGGGCTACGTCGCCGTTCTCGGTCATCGCCCAGCCGGACATGGTGAGGAACCACCAGTCTTCGCCATAATGCCGCGCGACGCGCTCGCACAGCTCATGCCGCGCGCGGTCGTGATCGGCCATGCCGGAGAAGGCGAACAGGCCGAACGCGCCGAGCGGCAGCGACAACACCACGGCATCGCGCGGCCATGCCTCGACGTGTTTCAGCGTCGCCTCAATCGCCTCGGGCAGTCGGCCCTCGATCGCCAGCGCCAGGGTCTCGACATGCGAACGCTCGCGCTCCGTGCCGCGCTTTGCAACGAGCTCTCGCGCGGCCGCCGCCTTCTGCCGCGCGAGGTCGCCCTGCTGGTAGAAGGCATGCACGCGGGCGCGGGCGATAAGGGGAAGCGCAAAGTCCGGATCGGCGGCGATGGCGCGCTCCAGCGTCTCCGCCGTACCGGTCCAGCCCGCCAGCATGAGGTCGACGCCTTCGCGATAGGCGGATGCCGCGGCATCGGATGCGGTGGAAAGCGGCAGGCCGTAGCGGTCTTCATGCGCCATCGTCGCCTCCCGCTGTTATGCCGTCCGCGCGCGGCGGCCTTCGATCGGATAGGCCGGATCGTTGTAGCCCGGTGTCGAGGGATGGCCCGGCGTCACCAGGCGGTCGATCAGGGCTTCGTCCTCGCTGGTGAAGCGATAGTCGAGTGCGCTGATGTAGCCGTCCCACTGCTCCTCGGTGCGCGGGCCCGCCACAATCGAGGAGACGAAAGCGGAGTTCAGCACCCAGGCGACTGCGAACTGGCCGGCGGTGATGCCTTTCTTCTCGGCGTGGCTCTTGATCTCCTGCGCGAGCTGGAGCGACTCCGGCCGCCATTCCGTCTGCATCATGCGGGTGTCGTTGCGTCCCGCACGCGTCTCCTTGTCCGGGGCTGCATCCGGCTTGTACTTGCCGGTGAGCACGCCGCGCGCCAAGGGGCTGTAGGGCACGATGCCGAGGCCGTAGTAGGCGCAGGCCGGAAAGTGCTCGACCTCGGGCATCCGGTTCATCGCGTTGTAATAGGGCTGGCTCACCGCGGGCCGGTCGATGCCGAGCCGGTCGCAGATGTTGCAGATTTCGGCGACGCGCCAGGCGCGATAGTTCGAGACGCCGAAATAGCGCACCTTGCCCGCGCGGATCAGATCGCCCATCGCGCGCACGGTCTCCTCCAGCGGCGTCGCATGGTCCTCCTTGTGCAGATAGTAGATGTCGATGTGGTCGGTGCCGAGCCGCTTGAGGCTTTCGTCCGCGGCCTGCAGCACCCAGCGCCGCGACAGCCCGACCCGGTTGGGGTCATCGCCCATGGGGTTGGCGAGCTTGGTCGCCAGCACCCAGACATGGCGGTTGTTGCCGATCGCGCGACCGACGACCTCTTCGGAGCCGCCCTTCGAATAGGCGTCGGCGGTGTCGATGAAATTGATTCCGGCATCATGCGCCTTCGCGATGATCCGCGTTGACGCGGCTTCATCGGTCGGTCCGCCGAACATCATGGTGCCCAGACAAATCGGCGAGACTTTCAGGCCAGTGCGGCCGAGCTGGCGGTATTGCATGGGCGGATCCTTGCTGCCTCTTGTGGGAGCAGCATAGCCATCCCGCTCCGTCATTGCGAGCGCTGCAAAGCAATCCAGAGATGCGTCCGCGGAACGCGTCTGGAGTGCTTCGCTGCGCTGGCAATGACGAGGTTGGGGGAGCGCCGTTGCTTCCCCATCGTCGTCCTGGACAAGCGGGCGCTTGGCGACGCGTAGCGTTGTCCAATTGCGAGCGCCGATCCAGGACCCATTACCCCAGGAATTGGTTTTGCGAAGATTCGCGGTTACCGGTTCGCGCTACAATTTCTCTCAGGGGTAATGGGTCCTGGCTTTCGCCAGGACGACGGCGGAACGCGCCGCTACGCCGGCCCCTTCAAGATCTTGAACACGCCGTTGGCCATCACCACACAGCGGTTGTCCACGCTGACTTCGGTGCTCATGAAAATCAGACTGCGCGTCGCGCGCACCACGCGCGGGCGCGAGATCAGGATGTCGCCGATCTGGCCGGCCTCGACGAAATGGGTGTCGAGCTGCACTGTCGCCATGAACTCCTTGCCGGAGACGTAGCGGGCGGTCATGCCGCAGGTGCGGTCGGCGAACGTCATCATCACGCCGCCCTGGACCATGCCGCGGCGGTTGTGATGCTTGTCCTCGGTGGCGAGTGCGAATTCGTAGCGACCGTCGACCTTGCGCTGCCACAAGGGGCCGATCAAGTGCAAGAAGCCCGTGGTCTCGAGGATGGTCCAGCCCTCCGATTTGAGCCTTGCGGCGGCCTTGTTGGTCATCTCGTCGTCCATTCCTCTGCGGGCCTTGCGATCTCATTTCATCGGGGGCGGACGTGGTGTAGTCAAGCATGATGAGACCGTTCGACGATGCCACACGGCGGAATATCGCGGCCGCCTGCGCGGCCTTCACGCGGCTGCCGGAAGACGGCGCAGCGCCTTCGCTGAAGCGCGCCGCGGTGGCGGTCGCGCTGACCGCGGCGGGCGAGGGGGACGACACCGCGTTCCTGCTCACGCTGCGCGCATCGCACCTGCGCGCTCATCGCGGCCAATGGGCCTTGCCGGGCGGACGCTGCGATGCCGGCGAGACGCCGGTCGAGGCGGCGCTGCGCGAGCTCGACGAGGAGCTCGGCCTTCGCCTCACCAGCGCGGAGGTGCTCGGCACGCTCGACGATTATCCGACCCGCTCCGGCTATCTGATCACGCCGGTGGTGGTCTGGGCCACGGCCGCCGCCGCCATCCGTCCGAACCCGGACGAGGTCGCCTCCGTTCATCGCATCGCGCTCACGACGATCGAGCGCGACGACGCCTTTGATTTCACCGGGATCCCCGAAAGCAGCCGCCGAGTGATCCGCTTTCACCACCAGATGAGCCTGATCCACGCGCCGACGGCGGCGTTGATCTACCAGTTCCGCGAGGTGCTGGCGGGGCGGCAGACCCGCGTGACTGAGCTGGAACAGCCGGTGTTCGCCTGGAAGTGACGATGGTAAACGGCGCGTTAACGTGACGGTTACCGGATGCCTGTTAAGAGAGCGGCATGCATCATTCGATTCGAAAGAGCCTTGCGCTGGTTCCATTCGCGCTCGTCCTGCTCGCGCCCGCCGCGCGTGGCGGCGCGTCCGACGCGCTGCCGCCCGCCGTCCGCGATGCCAAGGCCCAGCTCCTGTCGCAGTTTTTTGCGCAAGGCGGGGCGTCGCCCGCCGTGCTCGAATATCACCGCAAGCTCGGGGAATATCAGGCCGCGCGCGCGGCCTTCGACGAGGAAGCCGGCGCCTATTGGAGCCAGATCTCCGAGAAGCGAAAGACCCGCAATGCCAAGCGGCGCAGCGGGCAGCAGATCACGCTCGACGATTACGTGCTGGAGCATCCGCCGCTGTATAGCGGGCCGAAGCGGCCTGTGAATCCGGAGCCGGAGGAAACGCCGGAGCGCCCGACCAAAAAGCCGATCCCCGTCGTCGCCGATCTGCTGCGTGCGGCGCAGGAGCTCTACCAGTTCACGCCGCAGCGCCCGTCCAGCGAGGTCGAGTTCAAGCGCGCCTATGCGCGCTACGCGCTCGCCTCCGGGCTGACGCGCGAGCAGGCGGTGCGGGTCTATTCGTTCGAGACCGGCGGCACCGGCAGTTACGACGTGCAGGCGGGCATCGAGCATGGTGGCAAGCGCGCGATCTCGACCGCGATGGGCTACAACCAGCTCCTGACCACCAACAGCGTCGAGCTGCTGGCCGAGCAGGGCCATGAATTCATTCGCGCGCTCTCCGACAAGGTGGCGCGGACCTCGGGCCCGGCGCGGCAGTCGCTCGAGCACAAGCTCACCGTGCTGAAGAAAATGGTGGCGCATGCGAAGTCGGTGCCGGACACCTGGTCGGAGCACGAGAAGATCGGCAACACCGCGCAGGGCTGGGCGATGCATGCGATGGTGCTCGACGTCGATATCGGACCGATGCTCCAGACCCACAAGCTGCTGACATCGGTGCTGTTCGCGCGCGCAAAGGGCTACGCGCGTCCGCTCACGGCGGCCGAGCTCGAGATGATGAACCTCACCGGCGACGGCACCGGCCTCGACATGGTGACGATGCCGCAGGCGATGCGCGAGCAGGTGCCGACCTCGAATTTCTTCCAGCGCGGCGGCTACGAGCGCAACCCGGTCGCGATCCGCCACAACACGGTGGCGAAGCTGCTCGCGGTGACGGACACGCGGATGGACAGCAACAGCAACAATGCCGGCGCGCGGGAGCTGGCGGGGGCGTTTTAGGACGCTGCCGTAGGGTGGGCAAAGCGAAGCGTGCCCACCGCTTTCGACCAGAGTGTGCTGACAGGTGGTGGGCACGGCGCTAACGCGCCTTTGCCCACCCTACGGCGCCGTGCCTACTGATCCGGCCCGAACTTGAACTTGCCGTCGCCTTCCAGATACGGGCCGCTGCGCATGTAGAGCTGGCCGTTGTGGCCGATGAAGAACAGCGTGCCCTTCGGCACCTTCTTGGCGCCCTTCAGCAGCTCGCCGGCATTGCTGGTGCCCATCTTGTAGGAATAAGTCTTGCCGTCCCTGTCATAAGCGTAGCCCATGTCGGGCTTGAGCTCCCAGGGCGTCGCCTCGGTCTGCGCCAATGCGGGTGCTGTGAATGCGCCGAGCGCGGCTGCGATTGCAAATGTCTTCGTTGAAAATACCATGATCCTATCCTCCCCATCGTCGGGGTGCCCGGCTTGAACAAATCACGAACGGCATTTTCGGGTCAATTCGCGAAAGCGCCGCGGCGCATCACGTCTTGTCCAGCAGTTTGTGATTTTCCCTTCGTCCCCTCGCGACTATGTTCCGCTTTCCGTCTAGAACGCAATTCGACAAAAATATTGGTGGGGATGATTCGAATGAACCATGTCATTAAAGCCTGCTCGGCTGCCGCGCTGTTGCTTACGGCGCTGGCTCCGGCCGCCCGGGCCGATGATTACCAGCTCAGCCACAACCAGCGGATCTCGTGCAGCCGCGGCCTTGCCCCGGGCAAGTTGAACACGGCGACCTGCAAGTCCTACACCTATCTCTTCAACACCAGGACCTCGGAATATTTCCGTTGCCAGGTATCGCTGGCCCTGACCCGGGACAACAAGGAAGTCATCAACGTCCAGACCGACGGCGGCTGCACCAAGAAGCCGCGCATCTTCGAGACCGACGGACATTACGACTTCGACGCCACCGAGACCGAGCCGCCGAACACCAATTCGTTCTTCGGCCCCGGCGGCTACTCGGTCTGGGCTGCTGACGTCACCGCGCAGAAGGTGCGCGGCTGCATCATCATCTCCTCCGGCCTCGGCTCCGACATCTCCAAGTGCCTGGACATGACGTTCCAGTGAGCAGATAGCGCGCTCGAACACGATGCGTTCGGGCGCGCCGCGATCCGGCTGCGCCACGTCGCCGCACCCGCCGGGTTCCCCAAAAGTCGAGCCGGAACGGCTGTTTACCGCAGTCCTGTTTTGCCTATTGGATGGGTTGACCCGCCCCCCTCATCCGGCCAATTTCCCCGCCGGTTTGGGGAGTACAGAAATCATGAAACGGACGATTTTCGGCGTGGCCGCGGCTCTTGCTCTGGCGGCGTCGGCGCCTTGCGCGCATGCGCAATCCTTCATCAACGTGCTGACCGGAGGCACCTCCGGCGTCTACTACCCGCTCGGGGTCGCGATCGGGAAGATCTACGGCGACAAGATCCTGAACGTGAAGACGCAGGTGCAGGCCACCAAGGCGTCGGTCGAGAACCTGATCCTGCTCCAGCAGGGCCGCGGCGAGCTCGCGTTCACGCTGGGCGACTCGCTCAAGGCGGCCTGGGACGGCGACGAGGAAGCCGGCTTCAAGACCAAGCTCGACAAGCTCAGGACCATCGGCGCGATCTATCCGAACTACATCCAGATCGTCGCGACTACCGAGAGCGGCATCAAGACGCTGGCCGACCTCAAGGCCAAGAGCCTGTCGGTCGGCGCGCCGAAGTCGGGCACCGAGCTGAATTCCCGCGCGATCCTCAGCGCGGCCGGCATGAGCTACAAGGACCTCGGCAAGGTGGAGTATCTCCCGTTCGCCGAATCCGTCGACCTCATGAAGAACCGCCAGTTGGGTGCGACGCTGCAATCGGCCGGGCTCGGTGTGGCCTCGCTGAAGGATCTCTCCACCTCGAGCCCGATCACGGTGGTGTCGGTGCCGAAGGAGACCGTCGACAAGATCGGCCCGCCCTTCATCGCGGCGACCATTCCCGCCAACACCTATACGGGCCAGGACAAGGACGTGCCGACCGCGGCCGTGGTCAACTATCTCGTGACCAGCTCGGCGGTGTCGGACGATCTCGCCTACCAGATGACCAAGCTGGTCTACGAGTCGCTGCCGGAATTGCAGAATGCCCACGCGGCCGGCAAGGAGATCAAGCTCGAGACGGCCGCCGCCGGCAGCCCGGTTCCGTTGCACCCCGGCGCGATCCGCTATTACAAGGAAAAGGGGCTGATCAAGTAATTCTCCGCTGTCATTCCGCGGCGGCTCGCAAGAGCCGAACCCGGAATCTCGAGATTCCGGGTTCGATGCGTCGCATCGCCCCGGAATGACGGAGTGAGCGTGGATGCCCGGGTCATCTGCGCGAAGACGCTTCGCGCTTCTGCCCGGGTATGACGTATTCAGGGCGCAGCGCGAATGCTGTAAGAACGCACCTAATCAGGGCGCGGGGAAACATCGATGTTGCAGGCAGAGGGCTCTGAGGCGCCCATCAAGGTCGAATTCGACAATTTCGAGCATGGCTTCCCCGAAGGGTTCGGCCCGGGCTGGTGGGGCCGGCTCGCCTATTGGATCGGCATCGCCTTCGCGACCTTCCAGCTCTATGTCGCCGCCTTCAACTATCTGCCGAGCCAGGTGGTGCGCGGCGTCCATGTCGGCTTCCTCGTTCTCCTCACCTTCGGCCTGATCGCGAACTTCACTGCAAGGAGCGATGTCGGCCGCGCGCTCGGCTGGGTGATCGGCGGCGCCGGCTTCTTCTGCGGCCTCTACCAGTGGATTTTCTACGCCGATTTGATCGCGCGCGACGGCGATCCGACCAGGCTCGATCTCGCCGTCGGCACACTGCTTGCGGTGCTGATCTTCGAGGGCACGCGGCGCCTGATGGGCGCGGCGCTGCCGCTGATGTGCGGCGCGTGCCTGCTCTACTGGTTCTTCGGCCAGTATCTGCCATCGCCGCTCAACCACCGCGGCTATGATTTCGACCAGATCGTCACGCATCTGTCGTTCGGCACCGAAGGCTTTTACGGCGTGCCGATCTACGTGTCGGCGACCTACATCTTCCTGTTCATCCTGTTCGGCTCGTTCCTCGAGCGCGCCGGCATGATCCAGCTCTTCACCGACGTCTCGCTCGGCCTGTTTGGCCGCACCCGCGGCGGACCTGCCAAGGTCGCGGTGTTCGCCTCGGGCATGATGGGCACGATCTCGGGCTCGGGCGTCGCCAACGTCGTCACCGTCGGCCAGTTCACGATTCCCTTGATGATCAAGTTCGGCTATCGCCGCGCCTTTGCAGCCGGTGTCGAGGCCACGGCGTCGATGGGCGGGCAGATCATGCCGCCGGTGATGGGCGCGGTCGCCTTCATCATGGCGGAGACGCTCGGCGTCCAGTACTCGGAGATCGTGAAGGCGGCGGCGATCCCCGCGATCCTCTATTTCGCATCCGCGTTCTGGATGGTGCATCTGGAAGCCGGCAAGCACGGTCTCGTCGGCATGAAGCGCTCGGAGATCCCGAGCGCCTGGAAGGCGCTGGTGACGCGCTGGTACCTCGTGCTGCCGCTCGCCGCGCTGGTCTATATGCTGTTCGAAGGCTTTACGCCGCTTTATGCCGGCAGCATGGGCCTCGCGCTCACGGTGACGCTGATCCTGGGCGCCAGCATCACGGCCGGCGCGTCCTCGATGGTGATCCGCACCATCTTCTGGGTCGGGCTCGCGCTCGTCGTCGCCGCATTGTCGCGCGACGGGCTTCAGATCGTGCCGGTCGCGAGCGTCGTCGCCGGGCTGATCGTGATCACCGCCTTCATCCGCGGCGGGTTCAAGGCCCTGCGCGAGTGCCGCGACGCGCTGGCCGAGAGCGCCAAGTCCGCCATCACCGTCGGCATGGCGTGCGCCATCGTCGGCGTCATCATCGGCATGATGTCGCAGACCGGCGTCGGCACCATCTTCGGCGGCTGGGTGATCGGTCTCGGCGAGAAGAGCCTGTTCCTGGCGCTGATCATGACCATGCTGCTGTCGATCCTGCTCGGTACCGGCATTCCGACCATCCCGACCTACATCATCACCGCCGCGCTCGCGGCGCCCGCGCTGGCGAAACTCGGCGTGCCCCTGATCGCGAGCCACATGTTCGCGTTCTACTACGGCATCATGGCCGACCTCTCGCCGCCGGTCGCGCTCGCCGCGCTCGCGGCCGCGCCGATCGCGAAGGAAAATCCGGACAAGATCGGCTGGGAGGCGATGCGCATCGCGCTCGCCGGCTATGTCATCCCCTTCGTCTTCGTCTATTCGCCGGCGCTGATGCTCCAGGCCGGCGATCCCATGGCGGCCAAGCTCGGCTTCTACGGCGCGGTCGCGCTAGCGACCTTCAAGGCGCTGGTCGCGATCGGCCTGTTCGGCATGGTCGCGATCGGCTTTCTGTTCACGCGGCTGACGTTCGTCGAACGCCTGGTCGCGCTCGGTGCCGCGTTCTGCCTGCTCGGCGACTTCCCGTTCAGCGACACCGCGGGCTTCGTGCTCTCCGCCGCGCTCGCGCTGTGGCAGTGGCGGCAGCGCCCACCGGCAGTGGTCGAGGCGGTGTGAGCCTCTGCTTCGCCACAGCATCAGGCGTGAAGGCGCTGGCGCTGTCCGCCTTCACGCTGGTGTGGACGCATTCGATCGAAAAGGTCGACTGGCAGGAGGACTGGCGCGTGACGCCGGCGGGTCTCGAACTGGTGCAGGCACGGGTCAAGGGCAGCGGTGCCGGCATGGAGCCGCCGCCCGAAGCGCGGCTCGTCGATGGCTGGTTTCAATGGCAGCCGCAGCGTGCGCCGATGCAGGAGGTCGTGCTCGGCAATTCCGGCGCCGCCGGGGAATGGCGGCTCTGCCATGACGGCGCGTGCCGGACATTGTCGGAGATTGTCGGGCATCCCATTGGTGCTAACGTCACGACGATGAAGGTCTGCAACGATCCGTAGCCCGGATTGCACTTCGCTCCGTCCGGGCTACAAGAACAACAACAAGGGAGACACGCGATGGATCGGCTCAAGGGCAAGGTTGCGATGGTGGTGGGCGCGGGCTCGATCGGGCCGGGCTGGGGCAACGGCAAGGCGACCGCGGTGACCTTCGCGCGCGAGGGTGCGCAGGTGTTCTGCGTCGACCGCAACGGCACTGCTGCCGAGGAGACCGCGAAGATCATCAATGACGAAGGCGGCAAGGCGACCGCGTTTACCGCCGACGTCTCGCGGTCAGCCGAGATCGAGGCGATGGTCGCGGCGTGCCTGAAGGCCTATGGCCGCATCGACGTGCTCGACAACAATGTCGGCATCGCCGAGATGGGCAGCGTGGTCGAGGTAACCGAGGAGAGCTGGGACCGCGTCTTCAGCGTCAACCTCAAGAGCGCCTATTTCGCCATGAAGCACGTCATCCCCGTGATGGTGGAGCAGGGCGGCGGCTCAATCATCAACATCTCTTCGATCGCCTCGATCCGCCACATGGGCATCTCCTACGTCACCTATGGCACCTCGAAGGCGGCGATGAACCAGATGACGCGCACCACCGCGATCGAGTTCGCGCGGCATCATGTGCGCGTGAATGCGATCCTGCCCGGCCTGATGAAGACCCCGATGGTCGAGCATTCCGCCGGCCTTGCCGCCAGCTACGCCAAGGGCGACGTCGAGGCGATGTGGCGCGCGCGCGATGCCCAGGTGCCGATGGGTCACATGGGCGATGCCTTTGACGTCGCAAATGCCGCGCTGTTCCTGGCGTCGGACGAGTCGAAATATGTGACGGGGATCGAGCTCGTGGTCGACGGCGGGATCACGTGCAAGGCGGGGGCGTAAGCGCTGCCTCACACTCCGCCGTCGTTCTGGACAAGCGAGCGCTGATCCAGGACCCATTACCACAGGGACAGGTTTGGCGAAGGCTGGTAGCTCCAGCCTTCTTCAACAATCGGCATTCGGGGTAATGGGTCCTGGCTTGCGCCAGGACGACATCGGAGAACTACTGCGCCAGCGCCAGAATCCCGCCGGCGAACGCATGCCATGCCGCGCTTTCGCTGATCGGCCAGTTCAGCACCTTCACCGCCAGCATCGCGAGCGTGCCGGTGATGTAGACCAGATGCACGCGGCGCTCGGTGCGCCAGTCGCGCACCATGGCGACGACGAGCAATAGCGAGGCGACCACGGCCGGCGCGATGGTCACCGGCACCGGCGGCGGGCCGGGCGGTCCGGGAGGAGCGAGGAAGGTCAGAAACCAGCGCGCGATCGCGGCGTCGAGGATCGAGACCGCGGCGAGCAGCATCAGGCGCTTGTGGATCTCGGGCCTGCGGGTGTTCGCGATGCCGAGCACAAACACCACCGCGAAGAACGCGATGCCGCTCATCGGCACGATCGAGAAGGCGATGCCGGCTTCTTTCTGCCCGAGCGCGGCGGAGTGCTGCATCACGTGCACGGAGGCGAGGAAGCCGAAGATCGTCATCGCGGTCGCGAGCGAAACGCCGACGATGCCGATCGCGCGGTGATTGACCACGCGGCCTGAAGCCGCCAGCCAGGTCTGGATCACAAAATAGAGAGACCAGGTGAAGAACAGGAGGCCGTGAAAGTGAATCACGGGGCTTGCGGAGAACGTCCGGTGGGCGAGCGGCACCCAATAGGTCGGCGCGAAGCCGAGAAAAGCGGTCGCCGCGCAGGCCAGGGCCATGTGGAGGTAAAAATATCGTGCAGGCGACGCATCACGCGCGCGAACACGACGGTCGTCGATCAGGATCGTCATCTGGAGTGTGTCTGAAGAGACGGCGTTTGGTTCAATGCCCCGCTGTCGTCCCGAATCGGCGCTCCGCTCCAGTCAACGTTGCGCGTTGTCTGGAGCTTCGCTCGTCTGGGACGACAGCGGAGTGTGCTGCTCTTGAGGCTTATCCCCCCGCGCTCAATTCTGCGCGATCGAGCTCCTCCTCGAGGCGGTGAAAGGCGTCGTCGCCGATCACCTCGGTGGCGCGCAGGTCGAAGATCGATTTGCGCGCAGCCTCGATGGCGCGGCGGCGCAGCGGATCGGCCGGTAATTCGCCACTGGCAATGCCGCCGTTCGGATCGTCGTCCGCCTGCATCAGGATGGCGCGATATTCGAGCCGCAGGATTTCCGCCTCCTCCGACGGGTCGCTCTCGATCGCATCGAGCGCCGCGCGATAGGCGACCGCGCGTCCGCGCGCGACCTCGATGCCGACGGGATCGTCGTCCTTGAGCCCGAAGGCCAGGATCAGCGGCCGCAGCGTCAGGCCCTGGATGACGAGCGATCCCAGCACGACGGCAAAGGCGATGAAGACGATGAAGTCGCGATAGGGAAAGTTCTCCGGCAGGGCGAAGGCGGTCGCGAGCGTGACGAGGCCGCGCATGCCGCACCAGGAGATGATGAGGCCGCCCTTCGGCGAGGCCACCTGTTTCGGATCCTTGGGATGATAAAGTCCGTGGGCAATCAGCGCGCGCAATGTCGTGCGGTAGAACGTCACCCAGAGCAGCCGCACCAGGACCACCGTGAGCAGGATCCAGGCTGCCGCCACGCAATATTCCCAGCGCACGTCCGCGTCCAATCGCGTCCAGATCGGCCGCATCTGCATGCCGATCAGCATGAAGGCGAGCACGTTGAGCACGAACACCATCGTCTCCCACACCGCATAGGACGGCACCCGCAGCCGCGCCGGCATGTGCGCCCCCGCCGTGCGCGCCATGGTGATGGCGTAGACGACGATGGTGAGGATGCCGGAGAGGCCGAGATGCTCGGCGGCGATCCAGACCATGAAGGTGGTGGCGAATTGCAGGATGATCGCGCTCGGCGCTTCCTTCACGCGTTGGAGGAACAGCGGTATGATGCGCCCCGCCAGGAGACCTGCGAGGACGCTGCCGACAAGCGCCAGCGCGATCGTCGGCGCGACCTCGCTCCATTTCAGATGCTGCATGACGACCGCGCCGACGGCGATCCGATAGATCAGCAGCGAGGTCGCGTCGTTGAGCAGGCTCTCACCCTCCAGCACCTTCACCATGCGGTGGGGCAGCTTGACCTGGCTCAGGATCGCGACCGCCGCCGCGGCATCCGGTGGCGCCACGATGGCGCCGAGCGCGATCGCGGCGGCCCAGGGCATGTCAGGCATCAGCCGGTGCGCGACGTAGGCAACGCCTACCGTGGTCAGGCCGACCGCGGCCACGACGAGGGTCGAGACTGGAACCCAGTTGTTGCGCAGGTCCCGCAGCGAGGTGTCGAAGGCCGCATCGAGCAGGACCGGTGCGACAAAAAGCGCCAGTGCCAGGTCCGGCTCCAGCGTCCAGGTCGGACTATTCGGAACGAAAGCGATCAGGGCGCCGCCGATGGCGAGAAAGGTCGGGTAGGGGACCTTGATCCGCCGCGCCAGCGCCGATAAGGCAACGGCGCCGAGCAGCAGCGCGATGATCCATTCGAATGTCGACACGATAATCCCCGAAACCGATTTGAGCGGCGCCACAAGCTAGCACTAATCCGGCCGTATGATGGATAGTACGGCCTCAAGGCAAGACCTCCTGACTGCAGCAAGCATGCGTTTTCAAAATCTCATTCAATGGTCCGGTGCCGTACTGCTCTGCGCGCTCCCGCTCGGCGTGACCCTGGCCGCGACCGGTGGCGAGCCGGCCGCCGTCACGCAGGTCGACATCGCGCCGTGCCTTGCGGCTGCCGCTGGCGACGACATGGACAAGGCCAAATCCGCCTGCGCTGACGTGATCGACAATGAGAAGACGGCGAAGGGGGACCTGATCAAGGCGCTCGTCGCGCGCGGCGCGCTTTACGCGCGGCACGATCAGGTCGACCGCGCGATCGCCGACGACAGCCGTGCTCTCTCGCTCGATCCCACCCTCGCGGATGTCTTCAATGCGCGGGGCGAGCTCTGGTTGAAGAAAGGCGACAAGCCCAAGGCGGTGCAGGATTTCGGCGCCGCGTTGAAGCTCGATCCGAACCACGAGAAGGCCAAGGCCAATCACAAGGCGATGGCGCGCGAGCTCGAGCGGATCGGCGCGCAGATGGCGGTCGCGGGCAAGCCCAGCTTCAATTGTGCCCGCGCGGCCCGCGCCGTGGAGAAGGCGATCTGCGGAAATCGCGAGCTCGCCGATCTCGACCGCGAGATCTACGGATCGCATTTGCGCGTCATCCGCGAAGCCCAGAGCCCGGCGGAGGCGCGCAAGATCCAGCGCGAACAGGACGATTTCATCGCGCGCAGGAATAGCGGGTTTGGCCGACCGGGGTATGATCTGAAGAAGGCGATGCAGGACAGGCTGCAACAGATCAACGGGGTGGACGGGTATTGAGTTCTTCGCCTCTCCCCGCGTGCGGGGAGAGGCCGGAATTTGCGGAGCAAATTCCGGGTGAGGGGGACTTTCCGCGAGTCTCACTGCTGCCGTCCCCGCTGAGGCTCCCCCTCTCCCCGCAAGCGGGGCGAGGGAGTGCAGGTGCCGGTGCGTCGCTTGCTGGGCGCGCTTGAACCCATCGCCAATCCACCGCGACAATGGTGAAAACCTGACGTCACGGAGCCTTCCTCATGTGCGGCACGCGCTCTTCCGCGCAAACATCCAAAACCTCGCTGTGCGCCCTCCTGCTCAGCGCCGCCATGAGCCTTGTCCTCGCCGCGCCTGCCTCGGCCGCCGCCGATTGTATCGCCGGCAGCAAGGCTGCTCCCGCCGAGCTGATCACGTCGTGCAGCGCCATCATCGACCAGGCGGCCAATTCGAGCTCCGATCGCGCCGCGGCGCTGCTGGTCCGTGCTGACGCCAATGCGCGCACCTCGGGTGGTCTCACCCAGGCCCTGCGGGACATCGATCGCGCGATCGCACTCGACGGCAAGAACGCAAAAGCCTGGCGCCTGCGCGGCGATCTCCTGCGCGAGGCCGGCGGCGATCTCAACCGCGCCGCGGCGGACCTCAGCAAGGCGATCGAGCTCGATCCGCAGGATGCGGAGTCCTACGAGCTGCGCGGCGTCGTCTACACCAGTCAGCGCCGGCTCGACCGCGCGCTGGCCGATTACGACCAGGCGATCAAGCTGAAGCCGGGTGACGCGCAGGCCTGGTCCGACCGCGGCGTGACCTATTATCTCGGCGGCGACAACGAAAAGGCGATCCGCGATCTCAGCGAGGCGCTGCGGCTCGATCCGAACCGGCCGCGCACCTACACCAATCGCGGCGCGGCCTACAAGAAGCTCGGCCAGCTCGACAAGTCCGTCGCCGACGCCGCCGAGGCCATCAGGCTCGATCCGAAGGTGCCGGAATATTACGACAATCGCGGCCTGTCGCTGGCCGCGATGGGCGATTACGACAAGGCGATCGCCGACTACGACCAGGCACTGCGGCTGGCACCGAAGCCGAACTTCTTCACCAACCGCGGCGATTCCTACCAGTTCAAGGGCGAGTTCGGGGCGGCGCTGAGCGACTACGAGTCCGCGCTGAAGCTCGATCCGAATTTCGCGCAGACCTACAACAATCGCGCCGTGCTCTACAAGAAGATGGGCGAGCGCAGGAAGGCGCTGGCTGATTACGAGACCGCGCTGAAGCTCGACCCCGGCAACGACAACGCGGCCAACGGCCGCCGCACCATGATCGCGGAGATCGCGAAATTCGGCGATGAGCCGCGGCGTCCGCTCGCGGCGAATTCCGGCAACGGCCCCTCGTTCGATTGCGCGACCGCGAAGCGCGAGGTCGAGAAGGTGATCTGCGCCGATCCGGAGCTGGGCGTGCTCGACCGCCAGATCGCCGAGACCTACGAGCGCGTGCTGAAATCCGCGAACAGGCGCTCGGCCGGCGACCTACGCCGTACCCAGCGCGATTTCCTCGCCACCCGCAACTCAAGCTTTGGCCGGCCCGGCTATGATCTGAGGAAGGTCATGCAGGAGCGGTTGCAGCGGCTGAACGCGATGGAGGGGTAGGCGGGATTCTTCGCCTCTCCCCGCGTGCGGGGAGAGGCCGGAATTTGCGACAGCAAATTCCGGGTGAGGGGGACTCTCCGCGAGTCCAGCTCTCACCGTCCCCGGGGAGACTCCCCCTCACCCCGACCCTCTCCCCGCAAGCGGGGAGAGGGGGAAGGACATCATCCTTTTCAGCTTGAACCGCGGCCCGATCCCGGGAAAATACCTCTCAAACAAGGCCGGCGATTGATCCTGGTCATGGCGGGACGGCTGTCCTGTCGTCAGGTCAAGGCTAGGCAAATAAGGGAAACGGGAGCGCGGGACATGAACATCCAGGGCAAGAGCAGCTATCACGAGGTCCATGCACGCTCGCTGGCTGATCCCCAGGGCTTCTGGGCCGAGGCGGCCAGGGAAATCGACTGGATCGAGCCGCCCAAGACGATCTTCGACGCGTCGCAAGGAACCTACGGCCGCTGGTTCACCGGCGGCGTGGTCAACACCTGCTATAACGCGCTCGACCGCCATGTCGAACGCGGCCGCGCCGACCAGGTCGCGCTGATCCATGATTCGCCGCTGACGAACTCGATCACCAAGCTCACCTATGCCGAGCTGCTGAACGAGGTGCAGGCGCTCGGCGCCGTCATGCAGGATTTCGGCGTCGCCAAGGGCGATCGCGTCATCCTTTACATGCCGATGGTGCCGGAGGCGGTGGTCGCGATGCTCGCCTGCGCGCGCATCGGCGCGGTGCATTCGGTCGTGTTCGGCGGCTTTGCCGCGAAGGAGCTTGCCACCCGCATCGACGATGCACAGCCGAAGCTGATCCTGTCGGCGAGCTGCGGCATCGAGCCCGGCCGCATCGTGCAGTACAAGCCGCTGCTCGACGAGGCGATCAGGCTTGCCGGCAGCAAGCCGAAGGCCTGCATCGTGCTGCAACGTCCGCAGCTCACCTGTGACCTGGCGCCGGGCCGCGATTACGATTGGGCGAGCCTGCGCCGCAAGGCGATGAACGACGGCAAGAAGGCGCCTTGCGTGCCGGTCGCCGCCACCGATCCGCTCTACATCCTCTACACCTCGGGCACCACGGGCATTCCCAAGGGCGTGGTGCGCGACAATGGCGGCCATCTGGTCGCGGTGAAATGGTCGATGTTCAACCTCTATGGCGTCAAGCCGGGCGAGGTCTGGTGGTGCGGCTCCGACATCGGCTGGGTGGTTGGCCACAGCTACATCGTCTACGGCCCGCTGCTGCACGGCGCGACCTCGATCATGTATGAGGGCAAGCCGGTCGGCACGCCCGATGCCGGCGCATTCTGGCGCGTCATCTCCGAGCACAAGGCGGTGGCGCTGTTCACCGCGCCGACCGCGTTCCGCGCGATTCGGAAAGAGGATCCGGAAGGAAAGTTCATCCGGCAATACGACCTGTCGACATTCCGCACGCTGTTCCTCGCCGGCGAGCGCGCCGATCCGCCCACGGTGGAATGGGCGGAGCAGCAGCTGAAGGTGCCTGTGATCGACCATTGGTGGCAGACCGAGACCGGTTGGTGCATCGCCGGTAATCCGGTCGGCCTCGGCATGCTGCCGGTGAAGCACGGCTCGCCGACGGTGCCGATGCCGGGCTACCAGGTCGACGTGGTCGATGAAGCGGCCAAGCCTGTCGGTCCCAACACCATGGGCTCGATCGTCATCAAGCTGCCGATGCCGCCGGGCTGCCTGCCGACGCTGTGGAAGCAGGACGAGCGCTTCAAGGAGGCTTACCTCAGCGAATTCCCCGGCTATTACAAGACCTCGGACGCCGGCTACAAGGATGAGGACGGCTATGTCTGGGTGATGGGCCGTACCGACGACATCATCAACGTCGCCGGACATCGCCTGTCCACCGGCGGCATGGAGGAGATCCTGGCCTCGCATCCCGATGTCGCCGAATGCGCCGTGCTCGGCGTCAAGGACGCGATCAAGGGCGAGGTGCCCTGCGGCTTCCTGGTGCTCAAGGCCGGCGTGCAGCGCGCACCCGCCGAGATCGAGAAGGAAATCATTGCGCTGGTGCGCGACAAGCTCGGGCCCGTCGCCGCCTTCAAGCTCGCCATCACCGTCGGCCGCCTGCCCAAGACGCGCTCCGGCAAGATTTTGCGCGGCACCATCAAGAAGATTGCCGACGGCGAATCCTGGACCATGCCCGCGACGATCGAGGACCCCAAGGTGCTGGACGAGATCGGGGCGGCACTGAAGGGGCGGGTGTGAGGTTTCGAACCATCGTTCCGGGGCGATGCGAAGCATCGAACTATGGTGCGCGATTGCGCACCTGGGAATCTCGAGATTCCGGGTTCGGTCCTGCGGACCGCCCCGGAATGACGGTGTTGCCGACTTACAATCTCCTCATTCCGGGCTAAACAGGGCCCGCCAACAGGGGACCTCGTATGCCACTCGCCACCGCGCCGCGCCTGCTTGCAGCCTTAGCTCTCGCCGTTGCGCTCTCCGCCTGCTCGGCGCGCTACCAGACGCCCGTGGCTGTAGGCGGCGACGATGACGACGCGGTGTGCCAGAGCCGCGGTTATGCGGCGGGCTCGCCGGAATATGTGGCCTGCCGCAAGGACCGTGACGTCCAGCGCAGCGCCGCCACCGCCCGCGCCGACCGCCGCCAGCGCGATCTCGGCGAGTACATGCTGAACCATCCCGAGCGGCCGTGATATCGGGCGCGGTATAATCCTGCCTGGCCACTTGCTCGCATTCGCGTTCCTCGTGACACATCTGCAACGCCGCGGCACAAATCGTGCCGCGTTTCGCCGGATTTGATCGGCGTCAAATCCTTCACCATCCCCTTTCTGCTCTGACGCTGGTGTCGCGCAACGATGCGCGAGAGACGGCTGAAGGGGATTGAAATGCAGAGAACGACAAGACACTTGGCGCGGATCGCGATGGTCGGTGCGATGCTCGCGGGGACTTTTGCCTCGGCGCAGGCCGCGGACCTGCCGGTCTACAAGAAGGCGCCGCCGCCCGTGGAGGCGTTCAATCCCTGGATGGTGCGCCTGCGCGTGCTCGGTGTGTTGCCCGATGCCGGCGGCTCGACCGTCAACGTCGCGGGCGTGCCGTCGCTGTCGTCGCCGAATTCCGGCCTCTCGATCAGCGACCAGGTCGTGCCCGAGCTCGACATCAGCTATTTCTTCACCAGGAACATCGCGGCTGAGCTGATCCTCGGTGTGACCAGGCATTCGATCAGCGGCACCGGCTCGCTCGCGAATTTGCCGATCGGCAAGACCACGCTGCTGCCGCCGACGCTGACGCTGCAATATCACTTCGACAATTTCGGCGCGTTCAAGCCGTATATCGGTGCGGGCGTGAACTACACCGTGTTCTTCAACAATTCCGCCGCCAATGCGCCGGCCGCCATCGTCGGCCCGCCCGCGATCGTCGCCACCACCACGAGCCTGCACGTCAGCAATGCGTGGGGCGGCGCCGTGCAGTTCGGCTTCGACTACATGCTCGACCGGCATTGGGGTCTCAACGTCGACGTCAAGAAGCTCTGGCTGCGGCCGGACTACAGCGCGACCGTCAGCGGCCTGCCTGTCACCGGCAACGCGCATATCGACCCGTGGCTGGTCGGCGGCGGCGTCACCTACAAGTTCTGATGACGTCTTCGCGGCGCCGGGCGGGGGGCCCGGCGCCGCGTCGATCTGCTCGACCAATCCTGTATCCTGTCAGTCCGAATGCACGGTGCGGGGATGCCGATCGTGCAGGAGCTTCGCGAGCGGGTCGCGATCCTCGGGGTGCCCTTGTACGGCGATCTCGAACAGCGATTCCTGAATGTCCCGGGGCATCTCACCCCAGACCGACAGCGCCGCGTGACCAAGCATCAAGGCAAAGCGTTCTTCGTTGACTTGCATCTCTGATCCTCCGCGCGGGAACAATGCGACATCATACGCATCGTTCCAGATTGCGGCCACGTGCGCCTCGCCGGCTTGCTGCCGAGATCATGCAGTCTCGCCCTGGCCTCCGCGAATCTGCCAGGCAGGCATCGACACACGCCCGCGCGCCCAAATAAAAACGCGGCGGGGGGCCGCCGCGTTCAAATCCAGCTTGACGGTAAATCGGAGGAGGGGGAATTACTCCTCCTCGTCCTGCTTCTTGCCGCCGAGGGTCTTCAGCTTGGCGAACACGGCGTCCACGTTGAGGTCGTCGCTCGATCGCTCGGCCGGCTCGAACTCGTCCTTCTTGGTGGTCTCCGAGGCCGGCAGCAGGGTCGCGCCGCCATAGGCCGCGTCGATCGGCTTTTCCTTGGCCGCGCGGGCCACCTCGAAATCGAGCTCGATCTGCGAGCAGAGGCCGAGGGTGACCGGATCGATCGGGGTCAGCGAGGACGTGTTCCAGTGGGTGCGGTCGCGCACGCTGGCGATCGTGCTCTTGGTGGTGCCGACCAGGCGCATGATCTGGGCGTCCTTGAGCTCCGCATGGTTGCGCAGCAGCCAGAGGATTGCGCTCGGGCGCTCGTGGCGGCGCGAGACCGGGGTGTAGCGCGGGCCCTTGCGCTTGGGCTGCGGCGGCAGCACGACCTTGCTCTCCTGGAGGCGGAGGCGGTAATCCGGGTTCTTCTCACCCTTCTCGATCTCCTCGCGGGTGAGCTGGCCGTTGGAGAGGGGATCCATGCCCTTGATGCCCTGGGCGGCGTCGCCGTCGGCGATCGCGCGCACCTCGAGGGGATGCATCTTGGTGAAATCGGCGACCTGGTCGAAGGTCAGCGCGGTGTTGTCGAGCAGCCAGACGGCGGTCGCCTTGGGCATCAGAGGTGCGTTGCTCATGGCAAATCTCCTTTGTGCTTCGCCCACCCCTTTGGAGGCGAAGCCGGTGGTCATCAGCGATGACTGGGAATTCGCGCTATATAAGCCCGGAGGGGCTAGCCACGCAATGGTTCTGCTATAGATAGTGCCTTGACAGCGCCCGAAAGGGGGCCCAATTCCCTCTGAAGTCGCTGTAAGCCCGTACCCTAAGCCCTATTCATCCATCGACCGCTTCCCGCCCCATTCGGCGAGGTGATTCGGTCCCGAGATCGCTCAATGTCAGCCAAACCAGACCTGAAGATCGTGCTTTGTTCTCCCCGCGGCTTCTGCGCCGGGGTGGTCCGGGCGATCGACACCGTGGAACGGGCGCTCGATAAATACGGCGCCCCCGTCTATGTTCGCCATGAGATTGTGCACAATAAATACGTCGTCGATGGGTTGAAGAAGAAGGGCGCCATCTTCGTCGAGGAGCTGGCCGAAATCCCGGAAAGTACCACCGCGCCGGTCGTATTCTCGGCCCATGGCGTGCCGAAATCGGTTCCCGCCGACGCCCAGTCCCGCAATTTGTTCTCGCTGGACGCGACCTGCCCGCTGGTGACCAAGGTCCACCGCGAGGCGGCGATCCACTTCAAGCGCGGCCGCGAGATCTTCCTGATCGGCCATTCCCATCACCCCGAGGTGGTCGGCACGCTCGGCCAGCTCCCCGTCGGCGCCGTCACCCTGATCGAGACCGCCGAGGACGCCAAGACCATCACCCCGAAGGACCCCAACAACCTCGCCTTCGTGACCCAGACCACACTGTCGATCGACGACACCGCGGAGATCGTCGCGCTGCTCAAGGAGCGTTTCCCGAACATCAACGGGCCGCACAAGGAAGACATCTGCTACGCCACCACCAACCGCCAGCTCGCGGTGAAGAAGGTGGCGCCGGTGGTGGACGCCCTGATCGTGGTCGGTGCGCCGAATTCGTCGAACTCGCAGCGCCTGCGCGAGGTCGCCGAGCGTGAAGGCTGCCCGATCGCGGTGCTGGCGCAGCGCGCCGCCGACCTCGACTGGAAGCGGTTCGAAAACATCACCAGCCTCGGCATCACCGCGGGCGCCTCGGCGCCGGAAGTGATCGTCGAGGAGATCATGGACGCGTTCGCCGAGCGCTTCACGCTGCATGTGGAGACGGTCTCGGCCGCGGAAGAGAACGAGTTCTTCCCGCTGCCGCGCCAGGTGCGCCCCGAAGCTGCCGCCGAGTAGACCTCTATGGCGGTCTACACCGACGTCGCCGCCGACGAGCTTGCGGATTTCCTGAGCCAATACGATCTCGGCGAATTGCTCTCCTACAAGGGCATCGCCGAGGGCGTCGAGAACTCCAACTTCCTGCTGCACACCACCAAGGGATCGTTCATCCTCACGCTCTACGAGAAGCGCGTGGCGAAGAACGATCTGCCGTTCTTCCTCGCGCTGATGACGCATCTCGCCGAGCACGGCGTCAATTGTCCGCTGCCGGTGAAAGGAAGAGACGGCGAGGCGCTGCGCGAGCTGTCGGGCCGCCCCGCCGCGATCATCACCTTTCTCGAAGGCGTCTGGCCGCGCAAGCCGAACGCGGCCCATTGCGCCGGCGTCGGCGAGGGCCTGGCCAGGATGCATCTGGCCGGCGCCAATTTCGCGATCAGGCGCGCGAACGCGCTCTCGGTCGCGGGCTGGCGACCGTTGTTCGATGCGGCCGCAAGCCGCGCCGACGAGGTGCAGCCGGGCCTGCGCGCGTTTCTCGCAGCCGAGCTCGACTATCTCGCGAGCGGGGTCTGGCCGACCAATCTGCCCGAGGGCGTGATCCACGCCGACCTCTTCAACGACAACGTCTTCTTCCTCGGCGACAAGCTCTCGGGGATCATCGACTTCACCTTCGCCTGCAATGACATGCTGGCCTACGATGTCGCGATCTGCCTCAACGCGTGGTGCTTCGAGCCGGATCACTCCTTCAACGTCACCAAGGCGCGCGCTTTCCTCAACGCCTATGGCCGCGTGCGCAAGCTCTCGGAGGCGGAAGAGGCCGCGCTGCCGCTGCTGGCGCGTGGCGCGGCGATCCGTTTCCTGCTGACGCGGCTGGTCGACTGGCTCAACGTGCCGCCCGGTGCGCTGGTGAGGCCGAAGGATCCGCTGGAATATGTCCGCAAGCTGCGCTTCCACCAGAGCGTTTCGAGCGTGCGCGACTACGGGCTGATGCCGTCAGGACTGGTCGCGTGAGCGAGCTTCCCGTCGTCACGATCTATACCGACGGCGCGTGCTCGGGAAATCCCGGGCCCGGCGGCTGGGGCGCGATCCTGAAGTTCGGCGACAAGGAGAAGGAGCTGAACGGCGGCGAGCGTCACACCACCAACAACCAGATGGAGCTGATGGCGGCGATCTCGGCGCTCGAAGCGCTGAAGAAGCCGTGCACCGTCGATCTCTACACCGACAGCCAGTATGTCCGGCAGGGGATCACGGGCTGGATCCACGGCTGGAAGCGCAACGGCTGGCGCACCGCCGACAAGAAGCCGGTCAAGAATGTCGAGCTTTGGCAGCGCCTCGACGCCGCGCTGAAGGCGCATCAGGTCCGCTGGCACTGGGTGAAGGGTCACGCCGGCCACCCCGAGAACGAGCGCGCGGATCAGCTGGCGCGGGACGGGATCGTGAAGGCGAGGTTGCAGCAGAGGGTGGCGGAGTAGCAGTTTGTTCCGTCATTCCGGGGCGGTGCAAAGCACCGAACTCAGGTGCGCAATTGCGCACCCGAGAATCTCGAGATTCCGGGTTCGCCTCTGCGAGGCGCCCCGGAATGACATCTATCTCAGAGCTGCCCGAGCAGCGTATCGCCGCCTGACACCTCGACCTTGCCGGGCATCGCCTCGAGGTTCAGCTTCTTCACCACGCCGTCCTCGACCAGCATCGAATAGCGCTTGGAGCGGATGCCGAGGCCGTTGGCGGAGGCGTCGAGCTCCATGCCGATCGCCTTGGTGAAGTCGGCATTGCCGTCGGCGAGGAATACGGCCTCGTCGCGCTGGTCGGTGTCGCGCTTCCAGGCGTTCATGACGAAGGCGTCGTTGACGGAGATGATGGCGATGGTGTCGACGCCCTTGTCCTTGATGGCGTAGGCGTTGAGGAAGATGCTCGGCAGATGCATCTTGTGGCAGGTGCCGGTGTAGGCGCCGGGCACCGCGAACAGCGCCACCTTCTTGCCCTTGAAGATGTCGTCGGTGGTCTTCACCTGCGGGCCTTCCGCCGTCATCACGCGGAATTTCGCCTCGGGCAGCTTGTCGCCAGTCTGGATCGCCATCGTCAGTCTCCCTGAAAATCGATCCCGCTTTTTAGACTGTGCGGCGGGCCTGCACAATATTGCCGGCAGGGAAAGCGGCGAAGGTTGCGGCCCTTCACCTTGATGTCATCAGCCGGAAAAGCCGCCATTGTCGAGGAAGGCCTGTTCTTCCTCGGTGGTCGGGCGTCCGAGGACGCGGTTGCGGTGGGGGAAGCGGCCGAACCGGCGGATAATGTCGGCGTGCTCCCGCGCGTATTTCAGGTTCTCGGCATTGTCGGCGTCCTGAAACAGCGCAATGCAGTGCAGCTGGTCGGGCAGGTGCTCGGAATGCATGAAGGGCATGTAGAGGAATTCGAGCAGGGCAGGATCGATCCGGCGATCCGCGCCCCGATCGATGGCGCGGCGGGCAATTTCGCGCGCCAGCGCATCGCTGGAGAAGGTCCTGGGATCGCCGCGAAACATGTTGCGGGGGAACTGATCGAGCACGATGACGAGCGCGAGTGCGCCGTCGTCGCTTGCCTCCCATGACGCGAGCTCGCCGGCGGCCGCCTGCTGCCAGAGGGCGAGAAAGCGGCGCCTGACCTCCGCGTCGAAAGCCTCGCTGCGCTTGTACCAGCGTTCGCGGCCGGCCTCGCGCCAGAAGGCGAGAATGCCGGCCGGCTTGATGTCGCCGACCTCAGTCATGACTCAAAGGCAGCCTTACGCCGCCTCCGCCTTCTTCTCGTCGCGGAGCTGCCGGCGCAGGATCTTGCCGACGTTGGTCTTCGGCAGGTCGGTGCGGAATTCGATGTGCTTGGGCACCTTGTAGCCGGTGAGCTGCTCGTGACAGAACTTGATCACGGCTTCGGCGGTGAGGTTTTGGTCCTTCTTCACCACGAAGGCCTTCACCGCTTCGCCCGATTTGGAATCGGGGATGCCGATCACGGCGCATTCGAGCACGCCCGGATGGCTCGCGATCACTTCCTCGATCTCGTTCGGATAGACGTTGAAGCCGGAGACCAGGATCATGTCCTTCTTGCGGTCCACGATCTTGGTGTAGCCCTTCTCGTCCATCACGCCGATGTCGCCGGTGCGGAAATAGCCGTCCGCGGTCATCACCTTGGCGGTCTCTTCCGGCCTGTTCCAGTAACCCGACATCACCTGCGGGCCCTTGGCGCAGATCTCGCCCGCCTGGCCGAGCGGCACTTCATTGCCGTCGTCGTCGCGGATGGAAATATAGGTCGAGGGCACGGGGATGCCGATCGAGCCGGAGAAATCGTTCGTGGTTGCCGGATTGCAGGTCAGCGTCGGTGAGGTCTCCGACAGACCATAGCCTTCGGCGATGAAGCAGCCGGTCACCGCCTTCCACTGCTCGGCGACGGGGCGCTGCACGGCCATGCCGCCGCCATTGGAGATCTTCAGCTTGGAGAAGTCGAGCTTCTTGAAGTCCGGATGGTGCATCAGGCCGTTGTACAGTGTGTTGACGGCCGGGAAGCTGTTGACCTGGTACTTCGCCAGCTCCTTGACGAAGCCCGCGATGTCGCGCGGGTTGGGGATCAGGAGATTGCAGCCGCCGGCGCGCACCGCGAGCAGGTAGCAGGCCGTCAGCGCGAAGATGTGATAGAGCGGCAGCGCGCAGACGATCATCAACTGGTCGACATGCGGAGGCGCGGCGAGCGCCGGCTGGAGCCAGGCATCGTTCTGCAAGACGTTGGCGACGATGTTGCGGTGGAGCAGGGTCGCGCCCTTGGAGACGCCGGTGGTGCCGCCGGTATATTGCAGGAAGGCGACGTCGCCCGGCGACAGTTTCGGCTTGTTGAATGTCAAGCCGCGGCCGGCCGACAGCGCGTCGTTGAAGGACACCGCGCCCGGCAGCGACCAGGCCGGTACCATTTTCTTGACGCGGCGGACGACGAGGTTGACGATCACGCCCTTGAAGCCGAGCAGGTCGCCCATGCTGGCGACGATGACGTGCTTTACCGATGTCTTAGTGATCACCTGCTCGACGGTGTGGGCAAAGTTCTCCAGCACGATGATGGCTTCGGCGCCGGAATCCTTGAGCTGATGCTCGAGCTCGCGCGGCGTGTAGAGCGGATTGACGTTGACCACCGCAAAGCCGGCCCGCAGCACCGCGGCGGTGGCGATCGGGTATTGCAGCACGTTCGGCATCATGATGGCGACGCGAGCGCCGCGCTGGAGTCCGCGGCCTTGCAGATAGGCGGCCAGCGCAACCGACATCTGGTCGAGGTCGCGGTAGCTGATCGACTTGTCCATGCAGATGAACGCCTTGCGGTCGGCGAACTTGGCGAAGCTCTCCTCCAGAAGGTCGACCAGCGATGCGTATTGCGTCGGCTCGATATCGGCGGGCACGCCGGGCGGATATTGCTTAAGCCAGATGCGCTCCATGGAAACTCCCCTCTCCTACATCAGAGCCCGTTGTATCTCGGGCTTGCCTCATTACCGCCAGTATCGAGCCTGCCGGAACGGGTGGCAAGCCGTCGAGGCTTAGGGCAAAGGCCGGAGAGTGGCTACTGGAATCGTCGCAAAACCGCGCTGCCGCAGGTGCGAAGCGCCGGCTTCGGTTTAATTCGCAGGGGCGTTAACTGTTGTTGGCCGGCTTGGCGGGAGGCTTGGTCGCGGCCTTGGGCTTGGCGGGTTTTGCCGGCTGATCGCTATTTGCGGCGGGTTTCGCCGCATCGGGCTTCGCCGCGGCATGCTTGGTCCCCGCGGGTTTGGCCGCGGTCTTGGTGTCAGCCTTTGCGTCACTCTTCACATCACCCTTGGCGCCTGGCTTCGCTGCTGCCGTCTTGGTGTCCTTCGGCTTATCAGCCGCCTTGTCGGCTGCGTCCGGTTTCTTGGCGACACGCGACTTCTTGCCACGCGCCTTCGGCGTGGCCTGCTGGTCGGCATCGGCTGCGACCGCGGCGATCAGGGCAGTGCCGGTGCGGGTCGGGCCGGTATAGACCAGCACGGGCTCGGCTGCCGCCGGCGCCGAGGCCATCAGCTCGGAGGCCTTCATCAGGGGCGGCTGAAGCCCGGCGGTGAAGAAGGTCACCTGGGCTTCGCCGCCGGTGGCGGAGGCCGATCCGGTCGTGCCGCCATTGGCCGCGATCAGGGCATCGTCGTCGTCGCTCGCCGGCCGCTTGCGATGGCCGCCGCACATGTCGTCGCGCAGGTTCGGCGGCGAGGCGTCGACCGGCACGAGGTTTTCGACGGTGCCGAGCGAGGGACGCAGCCACGACAGATTGTCCTGGCTGAAGCCGCGCTCCAGGAGCTGCGCCGCCTTCACCGCGCGCGCCGTTCCGGAATTGGCGCCGAGCACAACGGCGATCAGCCGGCGGCCGTTGCGTGTGGCCGAGGCGACGAGGTTGTAACCGGAAGCGCAGATGAAGCCGGTCTTGAAACCATCGGCGCCGGGATAGCGGCCGATCAGCTTGTTGAAATTCCCGGTGACGCGCTTGCCGAAACGGATCGCCGGAATGTGCACGAAGTATTCGTATTCCGGCAGGTCGCGCAGGAACGAGCGTGCGAGAATGCCGAGATCCCGCGCGGACGTGATCTGACCATCGGCGGGCAGGCCGTTCGGATTGACGTAGCTCGTCTGCGTCATGCCGAGCTTCTTGGCGGTATCGTTCATCATGACGGAGAAGCCGTCGATCGATCCGCCGACGCCTTCGGCGAGCACCACGGCCATGTCGTTCGCCGACTTGACCATCATCATCTTCAGCGCGTTGTCGACGGTGAGCTGTGTTCCGGGGCGGAACCCCATTTTCGACGGCGACTGCGAGGCCGCGGTCGGCGACACCGTGAGCAGCGTGTCGAGCGTGAGCCTGCCGTCCTTCACCGCCTTCAACGTGACGTAGGCGGTCATGATCTTGGTGACGGATGCCGGATACCAGGGAATGGTCGCGTTATCCGCCTGCAACACCTTGCCGCTGTCGGCTTCGATCAGCAGCAGCGCTTCGGCGCTCGCCGCGCGCGGCGCGAGCAGCGCGGCGCATGCGAGGGCCGCGGCGAACAGGTTGAAGAGGGATTTGCGAAGCAGCGGGCGAAAGGCGTGCACTATCCGATTCCGGTCCTTGGAGATCCGCCGGTTCCGGACGGTTCTCGTGATCTGAGTTTCGGGTTTTGAATTCCGGCGCCGCCGCTTGCGGCGTCGCAAACCTATACCGGCTCCTGCGTCGAGAATAGGGGTTTCGGCGCGGTATTCCGCAATGAAATAGGCCGAATTTCGGCGGTCCTGCGGGGACTTGCTAGGGGGATTTGGCTGCAGTCGCGATAGTCTCGGCCGCCGTCACGCTGGCCCGTGTATTGGCTCGTGACTGTTCCTGCACCATGAACTGGGCCCTGGCGAGCTCGGCAAAATGGCCGCCTTTGGCCACGAGTTCATCGAAAGTTCCGCTTTCGGTCACGCGCCCGTTCTCGAATACCAGGATCCGCGTGGCGTTGCGGATGGTGGCGAGGCGGTGGGCGATCACGAAGGTGGTGCGGCCCCTCATCACTTCGTCGAGAGCGGCGTTCACCTTGACCTCGGTAACGGCGTCGAGCGCACTGGTCGCCTCGTCCAGGATCAGGATCGGCGGGTCCTTCAGCAGCGCACGCGCGATCGACAGCCGCTGCCGTTCGCCGCCGGAGAGCATGCGGCCGCGCTCGCCGGCATTGGTCTCGAACCCGCCGCTGCGCTCGATGAATTCGAGCGCCTGTGCGCGCTCGGCCGCCTTGCGCATCTCGGCTTCGGTCGCATCCGGCTTGCCGACGCGCAAATTCTCCGCGATCGAGCGGTTGAACAAGAGCGCTTCCTGGAACACGACGCCGATGTTTCGCCGCAGCGAGGTCAGCGTGACGCCGCGCACGTCCATGCCGTCGATCCTGATGAAGCCGGATTGCGGATCGAAGGCGCGATGCAACAGCGCAATCGCGGTGGACTTGCCGGCGCCGGTCGGGCCGACCAGCGCGACGGTCTGCCCGGGCAGCGCGGTGAAGGAGAGGTCCTCGACCGCCGGCCGCTTGCCGTCATAGGAGAAGGTGACGTCGTTGAACTCGACGAGGCCGGACAGGCGTCCGGCATCGATCGCGTCGGGACGGTCGTGGACCGCCGGCACGGCATCGAGCACGTTGAAGAATTCGCGCAGGCGCGGCGCTTCCATGAACACGTTGTTGATGAAGCTCACGACCTGCTCGAGCTTCTGGATCAGCAGCGTCGCAAAACTCACGAACATCACGATCTCGCCGACCGAGGTCAGCCCCTGGTCGTGCAGGGCGATGCCGAGCGTGAAGATCGCGAGCACAGTGATGGTGGTGGAGGCGCGCGTGATGACGGTGACGAGCGCCCACCAGGACAACACCGGCATCTGGGCTTCGAGCAATTGATTGGCGACCGAGCGCAGCCCCTGCACCTCGGATTCGACGCGCACGAAGCTCTGCACCAGCGCGACGTTGCCGAGCGCGTCGGAGGCCCGCGCGGAGAGCTCGCTGTAGTGCTCCTCGACCGCCATCTGCATGCCGAAGGTCCGGCGCACGACGAAAGTCGTCAGCGCCGTGAAGACGATGCAGAGCACGAACAGCAGGATCGCGAGCCGCCAGTTCAGATAGAGCGACAGCGGCAGCAGCACCACGACCGAGAGGATTGCGGCAAAGTGCTCGCGGAAGAAGCCGAGCCACAGCCGCCACAACGCGTCGGTGCCGTTGAGCATCACCTTCATCAGCCGGCCCGAATGGGTGCCGGAGTGGAAGGTCAGCGGCAGTTGCAGAATGTGCTCGAAATAGTCGGTCAGCACCGCCTGGCGCTGGCGGTGAGACAGCCGGTCGGCTTGCAGCGCAACGAGCGCGCTGCATGCGATGGTGAACAGCCCGAACGCGACCCAGGCAGCCAGGAAGGGCCATGCCGAGCTCGAACCGGCGACCGACTTGCCGGAGAGCACGTCGACGATGCGGCCGAACAGGACGGGCTCGGCGAATTGCGAGGCGGCGAGCAGGAGATTGGCAAACGCCAGCAGCCAGCCCAGCCGCGCCTCCTTGCCGAGCAGCTCGAGAACGCGGGTGTAAAGGCTGAAAATGGACATGCGGACCGGCAACTCGGGCGGATAACGGGGCCCGTATTCTAAGCAGGGATCGCCCGCGAGATACAGCGGAAGCTAGCGGTTTTGCTCAATTGATCAGCCGCCCTGCGACCGGCGGCAGGAACCGGTCGTCGAAGATGTCGCCCGCGGACGGTCGCTTGCGGAATTTGAAGTCCTGGGCGATCTGGTCGATCGAGCGGTCCAGCCGCGCCGGGTCGATGCCGCCGAGGCCGTTGCGCTTGACCTCGTCGGTCAGGATGTTGTCGACGAGCACGGTGCGCAGGCGCTCCAGTTCGAGGTCGCGGTCGCCGTCGTCGATACGGCTCGCGGCCTCGTCCGCCGCACGGGCGGGCTCTTTGACGGTCGCGTTGATACCGGCGATCAAGGCGCGGACAAATCCCCTCACGGCGTCCGGCTTCGCCGCGGCGAAAGCGGGGTTGGCCACCACGGCAAAGCCATAGGCTTCGCAGCCATAGTCGGCGTAGCGCAGCACCACGAGATCGTCGCCGGGCACGCCGCGGTCGCGCAGGTTCACCGCCGAGAGATAGCTGAAGCCGGCGACGGCATCGACTTGCCCCGCGGACAGGATCGGCTCGCGCACCGCCACGCTCATCTTGTGGAATTTGATGCGCGACACGTTGATGCCGTTCTGCTGCGCCAGCGCCGGCCACAGCCGCATCGACAGATCGCTGTCGGCGACGCCGACGGTCTTGCCGTCGAGATCGGGCAACAGGTGGATGCCGCGGCTCCTGCGCGCGACGATCGCGTAGGGCGCGCGGTTGAACAGCACGAACACCGCCTTGAGCGGCGCCGCCTCGTCCTTGTCGCGAAAGCGGATCAGCTCGTTGATGTCGACGAGCGCGAGCTCGCTGTCGCCCTTGGCGACGCGCGCGAGCGTCTCCGGGGACCCGGGCGCGGTGTTGAAGGAGACGTTGAGGCGCTCGGCGCCGAATTTGCCGTCCTTCGCGGCAAGGAAGAACGGCGCCATGCTCGCATCGATCGGGCGGTCGAAGGTGAAGTGGATCGCGACGGAGGGCACGGCGGTCTCGGCCGCGGTGACGTCGCGTGCGGTCAGTGTCGCAAGCGAGATCGAGAGCGCCAGCAGGCAACGAGAAATGATCGTCTTGAATTCTGACATCAGTTGCGCCGGTCCCGCATTGTTGTGGTTTCGTGACGCTCGCAGCGCCGGCCGGCGACGAGCCTGCGCGCGCCAATATGAACGGCGGATGAGCGGTGGTTGCGTCACGATTACGCAACCCCGTTCAGCTTGTGTTGGGGTTCGGGAACCCAACATGGGACGTGGGTGTTTGAAAGACATGAGCCTGTCTGCGCAGGCACCATTCGAGGTCCCAAGGAGGGTCCAGGACATGTTCGACCGATTTTCGAGACTGGCCGGCCGCAAGGCCGTTCTCGCCACCGCTGCGGTGCTGGCGCTGACTGCGGTCGCTCCGACCGCCTCATACGCCGGCGGCCGTCACTGGCGTGGTGGTGGTGGCGCAGCGGCTGCCGCAGCCTTTGCCGGCATCGTCGGCACCGGCCTTGCCATCGCCGCGACCCGCAATGCCTATGCCTACGACAACGGGCCCTATTATGGCGGTTATGGCGGTCCGGCCTATTACAGCGGCCCTGCCTATTACGGCGACGGCCCCTATTACGGTCCGGGCCCGAACTACCAGTATCAGCGCTACGGCGGCACCGCCCCCTCCGAGCTCTGCGGCCAAGGCTATTACACCAACTGCTACTAGCCTTGACGACGAGCCTTGAAGACCAGCCTTGAAGACCAGCCCTGGCGACCAGACCTTGGCTACCAAGGGTTGACCAAAACAGGCCGTCGCACTTGCCGCGCCGGCCTGTTTTTTGCTTTAATTGCCGGGCGTTAACGCGTTCGCCATTGGTTTAGAGTAGTTTTGAGTACCATGAGTGATTCGCTTGAGCGGCTATATCTGGCTGTGCTCGCGGCCAGAGACCTTGATCCGGCAACATCGCGCACCGCCCGGCTGTTTCAGCGTGGCCCCTCCAAAATGGCGAAGAAACTGGCCGAAGAGGCCATTGAGGTCGTCATCGATGCCGTCAATGGCGACACCGATGCCGTGGTCCGGGAAAGCGCCGACCTGCTCTACAATCTCACCGTGCTCTGGGCCTCGGCCGGCGTGCGCCCCGAGGACGTCTGGCGCGAGATGACGCGGCGGGAAGACATGCTCGGCATCGCCGAGAAACTGCCGAAGTCGGCGATGAAGCTGCCCAAAGTTGCGTCACCGCGCGTCGCTGCGAGGCGGCCAATTGTCGCGCTCGAGGGCCGTACGGCGCGCAAGCGCCACTAGAACCGTCATAATTCGCCTCAATCTCGGCATGGACAAATCCGTCCCATGGTGCTTCATCGCGGCGCCATGCTGAAACGTATCTACGACTGGTGCATCGACGCCGCCCACAAGCCCTACGCGCTCTGGATCATGGGAGCCGTGGCTTTCGCCGAAAGCTCCTTCTTTCCGGTTCCGCCGGATGTGATGCTGATCCCGATGTCGCTGGCGCGCCCGCAGCGCGCCTGGGTCTACGCGGCGGTCTGCACCGCGACCTCGGTGCTCGGCGGCCTGCTGGGCTACGCCATCGGTGCGCTGCTGTTCGACTCGGTCGGCCACTGGCTGATCCAGGTCTATGGCCTCGGCGACAAGGTCGATGCCTTCCGCGCCTCCTATGCGGAGTGGGGTGCGGTGATCATCCTGCTCAAGGGGTTGACGCCGATCCCCTACAAGCTCGTCACCATCACCTCGGGCTTTGCCGGCTACAATATCGGCCTGTTCGTCCTGTGCTCGATCGTCGCGCGCGGCGGACGCTTCTTCATCGCCGCGATCCTGCTCAACCGCTATGGCGACTGGATCCGGGTTCGGATCGAGAAGCATCTCGGTCTGTGGGTCGCGCTCGGTGCCGCCGTGCTGGTGCTCGGCTTCGTGGTGGCGGTCAAGCTGATCTAGAGCATGATCCGGACCCGAAGGGCCGCGTCAGCGCAAAGCGTGAAGCGGTTTTGCGGATAGATCATGCTCGACGGATAACGCATCCGCAGCGCTTTGCCGCTGCGCCGGCTTCGGCTACGGTTGCCGTCATGATGGTTCGATCCGGCAATCCGGCCGTGCGGCTTGGGACGCTGACGTCAGCAGTGCTGCTGCTCCTGCTGGGTGCGGGCGGGACCGGATGGCCGCAATCCGCGCCGCCGGCGCTCGGCTTGCAGGAGCAGGGGCCGCAGGCTGCTCCGCCGCCATCGACGCCTGCCCCGCCGGCGGGCGGGGAAAATCCCGGGCTGATCAACGAAATGGGCAAGCTGTTCGACAAGCTGCCCTCGATCCTGCCGCCGATCAAAAGTCCGAGCGAGACCATGAATGACCTGTCGCGGCTGGCCACGCCCTCGACCATGGTCTCGGGGCGCGTGGCCTGTCCGGTCTCGTCGAACGGCGCGCCGGATTGCAAGCAGGCCGCCGACCAGCTCTGCCAGGGCAAGGGCTACAAGCAAGGCAAGAGCCTCAACGCCGACTCCGCCGAGAAATGCTCGGCCAAGGTTCTCATCCCGGGCAGGCAACGCAAACCGGACGACTGCCGTACCGATACTTTCGTGACCAGCGCGCTGTGCCAGAACTGACGTGACGACGCCGCGCGCGAGCAACCAGGAGCGCCCATGAGCCGTACGGAGCAGGATTTCCTCGGACAGCGTGAGATCGCCGACGATATTTACTACGGCGTCCAGACCATCCGCGGGAAGGAGAACTTCCACATCACCGGCATTCCGATGAACCAGGAGCCTTACTTCGTGAAGGCGCTGGGTTACGTGAAGAAGGCCGCGGCGATGGCCAATCGCGATCTCGGCGTGATCGACGCCAGGGTGGCCGATGCGATCATCCTCGGCTGCGACCGCGTGATTGCCGGCGACATGATGGATCAATTCGTCACCGACTTCATCCAGGGCGGCGCCGGCACCTCGACCAACATGAACGCCAACGAGGTGATCGCCAACCTCGCGCTGGAATCGCTGGGCTTCAAGAAGGGCGACTACCAGCACGTCAGCCCGAACGATCATGTGAACTACGGCCAGTCGACCAACGACACCTATCCGACCGCCTTTCGCCTCGCGCTGATCCTGCGGCTCGAGAGCTACATGACGGCGCTGCGCCAGCTCCAGGAGGCGTTCTTCGCCAAGGGCCGTGAGTTCGATCGCGTGCTGAAGATGGGCCGTACGCATCTTCAGGACGCCGTGCCGATGTCGCTCGGCGCCGAATTCCGCGGCTGGGGTACCACCATGGGCGAGGAGGTCGATCGTATCTCCGAGGCACGGGCGCTGCTGCGCGAGATCAATCTCGGCGCGACCGCGATCGGCACCTCCGTCACCGCGGCGCACGGCTATCCCAAGCTCGCCGTCCGGCATCTGAGCGCGCTGACCGGCATCGACTTCATTCTCGCCGGCGACCTCGTCGAAGCGACCTCGGACACCGGTGCCTATGTGCAGCTCTCCGGCGTGCTCAAGCGCACGGCGAGCAAGCTGACAAAAATCTGCAACGACATCCGGTTGCTGGCTTCGGGCCCGCGCGCCGGCTTCAACGAGATCAACCTGCCGCAGCTCCAGCCGGGCTCCTCGATCATGCCGGGGAAGGTCAATCCCGTGATCCCCGAGGTCGTCAACCAGACCAGCTTCCTTGTCATCGGCCTCGACACCACGGTGACGCTTGCCGCGTCCGCCGGCCAGCTCCAACTCAATGTGATGGAACCGGTGATCTCGTTCGCGCTGTTCTTCTCGATCCGCACCATGGAGCGCGCGGTCAACAGCCTGCGCGAGAACTGCGTCGTCGGCATCACCGCCAACGCGGAGCACACCCGCAACATGGTGCTGAACTCGCTCGGTATCGTCACGGTGCTGAAGCCGCTGCTCGGCTACAAGCAATGCGCCGAGATCGCGCGCGAGGGTTACAAGAGCGGCAAGTCGCTGCACCAGATCGTGGTGGTCGAGCGCAAGCTGCTGACGCAGGAGAAGTGGGACGAGATGTTCTCGTTCGAGCGGCTGATCAATCCGGACCTGATTGCGTGATGTCTCATGGTCATTCCGGGGCGCGCGAAGCGCGAACCCGGAATCCATTTAGCCGTCCGCGCTGAGGCCCGATGGATTCCGGGCTCGCGCTGCGCGTCGCCCCGGAATGACGGAAGCGGAATTCCGCGGCTTGGAATTGCGGTAACGGCATCTTCCGCGGCGGCAAAACGCAATACTTGACAGTGGAAAGATTGCCTTGTTGGTATGGCTCCCAACTTCGATTTGACCGCCAATAGAGGATCGTTTCGCGATGTCCATGCCTGCCTTGTTCAAAGGGCGCCTGTCGATCCCCGTGATCGGCTCGCCGCTCTTCATCATCTCGGTGCCCGATCTCGTGATCGCGCAGTGCAAGGCGGGTGTCGTCGGCTCGTTTCCGGCGCTGAACGCGCGGCCGCCCGAGCTGCTCGACGAATGGCTGGCGCGGATCACCGAAGAGCTCGCGGCCTATGATCGCGCGCATCCCGACAGGCCGTCGGCGCCGTTCGCGGTCAACCAGATCGTGCACAAGTCGAACAACCGGCTCGATCACGACATGCAGCTCTGCGCCAAGTACAAGGTGCCGATGATCATCTCCTCGCTCGGTGCGCGCGAGGAACTGAACCAAGCCGTGCACGGCTGGGGCGGCATCGTCTTCCACGACGTGATCAACCAGAAATTCGCGCACAAGGCGATCGAGAAGGGCGCCGACGGCCTGATCCTGGTCGCGGCCGGCGCCGGCGGCCACGCCGGCGTGATCTCGCCGCTTGCCTTCGTGGCGGAAACGCGAAAGTGGTTCGACGGCCCGATCGCGCTGTCGGGCGCAATCGGCAACGGCAAGGCGATCCGCGCCGCGCGCATCCTCGGCGCCGACTTCGCCTATATCGGCTCGGCCTTCATTGCGACCAAGGAAGCCAACGCTGTCGAGAAGTACAAGGAGATGATCGCGGGGTCGACGGCCGACGACATCGTCTATTCCAACCTCTTCACCGGCGTGCACGGCAATTATCTGAAGCCCTCGATCCTCGCCGCCGGCATGGATCCGGAGAACCTGCCGACGTCCGATCCGTCCAAGATGAACTTCGGCACCGACGCCTCCGGCGAGCGCGCCAAGCCAAAGGCCTGGAAGGAGATCTGGGGCTCGGGCCAGGGCATCGGCAGCGTCGACCAGGTTCTGCCTGCCGCCGAGCTGATCGCGCGCTTCAAGAAGGAATACGACGAGGCGATCGATCCGCCGTTGTGAACGGCGGCTATTGCGTATTGCAGCGCGCGTATCTTTCCTCCGTCGTCCTGGACAAGCGCAGCGGAGCGGAGCGCAGATCCAGGACCCATTACCCCAGGGAGTAGTTTGGCGAAGACTCGGAGTTGAGAGTTGCGCGCCACAACTTCTCCCTGGGGTAATGGGTCCTGGCTTTCGCCAGGACGACACTGTCATTGGAACTCCGAGCGTCTCAGGCAACAGAGATCTGCACCATGCCCCCGATCTACCGTGTCGACGGCAACAGTGTCGTCACCAGCCCTGACGCTGCGGGTCCGTGGGACCGGCGCATGCAGCATGGCTCGGCGCCGGCATCGCTGGTGACGTGGGCGGCGGAGCGTATTCCGACGCCTGTTACGATGGACATCGCGCGCGTCACCATCGATCTGATGCGCCCGGTGCCGGTGGCGCCGCTCACGATCAAGACCGAGGTCTTGCGCGAGGGCCGCAAGATTCAGCTCTGCGAAATCAAGCTGCTCGCCGACGGCGTGCAGGTCGTGGGCGCCACAGTGCTGAAGATCAGGCGGCAGGCGCAGGCGCTGCCGGATGACGTCAAGGAAGTCCCGCTCGCGCTGCCGTCACCGGAGGATTCGCTGGTCGAGGACGGTCATGCCGCCACCAGCCCGTTCGTGCGCTCGGTCTCGATGCGCGCCGCGCGCGGCCGCTTCGGCCAGGCCGGTGCGGGCGCGATCTGGTTTCGCGTCGACCATCCCCTGATCGAGGGCGAAGCGATCTCGCAGGCCATGCGCGCCGTGGTCGCCGCCGACTTTTCCAACGGCACCGCCTCGACGCTCGACTTCCGCGCCTGGACCTACATCAACGCGGACCTCACCGTGAGCCTTGCGCGCCAACCGGTCGGCGAGTGGATCCTGCTCGACGGCGACTCCTGGATCGGCCCTGATGGCGCAGGACTCGCCATGTCGCGGCTGGCGGATCGGCAGGGCTATTTCGGTCGCGCGGTGCAGAGTTTGGTGATCGAGAAGCGGTGAGCGTGACGGCAAGCGCCGTGATCGCTCCTTGAGCCGAAGGAACGGCAGACTTCCGCCGCCGCGGAAGGGATGCCCTGGTCGCGAGCCTCTTCTCTTGTCCGGAGGTCTCTGTTCGACGCCAGCGTCCTGCCTGTTCAACTGCCGTAGACGATCTTGATCTCCCACAGCAGGACAACAATAGCCGTGATCAACGTGATCGCGGCCAACGCACTTTCCAAGGAAGCGACTCTCATTTGATACTCCGCTTCCCAGCCCCATCAGCGGTCTAGTTGATTCGTTGATTCGCCCGCAATCGCGCGGACGGCGTGCCTGAAAAGTCCCTTCCGCGCTGTTGTTCGCCGGTCACAGCGACACCGTAAAATCCCGGGGTCGGGCGCGGGGGCCTGCACGGTGCCGCCTGCCACAAGTTGCAGATCGAGACGACTACCCCACCATCCGGTCCCGCCCGCTCCAGAATCCCGCGCGCAGCACCTTCTTGTCGACCTTGCCGACGCCGGTCATCGGCAATTGCTTGACGAACTGGATCTGCTTTGGCGCATGCGCCGAACCTTTCCGCGTCTTCACGAAATTGATCAGCTCGTCCGGATCGGGCTTTGCGCCTTCGCGCGGCACCACGATGGCGGTGACGGCTTCGCCCCATTTCTCGTCGGGGATGCCGACGACCGCGACCATCGCGACATCGGCGTGCTGCGACAGCACGTCCTCGACCTCGCGCGGAAAGATGTTGAAGCCGCCGGAGACGATCATGTCCTTCTTGCGGTCGAGGATGAACATGTAGCCGCGCTCGTCCTTGCGCGCGATGTCGCCGGTGTGGACCCAGCCGTTCTTCAGCGTCTCGGCGGTGATGTCAGGCCGCTTCCAGTATTCCGCCATGACATGCGGGGCGCGCACGCAGATCTCGCCGGCCTCGCCCGTCTTCACCTCCTGGTCATTGTCGTCGAGGATCCTGACCTCGCAGGCCGCGATCGGGAAGCCGCAGGACAGGAACAGTTCGGGCGTCCGGGGATCATGGTCCTTCTTGCGCAGCACCGAGATCGGATAGCATTCGGTCTGGCCGTAGAGCTGCGAGAACACCGGCCCGATCCGTTCGATGCCCTCGATCAGCCGGCTCGGCGACATCGCCGAGGCGCCGTAGAGCACGAGCTCGAGCGAGGAGAGGTCGGTCCTGCTCAGCGCGGGATGATCGAGCAGCACATAGATCATGGTGGGCACGAACAGCGTGAAGTTGATGCGCTCGCGCGCGATGGTCGCCAGCACGGCCTCGGGATCGAAACCCTTCAGCATGTGCACGGTGCCGCCGCGCATCAGGGTCGGCAGCACCTTGGTGCCGGCGACATGGCTGATCGGGGCGACCGCGAGATAGCGCGCATCTTCCGGGATTTCGAAGTCGGCGAGGATCGCGGCGGCGGCCCCGGCATTTTCGCGGTGGTAGCGCAGCGCGCCCTTGGATTTGCCGGTCGTGCCGCCGGTGTAGTTCAACGTGGAGAGATCGTCAGGGCCGGCGAAGCAATGCGCGCTGGCATGGCCTTCGATCTCGATCGCCTGCAGCAGGTCGACGCCATAGTCGGCCGGCCCCGTGGTGAAGACCGCCTTGAGCCGGCTCGCACTCGCGGCAAGCTCGCCGCCGCGATCGCGGAACGCGGCCGCATCGACCACCAGCACCTCGGCCTCGGAATCCTCGAGTTGGAACAGCTGGTCTCCCCGCGATCCCAGTGGATGCAGCCAGGTGACGCAAAACCTCGACAATTGCGCTGCGACACCCGCGCACCAGGTGTCGGCGCGGTTCGCAGTGAGGAAGGCGACGCGTGCGCCGGGCTGCAATCCAAGCCGCATGAACACGCCCTGGATGTGCCCGATCAGGTCGATGGTGCCCCGATAACTCAGCGATCCGCCGGGCCAGGCGAACGCGGTGCGGCCGGGATAGCGCGCCAGCGCCCGCAGCGCCTGTGCGCAAGTCGGGGACGATGCGTGGAGCGGATCTGACATATGTTTCCTCGCTGCTTTGTCATCGGCTTCTGGCGTGCCAATGTTTGCCGTAACGCTAGCACAGGGAATGCGGGATGGAACGACACAGCCCGCGCGAGGGAGGCATGCGTGACGTCTGATCGACTGCAACGTTTCCGCGATCGCCTGGCACTGCCGCTGATCGCCGCGCCGATGTTTCTGGTGTCGGGTGTCGAGCTCATGGTCGCGGCCTGCCAGAGCGGCGTGATCGGCAGCTTTCCCAGCGCGAATTGCCGTAGCGCGGAACAGCTCGACGAATGGCTCCGCGAGATCGAAGCGCGGCTGCGCCGGCATGAAGATCAAGCCCGCCGCAAGGCGGCGCCGCTCTGCCCAAACCTGATCGTGCACCGCTCCAATGCGCGGCTGGAGCAGGATCTTGCCGTGCTGCTGCGGCACAGGCCGGAGATCGTCATCACCTCGGTCGGCTCGCCCGCGCCAGTGCTCAAGCCGCTGCATGACGCCGGTGCGCTGGTGTTGGCGGATGTCGCCTCGATCCGCCACGCCGAACGTGCGGCGGAAGCAGGTGCCGATGGACTCGTGCTGCTCACGGCGGGCGCGGGCGGGCAGACCGGCTGGCTCAATCCGTTCGCCTTCGTCCGCGCGGTGCGCGCATTCTACGATGGCATCATCGTGCTCGCGGGCGGCATCAGCGATGGCCGCGCGCTGCATGCCGCGGAAGTGCTCGGCTGCGATCTCGGCTACATGGGCACGAAGTTTATCGCGACGCGCGAGAGCATGGCGGATGATCGTTACAAACGGATGCTGGTCGAGAGCAGCGCCGACGACATCCTGCTGACCACCGCGTTCACGGGGCTTCAGACCAGCATGCTGAAGCCGTCGATCGTCGCTGCGGGGCTTGATCCCGACGACCTGCCGGCGCGCGGGGCGATCGACATCGCCAAGGACATCGACGTCAACGCGCGCGAGAACCGGCCAAAGCGCTGGCGCGATATCTGGAGCGGCGGGCACTCGACCTCCGGCGTGACCGATGTGCTCGCGGTTGACGATCTCGTCGCGTCGACGCTCGCGGAATATCGCGCGGCGGGTGGGCGGTAGGCTCCTCTTCCTCTCCCCGTATGAACGGGGCGAGGGAGACCAGGTGCCGTCGCATCGATCACAGTTAATCCTGCATGGCTCGATTCCCCCTCACTTAACGGCAGATTAACCATCGCCCGCCCAGAATCCCCCTCAAGGCCGCCAATCAGGACCGAGAGGGACAGGCGATGGATTTCGATTTTCTCAACTCCAAGACGGCGGCTTCGCTGGACGAAATCCGCGTCCGCGTGGCCCATGCGCTGGCCCGCCACCCGCTGTGCCGCAATGTGCGCTTCGATATCGTCAGCGTCCCCCGCACCCGCCGGGGGGGCAACTGGACGGTGACGCTGCAATCGGTCGAGCCGCGCGCGGTCTGGGAGGCCTCCGAAATCGTCGCGGACATCCAGGATGCCTACGATCTGGCCTCAGCTGCTTGATTTTACTCGGCTTTTTAGTCGTGTCGCCATAGGCATGGTGATTGTCGCCGCAAAGGCACACTCAAGCCTTAATTCGTTCCTTTTTCCCGGGCACCGTTGACAACATCGTGAACCGCCCCTCCCCTCTCGGAGAGACGTTTGTCCAAAGCCATCACCATCGTCGTTCTGACCTGTTTCCTCGTCCTCGGTGCCGCCACCACCGCCATTCTCGGACGCGACAGCGTGCCCAGCGTTAGCGCCGAGATGATCACCCAGGCCCCGCCGAAACCGCTCGCGACCAACCGCGCCGCCAAGGCCGACCGTCTGGTTCCGACCCTGGCGCTGGCCTCGGCCGCGATCGAGCCGGTCCAGGTGCCCGCCGACAAGCTTGCGCAGGCGCCGGTGCTGACCGAGCCGCTGCGCCAGGCCTTTGCCGCCGCCACTCCGTCCGATTTTCCGATGTCCAAGACGGGTTCATCGGCGAGCGTGAACGAGGCGCCCACGGCGGAAGCTCCCGCCGTCGAAGTCCCGGCCAAGCCGAAAGTCGTCGCCAAGCCGCAGCCGCAGAAGTCCTATTCGCTGCTCTCCGACGTTCAGATTTCGGGCATCAAGGATCGTCTGAAGCTGTCGTCGTCGCAGGAATATTACTGGCCTTCGGTCGAGACGGCGCTGCGCAACGTCGTCCGCAGGATCCAGGCGAACAAGCTGTCGAATCCGAACGCGCCGCCCGGCGCGCAGATCGATCCGAACTGCGACGAGGTCCAGCAGTTGAAGTCGGCCGCGATGCCGCTCCTGTTCCAACTGCGTGACGACCAGAAAGAGGAAGTGCGCAAGCTCGCCCGCATCATTGGGCTCGAGAAGGTCGCGCAGCAGATCTGACGCGCGGTTTCCGAAAACATCATGCTCAAACAATGAGCTGAGGCACGATGGCGAGCCATCGCGCTGAGGGAACCGCCGATATCAGGAACATCCGGCAATCTCCAGGCGTTGCCCGCTCCAAAAGAGGGAGTGGACCAATGCGCGCCTCGACAGCCTATTTCGTCGGTGCTGGAACCATCGTCGCGGCCATCGCTATTGGTCTCGGTGGCGGCATCGTCGCCGGCAACATCATGAATCCGATCGCGCCCAAGCAGGGGCCGGATGCCGGCAAGCTGGCGCAGCGCACGGAAGCGGTTATCGCGCCGGTCCAGAGCAATGCGCCGTCGGAGCGCGTGCAATATCTCACCGGCTCGCAAGCCTTCGGCACGATGATCGCCGCACCCGCGCAGGCGCGGGACGACGCAAAGCCTGAGACAAGGCCCGACACGCAGGTCACTCCGGCGAACGCCGAGCCGCCTGCGCCACAGCCGTCGCAAGCGGCCGCGGTCGAGCCGCCGAAACCGGCACCGCCATCGCCTCCGCAAGCCGCAAAGCCCGTCGAGCAGCAGGCTTCGACAGAGCCGTCCTCCTCACCTGACAACGCCTATGCCAAGGCGAGGGATTTTGACGTGAAGCGTGCTGCGTCCGAACGGCGCCGGATGGATCGCCGCGAGCGTTGGTCGGAGCGTCACCGCTATGAGTCCCGCGATCCCCGCGGCATGCGCGACCGGACCGATTGGGACGACGTGGCCCGCAACATCCGCCAAGATTCAGACGCGCGCGATTACGCGGGCCGGCCGCGCGGCAGCTTCCCGCAGATCAGGCTGTTCGGCCCCGACGACGATTAGCGCTTAACCCAGGATCGCGGTCGCTGCGCGCTCGGCAATCAGGATCGTCGGCGTCTGGATGTTGCGGGAGATCCTGATCGGGATCAACGAGGCGTCCGCGACATGCAAGCCGTCAATGCCTCGCACCTGCAACCGCTGCGGATCGGCGACGGCGAGATCGTCCATGCCCATCCGGCAGCGCCTCGTCATTCCGGGATGCGTGCGCAGCACGCAGGCCCGGAATCCATTTATCCGCGGCGACCGCAGCGCGATGGATTCCGGGCTCGCGCCGTTGGCGCGCCCCCGGAATGACCGCTAGCTCAGCCCCCGTGCGACTCCACCACCTTGCGGCAGCCGTCCGAAAGCTTCGACTTGTTCTCGCGCAGGCAGGCGTTCATCTGCGGCGGCTTGCCGACATGTTCGGCGCAGAATTTGCTGGCGTCGCCGCGGCAGGCCATCTGCTCCTGCAGCGTCGGACCGGATTGTGCCGCGGCGGGCAGGGCGGTGGCGGCAAGCAGCAGCGCGGCAAGGATCGAAATCTTCATAAAACACCTCTTTGGGCTTGTCGGGTGGTCCCGTTCGGGATCAAGCGGGCGGACCATCTCGCGGAGGTCTGGTGCCGGTCCATGCCATGTTCATGGCATCGGATCGCGCTTCTGGCCTGCGTACCCCCATCTTCATGGCATGTATCCGTACGCCGTCTTTTGCCATTCAGACTGCACGTCGGCTGCGAACCCGGTGATTGCACCGGGACGCCGAACGGGAAGCAGGAGAGCAAGATGTCGAAAAGAGCGGGAGTGCTGAGCGCCGGGCTGACGATCATGGCGCTGGCGGGTGCGGCGATGGTGTCGCTGGGCACGAGCCCGGCGCAGGCGGTGGTCTATTGCAAGACGGTCGGCGTGCCCAAGGGCTGCGTGGTGCGGCCGACGGCGGCGGTGGTGGTCGCGCCGGGAGCCCCGGTCGCGGCGGCTGCGGTCGCGACGCCCGGCGTCGGTGCGCCCGGTGTCGGCGTACGTGCCGGCACGCCGATGAATCGCGGCGGCCCGGTCAATCGCGTCGGTGTTCGCTGACGATCTCGTTCGATTGAGTTGATTGCATCGCTTCGGGCGACGTGATGACCCTGCGGACGAACCCCCCGTCCTCCGCATGAAGATCATCCGGCCCGTTCCCTCTCTCCGTACGTCCCACACGTTCGGGGAGGGGGCTTTTCAGCCGGCAGCGGCGTCGCTGTCGGGAAAGATTTGCGGCAATTGCAGCCGCACCCGCGTGCCCGCGGCATCCGAGCTCAGATCGAGCACCGCGCCGCAGCGCGCGGCGCGGCTTCTCATGTTGCGCAAGCCCCGCGCGGTCTGGCTCGCGCCCGCGGCCTCGCAATTGCCGGCCAGCGCAAAACCGCGGCCGTCGTCGGTCACGCTGATCACGCCGTACGGCCCCTGGTCCGCGTCGAGCGTCTCGATCGTGACCGCGATATTGCCGGCGTGCGCGTGCTTGACCGCATTGGTCACGGCCTCGTCGAGGATGCGCACGATCTGGATGACGTGCCATGGCCTGAGCTCGGGATGCAGCGGCAGGCCCTGCGGCGTCGCCACGCGCCAGTCGAGCGCGATGTCGTGCGGGCGCAATTGCATCGCCGCGCGCTCGCGCCAGGAGCCGAGCGCGAGCATGAGGTCGCCGCCGATGTCGTCCATGGAGTCGATAACGAGACGGAGATCCTTCAGCGCCGCGCGGGCGGCGTCTGTGATGGTCGCACCCTCATGGCCGCGCTCGGACAGCGCGACGATGCTGACGAGCTGGCCGCCGAGGCCGTCATGCAGGTCGCGCATCAGCCGCGTGCGCTCGTTGGCGAGCGCGGCGGCCCGGGCGCGCGCCTCCTCGCGGGCAAAGCTCGCCTTCAGCCGCTCCTCGGCCTCGCGCACGCGCGTCACGAGCTGGCCGGCAAAGCTGTCGACCTGGTTCAGCGCGCGGGCGAAGCGCCAGGTCAGGCCGGCGCCGATCGCGACCAGCATCGCCGAATAGGACAGGCGCGAGACGAAGATGCGTTCGTTGGTGACGATCTCGGACACCGACAGCATGTCGTGGACCCAGCAGGTCAGCACGATGCTCACCGCGCAGCCGAGCGTGAAGCTCGCGGCATCCTGCCGCCGCACAACCGCGGCCGCGGTGACGCAGGCCATCAGGAACAGGCAGACCCCGACCGTGGGGATGCCAAGCAGGAGAAACAGAATGCGCGGCAGTGGCGGCCCGGCGATCAGCCCGACCACGAACACGACGATGCCCGGCGCGAACAGCAGCGCGCCGTAACGCGGCCAGCGCCAGCCGAAGAACAGCACGCCGAACACGACGATCAGCGCGCTCTCGGTCGGTGCCGATGCCAGCAGCACCGCGGCAAGCCGCGACGTGGTGGCCGGCGGCACCGGCGGCGGTACGAACGCCTGCACCACGCCGAGCACCATCGCCGCCGCCAGCACGCCGTAAACCGGCTCGCGGCGCCGCATCAGCCACATGATCGCAAGGATGACGGCGAGGATGGACTGCCAGGCGGAGAACACCACCGGCAACGTGACGAACAGCAGCGTGCGTGTCTCATAGGCGGGACGCAAGGCTGCATCGGGGCCGACATAGACGGTGTCGAGAAAACCCTTCAAGGGTCCCCATACGAACAGCCGTACCGTGATCTCGTTGCCGCCGTCACGCAGCAACGATGCGGGAATGAGCGCGATGAGCGGCGTGTTACGGTCCGGCCGGTTGGCGTTGAAATCGCGGCGGGAGTCGAGCACGACGACACCGTTGACGGCGACCTCCACCGCATTGCTGAAGCGCGGCAGGAACACCGACCATCCCGTCGCCGCATCGCCGCGCCCAACCGTGAAGGCGCCGGTGTAGAGCGGCGGATCGGCCAGAGAGTAACGCGACGAGGTGAAGTGCGGCAGCGTCACGGGACGGCTCGCGCCGTCCTCCCGCAGCGAAAATCCGCTCAAGGCAAAATCGTCGGGGTCGCTCGGCTGGAGCAGCCGCAGCCCGAGGATGGTGGCGATCACGATCAACGCCTGGAGCAGCAGGTAAGGCACGAGGCGCGCGGCCAGCAGCCGGCGCCGCGCGGGTTTGACCGGTGCCTTCGCCGCGATCTCGCTCACAGCTTGATCAGGCCCTGCTGGACGGCCTCGAACACCGCTTCGCTGCGCGTGTGGACCTCGAGCTTGCGATAGATGTTCTTGATGTGCCCGGGCACGGTCTGCCTGGACAGGCCGAGATGGCTTGCGATCTCGGCATAGCTGAAACCTTTGGCGATGCCCCAGAGGATGTCGATCTCGCGCGGGGTCAGTCTTGCGGTGTTGAGTGCGGGGCCCGGCGGCGGCTCCGCCGAATTTTGCGTTCGCCGCACGATGAAACGGGCGATCGAGGCCGAGATCGGGGAATGGCCGGCGACCAGATCGCGCACGGTGGTGGCGATATCGGTGGGGAAGGCGTCCTTGAGCAGGTAGCCGGTGGCGCCGACCGTGATCGCGGAGATCACACTCTCCTCGTCGCCGAGCGCCGAGATCACCATGATCTCGGTGTCGGGAAAGCGCTGCCGGACCTCGCGGATCAGCTCGACGCCATGGCCGTCGGGAAGCCTGAGATCGGTGAGCAGCACGCGCGGTGCCGCCTCGCCCAGCGCTGACCGGGCCTCTCCCAGCGTGCCGGCGCTGCGCACCTTGTAGCCGGCCTTGACCAGCGCATCCTGCAGCCGCCAGCAGGTCGGCGCGTCATCCTCGACGAGGAGGATGGTGATGGCGTCACCCGTCTCGCCCTGTTCGCTCATGTTCATCGTCCCGCACCGCGTGTCCCCCGCGGCGCACGGCAAGTTTACCCGCAGCAGGCACGCCGCGACACCCATAATCATGGGGGCCGCAATGAGGCGGCGTCCCGGACGCCTACTGCTTCGTCGCGGCCGGTTTGTCCGTCGGCATCGGCAGGCTCGGCAGTCGCTGCACGATGATGCGCGCGGTGCCGGCATTGTTCTTGTAGAACTGCTCATAGGGCCCCTGGACCGCGTCGAGCATCGCCGGCCGCAACGCTGCCGGCAGCAGTGCTGGGTAAATCTGCACGGCGTCGTTGACGTAGAAGAACAGATCGCCGGCGTCGGGCGCGACGAATTCGGCCACCAGCCGTCCCGACAGTTTCTGGTCCTCCCAGATCGTGCGCGCCGTGGGATCCTTCGGCACCGGGTCGAAAGGTCCGAGCTTGCTGACCGCGAGCTTGAGCGGATTTTTGTCGGGGAGTGCCTCGAACTCCTTCGTCTTGTCCAGCTTGGTCGGATACCTGCCCTTGCGCTTGTCCGCATCGTCCTCGGCCGGAATGGTCGGATTCATCCGGCGCGGCAATTCCTCGGCCGGCATGACGTTGACGGCCTGCAGCGGAATGTCGCTCATTCCCTTCGTGCCGATGCGCACCACGGGCTGGAACCAGGCGGCGCCGAACTGACGGAGCGTCGGCAGGGCGAGGTAGTGAGGCGTGAAAGAGGTCATGAAGCCGTTCGTGCCGCTCATGATGGTGCGGTCGAACCAGGGATCCTCGATCTCGACCCAGACGCGGTATTTGCGGCCCTTCTCGACCGCAAGGCCGCTCCACCAGCAAAACTCCCTCGTCGCGAAGCGGCCGGGCGCATCGACCGGCTCGTCGGGCACCGGCGTCCCGGCCTCCGGCCCGGGCGTCGCGCAGATATTTCCGGTCGCGGTGCGGGCCGTGAAGACGCTGGTCGCTCCGATCAGCAGTGCGGCGTAGAAGATGATGAACAGGAAGATGCCCGGCAGCACGAGCCTGACGAAGAACCAGCGGGCCGGCCCCGCATTCAGCCGCATCCATCGGGCGAAGCGGAGCAGCATGCCGGGCTCGTCGACATGCCGCCGGCTTGCCATGCGGTGCGGCCTGCTCCAGGCCAGCCGCGCGCGTTCCTGGATGGTGTCGCGCAGCACCGTGTTCCTGCGCCAGATCAGGTAGGTGATGGCCAGGACGGTCGAGGTGGCGAACGGGTAATACAGCGTGATGTCGAGCCACGGCGCCGCATAGGATGGCAGAACGTTCCTGACGAGATTGGCGAGCGGGCCCAGCACGGCGCCAACGAGCCAATCGATGGTGGCGATGACGTGCAGCACCACGGTGCCTTGCAGACCGTTATCCTTCGACACCCCGATCAGGCTGCGGGCGATCCACGGCCAGACCGCGATCACGCCGACCATGAACAGCAGCGAGAAATAGGCGACGCGCCGCCACCACACGGTGTCGCGCGTGAGCCTGGCCATTTCGGCGCTGGGCGTGTTCATGCGCGTGAAGGCTTCGGCCTCGCTTTCGCGCCGCGGGCCCTTGGCTTTCGCCAGATAGGCCTGCTTCATCACTCCGCGGGTACTGTCCGCGATGAGGTTCAGCTTGCTGCCGTCCGGCATCAGCACCAGCGCGTCCGCCGGCAGCATGATCGGCGCGTAGTCGTCGCAGCCGAACAGCATGCGTTCGATGACGGCGAAGTGCACCACCGGCAGCCCGCCATTGACCTCACCGGCGAGGACTGGGCGTGGTCCGTAACGGTAGAGCACGGCGGCGCCGCTGCGCGAATCGTGCTTCGGTCCGATCGCCGATTGGTAGTCCCTGAAGTGCTCGATCTCGCCGTCCTGGAAACGGAGCCGGCCTTCGAGCTGATCGGTCATCCAGACCAGCGGCACGAAGGACAGCGTGGAATCCGGGTAGCCGCCGCCGATGTCGGAATGGACGCCGGTGAACCACACTTCCTTGACCGTCTGGTCGGCCGCCAAATGGCTCTGGTCGATCCGCAGCGGATGGAAGGTGGTGCGCTCGTCGTCCAGCGCCAGCGCATGACAGATGTGCTTCACCTTGCGCGAGGGCCGGTGATTGCGGAACGAGATCGGCCAGATCGCCCAGTCGATCGCGACGCGCAACTCCTCGATCGGGACGCCGAAGGCCTCGACCGTGTCGAACAGTCCCATGAATTCGATGTCGACGTCCTTGCGACCGTTCATCGCCGCCCGGACATCGGCGTAGGAACGGTGCCCGCAGATCGAATGATAGAGATAGAGCAGGAAATCGCGGATGAAGCGCGCGATCCAGATCGTCGGCAGGCTCTTCTTCCATGGCACGGTGTCGCGGCGGTATTCCCGCCACGCGGCCATGGCGTTGCGCCCCATCTCCTCATGCGACACCGGCGTGCCTTCGATCTCCGCCGGCACCAGGCCCTGGCTCGCGATCATGGACGCCAGCGTGCGCGCGGTGAAGGCGCCGCGGCTGAAGCCGAAGATGTAGATCTCGTCGCCCTCGCGCCAGTTCCAGCACAGGAAGCGGTAGAGCTTGCGGACGTTGGAGGGCACGCCGAAACCGGTTGCGCCGTCGAGCGCGGCGAGCGGCGCCCAGCCGGCGGTGCCGACGCCCTTGATGTAGTGGGTGATCTGGTCCGGCTGGGTGTGGTCGAGCGCCTCATAGAGACGCCAGACGCTGGATTCCTGGGCTGTGAACGCATTGCCCGTGCCGTCGGCGAACAGCACGAGCTTGCGTTTCGACCGGGCGGCGTCGGCCGTCCCGCCGGCATTCATCCTGCTAAGCGGGTGTTCCGGTTCGGCAGTACCAGCGGTCCGCGCGCCATCCTGATCTGGCATGGGCTGCTCCGGCAATTTCACGAGGAAGCGCTTCAGGCCCGAGCCGGCACTCCTCGGACTCAATCAACGATTGCGTTTATAAAATGGGATGTATTCTGCGCATAGTCCCGCTGAGGTAGCAAGCAGGAACGCGCGGTCTCGCCGCGGTCGGACGTCGCGGAATGACGGTCGCGAAAAGCATTTGGTTTTGCTGGTCGGCGTGCCGGACGGCGAGGGGAGGCGATGTCGATCGGCGTAGGGTGGTTAGCGTCAGCGTAGGGAAGTGGTGGGTTACGGCTTCGCCCAACCCACTCTACAAGCCTACAATGTCTCCACCCGCGGCGGCGGATAGCGCCGCGCCAGTGCCGACAGCGGCAGGTGCCGCTCGCCTTCCGGCAGCTCCAGAAAGGCCAGCACGAGTGGCCGCTTCCAGTCGCCGATGCCGAAATCCATCGCCGTCCATTTCTGCGGCTCGGGGCCTTCGAGGCCTCGGACCCAGACGAAATAGCGGGGGAGGTCGTCGATGTCGGCTTCCGTCGTGCGTCTCCTGGCCATCAAAGCTGCTCGCTGCAACACCACGTTGCTGCAGGATATAGGTATCGACTTGGCGAAGTCGAACGCGCCGCCGATCGTTCGTTCCGGCACGCGCGCGGCCTTCTGCCGGCACAGCGCGTAGGGGAGGGCCGACGCTGGTTGCAGGCGGCACTTTCTCGTCACTGCCAGAGCCGACTCTCCGCAACCCGGTTGATGTCGGCGAGCCGCCGGTCCGCGTCGGCGTTCAGATCGATGCTTGCGACCAGCGCCAGCAGGCGGCGATAGGCGCCGTCGGCAATTTCGATCGGCAGCGGGGCCTCGTCAAAGGCCTCGACATAGCTGCCGACGAGACCGCTCAACAGGCGGCACAGGCCGCGCTGGGATGGATGGTCCCGGCCGAGCATCTCGAGCTTCTGCTGAAAGATCCGGAAGGTGCGCAAACCGTGGTGCTGCTGCGAAAGCCACGTGTGCAGGTCGTTCATGTGAGCCTCTTCGAATGACGGAAGAAGCTACCGGTTTATAAAGTGGGGACGGGAGGATGGGAAGGGATTGAGCTACGTTGAGCCAGTCCGTCTTCGCCAAGAGGCTTCGCCGGACACGCTTCGCCCTTCGGTCTCGCATGGCTGCGCCACGCGAAGCCCGAAGGGCGAAGCGTGGTGCCCCTGGCCGGAATCGAACCAGCACTCCTTGCGGAACTCGATTTTGAGTCGAGCGCGTCTACCAGTTCCGCCACAGGGGCCCTCGGTCGGCCCCCAAAGCGGGCGTCGCGAAGCCGGCGGACTATAGCCATGGACAAAGCGGGGTCAACCCGCGCCAAAGTGATCCCGGCTGTTCTCGACAGCCGCTTGGGCCGGGGTTAGAGGCTAAGGAAAGCGACCGACCGGAAGAGGCTGCCGTGACGACCCAGAGTGCCGCAATACCTGCATTCAAGCCGGCGGCCACGAGCCCCGCCCTGATCGCCTCGCTGCTCGTCACGCTGATTGCGGCAGCCACGATCGCGGGCGCCTGGTTTTTCCAGCTTGTGCTGGGGATTGTGCCTTGTCCGCTCTGCCTGGAGCAGCGCTACGCCTATTATCTCGCGATCCCGCTCGGCGCGCTGACCGCGCTTGCGGCGAGGAGCGGCGCGCCGCGACCGCTGCTGCTCGCGGGGCTTGCGATCCTCGCGCTGGCGACGCTCGCCAATGCCGGGCTCGGCACCTACCATTCCGGCGTCGAATGGGGGTTTTGGAAGGGGCCGACCGACTGCTCCGGCCCCGTGGTCAATCTCGGCAGCGCCAATGATCTGCTCTCGCGGCTCGACACCGTGAAGGTGGTGCGCTGCGACGAGGTGCAGTGGCGCTTCCTCGGCCTTTCGCTCGCCGGCTACAACGTGCTGATCTCGCTGCTGATGGCCGCCATCGCCGCCTGGGGATTTGCAGCGACGGCGAAGCGTACGTAGCTGCCGTAGGGTGGGCAAAGGTGCGCTCCTTACGCGCCGTGCCCACCATTCATCAACATTCACGCCAGTTGTTGGTGGGCACGCTGCGCTTTGCCCACCCTACGCGAGCTGCGTCCGCTCAATCGTCCACGTCGTCCTGCGTGCGCCCGAACAGGTGCACGATGCCGGGCGTCGCTATCGTCACGAACACGAAGCGCGACAGGTGATGGGCGCCGACGAAGATCGGGTCGATGTGCAGCGTCAGGGCCAGGGCCAGCATGGCGTCCATCGCGCCCGGCGCGAAGGCGACGACGACGTCCGAGAACTTCACCTGCGTGGTGAGGGCGACGATGCCGACGAAGATCGCCGAGACGGCGATTGCCACGGCAAATGATCCCAGCGCCGCGTTGATGTGGCCGGCGAGGGTCTTGATTCGCATCCGCGCGAAACGGCTGCCGATCAGGGCGCCGATGCCGATCAGCGCCACGCCGCGCACCCAGTTCGGCAGGCCGCCCTCGACCCAGCCGGCGCCATGCAGCACGCTGGAGGCGATCATCGCGCCGAACATCCAGCTCGCCGGAAACCTGACCAGCCGCAGGATGAGCGCCGCAGCCAGCGAGGCCGCGACCAGCTCCACGAGATCGAGCGGCGAGGCAATGGCCGTCGTCAGGGACGGCGCAGCGGAAGGCGCCACGCCCGCGAACGCCAGCACCATCGGCAGCGCCGCAGTGAGGATGATGACGCGCATGGTCTGCACCACCGCGATGCCCGGCAGGTCGGCGCCGCGCTCGACCGCCAAAATCGTGATCTGCGACAGCGCGCCGGGGCTGCCGGCGAGGAAGGCCGAGGTGCGATCCCAGCCATGGACGCGCTGGAGGTAATAGCTCGAACCGAAGGTCGAGCAGAAGGTTGCAAGTGCGAGCAGGCAGATGGTGAGCGGATAGGCGCTGACTTGCTGGATCAGGTGGCGCGAGACGACTGAGCCCAGCGAGATGCCGAGCAGCACCAGCACGGTCTGGGTCAGGATCGGCGGCAGCGTCAGCTGGCGGCCGGCGATCGCGGCGATACCAACCGCGATCATCGAGCCCGAGATCAGCCCACCGGGGAGATTGGCGACGAGAAACACGAGGCCGCCGGCAGTGCCGATGACGAGTGTCTCCACCGTGCTCAATATCTTGGCACGGCTCGGCCGTTCGAACGGCAGGGAGGCGGTGATTTGCTTCACGCCACCTTATCGCAAATCGGCGAGAAGCGCACAATTGCGGCTAGGTCATGCCGCAATGCGCACGCGTCTCGCCGAAGCCGGGGGGTGACTGATTTACTTTTTGTCCGCGGCAGCCGGCGCGGCCGAGCCGGCCTTGGCGGTCTTGATGCATTCGGAGCGGAATTTCTTGCGCTCCTTGCCATGCAGCCCCTTGGCATCCGCCTGCTTGGAGCATTCGAGCGACTCGGCCGAGTGCTCCTTTGGTGCCTTCTTGTCCGTGGGCGCGGCGGTTGTGGTCTTGGTGTCGGTCTTGGCGGCCGGCGCGGCGGTCTGCGCAAAGGCGGTGCCGGTGGCGAGCAGGGAGGCGAGGGCGACGGCGGCGAGGCGAGAGGCGAGGGTCATGGTGTTGCACTCTTCTTGGGAAAATGGCGAAGGGCTGGAACGTCGGCTCGCGTTGCTGAACGCGACATGAATGAGCCGAGTGACGGGATCACTATATTTTGGCGGCGAAAGCCATCGCATCCTTGTCGCAAGCGACCGGCACGCTAGGATAGCAATCCTCGTTTAACTTCCGTCGGGGAAGACCAAGGAGGAGACCTAGGGATGACCATTCAGGCAAAATTGTTGTGTGCGATCGTGGCGTCGGGTGTCGCGGCATTGGTGGCCGCCGCGCCGGCACAGGCGCTGACCTCGCAGGAGTGCAGCGCGAAATATCAGGCGGCCAAAAAGGACGGCTCGCTCGGCACCATGAAGTGGAATGACTTCCGCAAGGCCCAGTGCGGCGCGGACGCGACGCCTGCCGCTGCGCCGACCGCGGCTGCTCCGGCTGCGCCCGCCGCTCCTGCAGAGCCGAAGCAGGCGAAGAAGGAGGCAGCCCCCGCCGCCGCGCCGGCGCCGAGCCTGCCTGCCGGTCCCGCGATCTATCCGAACGCGATCGATCCGAAATACGCCAAGGAAACTGCCGGCAAGGCCCGCCTGCACACCTGCGTCGACCAGTACAACGCCAACAAGACCACCAACGGCAATGGCGGCATGAAGTGGATCGAGAAGGGCGGCGGCTATTACAGCGAATGCAACAAGAAGCTGAAGGGCGCCGCCTGAGCTTCGACTTGACGCGATGGCCGGAGCGAGGCTCCGGCCATTTCGGCTGAGGCATGATCCGGAAAACTACACAGCGGTTTTCCGGAAAGATCATGCTCAAACAATGGTCTAAAGCGCGATGGCGATTCGTCCTGATCGCATCGCGCTTTAGATCAGCAGCTTCTCGGCCGATTTCGCCACGAGCTGCGATCGCTTGCGCGGACCGCGCTCGACGAACAGCAGGCTCTGGCCGAAGATGAAGCAGTAGAACAGGAAGGCCTGCGCCTCGGCCTCCTCGGCCTCGAGGCCGGTCGCGCGATAGAGTTCGGCGACGTGCTTGAGCCGCGCCGCATCCACGCTCGCCACCGCCGCCGCGGCGTTCTCGTCCGAACGGGCCCATTGCCGGATCGCCAGCTCGATCGCCATGCCTTCCGGGTTGAGCCGCTCGGAGTAGAGCTGGATCACCGCCTTCAGCCGTTCGCGGGGCGCCTGCCCGTCGAGGCTCGTCTGCTGCGCGATCGCCGCCGTGCGCCCCTCGCGCCAGCGCTCCAGCATGGCCGCGAGCAACGCGGCGCGGTCGGCGAAGCGGCGGTAGAAGCCGCCCTTGGTGACGCCGAGGTTCTTGGCGAGCACCTCGACCCGCACCCCCTCGACCCCCGAGCGGGCGAGCTCGGTAAATCCCGCCTCGACCCAGACATCGCCCTTGCCGTCGCTCATGAAGAAAGCCCATCCGGTTCTTGATACGGTACCGTATTGCTAACGCGGCGAGGCCCTGATACGCTACCGTATCAACAATCAAGGGGCAGAAAAGCGCAGGGAGAAATTGCGATGGAGCAGGAGGCAACCTATCGCGGCACGGTCTATCCGTGGCAATGCGATCATGTCGGCCACATGAACATCATGTGGTATGTCGGCAAATTCGACGAGGCCAACTGGAATCTGTTCGCCCGCCTTGGGCTGACGCCGAGCTACTTGCGCAGCACCGGTCGCGGCATGGCCGCCGTGCAGCAGAACATCACCTACAAGCGTGAGCTGCTGGCCGGCGACATCGTCGAGATCCGCAGCCACCTGCTCGAGGTTCGCGACAAGTCGATCCGCTTCCGGCACGACATGACGAACGCCGAGACCGGCGAGATCGCTGCGTTCTGCGAGATCACGGGCGTGCATATGGACCGTGAGCTGCGAAGGTCCGCGCCGTTCACCGATGCCATCCGCGACGCCGCTTTGAGGCATCTTGCCGAACCGGCCGAGGCTTGAGCCATGACCGCGTTCGAGCCGAAAAACCCGGGCTATCGCGCCGCGGCCATCGCCATGTTCGACGGCCAGCCGGCGATGCGCTCGCTCGGCATCACGATCGTCCGCCTTGGGCCGGGCGAGGTCGAGCTGGCGATGCTGCATTCGCCTGAATTCACGCAGCAGAACGGATTTATCCATGCCGGCATCATCACGGCCGGGCTCGACAATGCCTGCGGCGTTGCCGCCTTCACCCTGATGCCGCACAAGGCCGATATCCTCACCGTCGAGTTCAAGACCACGCTGCTCGCACCCGCCCGCGGCACGCGCTTCGTCTTCAGGGCCGAGGTGGTCAAGCCCGGCCGCACGCTGACCTTCTGCGAGGCCAGGGTCTTTGCCGAGCACGAGGGCAAGACCACGCTGATCGCCACCATGACCGGCACCCTGATGGCGATGCTGCCCCGCGTTGCGGCTTCGCCCGAGGTGCGTGCGTCCCGCGCATAGCGGCGATTGACAAGCCTGCCGGCGCATCCCTTGATGCGATCGTCATGCTCGCAAGTCTCGGCCTCATCCTGCTCTGCCAGTTGATCGGCGAAGCCGTCGTGCGCGGCCTCGGCCTGCCGCTGCCGGGACCCGTGCTCGGCCTGCTGCTGCTGCTGATCCTGCTGCTCGCGCGCGACCGCCTTGCGCTGCTGGCGCGCGGGCCGTTGCGCAACGGCGGCGTGGAGACCGCCAGCAAGGGATTGCTGGCTCATCTGTCGCTGCTGTTCGTGCCGGCCGGCGTCGGCGTCGTCCAGGAGCTCGATCTGCTCGCATCGCACGGCGTCGCCATCATCCTCGTGCTCGCGCTCTCCGTGGTTGTCACGCTGCTTGCGACGGTGCTCGCCTTCCGCCTCGTCAGCCGCCTCCTGAGGCAACAGGACGCCCGATGAAGGACAACCCGTTCTCGCTCTGGGTCTATCTCTCGCAGTCTCCGCTGCTGTGGCTGACCGTGACCCTGCTGGTCTATGCGAGCACGGATGCGGTGTCGCTGGCGAGCCGGCGCCATCCGCTCGCCAATCCCGTGCTGCATGCGATGTGGATCATCGGTGTGTTCCTGCTCGTAACGGGCACCTCCTACACTACCTATTTCGCCGGTGCGCAGTTCGTGCATTTCCTGCTGGGGCCCGCCACCGTCGCGCTCGCCGTGCCGCTCTACGAGAACCGCAAGCGCGTGGTCTCATCCATCGTGCCGATGCTGGTAGCGCTCGTTGCCGGCTCGGTCACGGCGGTGGTGTCGGTGGTGCTGCTGGCCGAGCTCGCCGGGCTGCCGCGCGACGTCGTGCTGTCGCTGGCGCCGAAATCGGTCACGGCCGGCGTTGCCATGGGCATCGCCGAATCCCTGCACGCCGATCCTTCGCTGGCGGCGGTTGCGGTCATCCTCACCGGCATCATGGGTGCGATCATCGTGACGCCGCTGATGAACCGCACCGGCGTCACCGATTTCCGGGCGCGCGGATTTGCCGCCGGCCTTGCCGCGCACGGCATCGGCACCGCGCGCGCGTTCCAGGTCGACGAGATCGCCGGCGTCTTTTCCGGCATCGCCATGAGCCTGAACGCTTTGGTGACCTCGTTCCTGGTCCCGCTGGCGGTCACGCTGCTGGTGCGATGACATCGCCGCTGCGACACTCTATATGAGGCGTAACACTTCCCGGTCCCCAACCGTATTTGGGGGGGATGGGACCGAAATGGGACGAGATATGGCTGGATTCAGGAATAAGGGCCTTGTGCCGACGCGGCGCGCCGCGCTGACGCTGATCGGGGCGGGCGCCCTCGCGGCGGGCGGCATCACCTCGGCGCTGGCAGCCGCCGCCGATGACGAGGTGCTGACCGAAACCAAGGTGCTGCGCGATCCGGACACGCCCGTCGCCGGCAATCCCGAGGGCAATATCACCATCGTCGAATGGTCCGACTACAATTGCCCCTATTGCCGCAAGCTCGAGCCCGAACTGCGCCAGGTCGTCCAGGACGACGGCAAGGTGAGGCTGGTGATGAAGGACTGGCCGATCCTCGGGCCGGTGTCGGTCACGGCGGCGCGGATCGCGCTCGCGGCGAAATTCCAAGACAAGTACCATCAGGCCCATGACGCCATGATGGGCGTCAGCTCGCGCCTGACCGAGCCGCGCATCAATGAGCTTCTGGCGGCTGCCGGCGTCGACATGGACCGGCTGAAGCGCGATCTCACCGACCACGCCAAGGACATCGACACCATCCTCAAGCGCAACAACGAGCAGGCCGAAGCCTTCGGCTTCCGCGGCACCCCGGCCTTCATTGTCGGCAAGTACCGCGTGCCCGGCGTGCTCAGCATGACCGAATTCGAGCAGGTCATCGCCGACGCGCGCAAGGCCAAGATGAACTAAGGCGCTCGCCGCAACTGACACGCCCAATACGAAGGCGCCGCCGCGGACCGCGACGGCGCCTTGTTCATGATGTCAGCGAGGTTACTTCGACGAGATGCGGACCCAGTCCTTGTGCGCGCGATCGCGCAGAGCATCCCAGTCGGCCTTTGCGACATCCCAGTTCACGATGGTGCGATTGGTGGTCGCGACCTCGCCATTGGCGACGGATGAGGTCTGCATGGAGTCATAGACATAGACGCCGCCCGCGAGAAGCAGCGCGCCCAAAATCATTCCGAAAAAAGTCTTCATAGCGAACCTCCGGTGTCGCGCCGATAACGTCGGCACGGCGCGATGGTTCCGCGGCCATGCGGCGCATCTAAGGAGAGGTTGTTCATTATCCGTTCAGCCACGCCAGCAGCTCCGCATTGATCTCGCGCGGATAGGTGTGGCTGAGATCGTCGATCTCGCGATAAACGACGTCGGCGCCGGCGGCGGAGAGCGCCGCTTGCGTCTGTCGCGCGGTCTGCACAGGAAACATCCAGTCGAGCTTGCCGTGGGTGATGAAGATCGGCAGGCGCTGCAGGCGCGCAGCATCCGCCATCTCCGCCATCAGCGGGTGGAAGGTCGCCGACACCGGCGCGAGATGCGTAAAGGGCGATGCGCCATCGAGCCCGCTGACGTAGCAGAACGTGCCTCCGTCGCTCATGCCGGTCAGCAGCATGCGCGAGCCGTCGATGGACCAGCGGCTGCGCACAGTCTCGAGGATGCGCATGAGGTTGGGCGTATCAGTGTCGTCGCCCATCAGCGCCCAGGTTTGACCGGTCGCAGTCGGCGCCACCAGGATCGCACCCACGCTGCGGGCATCGCGGAGCCAGCTCCACAGGAATCCACGGCCATTGCCGCTGCCGCCATGCAGCGCCATCACCAGCGGCATCGCGCGCTCCGGCGAATAATATTCGGGGACATAGACCGAGAAGCCGCCGCGGCTGCCGGGCTCGTTGTGATCGTGGAAGATGCCGCCGTGCTCGCCCGCGCCGGCCTCGAGCCGTGCCAGCAGAATTTCGTCCTCGCGCCTCGCGGCGTTGAGGAAGAAGCTGCTGACCGGCGGAAACTGCAGGGCAAGCGGATAAAGCGCCTCCAGCGCGCGCGGCACGTGGCGCAGTGCGCGGAAGACGGCGACGAGATCGCCGTTGCCGCGCTCGACCTCGCGAATGCCGGCAAAGGCGGCGAGCGTCTCGTTGCAGGCACCATCGAGCCGGTCGCGCAAGCCGGCGAATTGTTCAGGCCAGGTGCCGATCGCCGAATGTGCGGCTTGCAGTGCGTCGTCCGGCGCGCCGATCGCGTTCATCACGGACGCGAAGGCCGGCGGATGCAGGTGACGGGTGAAGAAGCCGAGCGCCTCCAGCGCGTTCAGCAGCGGCGGCAGCACGGCCACGATGTCGTCAACGACGGCCTCGGTCATCGCCGCTTCCTTGCTTCAGTTCGGCCGGTCAGTGCAGCTTCGGCGCCTTCAACAGCTTGAAGCGGTCGGTCGAAGTCACCGTGACGTCGAAGGTGACGCCTTCATGATGCACGGTGAGCGGGACGTCGACGCCGGCGGCGCCGAGCGCCCACATCTTCTTGTAGAAGGCGGTCTGGCTGATGATCTTCTCGCCGTCGACGGCGAGGATGACGTCGCCGGTCTTGAGCTCGGCGCGGGCGGCCGGCCCGTTGGCGGAGATCCCGATCACCACCACGCGGTTGTCGATCTCGGTTGAATAGAGTCCGAGCCAGGGCCGCGACGGCTTGTTGACGCGGCCGAACTTGCGCAGATCCTCCAGGATCGGCTTCAACAGGTCGATCGGCACGATCATGTTGACGTGCTCGGCCTTGCCGTCGCGTTCGCGCTCGAGCTGGAGCGAGCCGATGCCGATCAACTCGCCGCGCTCGTTGAGCAAGCCGGTGCCGCCCCAGTTCGGGTGCGCGGGATGTGTGAAGACGGCCTCATCCAGCAGATATTCCCAGTAACCGGCGAATTCCTGCTTGGCCACGATCTGGCTCGCAACCGATCGCGTGCGGCCGCCGGCGCCGCCGACCACGACGCGGTCGCCGACCCGGGTCTCCGCCGAGCTGCCGAGCGGCAAGGGTTCGACGTCGAGCTCACCCAGCGCCTGCACGAGGCCGAAGCCGGTGACCGAATCGAAACCGAGGGCATGTCCCTCGACGACGCGCCCGTCGGCGAGGTGCAGCCACACCGATTCCGCCTCGGTGATGAGATAGCCGATGGTCAGCACCAGCCCGTCGTCGATGACGACGCCGTTGCCGGCGCGCTCGGTGCCCAGCGTCTCTGCGCTGAACGCGTCCGGCGGGATGATGGCGTGCAGGCCGACGACGGACGCGAGCGCGCGGTCGAGATCGAAACCGTATTCGCTCGCACGCGGCTGATTGGCCGGCGGCACTCTCCATTCGGTCAGGGCGGGCATGGAGTTCTCCTGGCTGAGTGCATCGCTCCGCCGTGGCTAGCGGAACGACGCGCGAAGCATGGATAATTTAGGCCGGAGAGGGCCGTCTTGAAAGCCTCGTTTCCCAACTATTCAGCAGAACGCCGTGTGAAATCTTCGAAAGGCGCGGGACCGTTTCGCGCGCGGTTGGCGGCCCGGCGGTCCTTCGATCCGGCATCCGCCGCATGGCTGCTGTCCGGCGAGGTGCTAGGCGCCGTGTAATGAAGCTGCTAACCATTGCCGCTTCGTTTGACCAAGAGATCACGGACCGAAACATGGACAACCGCAGCGACATCTGGCGTGGCGTCGACACGATCAAGGCGCGTTTCATCGACCTCAGCGACAAGGTCTGGGGCATGCCGGAGGTTTGTTACACCGAGGCGCGGTCCGCCGCCGAGCATCTCGCCGAACTGCGCCATCAGGGCTTCCGTATCACCGAGAACGTCGCGGGCATTCCGACCGCGCTGATGGGCGAGTGGGGCGAGGGCGGACCGGTCATCGCCTTCATGGGGGAATATGACGCGCTGCCGGGCCTCAGCCAGGAGGCGGGCGTGGCGGAACATCGTCCGGTCGAGACCGGCGGCCATGGCCATGGCTGCGGTCATAATCTGCTCGGTTCTGCGGCGCTGCTCGCCGCGACCGCGGCGAAGGACTGGCTCGCCGAGAACAAGGTGCCGGGCCGCGTGCGCTACTACGGCTGCCCGGCTGAAGAAGGCGGCGCGGCAAAGGCGTTCATGGTGCGCTCCGGCGCGTTCGAGGATGCCGACATCGCCATCACCTGGCATCCGCACAGCTTCTGGGAAGTGGCGGTGACGCCGTCGCTCGCGAACACGCGCGCCGACTTCATTTTCACAGGCCGCACCTCGCATGCGGCCGCCTCGCCGCATCTCGGCCGTTCCGCGCTCGATGCGGTGGAGCTGATGAATGTCGGCGTGAACTACATGCGCGAGCACATGCCGAGCGACGCGCGGGTGCATTACGCGCTGCTCGACACCGGCGGCATTGCGCCCAACGTGGTGCAGGCGCATGCGCGCGTGCGCTACTCGATCCGCGCCCGCGATCTGCCCGGCATGAACGAGCTGGTCGGCCGCGTGAGCAAGATCGCGGACGGCGCGGCGCTGATGACCGAGACCAAGGTGGAGATGAAGATTATCTCCGCGGTGTCCAACATTCTGCCGAATACGCCGCTGGAGCAGGCGCTGCATCGGGTCATGGAAGAGCTCGGACCGCCGCATTTCGACGACGCGGACAAGGGGTTTGCCACCCAGATCCGATCGACGCTGAGCGACAAGGACATCGCCTCGGTCTACTACGCGATCGGGATGGAGCCGACCGATCGGCCGCTGGCCGACTTCCTGGTGCCGCTCGATGCCAAGCGCAACCCGCTGGTCGGCTCGACCGACGTTGGCGACGTGAGCTGGGTGGTGCCGACCGTGCAGGTTCACGCACCGACGGTTGCAATCGGCACGCCGTTCCACACCTGGCAGGTGGTGGCGCAGGGCAAGAGCCCGCATGCCCACAAGGCCATGGTGCAGGCCGCCAAGGCGATGGCGGGTATCGGCATCAAGGCGCTCACGGAACCGGAGCTGATCAAGGCCGCGAAAGCCGACCTTGCGAGGCGAACAGCCAAGACACCTTACGTCTGTCCGCTGCCGGACCATGTCGCGCCGCCACTGGATATGTCCGTGGTGTAGAATTTCGTCTCGATACTTCGTCTGATCCGGCGAACAAATTTTCCGCAGTGCAGCGTGGATTCCGGCTTGTTTTGACGCCGGATTGCCGAACGCTTGGGCTGCGGAACGCAGTTTTGCCCAACGGACAGCCAGAACACCGTTTGCATACACACAGTCGCAGTTGACGGGCGGCCTATTCGGTGTGCCATCTACGGCCAGACAAAACCCGGCGGTCGCATCGCGGCCGCCTGCATCCATTCGGGAACCAGACGGGGGACAAACCATGCTGGATAAAGAACTGCGTTCGATGATCGGCCAAGTGAAGGACGGACGGATGGATCGCCGTGCCTTCATCCAGCGTCTTGCCGCTGTCGGTCTGACCGCACCGCTGGCCAACCAGATCCTCGCGCTGGGCGGCGTCGCCATGGCGGAGGGCGTTTCGACCTACAAGCCGACCAAGCGCGGCGGCGGCGGTGCGCTGAAGCTGTTGTGGTGGCAGGGGCCGACCCTGCTCAATCCGCATTTCGCCACCGGCACCAAGGACCAGGACGGTTCGCGCCTGTTCTACGAGCCGCTTGCCTGTTGGGATCCGGACGGCAACATGAAGCTGGTTCTGGCCGCCGAAATCCCGTCGATCCAGAACGGCGGCCTCGCCGCCGACGGCAAGTCGGTCACCTGGAAGCTCAAGCCCGGCGTCAAATGGCACGACGGCAAGCCGTTCACCGCCGACGACGTCGTGTTCAACTGGGAATACGCCAAGGATCCCGCGACCTCCGCGGTCACCATTGCGACCTATCGCGACATCGTCGTCGAGAAGGTGGATGACCTCACGGTCCGCATCCTTTTCAACAAGCCGACGCCGTTCTGGGCCGATGCTTTCGTCGGGGCTCCGAACACCATCATCCCCAAGCATCTGTTCGCGGATTACAAAGGCGCGAAGTCCCGTGAGGCGCCGAACAACCTCTCGCCGGTCGGCACCGGCCCGTACAAATTCCTCGAGTTCAAGCCGGGCGATCTCGTCCGCGGTGAGCTCAATCCCGACTATCACATGCCGAACCGTCCGTATTTCGACACGCTCGAAATGAAGGGCGGCGGCGATGCCGTCTCGGCGGCGCGCGCGGTGATCCAGACCGGCGAATACGATTTCGGCTATAACATCCAGGTCGAAGACGACGTGCTGTTGCGCCTGGAGAAGGGCGGCAAGGGCAAGGCCATCTACGCCGTGGGCGGAGACACCGAGTTCATCGCGCTGAATTTCACCGACCCGAACACCGAGGTCGATGGCGAGCGCTCTTCGATGAAGACGAAGCACCCGCTGTTCTCCGATCCCGCCGTACGCAAGGCGCTGGCGATGCTGGTCGATCGTGAAGCGGTGAAGAAGGTGATCTACGGCCGCGCAGGCCGCACCACGGCGAACTTCCTCAACGGCCCCGAAAAGTTCGTCTCCAAGAACACGAGCTGGGAATTCAGCATCGAGAAGGCGTCGAAGATGCTGGATGACGCCGGCTGGAAACCGGGTGCGGACGGCATCCGCGAGAAGGACGGCAAGAAGCTGAAGCTTCTGTACCAGACTTCGATCAACGGCCCGCGCCAGAAGACCCAGGCCATCGTCAAGCAGGCCTGCCAGAAGGCTGGCATCGACGTCGAGCTGAAGTCGGTCGTCGCCTCGGTGTTCTTCTCCTCCGACGCCGGCAATCCCGACATCTACCCGAAGTTCTATGCCGACATGGAGATGTTCCAGATCCCGATGAGCCAGCCGGATCCGTCCCAGCACATGCGGCGCTATATGTCGGCGAATGTGGCGACCAAGGAGAACAAGTGGCAGGGACAGAATTTCCCGCGCTACGTCAACAAGGAGTATGACGACACGATCCTGGCCGCGGAAGGCGAGATGGACCCGGTCAAGCGCGCGGCGCTCTACATCAAGGCTAACGATATCCTGATCGGGGACACCGTGTTCATCCCGGTGCAGCATCGCCTCAAGGTGGAGGCCGCTGCCAACAACCTGGTTTGCGTGGTCAGCGGTTGGGCGAACGAGACCGACAACCTGTTCGACTGGTACCGGGAGGTATGATCGCGCAGGCCTAGGCGGGGTCTTTCCCTATGAGTCAATATGTCCTGCGTCGCCTGCTGATCGCCATTCCGAGCCTGCTCGGCATTTCGCTCGTGCTGTTCGTCGTGCTGGCGCTCGCCCCCGGCGATCCGTTTTCGGAACTGGCGACCAATCCGAACGTACCGCCCGAAGTCGCTGCCGCGCTTCGGGCGAAGTTCGGCCTCGACGATCCGATCTATCTGCGCTACCTGCACTGGCTCTCCGCCATGGCGCATGGCGATTGGGGGTTTTCCTTCGTCAGCCGGATGAACGTCGATGCGCTCATCCTCCAGCGCCTGCCGGCGACGCTCTATGTGATCGGCTCGGCGCAGATCCTGGCGCTCCTGATCGCGATTCCGGTCGGCGTCTACGCGGCGACCAAGCCGTATTCACTGTTTGACCAGATCGCCAACGTGCTGGCCTTCGTCGGTTTCTCGCTGCCCACCTTCTTCACCGGCATCCTCTTCATCCTGATCTTCTCGGTCACGCTGGACTGGCTGCCCTTCGTCTATTCCAGCGACATCAAGGCCACCGGCATCCGCTGGGTGCTCGAGATGATCCGGCAGGCGATCATGCCGGTGGCGGTGCTCGGCCTGTTCCAGGCGGCGTCGATGACGCGCTTCGTGCGCTCGGCGATGCTGGACGTGATCCGGCTCGACTACGTCACCACGGCGCGTGCAAAGGGACTTGGGCAGGCCAAGGTCATCGTCAAGCATGTGATGCGCAATGCGATGATCCCGGTCGTCACGCTGATCGCGCTCCAGATGCCGGCGGTGTTCGGCGGCGCCATCGTCACCGAGCAGATCTTCCGCATCCCCGGCATCGGCTCGCTGCTGATCTCCTCCATCCTTTCCAACGACACGCCGGTGGTGATGGCCGTCACCTTCGTCTTCGCGTGTCTTGTGGTCCTGTTCAATCTCATCGCGGACGTCCTGTATGGCTGGCTTGACCCTCGCATCTCCCTCCGCTGAGCGGCGCATCTACTCGCCCTGGCGCGAGACGTGGCGGCGCTATAGCCGCCACAAGCTTGCCGTGGTCAGTGCGTTCCTGCTCCTCATTCTGGTGCTGGCGGTGGTCGCCGGCCCCTTCGTCTGGCGGGTCAAGATCGACGACATCGACATCGTGGCGGGCATGCAGGGGCCCTCGCTCGCCCATCCCTTCGGCACCGACGATCTCGGGCAGGACATCCTCGCCCGCATGATCTATGGCGGGCGCATCTCGCTCGCGGTCGGCCTTGCCGCGATGCTGGTCTCGGTGTTCGTCGGCACGCTGATCGGTGCGCTTGCCGGCATGTCGCGCGGTGCGGTCGGTCACGGGCTGATGTGGCTCACCGATCTCTTCTTGTCGCTGCCGCAGCTGCCGCTGCTGCTGCTGCTGATCTATCTGTTCCGCGACGGGCTCAAGGCCGCGTTCGGCCCCGAGGGCGGCATCTTCATCCTGATCGTGCTCGTGATCGGGGGCCTGCGCTGGATGCCGGTCGCCCGCCTCGTGCGCGCGCAGTTCCTGTCGATCCGCGAGAAGGAGTTCGTCGAGGCCGCGCGCGCGCTCGGCGCCAGCCCGGTGCGGCAGGTGGTGCGCCACATCCTGCCCAATGCGCTCGGTCCGGTGATCATCGCTGGCACCATCGACGTCGCCGCCGCCATCATCGCGGAATCGACATTGTCCTTCCTCGGCCTCGGCTTTCCGCCGGACACCCCGACTTGGGGGCGGCTGCTGTACGACGCCAAGGACTTCCTCGATATCGGTCCGCACTGGGCGCTGTTTCCGGGCGGCGCGATCTTCATCGCGGTGGTCGCCATCAACTTCATCGGCGACGGCCTGCGTGACGCGCTCGATGCGCGACGGGTGATCTGATGGCGCCGCTGCTCGAGATCAAGGGCCTGAAAACCCATTTCTCCACCGACGACGGCATCCTGCAGGCCGTCGACGGCGTCGACATCTCCATCAACCGCGGCGAGACGCTCTGTGTCGTCGGCGAGTCCGGCTGCGGCAAGACCGTGACGGCGATGTCGATCCTGAAACTGATCGCGATGCCGCCCGGCCGCATCGCCGCCGGCCAGATCATCTTCGAAGGCCGCGATCTCGTGCCGCTGACGAGCAATCAGCTCGACGAGATCCGCGCCAAGGAGATCGGCTTCATCTTTCAGGAGCCGATGACCTCGCTCAACCCGGTGCTCACCGTCGGCGAGCAGATCGCCGAGAGCCTGCGCCGGCATGAAGCGGTGACGAAGAAGCAGGCGCTCGAGCGCACCATTGAGATGCTCAAGCTGGTGCAGATCCCCAACGCCGAAGGCCGCGTGCACAACTACCCGCACCAGTTCTCCGGCGGCATGCGCCAACGCGTGATGATCGCGATGGCGCTCGCCTGCAAGCCGAAGCTGATCATCGCCGACGAGCCCACCACGGCGCTCGACGTCACCATCCAGGCCCAGATCCTCGACCTCTTGCAGGACATGAAGGAGCGCTTCGGCATGGCGGTGATGCTGATCACCCATGCCATGGGCGTCGTCGCCGAGACCGCGCAGCGCGTCGTCGTGATGTATGCCGGCAAGGTGGTGGAGGAGGCGAGCGTCGACGATCTCTTCGCCGATCCCCGCCATCCCTATACGCAAGGCCTGATCCGCTCGATCCCGCGCATCGACCTCGACAGCGAGCACAAGACGCGGCTGGAGGCGATCGGCGGCTCGGTGCCGATCCTGATCAATCCGCCGGTCGGCTGCCGCTTCGCGCCGCGCTGCAAGTTCGCCATGAACGTCTGCACCGAGAAGGAGCCGCTGCTCCGCGAGGTCTCGCCCGGCCACCGCATGGCCTGTCACCTGGGGGATACGCAGTTGGGAGCCGCGCCATGAGCGAACCCTTGCTCCGCGTCAGCGGTCTGAAGAAGCATTTCCCCGTTCTCGGCGGCTTGCTGTCACGCCAGGTCGGCAGCGTCTATGCGGTCGACGGCGTGTCGTTCTCGGTCAATCGCGGCGAGACGCTCGGTCTCGTCGGTGAATCCGGCTGCGGCAAGTCGACGACGGGGCGCTGCGTGCTGCGCCTGATCGAGCCGACCGACGGCGAGGTCACCTTCGACGGCCAGGACGTGCGCCAGCTCGGCGGCAACGATCTGCGCGCGATGCGGCGGAACATGCAGCTCGTGTTCCAGGATCCGTTTGCCTCGCTCAATCCGCGCATGACGGTGGGTACGATTCTCGGCGAGGCGCTCGTCATCCACAAGCTCGGCTCATCGGCCAAGGAGCGGGAGGAGCGCGTCGCGAGCCTGCTGGTCAAGGTCGGCCTCAAGGCCGAGCACATGCGCCGCTACCCGCACGAATTCTCCGGCGGCCAGCGCCAGCGCATCGTGATCGCGCGGGCGCTCGCGGTCGAGCCGAAGCTGATCGTCTGCGACGAGCCGGTCTCCGCGCTCGACGTGTCGATCCAGGCGCAGGTCATCAATCTGCTGGAGGATCTCCAGGCCGAGCTGAACCTCACCTATCTCTTCGTCGCGCACGACCTCTCGGTGGTCGAGCACATCTCCGACCGCGTCGCGGTGATGTATCTCGGCCGCATCGTCGAGCTGGCGAAAGCCAGCGACCTCTACCGCAACCCGCAGCACCCCTACACCAGGGCGCTGTTGTCAGCGGTGCCGGTGCCCGATCCCAAGCTCAAGCGTGAGCGCATCCGCCTCAAGGGCGACGTGCCGAGCCCGATGAAGCCGCCGTCAGGCTGCCACTTCCACACCCGCTGTCCGATCGCCCAGCCGCGCTGCGCGGAGAGCGCGCCCGAGCTGAAGGAGGGCGCTGGCGGTCACTTCGTGGCGTGCCATCTCGCCTGAGGCCGGGCAAAGCGGAAGGCGTATTCATTCGCCCTGAAGCAGGCCGTGCGCCGAGAGGGCCTGCCTGAAAGCCTCCACCGACGTGTGGTGATGCGCGAACAGGCCCGCCTCGCGCGCGCCGGCAACATTGGCCGGGAGATCGTCGACGAACAGCACGGTCTGCGGCATCACGTCGAGCTCGGCCAGGCAGCGGCGATAGCAGCGCGGGTCCGGCTTTGCCGTCTTGAACTGGGCCGAAGTGTAGATCCGGGAGCCGAACAGCGGCCGCAAGTCCGGCAGCAGCGTGTCGATGTGGTCGGCGACCAGCGTGGTATTGTTGGTCAGGACGGCAATATCGACGGTCTTGCGCAGACGTCGGGCAATCTCCAGCATCGCGTGATCGGGCTGCATCGAGCGGCGCCGCGCCTCCACCCACTCGTCGAGCGACAGCGGATAGCCCATGCGTTCGCCAAAGCCCCGCAGATAGTCAGGGGCGTCGAGAGCGCCGGAATCGCCGAGCAGCTCGAATCCGCTGTCCCAGATTGCCTTGTGGACGAGCTCGCTGGTCGATCCCGCGAGCTCCGCCAGGCATGCCACACGCTGTCCCCTGTCGTAGTTGCACAGGACATTGTCCATGTCGAAGAGGACGAGCTTGATCGCGTCAGTCACGGTAGCACTCTCGGATTGGCTTAAATGTCCGGTCGATTCGTAGTCATATCCCGCTGGAACGTGGACGACAAATCCAGGCCGGGCCGAGCTCCGAGATGAGCGCGACACCTCTACGATCGTGATGCGCGGCGGCGGGCCAGCTGGTGCAACACTGTATCGAAAGCCGGGATCGCTCCGGTCTCGCGGAGCCACGTGTCGGTCAGCTCCCTGAGCTCGCCCGGCGTCAGGCCGAACTTGCGGCGAAACGCCCGGATGAAGGTGGAGTCGCTGCTGAACCGCAAGCCGACAGCGAGGTCGATTAGACGTTTGTCCTGCGCCGCCGGCGACAACAGCCGCTGAAAGGCGAGATTGAGCCGCTGCTCTCTCACGTAATGCGCCAGCCCGCCATCTGCCTCGAACAGCCGGTAAAGCGTCGCGCGCGAAATCTGGAAATGGCGGCAGAGCTCGCTTACGCCGAGCGCGTCGGTCTCGAGATTGTCCGCGATGCGGCGCTTGATCATTGCCAGATAAAGATGTCGCTCGGCCCGCTCGACGCCTTCGGCGATGTCGGCCGTACCGCCCGCAGCCGCGGCAACGATGTCGGCGATGGCCTCGATCGTGGCCTCGACGCTGCCCGCCTCTGGCTCAGGCGGCAGCGCAAGCGCTGCGTAATGGCTTGCGAGCAGGCGCGCGTGAGGGTGGTCTGACGGCAACAGGGTAGCCGTCGCCGAATCCGGATGCGCGAGCCGTGGCGCCAGCATCGACCGTTGCACGATGATTGCCATCAGGTGGGTGCGTCCGCTACCGCCGCGAAACACCGTCCGGTTCGGCTGCGCCATGTCGAGCAGGCAAATGTCACCGGGCCGCAACGTCACCTCGCGGCGACCGGAGCTGAACCGCATCTCGCCTTCGATGCAGAGGGTCATCTGATAGTGGTCGAGGCCGCCGCGTGCGATGTGCGCAGGCGTCCGGTCGTATTCGAGGTCAGTGGCGCGAGAATCGACCAGCAATGCGTTGCCGGCCATCACTGTCGTTGTGGTGATGTGGAAATCGTTCTCGTCGGTGAGCGCAATGACATCGCAGATGTCCACGGTCATCGCGCGCAACTGTCTCAGCGCGCTCGGCCCGTGTTCGGGGTCGTCCGCCAGCATCGTCTTGTTCACCGCCGTCTCGTCCGCATCACGCCTCGACGAGGTCGCGCGCCTTAATGTTCTGAGCCCGGCAGCAGACCAGCATCGCCCCCGCATGTAGCGGTTCGGCAACGAGGACGCAAGCGACGTCGGACGATGAGGGCGTTCGACGAGGCTGCGGGCGCGCGGCCTCGATGTGCCGCACATGCATCACTGTTCACCGAAATCCACGCCTGAGACACCGGGCACATTGTGCAGGTGTCCAGTCTGCTAACGACGCGTCGAGATCACCAGCGTTGCCACGCAGCTTGCGTCCGAGGCTCTTCGTGACGACCAGATTGCGTCCGCCCTCGTGCCTGTCGATCGGGCAGACGAGCCTTCGGCTTGGTGCACGCCGGTGTGCAGCGCTCGCAAGTGTTGCGGTCATGGCATCGTTCTTCGGCCTGTCCGGTGCGGCGCGCGCAGCGACGCTGGTGGTGACCTCCACGGCCGACAGCGGCGCCGGCAGCCTGCGGGGGGAGATCGTCAGCGCCACGAGCGGCGACACCATCCTGTTTCAGGTCAGCGGTACCATCACGCTCCTGAGCGAGCTGCCGATCATCACCAAGAACATCACCATTGACGGCAATGGTAACAACCCGACCATCAGCGGCGCCGGCACCTACCGGCCGTTCTTCATCGGCGATGCCGGGACCACCGGCTCGACCTATTCGGTGACACTGAAGAGCCTGACCATCGCCAATGCGGTGGCGCAGGGCGGAGCCGGTTTGGGCTCCGGTGCCGGCGCCGGACTCGGCGGCGCGGTCTTCGTCTCCAGCAACGGCGCATTGACCTTGTCGAACGTCGCCGTCTCGAACACGCAGGCCAAGGGCGGCGGCGTCGTGGACAACTTCGGAGAGGTGGGCGGCGGGGGCGGCATGGGCGGCAAGTCCTATCCTCTGACTCCGGCTGGAGGCGGTGGACTATTCGTCGGCTCGGACGCCAACAGCTCGGGCACTGCCGGCGGTTCGAGCGGTGGGGTGCATAACGGCGGTAGTGGTCCCCAGACCGGAGGCGCCGGTGGTTTCGCCAGCGGTGGCGGCGGTGGTTCGTCCGGCGGGGGGCCCGTGGCTGGAGGCGCGGGCGGTTTTGGCGGTGGCGGTGCCAATGCGGGCGGAGCAACAACGGGCGGTTCGGGCGGCTACGGCGGCGGAGGTGGCTCGGCAGCCGGATTGTCCACCTCGACCGGCGGTGCCGGCGGCTTCGGGGGAGGCGGCGGCGGCGGGATCACGGCTGCCGGGAGCGGCGGCTTTGGCGCCGGCAATGGCGGCAGTGGTGGGACCGGATCCAACTCCGGTGGTGGTGGCCTCGGTGCCGGCGGTGCCATCTTCGTGCAGAGCGGCGGGACGGTGGCCGTTCAGGGCGATCTTTCAAACGCGCTGACGCATTCGCGATGATGACAAAAGCCCCGCCGCAGACCTTTGCGCAACGCTGGAGCGTGTGGGCCGCGGGCTTCGGCGGGTCGCAGTCGACCGACGGCAACGCGGCGGGCGGTTCAAATGCAGCGACCAGCCGCATCGTTGGCACCGTGGTCGGAGCCGACTATCGGCTCTCACCGTACACGTTGCTTGGCTTCGCGCTCGCCGGTGGTGGCACCAGCTTCGGTGTGAACGGCCTCGGCTCGGGCCGCTCCGACCTGTTCCAGGCCGCCGCCTATCTGCGACACACGAGCGGGTCGGCTTATCTGTCGGCGGCGCTGGCCTATGGCTGGCAGGCCATCACGACCGACCGTACTGTAACGACCGCAGGCGCCGATCACCTGCGAGCCGAGTTCGACGCCAATGCGTATTCTCCATGTCGCGCCGTGGATCGGCGGGATCGGCATCACACCCTATGGCGCGCTACAGTTCACGACGCTCGATCTGCCGGCCTATGCCGAGCAGGCCGTTGCCGGCTCCGCCGCATTCGCCTTGCGCTATGCCGCCAGGACCGTCACGGACACCCGCAGCGAGCTGGGCCTGCGCACCGACAGATCCTTCGCCATGCAGGCCGGCGTGCTGACGCTGCGCGGCCGCCTCGCATGGGCGCATGATTTCAATCCGGACCGCTCGATTGCCGCGACCTTCCAGGCGCTGCCGGGCGCGAGCTTCGTCGTCAACGGCGCTGCGCAGGCTCGTGACTCCGCGCTCACCACGGCTTCCGTGGAGATGAGCTGGCTGAGCGGCTGGTCCGCGGCGGCGAGCTTCGAAGGCGAGTTCTCGAACGTCACCCGCAGCTACGCCGGCAAGGGCAGCGTTCGCTACGCCTGGTAGGCCGGCGACTGCGTCACGCGCTCCTCGCGGGCCAGGGCACGACCTGTCCCGACATCACCAGCCGGTCGCGGCCGCTGTCCTTGGCGGCATAGAGCGCGCGGTCGGCGGCCGCCACCAGCGCGCTGGAGTCGGTCGTGGTCTCGGATGGAAACGCCGTCGCGCCGCCCACGCTCGCGGTGACGAGCCGTGAGGGCGGATTCTGTGCATGCAGCATGGCGAGGTCGCGCAACGCACCGCGAATCTCCTCGCCGACCCTGGCGCAGCCGTCGGCATCGGTGTTTGGCAACAGCACGGCGAACTCCTCGCCGCCGTAGCGCGCCGCGAAGTCGGCCGGCCGCCGGGGATGAGCGGACAGGATCCGCCCCAGCGCACGCAGGCAGCCGTCGCCGGCCAAATGTCCGTAATGGTCGTTGAACGCCTTGAAATGATCGACGTCGATCAGCAGGAGCGAGAGTTGGGTGCCATCGCGGCGGGCGCGGGCCCATTCGTCCGCGAGGCGCTCATCGAATGCGCGCCGGTTGGCGAGCCCGGTGAGGCCGTCGGTCGCCGCGAGCGAGGCGAGCTTGTTCTGCAAGTCCTTCTGCTCGGTCATGTCGCGCACCACCGCGACGACGCCGTCGATCTCGCCGCTGTCGGATGCCCGGGTCACGTGCAGGGCCGACTCGGCCCAGATCTCGCCCTTGTCGCGATGGCGCTGACGGTAGACGAACCTCGCCTCCTCGGCCTCGCCATTCTTCAGCGCGGCAATGGCCTGCTCGACCCGTTCCATGTCCTCCGCGTGAACCCCGGCCACGGCCGACGTCCCCAGGAGTTCGTCGGAAGACCAGCCGATGATGCGCGCGCATGACGGAGAAACGTAGATCAGCCGGTTGTCCAGTCCGATCCGGGTCACCATGTCGCTGGATTGCTCGGCCAGCAGGCGGAAATGGGCTTCCTTGGCGATCAGAGCCTGTGCCATGCGCTGCCGCTGCAAGAGCTGACGGACCAGGTAAAAGCCGATCGCCGCGATCAGCAGGACGAGGCCGACGACAACGGTCATGCGTGCGCTCGCCGCGCGGCGCCAAGGGGCCAGCACGTCGTCTTGCGACTTGCTCGCCAGCACCATCAGGGGATAGCGGCTGCTGCGCTGGTAGTAGCTGAGCCGCTGCACGTTATCCAGCGGCGACTTGAAATAGTAGACTGCCGCAGCCGGACGGCTTTTCCATTGCTTGAACAACGGCGCGTTGGACAGGTCGCGTCCGACGAAGGCGCCGCTCTCGTCGTGGCTGCGCGCCAGCATGATGCCGTCGTTGTTCAGCAGCGACGCCGAGCTGTGCGGACCGAGGTCGAAGCGCTCGTAGAACTTGACGAAATAGCTGACGTCGATCGTGAGCAGGGCAACGCCGGCGAAGCTGCCGTCGGGATGGTTGACCCGGCGCGACGCGGTGATGATCCACTGGCCGCCGGCCCGGCTCTTGACGGGGCGTCCGATCAGCGTGCCCGGATCCGGCGAGTCGCGATGACGCTGGAAATATTCGCGGTCGCTGTTGTTGAATTTGGAGAAGTCGATCTGCTCGGTCGTGGCAAGCCAGCGGCCGGTCTCGTCATAGACGAAGATGCCGCGGATGCGGTCCGATGATTTGCGGGTCGGCAGATAGGTCTGGAGCTTTGCGATCGTGTCCGGACCCGTTCCATCGAGCTCGAGCCGATGGACCAGCCCGACGAGGATGGTATCGACGAGCTCGAACGTGTCGTCGGCATGCTGGATCAGCGATTGCGCGAGGTTGGTCACGTCGATTTCGGCGGTCCTGAGCTCGGCATTGCGCGTTTCCCATTCGCGCCAGCCGCTCAGGCCCAGGATGGCGAAGCAAGTCAGCATGACGAAACCCGCCGCCCAGAGCGGAAGACGCGTTTTCCCGAGGTCGCGGCCCGTATTCATCAGGCTTGCTCCATTTCGGTGCAAACCTCTCACTTTCGCCTTAACGGCCTGTTGCGTCATCCGCGCTGATTGTGCGAATCCCGTATTCGGCCGGAACCGGTCCTCGATGTTTCGACGGGTTATCGTCGGCTGATGTTAACCACGCTGACCTCACGCCGGATCCGCCCGGCGTTCCTGCCTCACTCCTCCAGTGTAAACCCGACGCGCAGTGTCACCTGGTAGTGGCGCACGGCGTTGTTCTCGATGTGGCCGCGCGTCTGCACCACCTCGAACCATTTCATCTCGCGGATGGTCTTGGCGGCGCGGCTGACCGCGTTCTTGATCGCATCCTCGATCGAGGTCTCGGACGATCCGACCAGTTCCAGGATCTTGTAGACGTGATCTTTCTCGGCTGTGGGCATGGCGCGTCTTCCCCTGTGCTTTGACGGGCCCGGATACCGCTCCCGCAGTGTATTCGAGAGCGTTGGGCCTCCAGATTGAACGGACGCCCGCGCTTCGGGTTCCGTGCTCCGTGATGGCCCGCATGCCAGCCAAGGTGGAGCAGGCCGCGCCCGCGAGTGTTGCCGCGGTGAAGAAGAGATAGCCGATGCCGACCGACAGAAATGCGAGCGGCGCCGTCAGCAGTCGTATTGCGGTGGATTGGTCCAGGGCCTGAAGCCATATGCCGCCGGCGACCTCGAACCTGACGGAGCGCCGGCCCGCCCACACCGCTGGTTCCCGGTTTGTGCAAGTGCACGAAAATATGGCTCCCGCCTGCGGGCGGTACCCTCAAATTCGTGCGCCGCCGCATGGCCGCTCTTGCTCGCGCCAATGCGGGCGCGTTAGCCTCAATCCGCTTCCTTATACCTTCGATGTGCAGCGATGATCGGCCGTTGGACGAAGAGCGCTTTGGTCGCAATCAGTCTGTCCGCCGTGCCCGCGATCGGCGCAGTGCAGGACGATCTCGACGGCGCGCCCGGCACCATGTCGCTGCAAGTGACGACCGATCCGTCGATGATCGAATGCCGCAAGCTCGAAACGGTCAATCCTGCCTCGCTGATGTTCCTGCCGTTGCGGCGGACGTTCAACGAGGATTTCGACGAGCACCCGCTGTCGGGCGGACGCTGGGTGCCGCACTATGCCGGCGGCGCGGCGTGGCCGGAGGCGCGCTATTGGGGCGGCGACGGCTCCGACTTCAAGCGCAAGACCAGCGCCAATGGCGAGCAGCAGATCTATGTCGATCCGCGCTACACGGGGCGCGCATCGGCGCCGCTCGGGCTTGATCCGTTCAAGGTGAAGGACGGCGTGCTCTCGATCGTCGCGAGCCGCACGCCGCAGGAATTGAAGTCCGTTCTGTTCAACAACGAGTACATCTCCGGGATCCTGACCACGCAGGGCAGGTTCGCGCAGAAGCACGGCTATTTCGAAATCCGCGCCAAGGTCCCGGTCGGCCATGCGGTGTGGCCTGCGTTCTGGATGCTGGCGGACGACGGCGGCTGGCCGCCGGAGGTCGATGTGCTGGAAGGCCGCGGCGAGCGGCCTGGCGATCTCGTGATGACGACGCATTGGCGGATTCCGTCGACCCAGAAGATCCAATCCTGCGGCTTCGACTTCGCGGTCGGCGACGCTTCGAGCACATTCCACAATTACGGTGTGCTGTGGGAGGAGGATCGCCTGGTCTACTTCATCGACCGCGAGCCGGTCTCCGACATCAAGGTGCCGATCGGCTTCGACGATCCCATGTATCTGATCGTCAATCTCGCGATCGGATCGAAGTTCTTCGTCGGCGTCGGTCCCGTCGATGCGGAATCGCCGCCGAGCGTCGCATTCGAGATCGACCGGATTTCCGCCTATCAGATCGATATGGAGCAGGCGCGGAGATAGATATGTCAGCGGATTTCTCGCGGCGTCATTTTGCCAAACTGGCGGGCCTTGCCGCGTTGGGAGCAGCGACGGGCGTCGGCGCTGCGGAGAGCGAAACGCCAGCATCGGCCGGGCGCGGTGCGCCTTTCCCCAAGGATTTCCTATGGGGCACGGCGACCTCTTCCTACCAGATCGAAGGCGCCGTCAACGAGGACGGCCGCGGCAAATCGATCTGGGACGTTTTCAGCCACACCCCCGGCAAGATCGAGGACGGCTCCACCGGCGACCGCGCCAACGAGCACTATCACCGCTACAGGGAGGACGTCGCGCTGATCAAGGCGCTCGGCGTCAGGGCCTACCGCTTCTCGATCGCTTGGCCGCGGGTGTTTCCTGATGGGACGGGTCAACCCAATCCCAAGGGGCTCGATTTCTACAACCGCCTCGTCGACGAGCTGCTTGCGAGCGGCATCGAGCCTTATGCGACGCTCTATCACTGGGACCTGCCGCAGGCGCTCCAGGACCGCGTCGGCGGCTGGCAGTCGAGCGACACCTCGAAGGCCTTTGCCGACTACGCTGCGTACGTCGCCGCACGCCTGACTGATCGCGTCAAGAACGTCTTCACCGTGAACGAGGTCGGGCGCTTCGTGAATTTCGGCTATGGCTGGGGCATCGACGCGCCCGGCCTCAAGCTGCCGGCGGTGCAGCTGAACCAGGCCCGCCATCACGTCGCGCTGGCGCACGGGCTTGCGGTGCAGGCGATTCGCGCCTCGGGGCGCGCCGGCACAAGGGTTGGCGCAGCCGAGAACATCGCGGCCTGCGTGCCGGCGATCGCAACGGCGGAAAACATCCGTGCCGCCGAGATCGCGACGCGCGAGCTTAATGCCGGCTTCCTCGGCGTGGTGCTGGAGGGCAGATATACCGACGGCTTCCTCGCCTACGCCGGCGCGGACGCGCCGAAATTCACCGCCGAGGAGTTGAAGATCATCGGTGCGCCGACCGACTTCGTCGGCCTCAACATCTACGCGCCGCAGTTCTATGTCACCGCCTCCGACCGCGCGCCCGGCTTCCATGTGCTGCCGTTCCCCACCTCGTTCCCGCACATGAATTCGGAATGGCTGCGGGTCGGCCCCGAAGTGATCTACTGGGCGCCGCGCCTTGCCGCGAAGATCTGGAACATCGAGACCATCTACATCAGCGAGAACGGCACCTCGTCCGAGGATAGGATCGCCGCCGACGGTCAGGTCTACGACCTCGACCGCATCATGTTCCTGCGCAACTATCTGACCCAGATGCAGCGCGCCGTCGCCGAGGGCGTGCCGATCCGCGGTTATTTCCTCTGGAGCCTGATGGACAATTTCGAGTGGATTTTTGGCTACGGCAAACGCTTCGGCCTCTACCGGGTCGACTTCGAGACACAGGCGAGGGTCGCGAAACTGAGCGCGGCGTTCTATCGCGACGTGGTGGCGAGGAACGCGATCGGGGTTTGAGGAGCTATTGCCTATTGACGCTTGCGGATCGGGTATTCGTGCTCCAGCCGCGCGATTTCTTCGGGGGGCGTGGAAATCAGTTTCAATTCGAGCGGCGAAAGAACCCCGCCGCCGCATGGACCAAACTGGCCGTCGATCCGCCCGCTTTTGATCCGGCCCACGCTCATTTTGTCCGCCGCGTTAGCCGCGGCCGCAACTCCAATTGTGAGCAATGCGCCTGGGTGCCACCGCTGCTGCTCCTCGGTACAGCCTCCATCGCACCACTCGTAACTCGCGATGACTGCCCTGCGATCGATCCTGCTCCGAGGTAAATCGCCACGCAGAATCTTGACGTCTACGAATGTCAGCAGTTCGGTTGGCAGGTTTGTCCCCGGACCGGGCAGCGGGCGAACCTTGGCAAGGCGGCCACTCAGGACGATTGGGCTTAGATTGGCCAGAGCCTCGCGGGCCCGAAGGTCCTCGGCCCTCTTGGCCTGATCGACATGGTTATCGAAGGATTCGAAGTTGGCAATTCTCGCGCAATCGAGAGCGTAGACGGAGGTAGGCCATCCAAATCCGAGTGCAATTGAAACCGCCGCTGACAGCACGCGGTGAGGGAAGCCCGGCTGCATCATCCGTAGCTCCTACGGATCCAGTTCGGTATCCCAGTAGAGATAGTCCAGCCAACTGTCGTGCAGGTAATTCGGCGGGAACATGCGGCCGTTGCGGTGGAGCTGGTGCACGGTCGGCGCGAAGGCGCTCTGGCGCGGAAACATCTTGGCCTGCGCCGGGGTGAGATTGCCCTTGCGCAGATTACAGGGCGAGCACGCCGCGACCACGTTTTCCCAGGTGGTCTGGCCGCCCTTGCTGCGCGGGATGATGTGATCGAAGGTGAGGTCTTCGGGCGAGCCGCAATATTGGCAGGCGAAACGATCGCGCAGGAAGACGTTGAACCGGGTGAAGGCGGGGTGGGTGGTCGGCTTGACGAAGGATTTGAGCGAGACCACGCTCGGCAGCTGCATTTCCAGCGTGGGACTTCGGACCGCCTGATCGTAATGCGCGACGATGTTGACGCGGTCGAGGAACACCGCCTTGATCGCGTCCTGCCACGACCACAGAGACAGTGGGTAGTAACTCAGCGGCCGGAAGTCCGCATTCAGCACCAACACCGGCCAACTGCCTTGCGAGACATGTGCGTTCAAGTAACGCTCCCGGCCTCCATGTACGCTGCGAAGCAGCATGTATTGACATACTACATGCAGCGTGACGGGATTGTGAAGCCCGTTGAGCGACTTATTCAGGCGCAGGCAATGCGGCGGCGGGGTGGCAAAAGCGCTCAAAAACGCCGTGATTCGAGGAGGGGCCGGCAACTGGCGCGGAACCGCCTTTGGCGGCGCGTCGTGGCTTGCCGCGGCGGCTACTCCCGTACCCGTTCCAGCTTCTGCAAGCACCGGGTTGCGCGCACGACGGCCGGCATCTCCTGGTCCGGGAAGCTTGTCGCCCAGTTGGTGACACCGACCTCACCGACGTAGATGTCGCCCTTCGAGTCCAGCGCGATGCCGTGGGGGGCCAGGAATTTGCCGCTGGCCACACCCGGACCTTCCTCGCCGCCGAGCCGCGCGATGCGATTTCCCTTGGCGTCCACGATCGACAGCCGCGGGCCGAGATTGGGCACATTGCGGTTGATATCGAGGCCGGGGCCCAGCTCGCCGATCACGAAGGTCGGGCTCCTGCCGCCGCAGCAGCACAGCGCGCAGGGCCGGTGCAGGTTGTTCCACTGCGTCTCGTATTTGCCCTCGCCATTGAACACCTGCACGCGATGGTTCTCGCGGTCGGCGACGTAGACCCAGCCATCGGAATCGGTGGCGATGTTGTGCACGATGTTGAACTGGCCGGGGTCGGTGCCGGGCTCGCCCCAGCTCTTGATCAGCTTGCCGTCCGGCGTGAACTTGTGCACGCGCGCATTGCCATAGCCGTCGGAGACATAGATCTCGCCTTTCGGCGACAATGCGGTGTGGGTGCAGCGGTGGAACGGCTCGCCGCTCATGAACGGTGCCGGCTTTGCGGGGATCCCGATCGTCAGCAGCACCTTGCCGTCGCTGGTGCATTTGCGCACGGTATGGTCGCCGTCGTCGGTGCAGTAGAGATTGTCGTCGGCATCGATGTGCAGGCCGTGCGCGCGCGAGAACAGGCCCTCGCCCCAACTGCGCAGGAAATTGCCCTCGCGATCCAGCACCACCATCGGATGGGCGCCGCGGTTGAAGACATAGACGCGGTCGAGGCTGTCGACCGCGACCGCGGCGACGTCGGTGAGCTGCCAGCCGTCCGGAAGTTTCGCGAAGTTTTCGACGACGCGGTAGCGGTGCTCGCCGGTGCCGAGAATGGCTGGCATTGGGTTTCTCCTCTTGTCATTCCGGGGCGCGCGTAGCGTGAACCCGGAATCCATCGGGCCGCATATCCCGGGGGTAGATGGATTCCGGGCTCGCGCTACGCGCGCCCCGGAATGACGTGTGTGTTACCTTGTATCCACCTCACGCCCCAAAATCCCTTCCTCGATGGCCTTGATCTGGAGCGCGAGATATTTCGAGTTGATCCGGCACTGGGCGAGGCTGCCGGCGATGAACCACAGGCCGGGCTGCTTCGTGCGCGCATACATGTTGCGCAGCTCGAAGCCTTCGCCAATCCCCAGACCGGGCCGACGCGATCGGCTACGCCATCGCCGAACAGCTTTCGCACCAGATATTCCTGCGGTTTGTAGCCGGTCGAGAGCACGATCAGGTCGGCCGGAATGGTCGTGCCGTCCTTCATCCGAACGCCCTCGGCGACGAAGCTTTCGATGTCGGAAAACTGCCTGAGCTTGATCGCCCCCTCGGCGATGAGGTTGGAGCAGCCGACGTTGAAATAATAACCGCCGCCGCGGGTGAGGTATTTGAACTGCCAGCCGGTGCCGGCCTCGCCGAAGTCGAGCTTGAAGCCGACGCGGGAGAGGCCGTCGAGCAGCTCCCTGTCGAGCTCCTTCGACTGCTCCGTCAGCATCACATGGGTCTTCTTCGCCAGCGGCGTCGGCATCGAGGTCGCGATCAGATCGTTGTCCTCGAGCGTGCCCTCATTGTAGGTCGCATAGGCCAACTGCGCCGACGGCTCGATATTGGTGACCAGCGTCGGCGAGCGCTGCACCAGGGTCACCTCGGCGCCGCTGGAATAAAGATCCTGCGCGATGTCGTGGCCGCTGTTGCCGGTGCCGATGACGATGGCGCGCTTGCCTGTCCAGTTTTCGCCGTCCTCGTAGCGGCTGGAATGCACCAGCGTGCCCCTGAAATTGTCGAGGGTCGGAATGTCTGGAACATTGGCGATGCCGCTGACGCCGGTCGCCATCACTACATGGCGCGGATGCATGGTGCGCTTGTCGCCGTCCGCGCGGCGCAGCGTGACGGTCCAGCGGCCTTTCGCCTCGTCGTAAGCGCCGTCCTCGAACTCGGTGCCGGTCCAGAAGTTCAGCTCCATCGCGTCGACGTAAGCTTCGAACCAGTTGGCGAGCTTGTCCTTGGGGATATAGACCGGCCAGTTCGCCGGGAACGGCATGTAGGGCAGGTGATTGACCTGCACCTGGTTGTGCAGCGTCAGCGCGTGATAGCGCTTGCGCCAATTGTCGCCGATCCGCGCCTCGCGATCGACGATCAAGGTATCGACCTTCAACTGCTTCAGCCGTGCCGCGATGGCGAGCCCGGCCTGGCCGCCGCCGACCACCAGCACGGCCGGGTCGCGATCGGCGTAGTCGCGCGACGTGTTGCGCTGGTCGAGCCAGTTCGGCCCGCGGAAATCGCGCGAATAGGCCTGGCCGCGCGGCCGTGACGTGCCGAGCTGTTCCTCGAAGCCTTTGAGCTCGTCGAGCGCGGTCAGCAGCGTCCACGCCTTCAACCGGTCGCCGTCGGTGCTATCAGGCACGAGCCGCAGGATGCCGCTGCCGCGGCCGAGCGCGGTCTCGAAATTGAAGATGGCTTCGATGTTGCTGGTGCCGGCGCGCGTCACCCAGCGCGGTGGCGCACGGTTCGGTGCGATCTCGAAATGGGTCGGCGCAGCCCTGGACGCGAGCGCGGCCAACGCCTGCGCGATTGCGCGGCGGCCGGCCAGCGTTTGCAAGTTCCAGCTCAGCGCCAGCACATCGCGCCAAAAGCTGTCGGGGAGGAAGAGGAGGTCCAGCGCGGCGGCGGGTTCCGGATTGCCTAGCGCGCCCGCGAATTCATCGAGCCAGGCCTGCGCGGCGACGGAAATATCCTTCGTCCTGTCCAGCATTCGCGACCTCGTGGCCGTCTTCGCGGCGTTTCCTCTGGAGCATGATCCGGAAAAGTGTGTAGCGGTTTTCCGAAGAGATCATGCTCCAATAATAATAGAGGTCGAACGCTATACTGGATCAGCCGATGTCAAAAGCGCTTTACCCGAGCAGCGAGAGCATATGGCCCTGCTCGGGCGGAATGCGCCCCTTCAACGTGCCGAGATAAATGCGCTGCACCGCCTCCGGCCCGCGGCTCTCGATCACACGCAGGCATTTCTCCAGCAGCGGCGCGAAGCCCGACCATGCCGCGCCAAAGCGCTGCTCGATGCCGCCAGGCCCCCAATCCTTCGCCCGCTTGCGAATATGGTCCGGCGCGAAGAACCAGCGCGGTTTTGCGCCGGGCAGGGCTCCTTCGTCGGCCTCGGTGGCGCGATGTGTCAAACCGACGCGCACCGAGCATTTCATCTGGTCACCAAAATGCCGGTGCAGTTCGGCGCGCAGGGCGCTGCTGCCGGCCATGTCGACGAAGGCGACCGGCGCATTCGATGGCAAGGACGTCACGCGGTCATAGGTGACGACCTCGTCGTAACATCCGAGCGACGTCACGAAGCCGGTATTACCGGCTGAGGTCAGGCCGATCACCTTGCGGCCGCGTGTGTGCAACAGATGCGCAAGGCCGAACGCGGTCTTGCTCGAGGCGCTCGACAGCAGCACGGTCCGCGCGCCAAAATCATCGTTCTCGGCGAGGAAGTCGTCGACCAGGAACGACAGCATGAACAGCGGTCGCAGCAGCGCCTGGTAGTCGCCCTGCCGGCCTGCGTAGGCGGGGTCGCCGGTGACGCGGGAGTAGAGATTGTAGACCGGCGCCACGCCTTGCCGATGCGCAGCCCCGTCGCGCAAGCCGCGCTTGCTGACGTCCGTGGCTTCGATGACGAGATGTGTCGCCATCGGAAAATAGCCGAACAACTGCTCGCCGGCTGCGACGCCGGGATGTTTCGAGGCGATCACCTCGCCAAAACCCCACACCGGAATGTTGCCGAAGCCCTGCGGCGCCGGAAAGATCTGCCAGTATTTCAGCTCGTCGCCCATCACGGCATAGGTGATGTTGTTGGCGGTGAGCGCGAAGCGCTCGACCTTCACCAGCAGCGCATCCTGCGGCAGCGCGGCTGCATCCGGAATGGCGGTCTCGATCAGCTTGCACTGCTCGAGATCGTTGCGCGCAACGACGAAGTCGGTCGAGGTCATGGCGAAGGTCCCGGCTTTTTTCGTGCCGGCATCTTCTCTTTCACCTGTGAGGGCTTTGCAACAGCAACATTGTTTAAAACGGCGTTCGCCTCGCCCGCGAGCACGCCCTCGCGTTTCTTCACCGCGCGGTAATAGCTCCACCACAGATGCGCCGCCGCGCCGCGCAGCGGACGCCAGGGTTCGGCGAGCGGCACCATCTGCTTCTCCGTCGGCCGTGCCTGAAGGCCGAGGCCGATCTTGATGCCCTCCTGCACCGCGAGGTCGCCGGCCGGCCAGGCATCGCCATGGCCGAGGCAAAACAGGAGATAGACGTCCGCGGTCCACGGTCCGATGCCGGGCAGCGAGATCAGCGTGTGATGCGCGGCGTCGGCATCTTCCTCGGCGAGCACGTCGAGGTTCAGCCGCTCCGCCGTGATCTCGCGCGCAAGATGTTTCAGCGTCTTGATCTTGGCGGCGGACAGGCCAAGCCGTCCCAGCCGGTCGGTGCGCGCGCGGCCCACCGCCTCATGATCGAACGGATCTAATGCGGCCGACAGCCGTCCCCAGATCGCCGCGGCGCTGGCGGTCGAGAGCTGCTGCCCGCAGACGATATGCGCGAGCCCGGGGAAGCCCGGTTCGCGTCGCCGCAAGGCCGGCATGCCCGCAGCCGCAAGCACGGGCTTGAGCCGAGGATCGCGCTTCACCAGCGCGTGGACGGCCTCTTCGAGATCGGACTGGGTTTCGAGGTGGATGGTCATTGTGGCCTAACTCGTCATGCGCGGGCTTGCCGTCTCTGCTAAAGCTGCGCTGGCCCAATACCGAAAAGCCCGTTGATGCCTTCGGCGTAGGCGGGACCCGCGCATCCATCTCCCATCGTAACAGAGTCATGGAAGATGGATGGCCGGGTCAAGCCCGGCCATCACGAGATCCTGTCATATGTCGCCACCCGTTTTCCGATTTGCTCCGAGCCCGAACGGCTTCCTGCATCTCGGCCACGCCTATTCGGCGTTGCTCAACTTCGACCGCGCGCGGGAGGCCGGCGGGCGGCTGTTGCTGCGGATCGAGGACATCGATGCGACGCGCTGCCGGCCTGAGTTCGAGGCGGCGATCTACGAGGATCTCGCCTGGCTCGGCATTGCCTGGGAAACACCGGTGCGCCGGCAGTCGGAGCATCTTTCCGATTACCGCGCCGCGCTGGAAAAGCTCTCTGCGCTCGGCCTCGTCTATCCCGCCTTCGAAAGCCGCGCCGAGATCGCAAGACTTGTGGCCGCGCGCGAGGCCGATGGGCCGTGGCCGCGCGATCCCGACGGCGCGCCGCTGTATCCCGGAGACGCCAAGTCGCTGTCCGCCGGCGAGCAGGCGCGGTTGATCGCATCCGGCGCGCCCTATGCGCTCCGGCTCGACATGGCGGCCGCCTGCTGGCGCGTTGCCAGTCTGGCCTGGAATGAACTCGGCGAGGGGCCGGACGGCGAGAGGGGCGTCGTTCCCGCGCGGCCGGAGGCCTGGGGAGACGTGATCCTGGCTCGCAAGGAGACGCCGACCAGCTACCATTTGTCCGTGGTCGTCGACGACGGCCTCCAGGGGATCAGCGAGGTGGTGCGCGGCCAGGACCTGTTTCACGCCACCTCCGTCCACCGCCTGCTGCAAACCCTGCTTGGCCTGCCGGAACCCGCCTACCGCCACCACGCCCTGATTCGGGATGAAGCCGGGCGGAAGCTGTCGAAATCGAGCCGCTCGACCGGCTTGCGGGAGTTACGCGACGCCGGTGCATCGCCCGTCGGCATCCGCGCTCTGGTGGGATTAGGTGAAGTTTCTCTGGGGTTTAGCCAAACACCGCCGTGACTCCAGGGGTTCCGCCGTGCCATGCTCGACTGACGGCCCGGGGGTTCGAAGGGGATACTTCGAAGGGGAATTATGGCGGCGAAAACGCGCCCAGCGCGCACTACGCGGACGTCCAGGCGATTGCCTCGGAAGCGGTCCGGGGCGGCCGGAAAGGTGCGCAAGCGCACCACCAAAGTGGTCGCGCCGGACGTGGTCCAGGCGGCGCTTGCCGCCTTTGCCCATGAGGTCCGCACGCCCCTGACCGGCATTCTCGCGATCAGCGACCTGCTCGCGACCTCGGATCTCGGGGAGCGGGAGCGGCGCTGGGCTGACACCATCAAGGCCGGTGCCGAGCATCTGGCGAGCCTCGCCACCCTGTTCGTGGACGCCGCCCGAACCGGGAAGGGTGGCGGCGCGCTGCGGCAGGATCTGTTCGACCTGCGGGCGCTGGCCCGCAGCGCCGGCGATTCGCTCGCCGGGCGCGCCGCGGCCAAGGGCCTCCAGGCCCAGGTCGAGCTCTCCGAAAAGCTGCCAGGGCTGGTGGTCGGCGATCCCGTCCGCCTGCGCGCTGCACTCGAGAACCTCATCGACAATGCGGTGAAGTTCACCGACCAGGGCGGCGTGGCGCTCGTGGTCGCGCCTTGGCGTCCAACCAAAGGCAAGAAAAACGACAAGATGAAGGGCAGGGTCGGCGTCGCCTTCGCGGTGTCCGACAGCGGCATCGGCCTGACCATGGCCGAGATCAAGCGGCTGTTCCGCCCGTTCACCCAGGCCAATGTCACCATCGCCTCGCGCTTCGGCGGCGCGGGCTTGGGGCTATCCTCGGTGAAGCAGCTGGCGCGCGGGATGGGTGGCGACATCTCGGTCGCACCGCGGCGCGGCGGCGGCGCCACCTTCACATTGACCGTGTCGCTGGACGCGGCGGGACCGGCCAGGTCCCGCAAGGCGAAGGGCGAAGCCGAGGCCGATGCGGCGGCCGCGCTGCGCGTGCTCAGCGTCGAGGACAATCCGTTCGGTCGCGTCGTGCTCAACACCATTTTGACCGAGCTCGGCCATCATGCCGAGTTCATCGGGCGCGGCGAGGACGCGGTGAACCGGCTGGCACAGGGGGCTTTCGACGCGGTGCTGATGGACATGGTGCTGCCGGGCATCGACGGCGTCGAGGCCATCCGGCGGATCCGCACCATGCCGGCGCCGCTCGCTCAAATACCCATCATCGGCGTCTCCGGGCGCGGCGAGGACGAGGCGGCCTCGCGCGAGGCGGGCGCCGACGCCTTCCTGGTCAAGCCCGTGTCTCCGCGTGCTTTAGCGACTGCGCTGCTTGAAGCGACACGCCGTGAGGTAGCCGCGACTTGATGATCGCGGCGTTGAGCTCGCCGCCGTAGACGAAGATCGCGGCGATGAAATACAGAAACACCAGCGCGATGATCACCGAGGCCAGCCCCGCATACATCGTCACGTAATTGTTGGCGAAGCGCGCCAGATATTGCCCGAACACGATGCCCGAGATCAGCGACGCCACCATGGTGAAGACGATGCCGGGCAGGATCTGGAGGAAGCTGCGCCGCCCCGCCGGCACCCACGCATGCAGGATGATCAGCGCCACCACCAGCGCGCCGATGGTGATGCCGTAGCGCAGCCAGGTGAGGATGCTCTCGTTGGACTCGACGAACAGCGGGATGTGGCGTCGCGTCGCCTCGATGATGAGTGGGCCGAGCACGATCAGGAACGCCATGGCAAGCGCGGTGAAGGCCGCAACCAGCGTATAGCCGATCGATTCCAGCCGCAGCCAATACCAGCGCCGCATCTCCACCACCGCATAGGCGCGGTTGAGCGCGACGCGGAGCGCCTCGACTCCGTTCGAGGCGAAATAGACCGACAGCGCCGCGCCGATGGTCAGCACGCCGGTGCGGGTCGTGGTCAGCACGTCGTGGATCTCGCCGGAAAGGCTGTCGGCGACCTGCTTGGGCCAGACCTCGAGCATCAGGCTGGCGGCCTGGTCGGCGAGCTCCTTGGAACCGAAGAAGCCGGCGAGCGAGGTCAGCACGATCAGGAACGGGAACAGCGCCATCAATGTCGACAGCGCGATGTGGCTCGCGATCGCCCAGCCGTCGTCGGCCAGGAACGTGTAGAACGCATCCATCACGACGACGTAGATGTAGCGGATGGCTTTCACGGCTTGCCCCGGCGCATACCATCTCCCCGCTTGCCGGGAGAGGCAAAGAAGACAGGCGACCTATGCAGATCAGAAATCATCCAGCTAGCTTCTGATATTATTGGCTTAAAAGCCAGATCGGCGACCAACCCAGTCGTCATTCTGGGGCGATGTGACGGGACCGCGCAAAGCGCGACCCAGAGCATCGAGCCCGGAATCCATTTCGCCGCGCGTGACGCTGCTTGATGGATTCCGGGCTCGCGCCACCGGGCCGCGTTGCCGACCCGTTGGCGCGCCCCGGAATGACGGGTGGGGGGAGATAGCGGACCGGCGCGCACGGTGTTATCTACCCCCGATGGCATCTATCCTGAGTACTTTCATTCTGCCGGCGGCGGCCGGTGCCGTGGCGTTGGTGCTGCTGCTCGGTCTCGTCAACATGATGCGCGGCGGCTCGCCCAACACCTCGCAGAAGCTGATGCGCTGGCGCGTGCTCCTTCAGTTCGTGGCGATTGTCATTGCCATGATCGCGGTCTGGGCGATGGGGCGTTGAACATGGTTGTGCTGAATCGCATCTATACGAAGACTGGTGACGACGGCACGACAGCGCTCGGCTCGGGCGAACGCCGTCCGAAGTATGATTTGCGCATCGAGGCCTATGGCACGGTGGACGAGACCAATGCCGCGATCGGCGTCGTGCGTCTCCATACCCATGATGCGCCCGAGTTCGATGCGATGCTCGGCCGCATCCAGAACGACCTGTTCGATCTCGGCGCCGACCTCGCCGTGCCCGAGCGTGAGGGCAAGGTGGAACGGCTGCGGGTGGTGGCAAGCCAGGTCGAGCGGCTCGAGCACGACATCGACGCGCTCAACGACAAGCTCGCGCCGCTCACTTCCTTCGTGCTGCCGGGGGGAACGCCCGCTGCCGCCTACCTCCATGTCGCACGCACGATATGCCGCAGGGCGGAACGCGTGATGGTGGAACTGGCGGCCCAGCCGGGCGAGCCGGTCGGCGCTGCTGGTATCCAGTATATGAATCGCCTGTCGGACTTCCTGTTCGTGGCCAGCCGCGCCGCCAACCATAACGGCGCCGGCGACGTGCTCTGGGTTCCAGGCCAGAACCGCTGACCCATTGGGGCGGCGCATTTCTAAGGTCTAAAATTTGGCCCCTTCGCGCGTTGACCGGGCCGGGTCAGGCCTTTAGGTTCCGCGCCAGTTGATACCCCCCTCCCAAATTGAGTGAAAGAGGATCGATGAAGGTCTTAGTGCCGGTAAAGCGGGTGGTCGATTACAACGTCAAGGTCCGCGTCAAGGGCGATGGATCGGGCGTTGAACTCGCCAACGTCAAGATGTCGATGAACCCGTTCGACGAAATCGCGGTCGAGGAAGCGCTGCGCCTGAAGGAAGGTGGCAAGGCCACCGAGGTCGTGGTGGTTTCCATTGGACCGGCGCAGGCGTCGGAGACGATCCGCACCGGTCTTGCCATGGGCGCCGATCGCGGCATCCTGGTGAAGGCCGAGGGCACCGTCGAGCCGCTCGCCGTCGCCAAGATCCTGAAGAAGGTCGCTGAGGAAGAGCAGCCGGGCCTGATCATCCTCGGCAAGCAGGCGATCGACGACGACAGCAACCAGACCGGCCAGATGCTGGCCGCGCTGCTCGGCTGGTCGCAGGCGACGTTCGCCTCGAAGCTCGAGGTCGAAGGAAGCGACTTCAAGGTCACTCGTGAAGTCGACGGGGGCTTGCAGACCGTGAAGCTGAAGGGACCGGCGATCGTGACCACCGACCTGCGTCTCAACGAGCCGCGCTACGCCTCGCTGCCCAACATCATGAAGGCGAAGAAGAAGCCGATCGCGGAGAAGACCGTCGCCGATTACGGCGTTGACGTCACCGCGCGCCTCGAGGTTCTCAAGACGACCGAGCCGGCGGGCCGCAAGGCCGGCGTCAAGGTCAAGGACGTCGCCGAGCTGGTGTCGAAACTCAAGAACGAAGCCGGGGTGCTCTGATGACGACGCTTCTGATTGCCGAACACGACAACGCGTCGTTGAAGGATGCGACCAACAAGGCCCTGACCGCGGCCGCCGCGCTCGGCGCGGACGTCGAGGTCCTGGTGGCCGGCGAGGGTGCCAAGGCCGCGGCGGATGCCGCCGCCAAGCTCGCGGGCGTGAAGAAGGTGCTGCTCGCCGATGGCGCGCTTTACGCGCACGATCTTGCCGAGCCGCTGGCCGCGCTGATCGTCTCGCTGGCCCCGTCCTATGACGCGATCGTCGCGCCCGCGACCTCGCGCTTCAAGAACGTGATGCCGCGCGTCGCAGCCCTGCTCGACGTCATGCAGGTCTCGGAGATCATCAAGGTGGTCGCCCCCGATACCTACGAGCGTCCGATCTATGCCGGCAACGCCATCCAGACGGTGAAGTCGAAGGACGCCAAGAAGGTCATCACGGTGCGGACCTCCACCTTCGCCGCAGCGGGCGAGGGCGGCAGTGCGCCGGTCGAGAGCGTTCAGGCGGCGGCTGATCCGGGCCTGTCGTCCTTCGTTGGCGAGGAGGTCGCCAAGAGCGACCGTCCCGAGCTGACCTCGGCGAAGATCATCGTCTCCGGTGGCCGTGCCATGCAGAGCCGCGAGAATTTCGCCAAATACATCGAGCCCCTCGCCGACAAGCTCGGCGCCGGCGTCGGTGCCTCGCGCGCGGCGGTGGACGCCGGCTATGCGCCGAACGACTGGCAGGTTGGCCAGACCGGCAAGGTCGTGGCCCCCGAGCTCTATGTCGCGGTGGGCATTTCCGGCGCGATCCAGCATCTGGCCGGCATGAAGGACTCCAAGGTGATCGTGGCGATCAACAAGGACGAGGACGCGCCGATCTTCCAGGTCGCCGATTACGGCCTGGTCGCCGACCTCTACCAGGCGGTTCCGGAGCTGACAGCCGAACTCGGCAAGCTCGGCAAGTAAAAGCCGTTCAAAACACCGGCCGGAGGTATACACTCCGGCCGGTGTTTCATTTTTGAGGCGTTTTCTTTGGCGTGGGGCACGCCGGGGGAGCGATCCAATCTAGGTTTCGAGCCAAGGTTCTGATTAAATCAAGGCTCTGATCAATCAGACCTCCCGGCTTGGGGGATAGGCAGGCGCGATATGCGCGCCGTTCCGGTGGATGACATTATGGCGGCAGTGATCAAGAAGGTCGGCGTGATCGGCGCGGGGCAGATGGGCAATGGCATCGCGCATGTTGCGGCGCTGGCTGGCTTCGACGTGGTGCTCAACGACGTTTCGGCCGATCGCCTCAAGTCGGGCATGGCCACCATCAACGGCAATCTGGCCCGCCAGGTCTCCAAGAAGGTCGTCACCGAGGAGGCCAAGACCAAGGCGCTGTCGCGCATCGTGGCCGCCGAGAAGCTCGACGATCTCGCCGACTGCGATCTCGTGATCGAGACTGCGGTCGAGAAGGAGGAGGTCAAGCGCAAGATCTTCCACGAGCTCTGCGCCGTGTTGAAGCCCGAGGCGATCGTCGCCTCGGATACGTCCTCGATCTCGATCACGCGCCTTGCCGCCGCCACCGACCGGCCCGAGCGCTTCATCGGCATCCACTTCATGAATCCGGTGCCGCTGATGGAGCTGGTGGAGCTGATCCGCGGCATCGCCACCGACGATGCGACCTTCGAGGCATCCAAGGAATTCGTCGCCAAGCTCGGCAAGCAAGTCGCGGTCTCCGAGGATTTCCCGGCCTTCATCGTCAACCGCATCCTGCTGCCGATGATCAACGAGGCGATCTACACGCTGTACGAAGGTGTCGGCAACGTCGAGGCGATCGACGCGGCGATGAAGCTCGGGGCGCACCATCCGATGGGTCCGCTCGAGCTTGCCGATTTCATCGGCCTCGATACCTGCCTGTCGATCATGCAGGTGCTGCACGAGGGCCTCGCCGACTCCAAGTACCGTCCGTGCCCGCTCCTGGTGAAATACGTCGAGGCCGGCTGGCTCGGCCGCAAGACCCAGCGCGGCTTCTACGATTATCGCGGCGCCAAGCCGGTTCCGACGCGCTGACGTCGTAGGGTGGGAAAAGGCGCAAAGCGCCGTGCCCACCGTGTCTCCGCAACTAGGATGCTGATTGGTGGGCACGCTTTGCTTTGCCCGCCCTACGGCTCCGTGACAATTCATGTCGCGTTAACCCCTCGCGCCTAGGTTACGGCCGGTACGAGGGTTCGCGTAATGGACATGATGGCAATGGTCAGCACCATGCTGGCCGCTCAGCAAGGCGCGTTGCAGTCGAATATCGCGGCGACGCTGACCAAGCAGAACATGGATATGGAGAAATCCACCATCCTGACGCTGATGGGCGCCGGTCAGCCCTCGCTCGCCAACGTCGGCCCCGGCGTCGGCGGCAATCTCAACGTTACGGCCTGAAACTCTTAAAGCGCCGCGGCGGCCTTGCCCGTCGCAGCCCGGATCAGCTTGAGCGCGTCCTCGCTCGCCCATTCCGCCGGTCCCGCGATCGTCGCGATCTCGCAGCCCTGCGGGTCGACCAGCACCGAGGTCGGCATGCCGAGCGCCCGGCCTATGGCCTTAAGATCCTGGAAAACCTTGGCTTTCTGATCGTTGAAATAGCCGAGCCGGGTCAAATTGGCCTCTTTCAGGAAGGTCTTGGGCTTCTCGGGGTCGCGGGTGTCGATATTGATCGCGACCACCTCGAAATTCGGGCCCGAAAGCTTGCCCTGGAGCTCGTCCAGCGCCGGCATTTCCTTCCGACAGGGCACGCACCAGGTGGCCCAGAGGTTCACCAGCAGCGTCTTGCCGCGGAAATCGGACAGCTTTTTCGGCTTGCCGTCGGCGTCCTCGAAAGCGAGGTCGGGCAGCTTCAGGGGCGCGCTCGCCATGGTCAGCGCCGCCACCTCGCCATGGGCGAGCGGGGCGATTTTTTGCGCCGTAGCCACTGCCGCCCGGCAGGCCGGATCGCCGGTAGGCGCCCGGCTCAGGCCCAGCCCGTACAGCGCAGCGAAGCCGGCCAGTCCGCCGACCGCCACGGTGGCGATGACGAGGGGGATCCGGCGCGTGGCGGAGGGCTTCGTGTCGAGCATATCGTTTGTCATCCGGTCGCAGATATGGCTATCAGGGGCCTCTTAATACGGCTGGCGGCGGCCAGCAAACGTGACCAGCGACAAGCAAGGCGTGAGCAGGGGATCATGAGCAACAAGATGTGGGGCGGCCGGTTCTCGGAACGTCCCGATGAGATCATGGAAGAGATCAACGTCTCCATCGACGTCGATCGTCACCTCTATGCCCAGGACATTGCCGCGTCCAAGGCCCACGCCGCGATGCTTGCCACGCAGGGCATCATCACGGCCTCTGATGCGAAAAATATCGGCAAGGGTCTAGACACGATTTTGTCAGAGATCGGCAAGGGCGGCTTCACGTTCAAGCGCGCGCTCGAGGACATTCACATGAATGTCGAGAGCCGCCTGTCCGAGCTGATCGGCCCCGCCGCCGGCCGGCTGCACACCGCGCGCTCGCGCAACGACCAGGTCGCCACCGACTTCCGTCTCTATGTCCGCGACGTCATCGACGAGACCGATGCCGCGCTCGCCGCGTTCCAGCAGGCGCTGGTCGCGCGCGCGCTGGAGCATGCCGGCACCGTGATGCCCGGCTTCACGCATCTGCAGACCGCGCAGCCCGTGACCTTCGGCCATCATTTGCTCGCCTATGTCGAGATGGCCGCGCGCGACCGCGGCCGTTTCCAGGACGCCCGCAAGCGGCTCAACGAATCGCCGCTCGGCGCCGCCGCGCTTGCCGGCACCTCGTTCCCGATCGACCGCCACGCGACCGCAAAGGCGCTTCTGTTCGACCGGCCGATGGCGAACTCGCTCGACGCGGTCTCCGACCGCGACTTCGTGCTGGAGACGCTGTCGGCGGCTTCCATCTGCGCCGTGCACATGTCGCGCTTTGCCGAGGAGATCGTGATCTGGACCTCGCCGCTGGTCGGCCTCATCCGCCTCAGCGACAAGTTCACCACCGGCTCCTCGATCATGCCGCAGAAGCGCAACCCGGATGCCGCCGAGCTCGTACGCGCCAAGACCGGCCGCGTCATCGGTGCGCTCAACGGTCTCCTGATCGTGATGAAGGGCCTGCCGCTCGCCTACCAAAAGGACATGCAGGAGGACAAGCAGGGCGCGATGGAGGGCTTTGCCGCGCTGTCGCTCGCCATCCGCGCCATGACCGGCATGGTCCGCGACCTCGCGCCCGATGAGGCCAAGATGAAGGCCGCCGCCGGCGAGGGCTATGCCACCGCGACGGATCTGGCCGACTGGCTGGTGCGGACGCTGAAGATGCCGTTCCGCGAGGCGCACCACGTCACCGGCCGCATCGTGGCCAAGGCCGCCGAGGGCGGCGTGGCGCTGCACGAGCTGCCGCTGAAGGAGATGCAGGCGATCGAGCCCAGGATCACCAAGGACGTGCTCGGCGTGCTCTCGGTCGAATCGTCGGTGAAGAGCCGGACCAGCTTCGGCGGTACCGCGCCGAAGAACGTGGCGTCGCAGGCAAAGAGCTGGGCGAAGCGGCTGGAAAAAGAGCGAAAATTGGGCTGAGGGGCAAAATTTCGCTTATGTTTCATGGTCATCCGGCTCTCGCCAGAGCGCGCCAATCTCTGTATGGTGCGCCCCGCGTAGTGGGGAATTCGTCGTGACGTCAAAGTTTCGCCCGGCCGGCTCGGGGTGGGCCATCATTGTCTTGAGCCTGACGGCGCTCGCGCTTGCCGGCTGCGGCCGCAAAGGTCCCCTCGACCTGCCGCCGACCGCCTCCGGCGCGTCCACGGCCAACGTCGCAGCTCCAACCGACACCGAGACCGCAGCCCAAAAGACGCCGAGCCTGTTCAACCCCAGCTCCGCCGCCGACGCCGCCCCCGCGGCGTCCAAGGGCAAGAAGAAACCGTTTATTCTCGACCCGCTCCTGGACGACCAACCCAGCAAATAGGCTGGGGCAACTGAGCCAACGCCATGAACCATTTCGACTACCGCAACGGCGTGCTGCACGCCGAGGCGGTGAACCTGTCCGAGCTGGCCGCAACCGTCGGCACGCCGTTCTATTGCTATTCGACCGCGACGCTGGAGCGGCATTACCGCGTCTTCGCCGATGCTTTCGCCGGCGAGAAGGTGCTGGTCTGCTACGCCATGAAGGCGAACTCCAACCAGTCGGTGCTGCGTACGCTCGCCAGGCTTGGCGCCGGCGCCGACGTGGTCTCCGGCGGTGAATTGAAGCGTGCTCTGGCCGCGGGTATCCCCGCACGCAAGATCCTGTTCTCCGGCGTCGGCAAGACGGAAGACGAGCTGCGCGCTGCGCTCGCCGCCGACATCCTCTGCCTCAACGTCGAATCCGAGCCGGAGCTCGAGCTGTTGTCGCGCCTTGCGACCGAGATGGGCAAGACCGCGCGGATTTCCGTGCGCGTCAATCCCGATGTCGACGCCGGCACGCATGCCAAGATCTCCACCGGCAAGTCCGAGAACAAGTTCGGCATCCCGATCGCGCATGCCCGCGAGGTCTATGCGCGCGCGGCGAAGCTGCCCGGGATCCAGGTGACCGGCACCGACGTGCATATCGGCAGCCAGATCACCGATCTGTCGAAGATGGAGACGGCGTTTCGCATCCTCTCCGAATTCGTGCAGACGCTGCGTGCCGACGGCCACGACATCTCGCATGTCGATTTCGGCGGCGGCCTCGGCATTCCCTATTACATGGATCGCGAGGCGCCGCCGGCGCCCGATGCCTATGCCGCCATGGTCAAGCGCGTCAGCCATAATCTCGGCTGCACGCTGATGTTCGAGCCGGGCCGCATGATCGTCGGCAATGCCGGCATCCTGGTTGCCAAGGTGATCTATGTGAAGCACGGCGACGGCAAGAATTTCGTCATCATCGACGCTGCGATGAACGATCTGATCCGCCCGACGCTGTATGAGGCCCATCACGATATCCTGCCGGTAACGCAGCCGGCCCGGGACGCGGCCACGATGGTGGCCGATGTCGTCGGGCCGGTCTGCGAGACCGGCGACTATCTCGCGCTCGACCGCACGCTGCCGACGCCGAAGGCGGGCGATCTCCTCGCCATCATGACCGCCGGCGCCTATGGCGCGGTGCAGGCCGGCACCTACAACACGCGGCCGCTGGTGCCCGAGGTGCTGGTGAAGGACGACCAATACGCCGTGGTTCGCCCGCGCATCGATGTCGAGCAACTGATCGCGATGGACACGCCGGCGCCGTGGCTGTGAGGCGTGTCGTGATCTCATCGTGAGACGCGACGTAACCTCGACAATTTCGGTGTCGTCCTGGCGAAAGCCAGGACCCATTACCCCAGGGAGTACTTTGGCGGGAGGCTGGTAACCACGAGTCTTCGCCAAACCTCGCCCTGTGGTAATGGGTCCTGGATCAGCGCTTGCTACGCTCGCTTGTCCAGGACTACCTGGAAAGGGGATGCGCGAGAAAACTACTTCCCCGCCAAACCGCCCGTCTTTCCCCCAACCACAACCCCCGCCTTCTTCTCGATCGGCTTGATCGCCGCGGTGAAATCGGAATCGGCGCCTTCCGCGCTGATCACGGTCTCCCACAGGCGCCCCACGGCGTCCGCGACCTCCATCGACAGGCCGAGCTGCTTCATTTCCTCCAGCGCGAGGCGCACGTCCTTCACCATCAGCCCCGTGGCGAAGCCGAAATCGAACGTGCGCGGCAGCACCGAGCGCGGAAACTTGTCGCGGCTCGCAGTATTCATGCCCGAGCCGGCATTGATGACGTCGATCATCACGGCGGGATCGAGCCCGGCCTTCACACCCATGACGACCGCCTCCGACGTCGCCACGATCGCGGTGGCCGAGAGGAAATTGTTGGCGAGCTTCATGGTCTGCGCGGCACCCGGCTTCTCGCCGATGAAGAACACTTTTCCGATCACATCGAGCGCCGGCTTGAGCAGCTCGAACTCCGCCTTCGGCCCCGACACCATTACCGCCAGCGTGCCCTTCTCGGCGCCGCCGACGCCGCCGGAGACGGGGCAGTCGATCTGTACGATGTCGCGCTTGGCGAGCAGGCCGTGAATCTTCGAAGCCATCGTCGAGCCGACGGTGGACAGATCGATGAAGCGCTTGACGCGGCTCCCCTCGATCACGCCGTTCGTCCCCGTTGCAACTTCGAGCGAAGCCTGCAGCGAGGGCAGGCTCGCCATCACGGTCTCGACCTGATCGGCAACGTCCTTTGGCGACGTCGCCGGCGTCGCACCGCGCGCCACGAGCTTGTCCACGACCTCCTTGCGCGTGTCGAACACGACGAGCCGGTTGCCAGCCTCGATCAGGCGCCGCGCCATCGGAAAACCCATGTTTCCGAGGCCGATGAATCCGATGTCCATGGTGTTCCTTGTGTTGATTATTCGTTGTTGTCGTGAAAATCCGCGCTCTATCCCCGGTGTCGTCCCGGACAAGCGCGCCTCAAGCGCGCGCAGATCCGGGACCCATAGCCCCAGGAGCAGTCGCAGCGCGAAAGCGGTCACTCCGAGTCCCGCTAACCACATCCGCCTGTGGGTATGGGTCCCGGATCGGCGCTACGCTCCGCTTCGCTTGTCCGGGACGACAGTGGCGAGAGCCTGCCCCCTCACGCCTTCCCATCAATCTCCGCGAACACCTCGCGCGCGATGCGAAAGCTGTCGACTGCGGCCGGCATGCCGCCGTAGATCGCGACCTGCATCAGGATCTCGCGGATCTCGTCGCGGGTGACGCCGTTGGTGAGCGCGCCCTTCAGATGCGCACGGAATTCGTGCTGGCGGTTGAGGATCGCGATCATCGCGATGTTGAGCATGCTGCGGGTCTTGCGCGGCAGCTCCTCGCGGCCCCACACCGTGCCCCAGCAATATTCGTTGAGCATCTCCTGGAACGGACGGTTGAAGTCGTCGACGTTCTTCAGGGCGTTGTTGACATAGGCTTCCCCCAGCACCGCTTTGCGGACTTCCAGGCCCTTGTCGTGCATCTTCTTGTCCATGGCGTTTCCTTCGTTTCCCTTTGCATGTCCCTTGGATGGCGGCGCGGAAATTACGGGGTTGCGGCGGGCCAGTCACGTCCTCGTGTTATGCGGGAAAAGGGGTGTCTCCCGTACAGGAACGGATGCCTCAGTGCTGCCGTTGTGATACGCTCTTCTCCACCGGGCAACCTGGAGAGCTTATTGAACGGCGTCACCCCTGACCCGTCAGACCCGATCCGCGATGGCGACGCTCTGTCGCGGTTGAAGCTGGCGCAGGCCCTCGATCGGGCGAGATATGCCATCGCGTGGGAGCGTGCCTGGCCGAATCTGGCGCGGCTTCTGACCGTCGTCGGCCTGTTCCTGGCGCTGTCCTGGGCCGGTCTCTGGCTGGCGCTGCCGTTCCTTGCCCGCGCCATCGGTCTCGTCGTTTTCGCCGGCATCGCGATTGCCGCCCTGTTCCCGCTGGTTCGCTTCCGCTGGCCGAGCCGCGAGGAGGCTTTGGGCCGGCTCGATCGCGGCTCCGGCATCCGTCACCGCCCGGCCACCACGCTCACGGACACGCTGACCTCGCAGGACCCGGTTGCGAAGGCGCTGTGGCAGGCGCAGCGTGAGCGCACGCTGGCCTCGCTCAAGCGCATCCGCGCCGGTCTGCCGCACCCGCGGCTCGCTCTGCACGATCCCTGGGCGCTGCGTGCGCTGGTCATGGTGATGCTGGTTGCGACCTTCTTCGCCGCCGGCGACGAGCGTGCGATGCGGCTAGGGGCGGCCTTCGACTGGAACGGCGTGCTGGCGCCGACCAATGTTCGCGTCGATGCCTGGGTCACGCCGCCGCTCTACACCGGCAAGCCGCCTGTGATCCTGTCGGCCGCCAACAGGGAGGCCGCGGCGCTGCCCGCCAGCGGTCCGCTCGCCGTTCCCGCCGGCTCGACCCTGATCGTGCGTTCCTCCGGCGGCAGCCTGGATGTCGCCGTCTCCGGCGGCCTCAAGGAGGTCGCCCCCACTGAAGCCACGCCCAAGGGCACCAACGAGAAGCATTTCGCCATCACCGGCGATGGCACCGCGCATGTCCGCGCGCCCTCCGGCCAGCCGCAATGGGCGTTTGCGGCAACGCCGGACCGCGCGCCGACGATTGCGCTGGCCAAGGATCCGGAGCGCCAGGCGCGCGGCGCGCTTCAGCTCTCCTACAAGATCGAGGACGATTACGGCGTCACCGGCGCCGAGGCGCACATTGGCCTGCGCGCCGCCGACGCCAAGGACGGCGCGAAGGAAGCCACCAAGGACGCCGATACCAAGGCGGCCGCACGGCCGCTGTTCCAGCCGCCGCAATTCCCGCTGGTGCTGCCGAATGCGCGCACCCGCAACGGCGTCGGCCAGACGGTGAAGGACCTCAGCGAGGACCCCTATGCCGGCGCCGACGTCACGCTGACCCTCACCGCCAAGGACGAGGCCGGCAACGAGGCTAGAAGCGAACCCTTCAACATGCGCCTGCCCGAGCGGCTGTTCACGAACTCGCTCGCGCGCGCACTGATCGAGCAGCGCCGCATCCTCGCGCTCGACGCCAACAAGAATTCCGACGTCTATGCCGCGCTCGACGCGCTGATGATCGCGCCCGAATTGTTCACCCCGGATGCCGGCTGCTATCTCGGTCTCCGCAGCCTCGCGCTCCAGCTCGAGGCGGCCCGCACCGACGACGCGATGCGCGACGTCGTGGCGAGCATGTGGGCGTTCGCGGTCACCATCGAGGACGACGGTGTCGCCGGCAGCGTCAACGCGGCGCTGCGCTCGGCGCAGGACGCGCTCAAGCGGGCGCTGGAGCGCGGTGCCGGCGAGGACGAGATCAGGGTGCTGACGCAAAAGCTCCGCGAGGCCATGGCCGGCAAGGTGCGCGACCTCGCCCGGCGCGCCGAGCAAAATCCGCTGGGACCCCGGCAGCCGTTCCCCGCGGAGGTCCAGCTCATCCTCGACAAGGCCGTCGAGCTGCGACAGAAGACCCAGCACGCGACGCCCGAGCAGCTCGAGGAGCTGGCGCAGCAGCAGGACGCATTGCGTCAGCAGCTTCAGGCCTATCGCAAGTCGGCGAGCAACCGGGCCAAGGCGGGGGACGACGGGGCCAATCAGTTTACGCGGGACCGGAAATGCGGAAGCTAGCGCGCGTGCCAGTCTTGAGGGCGATCTCGATCGCCTGCCTCGCCTTCCTGTTGGGAGGCCTTCCGTCCGTCGCTGCCCAGCAGGATCAGGATCCCGATGCGCTGCTCGATGGCGCGGAAAAGGCGATGCAGGATGCCGGCGATAACCTCCGACAGAAGGAATCCGGGCGCAGCCTGAACAATCAATCCGATGCCATTCAGAAGCTCGAGGAGTACAAGCGCGCGACGGAAAGGAACCAATCCTCCAATCGCGATCGCTCCGTCATCACGCAGCGGGATCTGGAAGATCTCCTGAAGCAGATCGAGAAGGCGGCGCGCGAAGGCAATCGCGAGGCGGCGCAGCGCATGCTCGAGCAGCTGGCGCAGATCATGGAAAATCTCCAGATGGCGCAGCCCGGGCAATCCGGCGACAGCGACATGGAGCAGGCGCTCAACGAGCTCAGCGACATGATCCGCAAGCAGCAGCAATTGCGCGACAAGACCTACAAGCAGGGCCAGGACTCCCGGCGTGACCGCTCGCGCGGCAAGCAGCAGGGCGATCAGTCGATGTCGGACCTCCAGCAGGACCAGCAGGCGCTGCGCGACCGGCTGAAGAAGCTGCAGGACGAGCTCGCCAAGCGCGGCCTCACGCAGAAGGGACAAAAGGGCCAGAAGGGGCAGAAGGGCCAGCAGGGCGATCAGGGACAGCCCGGTCAGGATGGCGATCAGGACGGTGACGATGACGACGGCAGCCTGGACACCGCCGACGGTGCCATGGGCGATGCGGGCTCAAAGCTCGGCGAGGGCAATGCAGACGGCGCCGTGGACTCGCAGGGCAAGGCTCTCGACGCCTTGCGCAAGGGTGCGCAGAAGATGGCCGAGGCGATGCAGCAGGGGGATGGCGAGGGGCAGGGCGATGGTCCGGGCAACCGGGCCGGCCGCCAGCAGAGCGGCGGCAATCAGACCGATCCGCTCGGTCGCCCGCTTCACGGCCGTGAGTTCGGCGACGACTACACGGTCAAGATCCCCGGCGAGATCGACGCCCAGCGCGTCCGCCGCATCCTCGAAGAGCTCCGCCGCCGCTTAGGGGATACCTCGCGTCCGCAGATCGAGCTCGATTATATCGAGCGGCTGCTGAAGGATTTTTGAGGCGAGAACCCGGTTATCTCCCCAATGTCGTCCTGGCGAAAGCCAGAACCCATTACCCCAGGGAGTGGTTTGGCGAAGACTCGTCGTCCGGTACGGCTATCGATTCCTAAAAGATAGGCCTCGCGGTATGGGTCCTGGCCTTCGCCAGGACGACACCGTGTATGAGGGACGAGGATCGCGTAACAGCAGTGCTACAAGTGCGGCGCGCGCTACCTCTTCTTCGCCGCCAGCGCGTCCGCCACCGCCGTGCGGATGTCGGCGACCGAGAACGGTTTTGTCACGACGTCATGCACCAGCGCGTTGAGGTTCGAGGCGCGCTCGCGCTGGTCGGCAAATCCCGTCATCAGCAAAATCGTCAGGTCGGGGAAATCGCGCGCGGCGGAGAGCGCCAGCGCGATGCCGTCCATGACCGGCATCTGGATGTCGGTGAGCAGCAAATCGAATGCGCCGTCCTCGCGGGTCAGGATCTCAAGCGCCTCGGCGCCGTCCTGCGCGGTCACGGTCTCGTGCCCGTCCATGGCGATGGCGCGCGCCACCAGCTGGCGCATCGAATCCTCGTCGTCGGCGATCAAGATTTTTGGCATGGGACCAACCTTGGGACCAACCTCCCGTGCGGACCTTGCGAGCCTGATTACACGCTGCCGCCGGCAATGTCGCGCCGGTTGAAGAAGCGAACGTCGATATTGCGGCCCTCCGGCGGCGGGGAGGCCAGGCGCGAGCGGAAGAAGGCGCGCTCGCCGGGCCGCAGCACGGTCTGCTCCAGCACCGTATTCCAAGCATAGATCTCCGCGCCCTGCGCGTCGCGCACCGCGAAGCGCAGCCGCGGGATATCGAGCGGCTTCTTGCCCTCGCCGACGATGACGCCCTCGATCACCAGCACCTGCTTACCGTCAACGGTCTCGCTGGAGAGCTTCACGTCCTTGAAGGCCAGCCCGCGCAGGTTAACGTCGAGGCCGACCATCTTGTAGAAGGCCGCGGTCTGCGGCAGCAGCCGAACCATGTCGCCGCGCCAGACGATCAGGGCCAGCACCAGCGCGCCCATGGCGGCGCAGGCGGTCGGCAGGCCGAAATGGGACTTTCGCGGCGCCGCCGTGGGGGCCTGACGCCTCACCCGTGCCCCGCGCCGGCTGAACAGGCCGCGGAACCAGGACTGGTGCTGCGCGCCGTCGACCTCGTCCTCGGCGTCCCGGGCCGCCGCCGACCACTCGTCCTCGGTCTCCTTGGCGTCCTCCTCCGGCCAGTCGCTGGCGATGGAGGGGCTGTCGACCACAGGCGTGTCAGTGGCGCCGTCGTCCTTGGCGTAGGAGTTCCACTGCTCGGCGAGGTCGGACTGGTCGTCGGCCTGGCTGGCGGCGGCCATGGCCGGGACGGACGCCTCCTCGATGGCATCCTCGGCATAGGCGACCCAGGTCTGCTTGCACCGGGAGCAGCGGACTGTCCGCCCGTTCGCCCCCAGGCTTGCAAGCTTGATGGCGTAGGATGTCGTACAATGGGGGCAGACGATATGCATGGACGAGCCTTGATGCATGAACGAGTCTTGACGATGCCAAGGTCGCGGAGACCCGGGCGTACTGGATGCTACAGGGCGACCGTTAACGAACCGGAAACCATAACGGTCGCAAAAACCGTTGATCGCGTGTGGCGGAGCGTCGCGTCGCGGCCATCGCCCCCTCTCGAACGGAGCTGAGCTTGGTTCGGTTCGAAAATGTCGGATTGCGTTACGGCCTGGGGCCGGAGATCCTGCGTGACCTCAATTTCCAGATCCCGGCGCACTCCTTCCAGTTCCTCACCGGCCCGTCCGGCGCCGGCAAGACCTCGCTCTTGCGCCTGCTGTTCCTGTCGCACCGGCCGACGCGCGGCCTCGTCAACCTGTTCGGCCACGACATCTCGCAGCTCGGCAAGGACGAGATCGCCGACTTGCGCAAGCGCATCGGCATCGTGCTCCAGGATTTCCGCCTGCTCGACCACATGACGACCTACGAGAACGTCGCGTTGCCGTTTCGCGTCATGGGCCGCAGCGAGTCGAGCTATCGCAAGGAGGTCATCGACCTCTTGCGCTGGGTCGGACTCGGCGAACGCATGGACGCGCTGCCGCCGATCCTGTCCGGCGGCGAGAAGCAGCGTGCGGCGATCGCGCGCGCCGTGATCTCGCGGCCGCAGCTTCTGCTCGCGGACGAGCCGACCGGCAGCGTCGATCCGACGCTCGGCCGCCGCCTGCTGCGCCTTTTCATCGAGCTCAACAAATCGGGCACCGCCGTCATCATTGCGACCCACGACATCGGCCTGATGGATCAGTACGAGGCGCGGCGGCTGGTGCTGCATCAGGGCCGGCTGCACGTCTATGAGTAAGCCCGACGAGCGCGGCGTGCTGGTCGACCTCGGACAGGAGCGTCCGCAGCTTCCGGCCAAGGCGCGCAACATGTCGCCGATCGTGCCGCGCGCCTCGATCCACGGCCGTGCGCTGGTTGCCGTCGTCGCCATCATGACCTTCCTCGCTTCGATGACCACGGGCACGGTGCTGCTGGTCAGCGCCTCCGCCGCCGAATGGCAGTCGGACGTCGCGAGCGAAATCACCATCCAGGTTCGTCCGCAGTCCGGGCGTGACCTCGAGCGCGACACCGCCGCGGTGACCGAGGCGATGCGCGCGCAAGCCGGTATCGTCGAGGTCAAGCCGTTCACCAAGGACGAGAGCGGCAAGCTGCTCGAGCCCTGGCTCGGCACCGGACTGTCGATGGACGATCTGCCGGTTCCGCGCATGATCATCGCGCGCGTGCAGCCCGGCACGGCGCTCGATCTCGCCGCCTTGCGCGCCCGCGTGACGCAAGTGGCGCCAAGCGCCAGTGTCGACGATCACCGCGCCTGGATCGAGCGCATGCGCTCGATGACCAACGCAACCGTGCTCGCCGGTCTCGGCATCCTCGCGCTCGTCATCATCGCGACGATCATCTCGGTCTCGTTCGCGACCCGCGGCGCCATGGCGGCGAACCGTCCGATCGTCGAGGTCCTGCATTTCGTCGGCGCCGGCGACCGCTACATCGCCAACCGCTTTCTGCGCCATTTCCTCAGGCTGGGCCTGGAGGGCGGCGTGATCGGCGGCGGCGCCGCCATGCTGGTGTTCGGCTTCTCCGAGTCGATCGCCGGCTGGTTTTCGGGGACGCCCGTCGGCGACCAGTTCGCGGCCCTGCTCGGCACCTTCTCGCTGCGGCCCTCCGGCTATGTCGTGCTCGCGGTGCAGGCGGTGCTGATCGGCGCCATCACCGCCGTCGCCTCGCGCCAGACGCTGTTCGCGACGCTGAATGATGTGGATTGAGGTTGTGCTTCTTCCTTCCCCCGTGTGGGAGAAGGTGAATAAACCGGACTCCACTTCGCCTCAAAACGTTTTAAAATCATCCGGGAAGGGATTACCGACATCGCATGACCTCGCCGACCGACGATCGATCGCCGAAATTGCCGCGCGGCTGGCTGCGCGCAGCCGTGGTGTCGACGATCGCGTTCGCCTTCGTCGGCGCGGCGGCGGGCTTCATCGCGTTCCTGTCGCAGTTGCGCGGCGCCGAGATCGCGCCGGACCGCAAGGCGGACGGCATCGTGGTCTTGACCGGCGGCTCCTCGCGGGTGTCGGATGCGATGGAGTTGCTGGCTGCCGGCTACGGCAGGCGGCTCCTGATTTCCGGGGTGCATCCGACCTCGACCGCAAGCGACATCTCGCGGACCCTGCCGGAGAACCAGTCCTTCATGACCTGCTGCGTCGACCTCGACCGCACCGCGCTCTCGACCCGCGGCAACGCGGCGGAGGCGCGGCGCTGGGCGCAGGCGCGCCGCTTCAAGTCGCTGATCGTGGTGACCTCGAACTATCACATGCCGCGCGCGCTGGTGGAATTCTCGCACGCGATGCCGGAGACGATTCTGATCCCGTTCGCCGTGGTCGGCGACAAATGGCGCGAGGAGCCGTGGTGGGCCTCGGCGTCCACCTTGCGGCTGCTGCTGTCGGAATATGTCAAATATATCGCGGCCGAAGTCAGGGTGCGGCTGGAGGATTTCGGGATTGACCTTTCGCCCGAAGTATCGGAGCAGCCTCCCGGGATGCAGCCGAAGCGGCCCGCCACTGCACAGGCCAATTGATCGGCAATTGATCGGATCGTCGATGTTCTTGATTTTCCTGCGCTCGCTCGTGTTCAACGTGCTGTTCTACGCCGTGCTGGTGTGTCTCGCGATCGTGGCGCTGCCGACCTTTGCAATGCCTCCGCGCGCCATGCTGACGGTCGCGCAATGGTGGGCGAAGGCGACGCTGGTCCTGATGCGCGCGATCTGCAACATCAAGGTGGAATTCCGCGGGCAGGAGAAGATCCCGCAGGGGCCGCTGGTGATCGTGGCAAAGCATCAGTCGTTCTGGGAAACCTTCGTGTTGCCGGGGTTCTTCGATCGCCCGATCTTCATCCTCAAGCGTCAGCTCATGCAGATCCCGGTGTTCGGTCAGTTCCTGGTCAAGACCGGGATGATCGCGATCGACCGCAAGGCCGGCGTGAAGGCGCTGCTGGACATGACGCGGCGGGCGCGCGACGCGGTGCGCAGCGGCCGCCAGCTCGTGATCTTTCCGGAAGGCACGCGCCGCGCGCCGGGCGCGCCCCCCGACTACAAGACCGGTTTTGCGCAGATCTATTCGTCCTGCGGCGTGCCGTGTCTGCCGATCGCCCTCAATTCCGGCCTGTTCTGGCCGCGCCGCACTTTCATGCGCTATCCCGGCACGCTGGTGGTGGAGTTTCTCGATCCGCTGCCGCCGGGCCTGCCGAAGGACGAGTATCTCTCCCGCGTGCAATCGGCGATCGAAGAGGCGACCGACCGCCTCGTCGAAGCGGGCCGCAAGGAGCAGGAGCAGCTGATCGGTTCGGCGCCGAGCTACGCGCCGACTGGCAGCTAGCGGCTTTCGCGATCTTCGCTCGGAGCCGGCGCGTGCAGGGAATGCGCCTCCCCATGCAGCATCGTCGCGAGCTGATGCAGTTGCGTGTCGCGAAAGCCTTCGGCCTCGATCGCCTTCACCGTCGCCGTCACGTAGTCGCGGTTGGCCCCGGACTGGCCGTGCCCCTGGAGCACGTGGCGATGCTGATCGGCGAGCGACAGCCGGCCGGCATATTGCACATGGCCGCGGTCGACGACATAAGCGAGTGCGGAGACGCGCTGCCGCGCATCGTTCTCCAGCCACACCGAACGCATCACCTCGCGATAGACCGACGTCACCTGCTCGCGTTCGCGCAAATAGGCAACGACGTCGGCACGGTTCTTTTCGGCGACGCGGAAGGCGATGCCGCGACAGGCGCCGCCGCGATCGAGCCCGAGCACCAGGCCCGGCTTCTCCGGCGTGCCGCGATGCACGAAGGAATAGACGCAGAGCGCACGATGCTCGCCGACCAGCCGCGCCGGGACGCGCTCCTCGAATTCGAAGCCCGGCCGCCACATCAGCGAGCCGTAGCCGAACACCCAGAGGTCGCCGTTGGCTGTGGTGACGGATGGGAGGGTGATTTCCGACATGGCGGGCACGGCTACCAGAACCGCGCCCCCAAGCGAAGCGAATTCTCCGCCTTTCGGAGCAAGCCAACCTCGCTTACATTTGACAAAATCTGAGGCCAAAGGGTCGCCGCATGTCCAATCTGACCGTTGCCGCAGGCCGCCGCCCCCGTTGGGGCCTTTTCATCGCTCCCATTCTCCTCCTGATCCTCGCCGTCGCGTGGAGCTGCTTCTGGTTCTACGCCGCTTCGCAGGCCGAAATCGCCGCAGACGCCTGGCGCGCGCAGGAGGCCAAGTCCGGCCGCATCTATGATTGCGCCAAGCGCTCGATCGCGGGCTTCCCGTTCCGCTTCGAGGTCCAGTGCTCCGGCGCCAGCGTCGCCCTGGTCTCGCAGAACGCGAGCAAGACGCCGTTCACGGCGAGGCTCGACAACATCCTGGTCGTCGCCCAGGTCTACGATCCCAAGCGCGTCATCGCCGAATTCTCGGCGCCGGCGACCCTCACCGACGGCGTTACGCAAAACACCTTCGTGGTGAACTGGAGCAGGGGCCGCAGCAGCGTGGTCGGCCTGCCGGCGGTGCCGGACCGCGCCTCCATCGTGTTCGACGATCCCGTCATCAACCGGCTCGACGGCAGCGTGCAGGTGCCGCTCGCGCGCGCCAAGCAGGTCGAGCTGCACGGGCGCCTCGCGGACGGATCGCCGTCCGATCATCCCGTGATCGAGACCGTGCTCCACGTCGCGCAGGGCAGCATCCAGGGTGTTCACCCCTTGCTCGCCGAGCCGTTCGAGGCGGACACGCGCGCCAAGGTCACCGGGCTCTCCGACCTCACCCCAAAGCCATGGCCGCAACGCTTCCGCGAGATCCAGGCCGCCGGCGGCCATATCGAGATCGTGCAGTCGCGGATCCAGCAGGGCGAGATGATCGCGGTCGCGGCCGGCACGCTCGGGCTCTCGGCCAATGGCCGACTCGACGGCGAATTGCAGATGACGGTGACGGGCCTCGAGCGCGTGATCCCGGCGCTGGGTATCGAGAAAATGCTGGAAGAGGGTGTGCCGCAGGCAACCCTCGACCGCGTCGCACCCGGCGTGAAGTCGCAGGATCTCAACAATCTGTTCGGCGCGCTCGATCGCGCCGTTCCCGGCCTCGGCAAGGTCATCAAGCAGAACGCCAATGCCGGCGTCGCCGCCGGCATCAATTCGATCGGCACCGAGAGCACGCTGGAAGGCAAGAAGGCCCGCAGCTTCCCGCTGAAGTTCGTCGACGGCGCCGTGCTGCTCGGCCCGGTCAAGGTCGGCCAGATTCCGCCGCTGTATTGAAACCTCTCTCGTCATTCCGGGGCGATGCGTAGCATCGAACCCGGAATCCATTTCACCGCGTGCGCTGTGGCCCAATGGATTCCGGGCTCGCCCTTCGGGCGCCCCGGAATGACAGGAGCTACGGCTTCTTCAGCGCCGCATGCGGCCGGCCGAAGTCCGGCGCCGCCGAATCCTGGCCGATCTCGACGATGCCGCGACGGATGGCGCGGGTGCGGGTGAAGTGGTCGAACAGCGCTTCGCCGTCGCCGCGCCGGATCGCGCGGGTGAGTTTTGCCAGATCCTCGGTGAAGGTGCCGAGCATCTCCAGCACGGCTTCCTTGTTGGCGAGGAAGACGTCGCGCCACATCGTCGGGTCGGACGCCGCGATGCGGGTGAAGTCGCGGAAGCCGCCGGCGGAGAACTTGATCACTTCCGATTCCGTCACCTGCGCCAGCTCGTCGGCGGTGCCGACGATGGTGTAGGCGATCAGATGCGGCAGATGGCTGGTGATCGCGAGCACGAGATCATGATGATCCGGCGTCATCACCTCGACCTTGGCACCCATCGCAGCCCAGAAGGCGCGCAAGCGATCGGTGGCCGACGCGTCGACGCCTTCCGGCGGGGTGAGGATGCACCAGCGGTTGATGAAGAGCTCGGCAAAGCCGGAATCCGGCCCCGAGTGCTCGGTGCCCGCCACGGGGTGCGCCGGCACGAAATGAACGGTCTTCGGCAGATGCGGCGCCATGTCCCTGACGATCGCGCCCTTCACAGAGCCGACGTCGGAGACGATCGCGCCGGGCTTCAGATGCGCGGCGATCTCCTGCGCCACCGGTCCGCAGGCGCCGACGGGAATGCAGAGGATGACGAGATCGGCATCCTTCACCGCTTCCGCATTGGTCGCCACGACCTGATCGACGATGCCGAGCTCGAGCACCCGCGCGCGCGTCTTCTCCGAGCGCGCGGTGGTGACGATCTCGCCGGCCAGGCCCTGGAGCTTCGCAGCGCGCGCGATCGAGCCGCCGATCAGGCCGAAGCCGATCAGGGCGATGCGCTGGAAGTGCGGCTGTACGCTCATTTGCCGGCCATGAAGTCGCGCAAACCGTCCACGACGAGGCGGTTGGCCTCCTCGGTGCCGATGGTCATGCGCAGGGAATGCGGCAGGCCGTAATTCTTCAATGCCCGCAGCACGAGGCCTCGCTTGGTGAGGAAGGCGTCGGCGTCGTCCGAGGTCCTGCCCCTGTCGGTCGGGAAGTGGATCAGCACGAAATTGGCGACGCTCGGCGTCACCTTCAGGCCGAGCTTGCCGATCTCCTCGGTGAGCCAGTTGCGCCAGGTCTCGGTGAACTGCTTCGACATCGCCTGATGCGCGGTGTCCTCGATCGCGGCGACCGCGGCATACATCGCCGGTGTCGAGACGTTGAAGGGACCGCGGATGCGGTTGACCGCGTCGATGATGTGCTCGGGCCCGAACATCCAGCCGATGCGCAGCGCGGCGAGGCCGTGGATCTTGGAGAAGGTGTGCGTCACCACGGTGTTCTCGGTGGTGGCGACGAGCTCGATGCCCATCTCGTAATCGTTGCGCGAGACGTAGTCGCAATAGGCGGCGTCCAGCACCAGCAGCACGTGCGAGGGCAGGCCGGCGCGCAGGCGCTTGACCTCGTCGAACGGAATATAGGTGCCGGTCGGGTTGTTCGGATTGGCGAGCCACACCAGCTTCGTCTTCGGCGTCACGGCCTTGAGGATGGCGTCGACGTCGCAGGTGAGGTTCTTCTCCTGTGCAATGACGTTCCTGGCGCCGACCGCCATGGTGGCGATCGGGTAGACCAGGAAGCCGTGGGTGGTGGAGATCGCCTCGTCGCCCTGGCCGAGATAGGTGTGGGCGAGCAGGTTGAGGATCTCGTCAGAGCCGGCGCCGCAGATGATGCGGTTGGGGTCGAGGCCGAAGGTGCGGCCGATGGCTTCGCGCAGCACCCGCGAGGTGCCTTCCGGATAGTCTTCCAGATGATCAGCCACCTTCTTGAAGGCCTCGATCGCCTTGGGTGAGGGGCCGAACGGCGTCTCGTTGGCCGAGAGCTTGAACACCTTGCGGCCCGGCTCCGGCACCGGGCTCTTGCCGGGCGTGTAGGGCGCAATATCGAGAATGCCGGGGTTCGGCACGGGGCAGGACATCTTCAACTCCGGAATGGCAGGCGGCTCGTAACTTACGATTTCGACCCGGTCGGGGGCACCGTATAGCGCGTCGCGTGGCTGCCGACGAGGGCCGTGGAGCGCACCGAGGCCCCCGCCTCGATCAGGGCAGCCTTGATCTTGTCGATGCTGCTCGCGCTCGTGACCGAGACCAGCAGCGCGGCGCCATCGAAGGCGGTATCGGGCACCGCCACGATGTCGGCGAGCGGCGACAGCGCCCGCGCGATCTCGGCATTCCATCCCGAGACGCGCACGCTGAAAGTCTCCACCTCCGTCACCAGGGCACTGTCGGCGACGCGTGAGATCGCGAACACGGGCAGCGCGGCCGGATGGTCGGCACGCTCGACGAAGGGCAGCCGCGCGATGATCTTCGGTGCGCCTTCTGCTTCCAGCTCCAGCCACCACGGGGTGCGGCTGGAAGTCGCCGAGACCAGCGCCAGATCGCCCTTGGATTTCGCGACCGCCTCGACCGCGGCCTGCGCGCTGAAATGCGCGACGTAAGGCACGGTGAAGCCGAAATGGAATCGCACGGAATCGCGCATCGCGGGCTCGCTCACCGAGATGTCGGCATGCACCGCGAACGGCGCCTGCACGTAAGTGAACGTCGCGATGATGACGCGCCAGATGCTCTCGACCGTGTCGAGCGGCAGGATGCCGCGATGGCGCTCCACGATCCGCCGCATCATGTCGGCCTCGCGCGCAGGCCGGAACGCCGAGCCCACCTCCTGGGTCTGCTTCACCTGGATCAGGCGGTCGATGATGTCGCCGCGCTGCATCAGGAGGCGATGCATGCCCTCGTCGATCGCGTCGATCTCCTTGCGCAATTCCTGCAACGATGGTGGCGCGGGCGGACGTTGGGACATATCTGGCAAGTGCTGTTGAGAGGCGTTCCAATGCGGGTCCATCAGGTCGGACCCGCCGCGGTCGATGTCTTGATTAGGCAGTCGGAGCGGCGAAAGCAAAGAGAAATGCAAAGGGAAATCGGGCCTTTTCGGCTGACGCGACGGGGACGAATTTGGTCAATCAGGACCGTATCTTGACGAAAACCGTCCAAGCCGTTAAGTTTTGCCTGTTCCGTGGTCATTTGAGCCGGCCGGCTTGCAGCCACGTTAAAAAACTCGCTAAACAGGCCGGGGACGCTTCCGATCCCGGCCGAACCTATCGTTCAGGCCGGGTTTTTTATGGCCTGATGCAAGTAGCGGTCTGAAGTCCGATCGCAAACGAGGTCGATGGTCAGATGGTTGGCGTCACGTCGATATCCAGTCCCGCGATCAGTGCCGATGAGCGGTCGCATGAGGTGGATCATCCGAGCTCGCTCGTCGCGCATTTCGGCGCTGATCAGCCGTTGCCGCTCGACTGCGGCATAGATCTCACCCCGTTCCAGATCGCCTACCAGACCTATGGCGAGCTCAACGCGGACCGCTCCAACGCGATCCTGATCTGCCATGCGCTGACCGGCGACCAGCATGTCGCCAATGTGCACCCCGTCACCGGCAAGCCCGGCTGGTGGGAAACCCTCGTCGGTGCGGGCCGTCCGCTCGATCCGAGCCAATACTTCATCATCTGCGCCAATGTGATCGGTGGCTGCATGGGCTCGACCGGGCCGGCCTCGATCAATCCCGCGACCGGCAAAGTGTGGGGCCTGGATTTCCCGGTCATCACCATCCCCGACATGGTTCGCGCGCAGGCGATGCTGATCGACCGGCTCGGCATCGACACGCTGTTCGCGGTGGTCGGCGGCTCGATGGGCGGCATGCAGGTGCTGCAATGGACGGCGGCCTACCCCGAGCGCGTGTATTCCGCGCTGGCAATTGCCTGCTCGACGCGGCACTCGGCGCAGAACATCGCCTTTCACGAGCTCGGTCGCCAGGCTGTGATGGCCGATCCCGACTGGCACAATGGCGGCTACGCCGATCGCGGCATCCATCCGCATCGCGGCCTTGCGGTCGCACGGATGGCGGCGCACATCACCTATCTCTCCGACGCGGCGCTGCATCGCAAGTTCGGCCGGCGCATGCAGGACCGCGACCTGCCGACCTTCTCGTTCGACGCCGACTTCCAGGTCGAGTCCTATCTGCGCTACCAAGGCTCGTCCTTTGTCGAGCGCTTCGACGCCAACTCCTATCTCTATCTAACGCGCGCGATGGACTATTTCGACATCGCCGGCGACCATGGCGGCGTGCTGGCGAAGGCGTTCGCGGGCATCAAGACGCGCTTCTGCGTGGTCTCTTTCACCAGCGACTGGCTGTTTCCGACCTCGGAATCGCGCGCGTTGGTGCATGCGCTGAATGCGTCGAGCGCGCGGGTGTCGTTCGCCGAGATCGAGACCGATCGCGGCCATGACGCCTTCCTGCTCGACGTGCCCGAATTCTTCGACATCGCCCGCGCCTTCCTGGAATCGGCCGGCAAGGCGCGCGGACTCAACGGCAGGGGTGGCTAGGATGTCAGTGCAGGAAGTGCTGCCGCTGGGCGGCCTTAGCGCGGAACAGTCCGGTCATTTTCGCGCCGACCATCTGCTCGTCGCCGAGATGGTCAAGCCGGGCTCCAAGGTGCTCGATGTCGGCTGCGGTGACGGTGATCTGCTCCAGCTTCTGGAGACCCGCGGCATCGACGGTCGCGGCATCGAATTGTCGCGCGAGGGCGTCAACCGCTGCGTCGCCAAGGGCCTCGCGGTGGTGCAGGGCGACGCCGATACCGACCTCGTGAACTATCCCGATGATGCCTTCGACTACGTGATCCTGTCGCAGACGCTCCAGGCGACGCGGCAGCCGCGTGTGGTGTTGGAAAATCTCCTGCGCATCGGCCGCCGCGCCATCGTCTCGTTCCCGAACTTCGGCTTCTGGAAGATGCGGCTCCAACTCCTGATCGGCGGCCACATGCCGCGCACCGAGAACCTGCCGGCGACCTGGTACGACACCGCCAACATCCACTTCTGCACCATCAAGGATTTCGTCGAGCTCTGCGACGAGATCAACGTCAAGATGGAACGCTCGGTGGCGCTCGATCTCTATGGCCGCCCGGTGCCGCTGAACCTGCCCTGGTGGGTGTGGAATATGTTCGGCGAGCAGGGCGTGTTTCTGCTCACGCGCGGGCAGGGGAAGTGACGCCGTAGGCGTCATTCCGGGTTCGCTCTTCGAGCGCCCCGGAATGACAGGGTAAACTATTGCGCCGCCACCGACCTCGGATCGCGCGCCGGCCAGCGACCTGCTTCCACCAGCGTGACGAACCGCTCCACGGTCTCGTTGAACAGCGCGGGCTCCTCGAGGTTGAGCACGTGCCCCGACTTCGGAAACATCGCGAGGCCCGCGGCCGGAAGATGCTTCTTCAGGAACAGGCTCGGCCCGACGCAAGGGTCATCCTCGTCGCCACAGATGATCAGCGCCGGCGTCGCGACGCCCCTGATCGCGTCCGTCATGGTGTAGATCGAGGGACGGCCGCCCTGGAAGCCGCGCATCGTGCGCGCCGATCCCCTGGCATCGTGCCGCGCCAGCGCGGCGTAGAAATCGGCGTGGCCGCGTGGGTCCTTGACCAGGAAGGGAATCCGGCTCGGTGCCTCGCGTGTGACTTTTGCCACCTCCGTGGAGCCGAGCGTCTCGAACTGCTCGGCATTGGCGCGGCATTGCCTGCGCCAGGCGTCGAGATGTTCGATCTCCGAGCCGGAGCCGACGCCGGCGAGCGTCATCGACAGCGCCCGCTGCGGCGCGTTCAGTCCGATTTGAAGCGACGAATAAGCGCCCATCGAGAGCCCGACGAGATGCGCGCGATCGATCCCGAGATGATCGAGCACCGCGAGCGCGTCGGTGTAGAAATGCGTGTAGGTGTAGACCTCGCCCTCAGGCACGTCCGACGGCGTGTAGCCGCGCGCCGAATAGGTGATGCAGCGGTGGCCGCGCGAGAAGTAGCGGATCTGCGGCTCCCAATTGGTGTAGTCGGCCGCGAACTCGTGCAGGAAAATAATCGGCGTTCCCTGGCCAGCTTCCTCGAAATAGATGCGGACGTCGTCCCTGGTCGTGGCGTGGGGCATTAACCGTTTCCCTCTCTTCTAGCCGCAGGTGGAGGATCGCAGTTAATGCTGTTGTCCGCAATGCGGCAGCGTCAGGCCGGCACCGACACAAAATCAACTCAGCTATTCACCGGCACGGTGTCTTTTTCTCGCCACATGGGGCGGCTTAACGGCCCGAGGGATGTCGGCCGCGCACGGGCCGGCTGGGAAGTGGGGGTGTCAACGAAGGATGACTAATGTTCGAGTTGTTTGCGTCTCGCCTGTCGCGTTGTGTTGTCGCGCTGGCGCTGTTCTTCGCGGCGGTCGCCGCGTTCTCGTCTCCGGCCTCGGCACGGCCGCATCGTCATAGCGCAGAGCGGCACGCTTACGCGCATCACGCCAGCAGATATCATCATTACCGGCACCAGGCCCGCAGCTCGCGCTTCGAGCGCAGCGCGGCGCAGTTGCAGGCCGGCGGATTCATGGACACGCAGGCCAGCTACGATCCGAACGCCAATAGCGGCGGCATGGGTGACACGCGCTATCTGAGCGGTGGTGACATGGCCATCGGTGGAAACGTGAGCCGCGCCGGCAAAGTGAGCCGCGCCCGTAACATGAGCCACGCTGTCAACAACAGCAGCGCCAGCGACAATGGCAGCGCCGGCAACATGGGTATGAGCAGCGGCTTCGGCGGCGGATCGGGCCTCGTGTCCGAGGCGCGCCGCTATCTCGGCGGCAACCCGACCGGGCGTGGCAGCCTGTGGTGCGCGCGCTTCATGAACATGGTGCTTGAGAAGACCGGCCACCGGGGCACCGGCTCGGACATGGCGAATTCGTTCGCGCGTTACGGCACGCGTGTCTCCGGCCCGCAGGTCGGTGCCATCGCGGTGATGTCGCGCGGCGGCCGGGGCGGCCACGTTGGCATCATCACCGGCGTCGACGCGCAGGGAAATCCGATCATGATCTCCGGCAACAACGGCAACCGCGTCCGCGAGGCGCCGGTCTCGCGCGGCCGCATCTATGCGTATGTGATGCCGAACTGAGGTGAGGGAGCGTAGGGTGGGCAAAGGCGCGTTAGCGCCGTGCCCACCATCTCGCTCCGCAGAGATAAAGTTGGTGGGCACGCTTCGCTTTGCCCACCCTACGAAGCTCACACCAGCTTCGGCTCTTCCACCGCGACCGCATCCCCCACGCCGATCTCGCCATCGGTGATCACCTCGGCATAGATGCCGCAGTCCATATGTCCGAGATACCGCGAGAGCGTCGGCGGGATTTCGAGGTCGCGCATTGCGGTCTCCGGATCGACATTGGTGGCCGGGCAGCGGACGATGCGCTTGACCACCTTCAGCCGGGCCTGACCGATCGCGAGCGTCTGGCCGACGAGGTCGAGCTCGGACCAGGCCGGCCAGCCCTTCACGTAGAGATTGGCGCGGAAGCGCAGGGGATGCACGGCGGTGCCGCCGAGCATGGTCTCGATCGCGCGGACGCTGTCCAGATTGATGATGGAGACGACCTTGCGGGCGACGTCGGAAAAGCTGTGGTCGCGGCCCGACAGGACTTTCGGTGGGCCCTTCAACTCCGGCTGGAAGTTCTCGGTGAAATAGCGCTCGATGGCGGCGCGCCCGGCGGCGGTCTCCAGATCGCCGCTGGCGACGATCTGGCCGTCCTTGCGGATGGTCAGGCGGTTGGTCGCGTCCTCGAACCGGCTGTCGAGCGAAGCCAGCCGCTCATTGCGCGCCAGCATCAGAAACTGGATTTTCGGCTTCCAGGCCGGCGCCTCGGGATCGAACCCGCTCGGGCCGTTCTCGATGGCGTAGCGGCGGTCGGCGGGCAGGGTCTGGCCGACCCGCAAGGCAACGCGGGGCAGGGGTTCCGGGGTGAGGCCCTTGATGGGATAGCGGTAGAGGCCGGTAATCTCGGCGGTCTGGCTGGCTGTCATGGCGCTACTTAGGGGATTCGGCCACGCCGCGCCAAGCGGGCCGATGCGCGCACGAAATTGTGAAGACGCCTCTTTCGCTCCCGCAGCCCGCTTCCCACATCTGCCTCAGGCCGGCGGCAGCGTCGGTAAATAACGACCGTTACCGGTTGAGAAACGTCAATGCGGTAATCGGAAACCCAATGAAGATGCCGTTTGGAGTGCCTTAGAGGGCTCCATGGGCAGGCCGAGGGAAAGAAAAGATGAACATCGAGAAGTATACCGAACGCTCCAGGGGCTTCATCCAGTCCGCGCAGTCGCTTGCGGTGCGCGAGGGGCACCAGCAGTTTTCGACCCTGCACGTTCTGAAAGTGCTGCTGGACGACAATGAGGGGCTCGCTGCCGGTCTGATCGACCGTGCCGGCGGCAACTCCCGCGCAATTTTGAAGGCGACCGAGGACGCCCTGAACAAGGTGCCGAAGGTCTCCGGCGGCGGCGCCGGGCAGATCTATCTGGCGCCCGAGCTCGCACGCACCTTCGATGCCGCCGAAAAGGCCGGCGAGAAGGCCGGCGACAGTTTTGTCACCGTCGAGCGGCTGCTGCTCGGCCTCACGCTGGAGAAGACCAGCGAGGCCGGCACGATCCTCAGCAAGGGTGGTGTCACCCCGCAAAACCTCAACGCGGCGATCGAGGCCCTGCGCAAGGGCCGCACGGCCGACTCGGCGACCGCCGAGAACGCCTATGACGCGCTGAAGAAATATGCCCGCGACCTGACCCAGGCCGCGCGCGACGGCAAGCTCGACCCGGTCATCGGCCGCGACGAGGAGATCCGCCGCACCATCCAGGTGCTCTCGCGCCGGACCAAGAACAATCCCGTCCTGATCGGTGAGCCCGGCGTCGGCAAGACCGCCATCGCCGAGGGCCTCGCGCTGCGCATCGTCAACGGTGACGTGCCGGAGAGCCTGAAGGACAAGAAGCTGCTCTCGCTCGACTTGGGCGCACTGATCGCCGGCGCGAAATACCGCGGCGAGTTCGAGGAACGGCTGAAGGCCGTGCTCCAGGAGGTGACCGGGAGCGAGGGCACCTTTATCCTGTTCATCGACGAGATGCACACGCTGATCGGGGCCGGCAAGGGCGACGGCGCGATGGACGCATCGAACCTGCTGAAGCCGGCGCTCGCCCGCGGCGAGCTGCACTGCATCGGCGCGACCACGCTCGACGAGTATCAGAAGCATGTCGAGAAGGACGCGGCGCTGGCGCGGCGCTTCCAGCCGATCTTCGTCAGCGAGCCCTCGGTCGAGGACACCATCTCGATCCTGCGCGGACTGAAGGACAAGTACGAGCAGCACCATGGCGTGCGGATCACCGATTCCGCGCTTGTTGCCTCCGCGACATTGTCCAACCGCTACATCACCGACCGCTTCCTGCCGGACAAGGCGATCGACCTCATGGACGAGGCCGCCGCGCGCCTGAAGATGCAGGTCGATTCGAAGCCGGAGGAGCTCGATTCGATGGATCGGGAAATCATCCGGCTGAAGATCGAACAGGAAGCATTGAAGAAGGAGAGCGACGCCGGTTCGAAGAGCCGCCTGCAGACGCTTGAAAAGGAACTCGTCGAGCTCGAGGAAAAATCCGCGTCGTTGACGGCGCGCTGGAGCGCGGAGAAGAACAAGCTCTCCGATGCGCAGAAGCTCAAGGCCGAGCTCGACGGCTTGCGTGTCGAGCTCGCCAATGCCCAGCGCCGCGGCGAATTCCAGAAGGCCGGCGAGCTGGCCTATGGCCGGATCCCCGAGCTCGAACGGCAGCTCGCGGACATCGAGGCCAAGGAGAACTCCGGCGAGATGATGGAGGAGGCGGTCACCGCCAATCACATCGCGCAGGTGGTCTCGCGCTGGACCGGCGTGCCCGTCGACAAGATGCTGGAGGGCGAGAAGGACAAGCTTCTGAAGATGGAGGACTCCCTCGGCAAGCGCGTCGTCGGCCAGGCCGAAGCCGTCCATGCGGTCGCAACCGCCGTGCGCCGCTCCCGCGCCGGCCTCCAGGACCCGAACCGGCCGATGGGCTCGTTCATGTTCTTGGGCCCCACCGGCGTCGGCAAGACCGAGCTGACCAAGGCCCTGGCGGAGTACCTGTTCAACGACGAGACCGCGATGGTCCGCCTCGACATGTCCGAGTACATGGAGAAGCATTCGGTCTCGCGGCTGATCGGCGCGCCTCCGGGCTATGTCGGCTATGACGAGGGCGGCGCGCTCACCGAAGCGGTGCGGCGCCGGCCCTACCAGGTCGTGCTGTTCGACGAGATCGAGAAGGCGCATCCTGACGTCTTCAACGTCCTGTTGCAGGTGCTCGACGACGGCCGCCTGACCGATGGCCAGGGCCGCACCGTCGATTTCCGCAACACGCTGATCATCATGACCTCGAACCTCGGTTCGGAGTTCTTGGTGAATCAACCCGAGGGCGAAGACACGTCGGCCGTGCGCGAGCAGGTGATGGGAATGGTGCGGGGACATTTCCGCCCCGAATTCCTCAACCGTGTCGACGAGATCATCCTGTTCCATCGCTTGCAGAGGAGCGAGATGGGCCGGATCGTCGAGATCCAGTTCGCCCGGCTGCAGAAGCTGCTGACCGATCGCAAGATCGTGCTGACGCTCGACGGCGCGGCCCGCGACTGGCTCGCCGCCAAGGGCTGGGATCCCGCCTACGGCGCACGGCCGCTCAAGCGGGTGATCCAGCGCTACCTCCAGGACCCGCTCGCCGAGATGATCCTGGCCGGCGACGTCAAGGACGGCGACAACGTCGCGATCTCGTCCGAAGGCAACGTGCTGACCTTCAACGGCAAGGCCCCGCAAACCGCGGAGATCGCCCAGTTCGAGGCGCCGGCGTCGAAGCGGAAGCTGAACTGAGCGTCATCGCTGCCTGAAACGACAGATCGCCCCGGAGAGGTTCACTTCTCCGGGGCGAATTGTTTTGGGCTGATCCTAGCCGACGGCGGACGCGGAGCCGGGCTCGGCCGGTCCAGCCTCGTCGTCTTCTTCTTCAAGCTCGGACAGGATATCGACCAGCTCGCGCACCCGTCCCTGCGCCAGCGGTCGCAAATCGTTGATCAACGGCTCGTCATTGGCGAGCCAGGCCTGGGCTTCGGCGAGCTCCTCGACGGTCGCGCCGGTCCCGATAATCTGGGCAATGGTGACCTCGTCGGCCCGATCCACGGCCTTGACGACATCGTCGCGTGAGAGGCGCGTCATGGGGCGATCCTCCTGCTGGTCGGTCCCGTTAGCCTCTAACCGGGAACCCGCGCGCCGGTTCCCCCGCAGCCGGATTCCGCTGGCAGACGCTACTTCTTCACCGCCTTGTAGATCGCATTCTCGATGTCGGAGGAAAAATAGATGACGCCGGTGGCGCCGATGGCGACGCCGGTCGGGATGTGGGTCGGCAGGCCGCCGGGTGCGCCCGCAAGGCCGATCGGGAGATCGGCCGCGATCTCGGTGATCTTGCCGTCCTCCGGCGTGATCTCGATCAGCCGCCTGGCGCCGACTTCCGCCACGATCAGCTTGCCGTCGCTGGTACGTGCGAGGCCCTCGGGCATCTTCAACTCCTTTACGAGCACGGTCTTCTCGCCGTTTTGCTCGATCTTGGACACGACACCCGCGAAGGCTTCGGTGACATAGACCTCGCCACGCGATCCGGCGACGAGCCCCACCGGACCCTCGAGGTCGCCGATCAGCGTGGTGCGGTCCTTGCCGTGCTCGCCGCTGACGCGGACCAGCGATTTGGTGCCGAGCTCGGCCACCAGGATGCTGCCGTCCTCGAGCACGATCGCATCATGCGGCGCCTTGAAGTCATGCAGCATGTCGCGCGTCGCGCCGGTCTTGTTGTCGATCACCTGCACCGTGCCGGTGAACCAGCTCGACAGGATCACGTCGTTGCCCTTTGCCGTCGCGCTCATCGGATATTCGAGCGTGACGCCGGCGGCATGCATGCGCGCCTTCTCGGTGACCTCGCCGGTCGTACCGTCCACGGTGCGATAGGCGAACACGTCGGCGACGTGGATCGTATCCTTGCCATTCTCCGAGGTGACGCCGATGCCGCCGGGCAACGCGAGCTTGCCGATGATGATTTGCTTGGCCTGGCCGCTGGCCGGATCGACTTCCTGGATGCCGTTGTCGGCCATGTTGGAGACGTAGATGCGGTCCTTCTCGTCGATCGCGAGGTTGTCCAGCGACGGCTTCAGCTGCGCGACCATGGTCTTGGCGCCCGACTTGGGATCGACCCGAACGAGCTGGCCGAGCGCGGTGTCGACCACCCACAGATTGCCCTTGGAATCGAAATTCACCGCGGCCGGGACCTTGAAGCCGTCGGCAACCACCGTCAGCTCGGCCTTGTCGACGTCGACCTTGGCGACCTGTCCCTTGAACCAGAGCGGGCCGTAGAGCTTGTCGTCGGGACCGAACTCGAAGCCGTTGAGGCCGCCCATCTTCTCCATGATCTGACGCGGCGGTTTGACGCCTTCGACGTCGATCTCGTAGAGCGTGTCGCCGAGGAAGACCGTCGTGGCGTAGAGCCTGCCGTCCTTGCGGAAGGCCAGCGAATTGATGCCGGGAAGGCCGGAGGCGAGCTTCTTGATCGGGCCGTCGCCCTTGCGCGAATAGAGATCGCCGGCCAGGAAGCCGGTCCAGGCCATGGTGCCGTCGGGCGCGAATGCGATGTCGTCGGCCATTCCGATCGGAGCCGGGATTGCAACCTTGGCGGTACCGCTAGCGATATCCACCTCGTAGAGCATGGCGCCGGCGACGCTGCCGGCAAACAGATGGCCGGCCTTGTCGATCCCGAGCCCATGCACGCCATGGAACGCCGAGCCGGGGACGAGTTTCGTGACCTCCCAAATCTCCGGTAATTTCTGGGCTGACGCGCTCGTGGTGCAGAAAATCGCAGCAATGACGGCTGTGCAGGCAAGCCTGTTCTTCATGGCGTGACCTCCCATTTTTGGAAAGTATTCGCCCGTCATCCGGCTTTGGCAAACGAAACTTGACGTTGTGTCGCCGTAAAGCGGCGCCGCTTCGAAAGCGTCCCATTCAACCGTGTTGGTGAAGATGTCCGGTCGATGTCGGCCGGTTGCCGGCCTACCGGTTGGTGACCTGCAACGGTCCGCCGGTCGCATCCGAGATACGGGCGATGGCGCCGCCCCGGCCGCTCATCATGCCGTCGAGCCGGTCGCGCTCCTTCTCGAAGCCGGCCAGCATCGGGCCTTCCAGCGATCGGCCGCGCGGCAGTTTCACGCGCAGCGGATCGACGAAGCGGCCGTTCACGAGGATTTCGTAGTGCACGTGCGGGCCGGTCGACGCGCCGGTCGAGCCGACGAAGCCGATGACCTGGCCCTGGCGGACCTTCTTGCCGGCTTCCATGCCCTTGGCGAAGGCCGACATGTGGCCATAGGCCGTCTCGTACCCGTTGTTGTGCTTGATGCGGATGTATTTGCCGTATCCGCCCTCAGTGCCGGCCTTCTCGATCACGCCGTTGCCGGAGGCGAAGATCGGCGTGCCGTAGGCGGTGGCCCAGTCGACGCCGGTGTGCATCTTCACATAGCCGAGGATCGGATGGCGGCGGCCGCCGAAGCCGGAGCGCATGATGGCGTTGTTGACGGGCTTCCTGACCAGGAACTTCTTCGCGCTCTTGCCGCTCTCGTCGTAGTAGTCGACGACGCCGTCGTCGGGACTCTGGTAGCGGTAGTATTTCTTGGTCTCGCCGCCGACCGTGAGGGAAGCGAACAGAACGTCGTTCTTTTCGTTCGACGTCACGCCCTCGTCTTCGCCGGCGTAGAACACGTCGAAGGAATCGCCAGGCTGCACCTTGCGCTGGAAATCGACGTCGTAGGAGTAGATCTTGATCATGTCGTCGATGACCGGCATCGGCACTTTGTTGCGCATCGCGGTCTCGTAGATGCTTTGGTAGAGCCGCACGCCGGTGCCGTCATCGTCGTCATCGTCGTCGCTGTTGGCGTTGGCCGTGGCATCAGCGACGGTGTTCATGCTGGAGACGTCGACCGCGACGTATTTGCCGAGGTCGGACAGCGCCGCGATCGCCTCGACCATGGTGTCGTTTGCAACCACGACGCGATAGGGCTGGAGCCGGGCGCCGGGGCTTGCGGGCGCCATCAGGATGCGGAGCTTCTCGCCTTCCTTCAGGCCGCCGTCGCGGCCGCGCGGGCCGAGCGTCGCGGCGATCGCCTTGATCTCGTCCGCCGTGGCGCCGAGATCGCGCAGGACGGAGGCGACGCTGTCGCCCTTCTTGACCAGATGGACGCGCTCGCCGTTGGGATTGCCGCCGGTGATCTGCTCCTTGGTCTTCGGCAGCAGCGTGACGTTTTCCGGCACCACGCGCGTCTCGAAGCCGGCATAGGGATCCGACGGCGACACTTCGGTGGCGTAGGCCATCTTCATGTCGGACGCGCCGGAAACGTCGGCGGTGGCATTGGCGAGCGAGGCGTAGCGCACCCCGCCATTGCCGCGCCAGTTGGCGGCATCGCGGACCCGCATCAGGATGTCGTCGAGCGCCACCACCGCGGAAATCTTGGCCTTCGGCAGCACCGGCGACAGGTCCTTGGTGACGAAGGAGACCTCGGCGTCGGGTTCGACCGCTTCGGGGTTGTTGGGATCGTCGGCGGCGGTCTTCGGATCGGAGCCGACGTCGGTGAGAAGGCGCTGGGCGTTGAACGGCGGAATTTTTGCCGACAGGTCGCTCGTCGTCATCGACAGATTGCCGGCGATCCGGACGAAGGGACGCACCCGCATCACGTCGCGATTGCCGACGCGGGCCACCGTGGAGACGCGCACGATGTTGCGCGATGCGGTGGATTCGTTCGGTGGCGGCAGGCGGTCGCTCTTGTGCAGCGTGGCGGCGCGATCAGCTGCGCCAAACGCGCCACGCAGCGCGCCTTCGACCCGCTCCGGCACCTTGGCGAAGGTCATCTCGCCGTCGAGCGAAGCGAAAACGGCGCCGCCGATCAGGGCTGCGCCGCAAAGTCCGGTCAGAATTGTCCCGCTGAACCATTGGACCGAAACACGACGGCGGTCGATGACGGCGGCTTCGGAACCATCGACGGAAAGCGGCGGCTCGTGGCCGAGATCGATGATCCCGGTCTCACGCCCGTAAGCGCCGCGTGACGTCCTGTGGTTCAACCCAAGTCCCCCAATCAACGACCCAAGAGGCCCATACCAGCCCGGTTTCGAGCCCCTCCCTGGTCGCCCTCTTGGAGGGGCATCGCAGGAAACGGCAAGCCGCACAGGCGCTCGCGGTCAGAAGGCCCTGATGACGGGCCGGCCGAAATTACGAACAGCTAAGCGGAAAAAGATCTCTCGATGTCTCTCGAATGTCTGAAGAAGGCCGCTTCATCGTATGATCGCCTTCCTCTGACCCCACGCAAACCGCCGGCAGCCCCCACTGGCATCCCCGCGATTCAAGCTTGTCTCTTATCAGAACGCCGCGGGATTGTGGCTCTAGTACGGCGCCTAATATGGAAAAAGTTTCCTGAAGGGGCGACCGGCCGAGCCCGTCCGGGGAGGGCGCCCGAAGCCGCTTCCGGAGCCCCTCCGAAGCCCTTCCGGAGCTCCCTGGGGCGCAAACTTTTTTTGAGATTTTTTGCGGCGCGGCCGCGGTCGGCGCGCTCATGCCCTCTCTAATCGACTGGAATCACTGGATTTTTTTCAACAATCCACTGTGCGACGATTTGTTGACGATTGGCGTTGACAGCCCGGAAGGTGGGGCCTATAACCCCAACCACTGAGCGCGGCGCCGCCGGGTCACTGACCAAGGCGAGCGAACGCGCCACTGATGCTCCTCACCTTGTTGAGTGACACAACAGCCGACACCAGTCGGTTGGAGTTCATCCATCGTCGGTAAGGGTGTCGGAACCCTTCCTCTCAGGAAGGTTGGGGCCTCTCCGGTCCCGGGCTGTTTGACAAGTGAAGATGAAGAAAGAGAAACGTGGACGGCGGAGTCCTTGCGGGTCTCGGCTCTGAAAAGCTTCGGCTTTTCTGATCGAGACCGGACGAAAGACTTCGGCGGTACACGTTTTAAAGGAAACACCATCGTTGCCAGCGATGTGAATCGCAGGCAGCTCGTCGATTTCGGTCGATGAAAAATGGTGGGACCTCGTCAAACGTTGTGATCAGCCGGTTCAAAGTTCAAGTCCAACTTGAGAGTTTGATCCTGGCTCAGAGCGAACGCTGGCGGCAGGCTTAACACATGCAAGTCGAGCGGGCGTAGCAATACGTCAGCGGCAGACGGGTGAGTAACGCGTGGGAACGTACCTTTTGGTTCGGAACAACACAGGGAAACTTGTGCTAATACCGGATAAGCCCTTACGGGGAAAGATTTATCGCCGAAAGATCGGCCCGCGTCTGATTAGCTAGTTGGTAGGGTAACGGCCTACCAAGGCGACGATCAGTAGCTGGTCTGAGAGGATGATCAGCCACATTGGGACTGAGACACGGCCCAAACTCCTACGGGAGGCAGCAGTGGGGAATATTGGACAATGGGGGCAACCCTGATCCAGCCATGCCGCGTGAGTGATGAAGGCCCTAGGGTTGTAAAGCTCTTTTGTGCGGGAAGATAATGACGGTACCGCAAGAATAAGCCCCGGCTAACTTCGTGCCAGCAGCCGCGGTAATACGAAGGGGGCTAGCGTTGCTCGGAATCACTGGGCGTAAAGGGTGCGTAGGCGGGTCTTTAAGTCAGGGGTGAAATCCTGGAGCTCAACTCCAGAACTGCCTTTGATACTGAAGATCTTGAGTTCGGGAGAGGTGAGTGGAACTGCGAGTGTAGAGGTGAAATTCGTAGATATTCGCAAGAACACCAGTGGCGAAGGCGGCTCACTGGCCCGATACTGACGCTGAGGCACGAAAGCGTGGGGAGCAAACAGGATTAGATACCCTGGTAGTCCACGCCGTAAACGATGAATGCCAGCCGTTAGTGGGTTTACTCACTAGTGGCGCAGCTAACGCTTTAAGCATTCCGCCTGGGGAGTACGGTCGCAAGATTAAAACTCAAAGGAATTGACGGGGGCCCGCACAAGCGGTGGAGCATGTGGTTTAATTCGACGCAACGCGCAGAACCTTACCAGCCCTTGACATGTCCAGGACCGGTCGCAGAGATGTGACCTTCTCTTCGGAGCCTGGAACACAGGTGCTGCATGGCTGTCGTCAGCTCGTGTCGTGAGATGTTGGGTTAAGTCCCGCAACGAGCGCAACCCCCGTCCTTAGTTGCTACCATTTAGTTGAGCACTCTAAGGAGACTGCCGGTGATAAGCCGCGAGGAAGGTGGGGATGACGTCAAGTCCTCATGGCCCTTACGGGCTGGGCTACACACGTGCTACAATGGCGGTGACAATGGGATGCTAAGGGGCGACCCTTCGCAAATCTCAAAAAGCCGTCTCAGTTCGGATTGGGCTCTGCAACTCGAGCCCATGAAGTTGGAATCGCTAGTAATCGTGGATCAGCACGCCACGGTGAATACGTTCCCGGGCCTTGTACACACCGCCCGTCACACCATGGGAGTTGGCTTTACCTGAAGACGGTGCGCTAACCAGCAATGGAGGCAGCCGGCCACGGTAGGGTCAGCGACTGGGGTGAAGTCGTAACAAGGTAGCCGTAGGGGAACCTGCGGCTGGATCACCTCCTTTCTAAGGATGATCCTTCAGCGAGCTTCGGCTCACTATCGGATCGTTTTAGAAACATCAGTGGCCAACAGTCGTCAGGATTGTTGAGCTGCATTGGCGGGATTTCGCCGTCTTCGTTTCTCTTTCTTCGCGGACGAACACGCGCCGGGGCTGCGTTGTGCGATTGCATTTGGCGCTAGTCGCCGGTTGCTGCACGCCAAGACCCTAGTCCTTGATAGGATAGCGTTAGGGGCTTGTAGCTCAGTTGGTTAGAGCGCGCGCTTGATAAGCGTGAGGTCGGAAGTTCAAGTCTTCCCAGGCCCACCACTTTCATCGAGTGAGCATTCGTCTTCTGGTTACGGGGCCATAGCTCAGCTGGGAGAGCGCGTGCTTTGCAAGCATGAGGTCGTCGGTTCGATCCCGTCTGGCTCCACCAGATGGTTTGATCATCGACTGATCGTGCACCTAAATCGTCCGCGAAACATCACTTCGCACTTGCTAGTCCGGATGGACAGCAGGCTGCGTGATTTCTGACATCGTAAAGAGGAGATCGATCCGAGTTGGATCGTGCAGAAGATTTCTGCGCGATACTTCATTATCTCCGGATCATTTCGGCGCTCACGCGTCCTTCAAGGTCAAACTTGAAAGACGGGCGAGTTGTAAATGATCCTTTTAGCGAAGCTTGACCGCCTCGCTATCGGAACGATCTTACGAAGCAAGCTGGTCTTTCTAATCATTGTCCGGCTGCAGATAGCGTTCATCGAGGGCGCGTGCCGCAAGGCAGTTCTGCAGACAACATTCTGCCGAGTGTGTGGACATTGATAATGAGAGCAATCAAGTGCCTTAAGGGTGTTCGGTGGATGCCTTGGCGCTGAGAGGCGATGAAGGACGTGCTACGCTGCGATAAGCCGTGGGGAGCTGCGAAGAAGCTTTGATCCGCGGATTTCCGAATGGGGAAACCCACCTTCGATAGCCGGAACTCCAAGACCTTTGTCGAAAGACATCGGTGTGGGGTTCGACCAGATAATGGAAGATGCCTAGGCCTTTAGATTTCGATCGAAGAGGTTTTGGATTTCCGGTTATCAAGAGAAGGTATGAGACTTCTGAATACATAGGAGGTTTCAAGCAAACCCAGGGAACTGAAACATCTAAGTACCTGGAGGAAAGGACATCAACAGAGACTCCGTTAGTAGTGGCGAGCGAACGCGGACCAGGCCAGTGATACATCAAAGACAATCGGAACCAGTCAGGAAAGCTGGGCCTCAGAGGGTGATAGCCCCGTACGAGTAATGCGATGATGTATCCACGAGTAAGGCGGGACACGTGCAATCCTGTCTGAACGCGGGGGGACCACCCTCCAAGCCTAAGTACTCCTCAGCGACCGATAGTGAACCAGTACCGTGAGGGAAAGGTGAAAAGCACCCCGACGAGGGGAGTGAAATAGACCTGAAACCGGACACCTACAAACAGATGGAGCCCAAGATTCGTTCTGGGTGACATCGTACCTTTTGTATTATGGGCCAGCGACTTAATTTAACGAGCAAGCTTAAGCCGATAGGCGAAGGCGTAGCGAAAGCGAGTCTGAATAGGGCGTCAAGTTCGTTGTATTAGACCCGAAACCTAGTGATCTAGCCATGAGCAGGTTGAAGGTGAGGTAACACTCACTGGAGGACCGAACGGGTGCCTGTTGAAAAAGGCTCCGATGACTTGTGGTTAGGGGTGAAAGGCCAATCAAACTGGGAAATAGCTGGTTCTCCGCGAAAGATATTTAGGTATCGCCTCGGATGAATACCTCAGGGGGTAGAGCACTGGATGGGCTAGGGGGACTTACCGTCTTACCAAACCCAACCAAACTCCGAATACCTGAGAGTACTATCCGGGAGTCACACGGCGGGTGCTAACGTCCGTCGTGGAGAGGGAAACAACCCGGACCTACAGCTAAGGCCCCTAATTCGTGGCTAAGTGGGAAAGGATGTGGAAATCCCAAAACAACCAGGAGGTTGGCTTAGAAGCAGCCATCCTTTAAAGAAAGCGTAACAGCTCACTGGTCTAA